>CAZDOO010000140.1:0-3882 GCA_964507045.1 uncultured Verrucomicrobiota bacterium | reverse complement strand
CCCCTCCGTAGCACCTCTCATAATTTATGAGAGGTGCTACGGAGGGGTGACGGTGAGCAGACGGTGGGGAGAGCCGGAAGCAGGGGTGGATGCTGCAATACTTCGGAAGTTGGCCGGGCACTGGAAATTCCTGGGATTTCGCAAGTTTCCGCATCGCCGAGCCCGGGGGACGGGCACCCTGCGTTGCCGCTTGGGTGGCTAAGTTGGCGCCTACGCCCGGTGGCGCGGAGACTAATCCGTTTGCCGATAAAGGCAGTTCCGCCAGACACCAGCCCTGATGGAGAATCCCGCCAATGGATTGAGCAATGAACCGCGCCGCACCCGAAGATCGCAAAAATTGTGCGTGACCTGAAGCCGGGTAATCCCTAGCTTTTCGCGGTTCACTGTTTGACAACTAATCTGGATTGCCTATGCAAACACGTTTTGACCTGACACAAGCTGACATTTCCAAGAGCTGGTACAACCTGCTGGCTGATTTCCCCGAACCGCTGCCGCCGCCCCTGCATCCGGGCACCAAGCAGCCCATTCCGCCAGAGGCGCTCGAGGCGATCTTCCCGAAAAACCTCATCCAGCAGGAGATGAGCCCCGACCGCTGGGTCGAAGTCCCCGAGCCGGTTCGCGACATCTATGCGCTGTGGCGGCCAACGCCCTTGCTGCGCGCGGTGCGTTTCGAAAAGGCGCTCCAGACCCCCGCCCATATCTACTACAAATATGAGGGCGCCAGCCCCGCCGGCAGCCACAAGCCCAACACTTCCGTCGCGCAGGCCTATTTCAACAAAGTCGCCGGCACCAAACGGCTGGCGACCGAAACCGGCGCGGGACAATGGGGCGCCTCGCTGGCGCTGGCGTGCAAGCTGTTCGGGTTGGAATGCAATGTCTACATGGTCAGGGTCAGCTACCAGCACAAACCGTATCGCCGGATGCTCATGCACACCTGGGGCGCAACCGTCCATCCCAGCCCCAGCGACCAGACGGAGTTTGGCCGCAAAATGCTCGCCGAAGACCCCAATTGCCCGGGCAGCCTCGGCATCACCATCAGCGAAGCTATCGAGGACACGGTCAAGCATCCCAACACCAAATACTCGCTCGGCAGCGTGCTGAATCATGTCTGCCTCCACCAGACCGTCGTCGGCCAGGAAGCCATCAAGCAGATGGAAATCGCCGGCGAGGAGCCCGACACCATTGTCGCTTGCTGCGGTGGCGGCAGCAATTTCGCCGGCCTGGCCTTTCCCTTCATCGGCAAAAAGATCAAGGAAAAGAAGGCTTACCGGATTGTCGGCGTCGAGCCGTCCGCTTGCCCGACGCTGACTAAAGGCGAGCTGCGTTACGATTTCGGCGACACCGCCGAGATGACCCCCTTGCTGAAGATGTACACCCTCGGTCACAAGTTCATGCCGCCCTCCATTCACGCCGGCGGGCTGCGCTACCACGGCATGGCCCCAATGGTCAGCCACGCGCTCAAGCTCGGCTTGATGGACGCCGAAGCCTATCACCAGACGAAAGTCTTCGAGGCGGGAACCCTGTTCGCGCAGACCGAAGGCATCGTGCCCGCGCCCGAATCCTCCCACGCCATCGCGGCGGTCATCCAGGAAGCGATCCAGGCGCGCGAAGCCGGCCGCAAGCGCGTCATTCTGTTCAACCTCTCCGGCCACGGCTTGCTCGACCTGAGCGCCTACGAAACCTACCAGACCGGCAAAATGCAGGACGTTTAGTCACTCAACCAGAAACCTAGACACAACCAACACAACCATCCTTAGCCGTATGAAAGCTCACCTGACCAAATCACTCGGCAGCCTGCTGATCGCAGGGCTGCTCTCGCTCCCAGTTCTAGTCCAAGCCCAGCCCACAGCCCACTATGCGCCCGGGCTGGAAGGCATCAAAGCCGCCACGCTGCCGCCGCCGGGCTTCTATCTCCGGGATTACAACTGGTTCTATTGCGCCAACCAGGTCAATGACGCCTCGGGTCATAAGGTCGGCGCGGCAGACGCCCGGGCTTACGTCTATGCCAACGTGCCCCGTCTGCTCTGGATTACGGACACCAAGCTGCTCGGCGGCTATCTCGGCGTGGATGCGCTGGTGCCGCTGAAGTACACCGAACTCAAGGCCAACACCCCGAACGGACCCTTCCACGACCAAACCTTCGGCATTGGCGATCTCTTCGTCGAGGGCACCTGGTCATGGCACCTGAAACAGTGGGACCTGGCCGTGGGGGTGGGCGTCTGGGCCCCGACGGGCAATTTCTCGAAGGACAACCCGACCTGGGCCGGAAGCGGATACTGGGGGGAAATGCTCACCGCCGGAGCCACTTGGTACCCGGACGAGGCAAAGCGCTGGGCGTTCTCCGTCCTCAACCGCTACGAGTTTAACCAGGAGCAGAAGGATACCGACATCACTCCGGGCCAGGCCTACACCGTCGAGGGCGGCTTAAGCTACGGCGTCTCCAAGACCGTGGATGTCGGCGCAATCGCCTACTACCAGCAGCAGGTCACCTCGGATACCGACGCTTCCGCAGTGGACCGCGACCGGGTCGCGGGCGTGGGCCCTGAGATCAGCGCCTTCTTCCCCAAGCAGATGCTGGGATTGTCCTTCCGCTACGCTTACGAGTTTATGGCGGAAAGCCGCTTGCAAGGTCACACGTTTACCCTGACGCTGACCAAGCGGTTCTAAGCTGGCGCCTGCGAAACGCGCAGGCGGTCATTTCACCACCGCACGGCGCCGGGCTTTGCGGCCGCTTCTGGCCGCGCCCGGCGCCGTTGGCGTTGCCGGCTGCGCCCAGGCCACGCGCTCAGACCTTATGACTGACCGACAATGGAACGATCTGCTGGCCGTCATCCGGGGCCAGGCCCTGGCCTCCCCGCCGATCGGCTTCATCATTGATTCGCCCTGGCTGCCGAACTGGTTTGGCGTGGACATTCTCGACTATCTCTCCAGCGAGGCTGTGTGGTTCGACGCCAACCGCAAAGCCATTGAGACGTTCCCGGAAGTCACCTTCCTGCCCGGCTTCTGGTCCGAGTTCGGCATGTGCACCGAGCCTTCGGCTTTCGGCGCCAAGTGCAGCTTCCCCAGAAACGAATTCCCCTTTGCCGACAAGGTCATCCACGACGTCGCGCAAATTGCCGGCCTGGCCGAACCGAACCCCGCCACCGACGGCCTGCTGCCCTTCATGTTGAACCGGCTCAAGCACGCGCGCCCGCGAATGGAGGACCTGGGCCACACAATCCGCTTCTCGGTCTCGCGCGGCCCGCTCAACGTGGCCACCTTCCTCATGGGCACCACGGAATTCCTGATGGCCCTCAAGACCGACCCGGTCAAGGCGCATAAGCTGCTGCGCACGATCACGCAGTTCCTCAAGAAGTGGCATGCACTGCAGCGCGAGACCTTCCCCACCATTGACGGCATCTTCCTGCTGGATGACATCGTGGGCTTCATCGGCGAGGAGGACTTCAAGGAATTCGGCCTGCCTTATTTCAAAGAGCTCTACGCCGGGAACGAGGCGGTGAAGTTCTTCCACAACGACGCCGCGTGCGCCAAGTCCATCGGCTGCTATCCCGGGATCGGCATCAACCTCTACAACCCGGGCATCTTCAATACCCTCGCGGAACTGCGCCGAATGTCGGGCGGCCGGCTCACGATCCTCGGCAATATTCCCCCGCGCGACGTGCTGGCCAAAGGCTCGCCGGCTGACGTTCAGGCAGCGGTGAAGAAACTCCTGGCCGAAACACCGGACAAGTCCCGGTTAATGCTTTCCTGCGCCGGCGGGATGCCGCCGGGGGTCAGCACTCAGAACATCCAGGCGTTCATTGCCGCCACTGTGCTCTAGCCGGCCCCGCCGTGCCTCAAAAGTAACTGTTACCCGACCGGGGGCTGGAATCGTTCCGGTTG
>CAZDOO010000139.1:0-4264 GCA_964507045.1 uncultured Verrucomicrobiota bacterium | reverse complement strand
GCTTGCTCCACCATCTTTTCCCCTCCCGGGTAACAATCTTTTTGAGGCAAAACGGCCCGTCCTCCTGTTTCGCCCCGCTCTTGTCTTGTCGGGCCAGCTGGGCTAAGCTCAATACTATCTTTGTAAGCCAGCATGATGCACCTGCGTATTCCATGAAACTCCGCGCTGCCAGCATGCTATGGTTGCTTGTAGTGGCGTCCGCTTTGGCCGCCCCGCCCGCGCTCGTACCCCTGCCGCAGGTTCTCCAAACCAACGCCGGTTCATTTACCCTGTGTCCGCCCCAGGCAACCCCCGGCATCCCCGCCCCCGCACCAACGGTAATCCTGGTGGATGGAGTCGGACGTGAAAGCGGCGAGTATCTCGCGATGCACCTGTTCAAATCCACGGGCTACCGGTTTCAGGTGGGCACCAACGCAGGAGTTGGCCCGGTGCCGCAAGCGATCCTCCTGACCACCAACGGCGCCCTGGCGACCTTCGGCGCGGAAGGCTACGAATTGACAGTGGCCACCAACTCGGTGGTGATCCGCGCCCCGGCGGCGGCGGGACTCTTTTATGGCGTGCAAACTTTGCTGCAACTGTTGCCGCCGGAAGTCTATGGCCCGCGCCCAGTGACCGGCGTGCCGTGGACGGCGCCCTGCGTCTATATCCGCGACTGGCCGCGCTTCCCGTGGCGAGGGTTCATGCTGGACAGCGTGCGCCATTTCTTCACCAAGGACGAGGTAAAGAAGCTGATTGATAGCCTGGCGTTTCACAAACTGAATGTGTTCCACTGGCACCTGGACGACGATTCGGGCTGGCGGTTGGAGATTAAGAAGTGGCCGCTGCTCACCGACGTCGGCGCCTGGCGCACGGGCATGATGTGGAATCTGAACCCGCACGCGAGCCTGTGCTGGGATGGCACCAACTACGGCGGCTTCTATACGCAGGCGGAGGCGCGGGAAATTGTCGAATACGCGGCCCAACGGCATATCACGGTCGTGCCGGAAATCGAGATGCCGGGCCACTCGTCAGCGGCCTTGGCCGCGTATCCGCAATTCGCCTGCGGCTGCCCAACCTGCTACAATGGTCCCTACAGTCTCAACGTCACGAGTTATATCGGCGGGGTATTCTGCATCGCCCGCCCGGAGACGATGGACTTTCTGAAGGACGTGCTCACCGAGGTAATGGACGTGTTTCCGAGCCCCTACATCCACATTGGAGGGGACGAGGTGAGATTCACCAACTGGTTGAGATGTCCGCTCGACCAGGCCCTGACCAACAGCCTGGGCATCACGAACATGCAGAAGTACCAGGGTCATTTCGCTCAGCAGATCGCCAACTGGATTCAGGGCCAGGGCCGCACGATGATAGGGTGGAGCGAGATCATGAACGGCGGGTTGGTGACCAATGCCGCACTGATGGATTGGCTGGACACCCGGGCCGTGCAGGCCGCCACCAACCGGCAACATGTCGTCATGGCCTCCAGCTCGACGCTCTACATCAACAAGTACGAGACCGGCGGTTCTGCCGGCCAAGGTGTGGTTTGGTCCAACGAGCCGCCAGCACAGTCGGGCTATGCGCCCCTGTCCAGCGTGTACGCTTACGAACCCATTCCAGCGAATCTCCCCGCCGCTTACACGAATTACATTCTTGGAGCCGAAGGCCCCTGCTGGTCCGAGTGGATTCCCTCGCTGTTAGACATGCAGTTCAGAATGTACCCGCGCCTGTCGGCGATCGCCGAAGTGGATTGGACCTCCGCAGCGCTAAAGAACTGGACGGACTTCACGAATCGCCTCGTAGTTCACAAGCAACGGCTCACACAAATGGGGGTAAACTACAATCCCAGCGCCACACCGCCCCAGCTCGGCACGTGGACTCCCGCCCAAACGCCCGCCAGCTACTCCACTCTCACCTGGGACATCACGGCCAGCGTGACAAACGCCGGCGAAATTGATGTCAGCTTCTGCTGGAAAACGGGCAGCGACGGCCTGGACATCGCGTGGGCCGCCCTGCTCGAGAACGGCGTGGAGATTGATCGGGACACGCACGCGGGTTTCACCGGGGTTACCCCCTTGAGACCGGTTTATGCGTTGCGCCTGCCCGCGCGACGCCCGGGTGCGACCTACAAGCTGGCAGCCTCCGTCCAGGGCCGTGGCGGAACAGACTCGACCGGCATCGTGTATCGCCCAAACTGGAACTAAGCGCATGAAGCCCCCTTTGTTTCAACTGGTTGCCGCGCTCGCGCTGACGCTGGCGAGCGCCACGGGCACGCGCGCACAGGCCCTCGCCATCCGCACCCTGGCGGGCGGCGCAACTGCCGGCGCAACTAACGGCTACGGCAGCAACGCCCGCTTTAGCCTCCCGGCTGGCGTCACCACTGACAACGCCGGCAACGTCTATGTCGCCGACACTGAAAACAGCACCGTGCGCAAGATTTCACCCGCCGGCAGCGTGAGCACCCTGGCCGGGCTGGCTGGGGATTATGGCAGTGCCGACGAGAGCAGCGCCGATGCCCGCTTCTACGGCCCGCAAGGCATCGCCGCCGATGGCGCGGGCCAGCTCTACCTGGCAGACACCGCCAACGGCACCATTCGCGTTGTGACCCCGGCAGGCGCCGTCAGCACTCTAGCCGGATCGGCGGGCAGCTTTAACAGCTTCGACGGCGCGGGTGCGGGCGCGCAGTTCTACCACCCCGAGGCCCTGGCGGCCGATTCCGGCGGCAACCTTTACGTGGCGGACACGTGGAATCATACCATCCGGAAGATCACCCCCGCCGGCCTGGTCAGCACGCTGGCGGGCCGGGCCGGCAATCCTGGCGCCGCCGACGGCACGAACAGCAAGGCCCGCTTTAATCGCCCCGCAGGCATCGCCGTGGACAGCGCCACCAATCTGTTCGTGGCGGACATGTTCAACCACACACTGCGCAAGATCACGCCCGCCGGCAAAGTGACCACCATTGCGGGTCTCGCCGGTGTTTGGGGCAGCGCCGACGGCACCAACAGCTCCGCCCGCTTCTACCTGCCGCAGGGAATCAGCATCGCCGCCAACGGCGACCTGTTCGTCGCCGATTCCGGCAACCAGACCCTGCGAAAAGTCTCGCCCGCCGGCACGAACTGGGTGGTGAGCACAGTAGCTGGATTAGCTGGCCTGGCCGGGAACACCAACGGCACCGGTGACAGCGCCCGGTTCTATTTCCCCGCCGGCCTCGCGCTCGACGCTGAAGGCTTCCTTTACGTGGCAGACGCGGCCAACAACCTGATTCGCACCACACGCGTCGTTCCGCCCACGCTGCAATTCAGCTCTTTGGGCAATCAGTCCATTCTGTCGTGGCCGACATCAGCCGAAGGCTTTGTGCTGGAGCAATCCACCGCGCTAGGCGCCGCGGCCGGCTGGTCGCCGGCAACCGACGGCATCGTCACCTTCGCGGACAACTTCGTCCACACCAACACCGCCGCAGGCCCCGCCTACTATCGCCTGCACCTGCCCTAGCAAAGCTCGTCTCCACGCACCAACCGACGTAAAGGTCCGCTACTCCACCAGAATTGAAGGGGCAGCGTTCACGCTTACGTCGAGACCTTATGGCTGACGGGCCACCCGCCGCCGTGGGTTAAAGGGTTGAAAGGAGTGGTGGGGTTGCCGTTCATGGGTATCGCGGGTTGCCCGAGTGGGCAGAGCCGCAAGAACGTCCTCGCTCGTGGCGAAGTATGCGTCCTGATTCATTAACTGAATTACGCACCCACATCCACACCATGCAGTCTATTACACTCCGTCTCGGCCTCGATGTCCACAAAGACTCCATCACCATCGCCATCGCCCCGGCAGGGCTCCGTTCCGAGGTCTGATAAATGGAAGCACTAATATGCCTTCCGCAACTATTGCTTATTGACGGCGCGGGCTTGACAGAGGTTGGCCGTTCTGCCCGCAGCCCGACAAGCCGCCGCCCCCAACTCCGTAGGAGTGCTATCTTTGTAGCAAACCGCCCACCCAGCCGCCAGTTGGAGCTCCGCAGGAGCGGTATAATCGCCCACGGCCAACCAGATGCCGCCCCTCCGGGGCTCAGATTTGGATTCCATGTCCGCGAGCCCTACAAAGATAGCGCTCCTACAGAGCTTGCTGCGCGTGCGGCCAACAACCACTCAGCCGGCTCGCCGAGCCGTAGCCTTGGCGAAGGCTGGAGTTCCCGCCCCGAGGACCGCTACGCGGAAGCACAAAAGCCCTCCGCAAAAAATTACTGTTGCCTATTGACGGCGCGGGCTTGATAGATGGCATGAATGCTGGCGGACGC
>CAZDOO010000138.1:0-6684 GCA_964507045.1 uncultured Verrucomicrobiota bacterium | reverse complement strand
GTTTGCCCCCCCGCCGATCGTCGAGTTGGGCAATGCCAAAGGTTTCGATTTCCAGTTGCAGGACCGTGGCGGCGCGGGCCACGCCAAGCTCATGGAAGCCCGCAACCAGATTCTGGGCATGGCGGCCAAGGACGCGCGCCTGACCCGGGTCCGCCCCAACGGCTTGGAGGACGTGGCGCAGTACCAGATTGACGTGGATGAGGAGAAGGCCGGGAGCCTGGGGGTGCCCCTGTCCGCTCTGCACGAAGCGATTTCCATCTCGTTCGGCAGCGCCTATGTCAACGACTTCATCAAGGACGGGCGGGTCAAGCATGTGGATATCCAGGCGGACGCCTCCTTCCGCATGCTGCCGGAGGATTTGCAGAGACTTTACGCGCGCAACCTGGAGGGGAAGATGGTTCCCTATTCCTCGCTGGCGAGCGGGCACTGGACTTACGGTTCGCCCAAGCTCGAGCGCTACAATGCCTTTCCGTCCGTCAACCTATGGGGAGAACCGGCCCCGGGGAGAAGTTCGGGGGAAGCGATGGAGGCGATGGCGGAGTATGCCTCGAAGCTGCCCCGGCAGTTCGGCTTCGATTGGGCGGGACTCTCTTACCAGGAGCGCGAAGCGGGGAGGCAGACACTTCCTCTCTACGCCTTTTCAGTGCTGATGATATTTCTCTGCCTGGCGGCTCTGTACGAGAGTTGGCCCATTCCCGTCGCGATTCTGCTCGTATTGCCGCTGGGTGCGATCGGCGGCACGGTCGCTTCGACCTTGCGAGGGATGCCGAACGATGTCTATTTCCAAATTGGCCTATTGACCACGCTGGGGCTGACCACCAAGAACGCCATCTTGATCGTGCAGTTCGCCAAAGCCCGGCTGCAACAAGGCGCAGGACTGGTGGAGGCGACGCTGGAAGGAACGAGGCTGAGGTTTCGTCCCATCATGATGACCTCGCTGGCTTTCGGTTTTGGCGTGTTGCCGCTGGCTTTGGCCGGCGGGGCCGGGGCGGGCGCACAGAACGCGATCGGCACGGGTGTGTTGGGGGGCATGATCACCGGCACCGTGCTGGCGGTTCTGTTCGCGCCGCTCTTCTTTGTGATGATTCAAAAGACATTCGGGAGGCGCCGGCCGACGGCCGCCACCGCCAACGCAACGCCAACTCCATCTGGGAATCGCTAACATGAACAAGCACCTACTACTACTGGCGGGGATTGCCATGGCCCTGGCCGGCTGCACTATGGCGCCAAAGTACGCGCGGCCTGAAGCCCCCGTTCCGGCCACGTGGCCAAGCGGGGCGGCGTATGTCGACGCGCGGGCAAGCACCAACGCTCCGCGACCGGCGGACGTGCGATGGCAGGAGTTTCTTGTCGATGGGAGACTGCGGCAAGTGATCGGCCTGGCGCTCACAAACAACCTGGATTTGCGGCTGGCCGCCTTGAACGTGGAACGCGCGCGGGCTATGTATGGCATCCAGCGGGCGGCCCTGTTGCCGGTGGTGAACGCCACGGGCAGCGGCAGCAGACAACAGGTGCCCGCGGATCTCTCCAGCTCCGGCAAGCGGATGACATCGGAACGGTACGACGCCAACCTGGGCGTGGCCGCATGGGAGATCGACTTTTTCGGCCGCATCCGCAGTCTGAAGGACCGCGCGCTGGAAGAATACCTCGGCACCGAGCAAGCCCGCCGAGGCGCGCAAATCCTGCTGGTGTCTTCGGTGGCGGATGCCTACCTGGCTTTGGCGGCGGACCACGAGAATCTCACGCTCTCGGAAACCACGCTCAAGGCCCAACAATCAGCTTACGACCTGATCAAACGCCGCTACCAGCTTGGGCTTGTCCCGGAGCTGGATCTGCTGCGGGCGCAAACGCCGCTGGACGTAGCCCGGAGGGACGTTGCCATCTACACCCAACAGGTGGCCAAGGATGAGAACGCCCTGAACCTTCTGGCGGGCAGACCGGTGCCCCGGGAACTTTTGCCGGAAGCACTGAGCGGCGTAACCTCCCCCAAAGAGATTAGCGCGGGTCTGTCCTCGGAGGTGCTGCTTTGTCGCCCCGACGTATTGCAGGCGGAGAACCAGCTCAAGGCGGCCAATGCGGACATCGGCGCGGCGCGGGCGGCCTTCTTCCCTCGCATCTCACTGTCCACCACGATAGGCACCGCGAGCAGCGATCTTTCGGGGCTGTTCAAGTCAGGGTCAGGCGTGTGGAGCTATGCGCCCCAGATCGTGATGCCGATCTTCGACGCCCGCACGTGGTCGGCGCACAGGGCCGCCAAAGTGCAGCGCGAGATGGCGGTGACGGAATATCAGAAGTCCATTCAGAGCGCCTTCCGGGAAGTGGCCGACGCCCTGGCGGTGCGCGGCACGGTGGACCTCCAGGTCCAGGCGCAAATATCCCTGGTCCAAGCGCTGGCCGAGACACACCGGCTGGCCAACTCCCGTTTCGACAAGGGAATTGACAGCTATCTCGGGGTTCTGGACGCGCAGAGGTCCCTCTTCGCGGCGCAGCAGGCGCTGGTCTTCCTCCGCCTGGAGCAGGCCGCCAGCCAGGTGCGACTCTACTCGGTTCTGGGCGGAGGGTGGCAGACGGAGGCAACCCCGAAGTCTGCTGCCATGTGAACCTGCACCATTTCATTGTCTCCGCCATCCTCGTCATGGGCATCAGCTACCTGGCGGTGGGGTTCTCCCGCCGGCTGGGTTTCGGTTCCATTTTGGGGTTGCTGGCGGCCGGGGCGGTTCTGGGGCCGAGCGGCCTGAAAGTGACGGACAGCGCCGGGGGGCTGCGGGAATTCACGGAGCTTGGAATCGTCTTTCTGCTGTTCGTGATCGGCCTGGAGCTGCGGCCGGCGAAGTTGTGGCAGATGCGCGGCGATGTGCTGGGTCTGGGTCTAGTCCAAGTGGTGGCCACGGGAGGAGCGCTGACCTTGTTTGTCCACTTTTGCGGCGCCCGAATCTGGTCGCACGCGGCGCTGGGCGGCGTGGTGCTGGCGCTATCGTCGACGGCCTTCGTGCTAACAGTCATGGAGGATCGCAAGGAACTCAGGAGCGAACACGGCCAGGTTTCCCTGGCGGTGCTGCTGGCCCAGGATCTGGCGGCAGTTCCGCTGCTGGCGTTGGTGCCGATTGTCGCGCGCAGCGACGGGTTGGTGGGAGCGTCGCATTCCGTCCCGCTGTGGTCTCGGTTGGGAGTGACCGTGGCAGCCCTGGCAGCGATCGGGCTGATGGGCCGGGTGGCGGTGCCCTATCTGCTGAAAAGGAACGTTTTGGATCGGAACCCGTCCGGCTTTGCGGTGATCACGATCATGGCCGTGCTGGCCGCTGCCTGGCTGACGGCATGGGTTGGTTTGTCCATGGCGTTCGGGGCCTTCATGGTCGGCCTTCTTCTCTCCGGCACGAAATTCCAGCTCCAAATCGAGAGTGTGGCGGAGCGCTGGAAGGAGATGCTGCTGTCGCTGTTTTTTGTGGCTGTGGGCATGAACATGAACCTGGCGGTGCTGCGCAGCCAGGGGCTGATCGTGTTATTGCTGGCACTAGGCATCCTGCTGATCAAACCGTTGGTCCTATACTTCTTGTGCAAGCTGTTTCGCAAATCCACCGGCACATCCATCCGGACGGCGCTCCTGTGCGCGCAATGCGGCGAATTTGCCTTTGTTTTGACGGCCCAATCCGAGCGCCTGGGGATCATTGACGCCGAAAACGCCAGCGTGGGCATCCTAACCATTTCGATCACCATGGCGCTCACGCCGTTTCTTGCGAAGCTGGCCGACTACTGGGGCCGGAAAGCAGAACCGGTCCCAACCGCGCCGCGTCCGACGGTCCCGCTCCTGGAAATTGCCGAGCCAGCGGTGATCGTGGGCGGTTTTGGCTGCTGCGGCGAGGCGGTATGCGCCTTTCTGCGCGAGCGGCAGGTTGCTTATGCCGCGCTCGATTTGGACTGGGACCGTGTGGCAGGCGGACGGCAGCGCGGCTACGCGGTATCAGGAGGCGACATGACGCAATGGCTGGTTCTGAAACATGCCGGCGCGGCCCAGTGCCGGTTGATGGTCATCGCGACCGACGACGAGAACACATCGGAACGGACGATCGAGGCCTTTCGAATGGTGGCACCTGCCTCGGTGCCGATTGTGGCGCGAGCCAAAGACCGGGCCGCCGCAGCTAAATTGGAGGCGGCCGGGGCAACCCACCTGGTGGTGGAACATGACGAAATCGGGAGGCGCCTGGTGGACTCGTTGCGCCTGGCGCTGGAAACGCTCGATGCCCCCGGCGATCCGCCGAAGGGCGGTTCCTGAATGAAGGCTCAGTCCACGGTGGCCTTCCGGTTAGTAATCACTGCATCACCAGTTCCGTTGATGACGTGCCGGATGCCGCTGTTGGGCTTGCCGGACAACCGAATCGTCACCATGTGATGCATCTTGACCCCGGGAGCGGTCGGTGTCTCGATCGCATTGTCAGCCACAACCGGCGCGGCGTAGAACACGCAGTAGACGCCCAAACCCCAGGCCTCATGGGTTGTGACTGAGTCGGCCACCTTGTAGGAGGCGTAGCCGCTGACGGCTTCGTGCTTCCAGGCTTCCGGAGTGGGCGGATCGTAGGGCATCTCGGATTGGTAGAAATAGACGCGCCCGCCGTTCCCGTTCCACAATGTTTGGAACTCCTGGGTATGTTCGACAAACAGGCCATAGATCGTGACGTTATCGCCGTTCACAACCAGCCCGTTCTTGTTTGGATTAGAACTCCAGCCCGCGCCGCGGCCGTGATCCGCGCGCCAGAGCCAAAAGTTGTCACCGACGGTGTCATGGCAATAGATGGCAACCATGCAATCGGCTTGACCGGCTTGGGCGCCGCCCACCCGGCAGAAAATATCCCAAAGAAACACGGGATCGGCCGCGTGGGAAGCGCGGCGGCCCGGTTCGCCGACCTGCAACAAAGAGGCTGAGTTGCGGGCATCGGCTTCGATGAGGAGGCCGGCCAATTTCACGCCATCGACATCGGCAACCGTCATGGCAGGAGTGCCGTTGACGGGGCGGAGGGTTGCATAGCCGAGACCCAAGACAACGGTGCGCGGCCGTGTCACCCGGATGCAGTCCCGCAAAGGGTAAATGCCTGGAGTCAGGATCAGATTCTTGCCCGAGTCGAGGGCAGCGTTGATGCTGGCGGCAGTGTCCTTTTCCGGGCGAGCCAGATAGAACTGCTCGATGGGGATGGCATTTCCGTTTTTGCTATTCCCGGACCAAGTGGTTCCCACGGAGCCATTAGGGGCGAGGTCCGGCACCATCACGAAGAAGCGCCCGCTTTGATCGATGAACAGATAGGGTTTTTCGCGGATGACGGGTGTCCTGTCGATGACGGTGTAGGGCGGCTGGGGCCAGCGGCCAGGGGGCGGATTCGCCACGCCAACAAAAACCATGTTCCAGTTGGCGCCCTTCCAGGAACCCCATTCGGCATTACGTGAAAGCCACTGCTGCTGGGAGCCCGAGTTCACCTGGCCGTCAATCCGGCAGTCGGCCATAAAACCGCCGCTGGACCAACCGCCGTCCCAGAGATTCATGTCACCTTTTACGTGCACACGGCGCAAGGCGGTTGCCTGCGAAACCGCCCAGACATTGACATTCCGGTCCTGCGTTGGGGTGACCGAGAGGTTCTCCACAGCGCGCCAGAAATTGCAGGTGGCGTTGTTGTTTGCCATCCAGCGGGCCTTGCATCGCACCGCGCCGGTGATGGCGACATCGTCGGGCAGCCTGCCCAATCCCAGAACCTGGGTGTAGAAACCCACCTGCACGTCCAAGTCATACCTGCCCGGCTTGAACAGAAACGCGTGCCGGTCGGGGCCGAATTGACTGCGCTCTTGCTTGCTGAAGATGGCATCCACACGAGCCTGGATGTTCGTCATGGACGGATCGAGAATCAGGACGTTTGGGCCGAAATCGGGAGCGGGGAATAGGTTTCCAGCGGGATCGGCACCGGCGCCTGACAGGCAGGTGACGGAGCCGGAGAGAACGAGAGCGGCGGCAAGCGCCTTGATGGATTTGGACGTCATGTCAAACCCCTGGAGGGGAAGCTGGCTGTCATTCTCTTTCGTTAGCGGCCGCTTCTAGGGTCCGATCGGCTAGGAGGGCAGATTCACGCTCAAGCCAAAGCCCCGGAGGTATGTCTTGAGATCGGGGATGCGGATGAGCCCGAAGTGGAAGACGGAGGCCGCCAAGAGCACGACAGCGCCGGCCTCCGCGGCTTCGCGGAAATGGTCCATGGTGCCCGCGCCGCCTGACGCGACCACTTCGGCCTGGGTAGCCGAGGCGATCGAGCGTATCAGTGGCAGATCGAATCCGGTACGTGCGCCGTCGGTGGCTTTGCTGGTTGGCAGAATGCAGCGCACGCCATACCCGGAGACCCGCCGAGCCCACTCCAGCGCATCCGAACCGGTAGCGGTGCGCCCGCCGTCGATATACACCTCGTAGCCCGAAGGCAGCGATGGATTCCGGTCCACGTCAATAGCCACGGTAACCTTGTCCGCGCCCAACTCGCGAATCATCTCGGCGATGACGTTTGGCTGGCGAAAAGCGGCGCTGCTGGTGGACACCTTGTTGGCTCCGGCCTCAATGACTGCGCAAGCCGAAGCCACGTCCTTGATGCCTCCGCCGACGGTGAACGGGATGGTCGTGACAACCGCCACGCGTTTGACGACTTCCAGGAGGGTGGAGCGATT
>CAZDOO010000137.1:0-6794 GCA_964507045.1 uncultured Verrucomicrobiota bacterium | reverse complement strand
CTACGCCCTCCGGCGGTAGGGGCCCAGTTGCACTCATAATCTTTTCAACAAAGCACGTAGAACCTCTAACTTCAAGTTAGAGGTTCTACGGTGAGGATAGGGAGAGGATACGGTGAGGTGAGCCTGTACAGAGGGGGGGTATTGTCCGGGGCTGAGCCTGACCCGCATTCCGGGCCGTCCGGCCCGGCCAATTCCAAAGGAATTCACAGTTTCCCCGCGTGGGATGGGGTGGTAGTGGCAAATACGCCCGATGGCGCAACTGGACCGCCAAAGCTCCTGGCAAAGAGCGGGCAGGCATTGGCGGCTGCAAAGAAATGGGGCGCGGTCCTGGCGGATCGCGCCCCGTTCTGCTTGTGCGCCCGGAGTTTACTTGCCGACGCTGGCCAGTTCCTCGTTATTGGCGACGTTGACGATCTTGAACTGCTCGGCGTGGAGCCCGGGGTCGGCGCGGAAGGAGAGTTTGCCGAAGTAGCGCTTCTCCATCTCAATGAGGTGCTTCTCGTCCTCGGTGCGGAGGCGTTCGAGGATGGTGGGATGCACCACGATGCGTAGTTGGAAGTCGGATTCGTCGCGGGAGCGCTTCTTGAGGATTTCGCTCAGCTTGCGCTGAATCTCGACGCTCATGGTCAAGGCGCTCTTGACCTTGCCCCGGCCTTTGCAGTAGGGGCAATCGTCGTATACGGCGGCGTTGACGCTCTCGGAGTGGCGCTGACGGGTCATTTCCAGCAGGCCAAGCTGGGAGATAGGCAGGACATGGGTCTTGGCCTTGTCGCGGCGCAAGCCTTCCTTCATCCGCTGGTAGACTTGCTGTTGGTCGCGGCGCGATTTCATGTCAATGAAGTCGAGCACGATCAGGCCGCCCATGTTGCGCAGGCGCAACTGGCGGGATATTTCGTCGGCCGCCTCGAGGTTCACTTTAAGGATGGTCGCTTCCTGGTCCTTGCCCCCCTTGTGCCGCCCGGTGTTCACGTCAATGGCCACCAGCGCCTCGGTTTCATCCACCACGATGTAGCCGCCGCTCTTGAGGTGCACCTGGCGGGAGAAGGCGTTCTCCAACTGCCGCGTGATATTGAAGCGATCGAAGATCGGCTGCGGGTCGGTGTAGAGTTTGACCTTGTCGGCCGAGCGCTTGGAGATTCTGGAAATCATCTCGCGCATCCGGTCGTAGGCTTTCGGGCTGTCCACGACGATGCGCTCGACGTCTTCGGTCAGGAAGTCACGGACGGTGCGCTCGATCAAGTCGGGCTCCTGGAAGACGCAACTGGCCAGGGGCTGGGATTTGATGCGCTCCTGAATCTGGTTCCATTCTTCGAGCAGGAGGGCCAGGTCGCGCACGAAATAACGCTTCTGCTGCCCTTCGCCCACGGTGCGCATGATCACGCCCATGCCGTCCGGGATAGCGAGTTCGCGCAGGATCTTCTTCAAGCGCTGGCGCTCCTGCTGGTTCTCGATCTTGCGGGAGATACCGCTCTGGTCTGAGTTCGGGAGCAGGACGAGATACCGGCCGGGCAAGACGAGGTTGGTGGTGACGCGAGGGCCTTTGGTGCTGATGGGGCCTTTGGTCACCTGGGCGATGATCTCGCTGCCCGGTGGATAGAGGCGCGGGATGTCCTTCTGGGTAATCTTGGGCTTCTCGCGCCGGCGGCCGCCGCGATCCACGATCTCGACGCCGCTGTCGAAGCTGTTCGGCACAATGTCCCAATAGTGGAGAAAGGCGTTCTTCTCAAACCCGATATCCACGAAGGCGGCTTTGAGGCCGTCTTCCAGATTGCGCACCTTGCCTTTGAAGATACTGCCGACCAGCCTCTCTTCAGTCGTGCGCTCGATGGTGAATTCCTCGAGCCGGCCTTCCTCAGACACGGCGACGCGCGTTTCGAGCGTCTCAGCGTTAATGACGACTTCCTTGTGGATTCTCTTGACCGGTTTGATCAGGCGCTGGACCTTCTTGACCAGGTTGGTGGCCGCGGCGCGAAGGGATTCGACAATGCCCCGGGGCTGCTCCTTCAGGGCCACAGGCTCGAAGGGTTTCTCTTCCACCACCTGAGCCGGAACCTGCGGGTTCGGCTCGCGGAACTTGCTTTTATCAACCGGTGCCAGCGCTTCTTTGGGCAATCCCTCCGGCGGCAGCCCGGCGGCGATATTCTCCGCCCGATCGATTTCGTGGGCGTGCCGATACTCATACACCTTTTCCGGGGTGGGGGGGCCGCCAACGGCTTCCGCCCTGGCTTGTGCCGCTTCGCGGTCCGGCTGCTGCTGCCCATGACCAATACCGCGACTGGGGCGAAAGCGCATGCCGCGCCGGCGTCGAGAGAAATTTCTGTCATTCATATTAATAGGCCTTTCGATAGATATACACGTTTTGCAGGATGCCCATGGCGATCAACGAGCCGAGCACTGATGACCCGCCATAACTTAACAGCGGCAGTGGCACGCCCGTCACAGGCATTATCCGAATGTTCATGCCGATATTGATGAAGACATGGCTGAAGATGAGCGCAACGACGCCCACCGCCATCATCTTGCCCAGGCGGTCGCGCGCCTGTCCGGCGATTCTGATTCCGGAGAACAGAACCACCCCGTAGAGCGCAAGCACGATCACGCTCCCGACGAATCCTTTCTCCTCGGCAATGACGGAGAAAATGAAATCGTTGTGTGCCACTGGTCGCGGCAGGAAGCCCAGGGCATTTTGCGTGCCCTGCCGCCAGCCTTTGCCCGTCAGCCCGCCGGAGCCGACGGAAATCAACGCCTGCCGCACGTTGTGCGAATCGTCAAACTGTTGTTTGCGCAGGCGTTCTTGTTCCGCCTTGGGCGCACCGGGAGGCGGGACATCTTCCTTGCCGAAGTACACCAGCAACCGGCGCCGCTGGTAGTCCTCCAGTTTGATCTGCCAAGCCGGCGGGGCAAACAGCACGTCCGCCACGAACAGGACCCCCAGGATACCAACGCCGCCGAGCAGGCGCACCAAGTACCGCCGGGGGATTCCGGCCACGAACAAGATGGCCAGCCCGGTCGGCAACAACACCAGCGCGGAGCCGAGGTCGGGTTCCTTCAGGATCAACACGAAGGGCAACAGCATCAGGCCCAGTGACTTCCAAAAGGTCAGCAGAACGCGCAATTCCTCGACCGGCCGGCTCAGGAAATGGGCCTGGGCCAGAATGAATGCCAGCTTGGCAAACTCCGACGGCTGCAGGCTGAAAAACCCCAGGTCAAACCACCGCCGCGCGCCAAACCGCACCGTGCCGAAGAGCAACACGGCGGCCAGCATGAACACCGCGATCCAGTAGGCGACCATGGACCAGCGCGCCAAGGTGTGGTAATCCACACAACAGACCGCGGCGGCGGCGCCGATTCCGAGCGAGTACCAAATGATTTGCCGGAACCAGCTTTGCTTGTACCACGCTGCCGTGGCGGCTGATTCGCCGACCATCGTCGCGCTGTAGACAAAGGCTGCCCCCAGCACCATCAATCCGCAAAGAGCGGCTATCTGGAGCCGGTCAATGCGGGACTCATGTCGTTGGAGATCGGTATCAAACATCGCTTAGGTGCGCGGCTTGCTTTCGGCGGCACGGGCCAGGGTTTGGGGTTTGGCCAGTCTCAACCGCTCCCGTTCCAGCAGCGCGGCGTAGATCTTGCCGGCAGGCAGAGCGCAGGCGGCACCCGAGGCGCCGTCTTCGACCATCACAACCACCGCGTAACGGGGTTGTTCATAAGGCGCAAACGACGCGAACCAGGTGGTCTGGCCGGTCTTATTATTGCGCGTGTCTTGCACCTGGGCCGTGCCGGTCTTCCCGCAAATCCTCAGGCCCGGGACCGCGGCTCCACGGCCTGTGCCGTCGGAATCTTCAACGTCGGACAGCATCGCCTGGCGCAAAACCTCCAGCGTCCTCCCGCGGACACCAAGGTGATCCCGCACTTGACCGCTTGGCAAGACCTGGGGCGGAAGGGGTGATGTTGGGTCGGCCGACTCGATGCGGTCCACGAGCCGGGGCCAGAGAACGTTGCCGCCGTTGGCGATCGCCGCCGTCAGGACGGCAACTTGCAGCGGAGTCACCCACACCGGGTCTTGCCCGATGCACATGTTGCCGGTGGTGATGTTGTTCCAATCCGTGCTGAGGCGCCGCAGGCTGGGAAACTGGCCCGGCGCATCCTGCCGGGTGGGCAGCCCCGCGCGCTCGCCGAAATGCAGCCGCTGGGCTAGGCGAATAATGCGTTCCGGGCCGGCGCGCAGGCCGATGGTGATGAAATAGGAATTGCTCGAAAGCTTCAGCGCCCGGCGGAAGTTGAAATCCCCCGGCGGGGCGGTGTCCTTGAACGCATGATTGCCAACTCGCTTATGGCCTTTGTTGGGCTGGGCGGGATTGGGCTCGACGTGGATGACTTCCTCCGCATTCAGGCCCGCCTCCAGCGCGGCCATGCCCACCACCGTCTTGAACACTGAGCCGGGCATGTAGTTCTGCCAGGTGGCGCGATTCATCTCGGCGTTCAGGTCGGAGATGCGCTGCCATTGCTTGTACGAGATGCCCTGCACATACCAGTTCGGATCCAGCGTCGGCAATGACACCATCGCCAGGACGTCGCCCGTCTGCACGTCCATCACCACCACCGCCCCGCGCGTCGCAGCGCCGAAGACGCTTTGCAGCGCGCGTTCGGCTGCCTGCTGCACGGCCAGGTCAATCGTCAGCACCACATGGCGGCCCGGCTCGGCTGCGCTCCAAATGTTCTCTGTCTGCCGATAACCGGCATTGTTCACCAGCACCGATTTTGCGCCGGCCGTGCCGCGCAGTTCCTTGTCGAAACCATATTCGATCCCGACGATGCCCCGGTAATCCGGCAAACGGAACGAGAAGAACGCCTCCTCGCCCTCCACCGAGCTGTCGTCGCGCTGCAAGTGGCCGAGCAAATGTGCGGCCGTCGTGCCATACGGATAGCAGCGCGTTGATTGAATCTCCAGGTCCACGCCCATCGGGCTGGTGGACTGCTCCTCGAAGCGCGCGATTTGCGCGGGGGTGAGATCGGTCAGCACGGGGTAGGGCAAAGCGAGGCGCTTCTGATAGTGGCGCTCGAAATTGGTCGCGACCAGCACGATCGGTTGCTGCAGCCGGTGGCTGACCTGGCCCACCACGTTGCTGGCCACCTCATACCGCGCCGCCTGCCGCAGGGCGGCTCGTTGCGCCATACTGAAGATAAAGGGTTTGCGCTCCTCCTTGGTTAGCTTGCGGTTCAGCCCGTTTTCCAGCTCCTGCTGTTGTTGCTTCAGTTCGGCCCGCGCACGAACCGCTTTGTTGGAGTAGGCTGAATCAAACGCATCATGAAGTTCCTCAAGATACAAACTCACGTTGTAAGTAGGCCGGTTCTCCGCCAGCGCCTGGCCGTTGCAATCCAAAATCTTCCCGCGCACCGCCGGAATGCGCACCGTGCGGAAAGATTGCGTTTCGAGCTTTGCCCGGTAGTCGCGAGCCGACACCACCTGCACCCACCACAGGCCGACCAGCAGCATGCCCAAACCACCCAGGACTGCGATCGCAACAATCCGCAGTTGGAAATCGTCCTTCTTGAGTTGGTCGAAGATAAGCATCAGCTCGGAACCGAGTGTTGAAGAACCGGGGTCCTGGATGGAAGGAAAGCCAACGGAGCCTTCGGCGGCGGCTCCATCCCTCCATCACTCCAATACTCCGATGCCCGGTTTAGGTTCATGACCGTCCCCTCCGGATTTCGCGGTCGGATCGGAAGCTGCCGCCCTCGGCGCCACGATAGGCCAGCGTGCGTTGCAGCCAACCGAAGAGTTCAAACCAGATCGGGGTGGCGATGGCTCCGCCGAGGCAGAGCACGACGAATTGCCACAGCGTGCCCCAACCAAGCAACGGGTTGCGCCCCATGGTAAGCAACAGCAGCACCGTCAGGACCGGCGCTGCCGCGCTGGCCCCCAGCCCAAGGACCAGTTGGGCGAACGTTTGGTCACGCAAGATCAGCTCGCGCTTCACGTGAATCGCCCACCCGATCACAAACAGCGGCAGTACCGTCACCCCCAGCGGGTTGGCGGAAAGGGAATCAAACCACAGCCCGGCGCAAACCGCCAGCAGCGTCACCGTGGTGACCCCCATGCACAGTCCGGCATAGACCATGAGCGGCGGCAGCAGGTCTATTTGCGCCCCCACCAGGTGGCGCACGCCTCCAAACGCCGCCTCCCAAAACACCGCCACAAAGGCCGCCCCGAACAGGCATGCGGTATTGACCCAGTTCACGGAAACATCACCCACACTTCCTCCAGCGCGCCCAGATTCGCCGCCAGCCTCACCCGCGCCTCGAAGCGCGAGCCGTAGTCCACCGGTTGCGCATCAACAATCTTGCCGATCGGAATGCCCTTCGGGAAGATCCCCCCCTCCCCGCTGGTCGCCACACCTTGCGCGGGTTTCAGGTTGGCATTGCGGGAAAGATAGCCCAGCACAACCAGCTCGGTATCCAAGGGGCCGGCCGCACTGATCACGCCCGTATCGCGGGTCTCGTTTTCAACCCGCGCCGACACTTTGCAATTAGGATCCCCCAGCAGGACCACTTGCGACCGGGTGAGGCCCACCGAGGAGATCCGCCCCACCAGCCCATCCGTCGTCACCACCGGCAGGTTCACCCGCAGGCCGTCCCGGCTGCCGAGGTCAATCTGGACCGAACGCCACCAGTTAGCGGGCTCGCGCAAGACCACCTTTGCCAGCTTGAGTTTCCAGGGTGTCTGCTGCTGCCAGCCCACGAGCTGCCGGAGCCGGTTGTTCTCGCTGACGATCTGCTGTGCCTGCAGCGCC
>CAZDOO010000136.1:0-6856 GCA_964507045.1 uncultured Verrucomicrobiota bacterium | reverse complement strand
GGTTCAACGGTGAGGATACGGTGAGGTGACGGTGAGGTAAGCCAGCAGAGAGGGGTATTACCCCGCCTTGAGCATGGCCCGCGTTCCTGGCCGCCCGGGCCGGCCAATCCCAGAGGAATTCACGGATTCCCCCGGTGGGATGGGGTGGCAGTGCCAGGAAACGCCCGACGGCCATGAGAAGATGCTTTGGCGCTTGGCAGGCACACTCGGAACCTTTCCTTACTGTCTCAGAAATGGACAGAACGCCGTTTGCCAAGTCGGCAGGTGCTCGGGCTAGAGGTGTGTGACCGTACTCTGATAACCAACTATCCCCTCACGGCTGCGGCTTGACGCCGCGCAAATGCTCGTCAAACCAAGCGCCGAAGAGTTCCATGTCCTTGCCCATGTCCGGCCAGCCGTGCAGCTTGCCTTCGCGCACCACGAGCTTGGCGGTCGAACCCACCTCCTCACAACGCTTAACGAAGGTCTGGGACTGACAGATCGGCACCAGCTTGTCCGCGTCGCCGTGGATGATCAGGATCGGCGGCATGTTCGAGTGGATGAAGTAGATCGGCGAGATTTCCCGCCCCAGCTTCTGCCGCTCCTCCGCCGTGTCCGAGCGCGGGCCGAACGCGGCCTTGAATTTCTCTAGAATGCCAACCCCAACCGCGTCCTCGCCCGGCTGGCTGTAGTTGAGGAAGTCGGTTGGCGGGAAGAAACAGGCGACGCACTGCACAGTGCTGCTTTCCCGGTCCACAGGGTCTTTGGCCTTGGCCTCTCCCGGGCCGCCCTGGGTGCCTAGAGTGAGCGAAAGATGCCCGCCGGCACTGCCGCCGGTGATGCCGAGTCGGTTGGGGTCCACGCCATAACGGGCGGCGTTGTGCCGGATAAATCGGACGGCCCGGTGAATGTCGGGCACAATCTCGGTGATGTTGAACTTTGGCTGCGAGCCGTGCACGACGGTGAAGACTGTATAACCTCGCTTCAGCAAAGGTTTGAAGTAATCCGCGTTGATGAACTCGTGCGCGGAAAACCAGCCGCCGCTAACCATGAGAATAATGCCAACACCGTTGGCGGGGCGGGGCTGAAAGACGTCGAGCGTGAGCGCCGTGCCGGACTTGCGCCCGTAGATCACGTCCTCGGTGCGTTGGAAATCAACATTGGTTTGGGCCTGGGCACAGAACCAGGCGACCAGGCTAAGCAGGCAGAAGATAGGTCTTTTCACACGTTGAACTTGAATAGCAGCACATCTCCATCGCGCACGACATAGTCGCGGCCTTCGATGCGGTAGTGACCGGTTTCTCGGGCGCGGCCAACGGAGCCTTCTTTGATCAAGTCGGCCCAGTTCACCGTCTCGGCTTTGATGAAGCCGCGCTCGAAATCGGTGTGGACCGTACCGGCGGCTTTGACGGCGGTCGCGCCCGCCGGGATCGTCCAGGCACGGACTTCTTGCTCATTGAAGGTGAAGAAGGTGCGCAAGCCCAGCAGGTGATAGGTGCTGCGAATGAGCCCGACGACACCGGATTCCTTCACCCCCAGTTCCTTCAGATATTCCTGCGCCTCGTCGGGGGCGAGGTCGGCCACATCGCTTTCCAGTTGGGCGCTAACCACCACCGTGTCGCACGCATGATGAGCGCGGGCGTATTCGCGGACCCGGGCGACTTGCGGATGGGTGTCCGCGGCGGCCAGGTCGCCTTCTTTCACGTTGGCAACAAAGATGGTGGGCTTGTCGGTGAGCAGGAAGAAACTGCGGACGATTAGCTTCTCATCAGGGGCCAGTGGCAGGCCGAGGGTGTTGGCCGGCCTGCCGGTGTTCAGGTGGGCGCCGAGCTTCTCCAGCAAATGCGCTTCCAGCACGGCGTGCTTGTCGCCGCGCTTGACGTCCCGCGATATCTTCTCCAGCCGCTTCTTGACCGTCTCCAGGTCGGCCAGGACCAGTTCGGTGTTCACGATCTCGATGTCCCGCACCGGGTCAATGTCGCCCGTCACGTGAACAATGTCCGGGTCCTCAAAGCACCGCACGACCTCGATGAGGGCGTCCACCTCGCGGATATGGCTGAGGAACTTGTTGCCCAGGCCCTCGCCATGCGAGGCGCCCTTGACCAGGCCGGCGATGTCCACAAACTCGAAGGCGGTCGGAATCTGCGCGCTGACCTTGGCGACCTTGGCCAGCTGCGGCAAGCGCGGGTCCGGCACACTGACAACTCCGAGGTTGGGCTCGATCGTGCAAAACGGGTAGTTCTCCGCCGGGGCCTTGTGCGAACGGGTGACGGCGTTGAAGAGTGTGGATTTCCCGACGTTCGGAAGACCGATGATGCCTGCCTTCAGCATGACCGGAGGATACCCGGCCAGCAGCGCAAGGGACACAAGAAAATCACAGGCGCGGAAAGGGCGGCGAAGGCGCTTGAGATAGCGATTAGATTGAAGAGTTTGCCGAAGGACAAGCCGGCGCGCCGGGCCTACGTCACCGCCACGCGGATGGCTTGCTTGAATTCCTTGACGCCAACGTCAAAGGCAGCGGACATGGCCAGGACCGGGGTCTTGCGGATGCGGCGCTTGAACTTCTTGAGATTCTCCTCCGCTGCCGGCTCGTCCATCTTGTTGGCAACGACCAGCCGCGGCCGGGTCACCAGCGCAGGGTCGTAGAGCTCGAGTTCGCGGAGCAGGTTTTTGAAGTCGTCCCACGGGGCGCGACCGTCCGTGCCGGCCATGTCGAGCAGCAGCACCAGCACCTTGCAGCGCTCGATGTGCCGTAGAAACTCATGGCCGAGGCCGACGTTACGGTGGGCGCCTTCGATCAAGCCCGGCACGTCGCACACCGTCAGGCGGTGGAAATCCGCATATTCCACAATCCCGATCTGGGGGTGGAGCGTGGTGAAGGGATAGGCGGCAATCTTGGGCCGGGCCTGCGAGATGGCCGTCAACAGGGTGGATTTGCCGGCGTTGGGATAGCCCACCAGGCCGACCTCCGCCATGATGCGCAGCTCCAGCAGAAAATTGCCTTCGCCGCCCGGCTCGCCCGGTTGGGCAAAACGCGGTGTCTGGCGTGCGGCGGTTGCGAAGTTCCGGTTGCCCAAGCCCCCACGCCCGCCCTGGCACAAGACAAAGCGCTGGCCGTGGTCGGTAAGGTCTATCACCAGCTCGCCGCGCGGGTGAGAGTCGGAAGCTGGGGCATAGGCGGCCGCACTGTCCTGCTCCTCCTCACCCCGATCCTCGCCCTCGGGGAAAGGACGCATGGTTCGCCGCCGTCGTGATAAGCTCTGGAACTCCTCACGGGCGGACTCCCGGGACACCTCGGAGCCGAGCCCGGAGTCCAGCCTCCAGACCAGGGTCCCACACGGGACTTTGACCACGATGTCCTTGCCGGCGTGGCCATCCATGCCCTTGCCGAGGCCAAATTCGCCGTCCTGGGCGAGCAGGCGTGGCTGATAATACTGGGCGATGAGATTGTTCAGGTCGTGGTCGGCCACGAGAATGACATCGCCGCCGCGACCGCCGTTGCCGCCGCTCGGTCCGCCTTTGGGCCGGAACTTCTCGCGTTGGAACGCGACGCACCCTTTGCCGCCATGGCCGGCACGGGCGTAAATCTTGATCTCGTCAACGAACACAAAAAACGGCGAGGCTGGAGCCTCGCCGCAAAGAATCTCTTCGCCTGCCTAACTGGCGGCCGGAGCGGCTTCCGCCAGCACGTTGACCCGGCGGCTGTCCTTGTCGAAAGCCACTTTGCCATCCACCAGGGCGAACAAGGTCCAATCGCGCCCGGTGCCGACGTTGCGGCCGGCGACAAACTTGGTGCCGCGCTGGCGAATGAGGATGCTGCCGGCGGTGACCAGTTCGCCGCCAAATCGTTTCACGCCCAGGCGCTTGCTGACGCTGTCGCGTCCGTTGCGGATGCTGCCTTGACCTTTCTTGTGTGCCATAAATCAGTATCAGTAATGGGTGCTCGGTTTTGCTTGAGCTTGGGAGCCCTTCAAGCCTTGATTTCCTTGATCTTAACGATGGTCAACTCCTGCCGATGCCCAATCGTCTTGCGGTAGCCTTTGCGGCGTCTCATCTTATAAGTAAGCTTCTTGTCGCCGCGGATGTGCTCGACCACGTCGGCGACCACGGAGGCGCTGGTCACGGTGGGGGAACCCGCGACCACCTTGCCGTCGTTGTTGACCAACAGCACGCGGTCAAAGTTCACCGGCTTCCCGGCCTCGACGGCCAGGCGCTCAATTTCCAGCGTGTCGCCTGCGCTCACGCGATACTGCTTGCTTCCTGTTTCAATTACAGCGTACATAAATCGTTCAGACCAAAGGGACGTTGATACAACCACAATGCGTTGCAGGTGTCAACACGTCAATTTAAGCTGCTAAATTTAACCTGCCCTCCGGCCAAACGCAAGCCCTCTCACAGCCTTTGAGCTTGCCCCGGTGAACCCGCCCGGCACTATCCCGGGGATGAACTGCCCTAAACGCCTGGTTTTGGCCGGGTTAATGAAGCCGCCCGTGGAGCTTTTTTACCTGTTTTGCGCGGCGGTGCTCGCTTTGAGCGCGGCGGCCCAGGAGAAGCAAACGGCTCCCCCGCCCAAGCCTCCCGCCACCCTGGCCGAGCTGCGTCAGCGGCTGACTAACCACATCGGGCTGCCACGGTTCGCCTCCGGCCTGTGGGGCGTGAAGATCGTCTCGCTGGATAGCGGCGCGACTGTTTTCGAGGTAAATCCCGGCAAACTCTTCAGCCCCGCCTCGAACTCCAAGCTCTACACCGTCGCCCTGGCACTAGACCGCCTGGGGGCGGATTACCAGATCAAGACCTCCCTTTACGCCCAAGCCCGGCCGGACCCGTCGGGAACACTCACAGGCGATCTCATTATCTATGGTCGCGGCGACCCGACCATCAACGCACGCCTCAACGGCGGGAGCATCTACCAGGCGCTCGATCCGCTGGTCCGCGCCCTGACCAACGCGGGCGTCAGGCAGATCACGGGCGACGTGGTCGGCGACGAGAGCTATTTCCACGGCCCCCCATTGGGCTCGGGCTGGACATGGGACGACCTGGAGAATTCCTACGGCGCGGAAATCTCGGCGCTGACAATTAACGACAACACGCTTCAGCTTCTGGTTAAAGCCGGGCCGCGCGTAGGTGCGCCGTGCCGCTTGTCGCTCTCGCCCGCCACCGCCTGGGTTACGCTCAGCAACCGGACCGAGACGGTTACCAACGGTGTGGCTCGTGACCTCCATTTCTACCATCCGTTGGGCCAGAACGTGATCTACGTCTCCGGCCAAATGCCGGTGGACGACGCGGGCCATACCGAGGAAATCACCGTGCATAATCCGGCGGGCCTGTTCGCCGCTTTCCTCAAAGAGGCGCTCGCGCGTCGGGGCATCCAGGTCCTTGGCATAACACGCAGCGCGAACTGGCTGGACCGAGAGCTGCAGCCGCTGGCTTTCAACAAGCTGGTCGAACTGGGCACAGTCGCGTCGCCGCCACTGCGGGAGATCGCACGCGAAATCCAGAAGCCATCCCAGAACCTCTACACGGACCTCCTGCTGGCGCACGTTGGCGAGACGAGCCGTTTCCCCAACACCTCCACTCGCGCGACCTCCGAAGACCTGGGAATCCAGGCCCTGCGCCGGTTCCTGGGCCAGGCCGGCATCCGGCACGACGAAACAATCTTCGAGGAAGGCTCCGGCCTTTCGCGGAACAACCTTACCACCCCCAACGCGACCATAACCTTGCTCCAGTACATGCACCGGCACACATGCTCCCAGGTTTACTTCGACGCACTCCCCATCGCCGGAGTGGACGGCACTTTGCGGAATCGAATGAAGGACACGCCGGCGGCGGGCAATGTGCGCGCCAAAACCGGGACCCTGCGCTGGGCCAACTCAATCTCCGGCCATGTCACTACCGCCGCCGGCGAACACCTGCTCTTTTCCATGATGGTGAATCGCTGCCCGGCCACGCGTTCAGTGCGCGGAGACCTGGATGAGATCCTCGTCATGCTGGCAGGCTTCACGGGACGCACGACCGAGTAGCCGCGTTGCGCGGCAGAATGGCCACCAGGAAGACCCTCGCCGGGTCCTGGCTATAGTTGAACGTCCTCCGGCCTCACTTCGAGGCATTCATCCTGATCTTCCCAGACGACTGCCGCATAATACTCCAGGAGCCGGGGCGCCAGTTTACGGCCCGCCTGCGTCAGGAGACGCTCGGCTTCGCTGGCAGCCGTTTCGTAGGCGTGGTCATAATCCCCGGCGGCCTTGCGCTGACGATCATCCCAGTGAGCGACCGCATGAACCGGGGCGTATTGCGACGCCCAGTCCCCCAGGTCGCCCCGCAGCGCGGCCGGCAAGTCTTCAAAGGGGACCAACGTTTCATTGCAGTGCTGGCAGATCAGACCCGCGTCGCGCAGATCCCGCGTGAGCAAGGGCAGCATCGGGGCGCGGCAGCACGGTGATTCGGAGTAATTGGACGGCAGCGCAACCAGCCGCTGGAGCCAGATTTGGCGATCATGGGCCAACTGTGCGGCGAGCCGGTAGGCCCCCACCAGCGGGTGTGAATACCGCCAGGCCCTGCCCGCAAGCTGGCCCAGCGTTTGGGCCAGCCATCGCGCCAGGGTAAGGTCATCGAAATCAAGGAAACCGCGGCCGTACTCCTTCCAGAGCAAGTCGAGCGGGGAATCAGCATTACTGGCCATCGGTGCGCCAGTGTCCGTTGCCAGGAATGCGTTGTCGAGCCGAAAGGGCTGCCCGGAGCCGCCGCGGGCGCATCCCGATACCACCACCACGAGTTCAGCCGGAATCCCTCTCCTCCGATGGCCTGACCCTGGCACCAGCGCCCCCCCCCGTAGCCTCACCGTCTACTCACCGTATCCTCACCGTAGCACCTCTAACCT
>CAZDOO010000135.1:0-7542 GCA_964507045.1 uncultured Verrucomicrobiota bacterium | reverse complement strand
ACAAGCAGCGCATGCCGGCGCATCTCAAAATTCAACTGAACTAACGCATGAAGAGACATGAATTGGTGGTCAGGATCCGGGATGATGAACGGCTGGCCGAATTGGAAAAAGTGATCGCAAAGGGGCAGAAGACCTTCGTCGAGGTCGGGTTGGCCTTGGCGGAAATCCGGGATATGCGCCTTTACAAGCGGGAATACTCGGGTTTTGCCGAGTATTGCCGCGAGAAGTGGGGTTGGAACAAGAGCTACGCCTACTACATGATTGACAGTGCCGAGGTAGTCAAGGCGTTGCCGGGAAAAGTGTCCACCATGGTGGACACTGAACGGCAGGTCCGCGAACTTGCCAAAATTCCCGCCGAAGATCGGGCCGGGGTCGTCCAGGCGATTGTCGACTCGGGCAAGTCGGTGACGGCGAAGGAGATTAGGCGGCATCTTCCCCCGCCGCCAATGCGGCCGAAGGGTGCGCAAGGGGCTGCGCGGCCTGCCGTGCCGCCGCCGCCTCCCTCGCAGATTCTGGACGCGACGGGTTGGCCGATTCCGACTCAGTTGATCCCGCTCTGGCAGCGGGCGGCGGAAGTGCAGGAGATGCTGAGCGCGGTCAGCCGGGTGAAGGGCGCGCTTCGCGCGGCCCAGGAGAACAAGGACCTGCTCTTCGCGGAGGTGAACTTTTCGTCCGCGCTCTCGCACTTCGACCAAGGGTGGTACGACGTCAAAACGGCGAAGCCGTTCGCGGTGTGCCCGACGTGCCAGGGGCAGCTTCCCGACAAGTGCACGCTCTGCAAGGGGCGCGGGCTGATTTCTGAACACCGCTGGAACACCTGCGTTACGCGGGAGGACAAGGAGTTCAGGGTGCGAGCCGCACGGGCCAACGAGGCGAAGAAATCCACCACGGATGGACGCAAATGAGCACGGAGCGAAACATGATCCAGCGAGTGGACAACCTGTGGTTCGGGCTGCTCGGCCGCGCGCACCGATGGATACTGTGCCGGGCGGCGGCGCACTTCCGGCGCAGAGTGGTGCGTGAGGCGAAAGCGCACCGCCGCCAGGAGGCGGTGCGCCGGCTGGAGCGACACCTGGCGTCGCAGAACCCGCACCTGAACTGACATGAAGCTGCGCCCTTACCAATCCGCGGCGTCGGACGCCATTTTCAAGGAATGGCAGGAGAATGACGCGACACTGGTGGTGATGCCGACGGGTGGCGGCAAGACCATCCTCTTCGCCGATGTCATTCGGCGTGTGTTCCCGCGCCGGGCGCTGGTGATCGCGCACCGGGAAGAGCTGATCTTCCAGGCGCGCGACAAAATCCAGCGCGTCACCGGCCTGAGCGCTGATGTGGAGATGGGCGAATACAGGTCCGACGGGGGCTTGTTCGGGGCCGCCCGTGTGGTGGTGTCGACCATCCAGACGCAGTGCTCGGGCGGTGACGGCGGCGGGCGAATGTCGAAGTTCGACCCGTCGCAATTCGGCCTGCTGATCATTGATGAGGCACATCACGCGACGTCGCCAACCTACCGCCGGGTCATTGAGTACTACCGAACGAATCCGGCGCTGAAGGTGCTCGGCGTGACGGCGACGCCGGACCGCGCCGATGAGGAGGCGCTCGGCCAGGTGTTTCAGTCGGTGGCGTTCGACTACGAAGTGCTGGACGCCATTCACGACGGCTGGCTCGTGCCGATCGAGCAGCAAATGGTTCACGTGGAGGGACTGGACTACTCCGATGTTCGCACCACCGCGGGCGACCTGAACGGCGGCGACCTAGCCGCCGTGATGGAAGCAGAGCGGAACCTGCAGCCGATGGCGTCGGCGTCGCTGGCGATCATCGGGCAACGGCGGGCGCTGGTGTTCACGTCGAGCGTGAAGGCGGCTGAGATGACGGCGGAAATCTTCAACCGGCATCGGACGGACATGGCGGCGTGGGTGTGCGGCAAGACAGACCGCGATGAGCGCCGCGGCGTGCTGGCGGACTTTGCCGCAGGCAAAGTCCAGGTGGTCTGCAACTGCGGTGTGCTGACCGAGGGCTTCGACGATCCCGGTGTGGAGGTCGTCATCATGGGACGGCCGACGAAGAGCCGGGCGCTGTATTCGCAGATGGTGGGCCGGTCCACCCGGCCGCTGCCGGGCGTGGTGGACGGGCCGGAGACTGCTGAGGCGCGCAAGGCAGCCATCGCCGGAAGCGCCAAGCCGTCGTGCCTGGTGGTGGACTTTGTCGGCAACGCCGGGAGACACAAGCTCATCACCAGCGCAGACATCCTAGGCGGCAAGGTGAGCGAGGAGGCCCTGGAAGGTGCCGTGAAGCGGGTCAGTGCTGCGGGCGGCCCCGTGAACATGACCGAAGCGCTGGACGAAGCCGAAGCCGAACTGCGCGAGCAGAGGCGACTGGCGGAGGCCGCGCGGCGGGCCAATCTGGTGGCCAAAGCGCGGTTCACGACGCAGTCGGTGGATCCCTTCGATGTGCTGCACCTGGACCCGGTGAAGGCGCGGGGCTGGGACGCGGGCCGGCAGCTCACGGAGAAGCAACGGTCGCTGCTGGCGAAGCAGGGCATTAACCCGGACCGGATTTCGTTTGCCGAGGCTCGGCAGTTGATCTCGGAGATCTTCCGGCGCTGGGACGGGAAGCTCTGCTCGTTCAAGCAGGCGAAGGTGCTGCGCAAGTATGGCTACGACGCCGAGGTCAGCTTTGCCGAGGCATCGGCGATCATTGATGGGCTGGCGCGCAATGGCTGGCGACGACCGGCGGAGCCGGCGGTGGCGGCGAAAGGAGATCCGGCATGGAACTGAGCTTCCGACGCGTCAGCAAGGCCAGCCCGTGCCCCCAGTGCGGGAAGCCAGACTGGTGCACCGTGGGCGACTACGGGGTGGTGTGCATGCGGGTGCAATCAGCCAAGCCGGTGAAGAACGGTGGGTGGTTTCATGCGTTCGACGCTGCGCGGGGGCGGCCGGTGGCGCCGCCGCCGAGGCGGCAGCCGCCGGCGATCAACGCCACCGCGCTGCATCGCGGGTGGCTCGCGGAGACCACGGCCGAGGCGGTGGCGGCGTTTGCCGCAACGCTCGGCCTGTCCGCCGCCGCCTTGGCGGCGGTGGGCGCGTCTTGGGCGCCGGCGCACGCGGCGTGGGCATTTCCGATGTGCGACGGCTACGGCAACGTGGTAGGCATCCGGTTGCGCAATGAACGCGGCAAGTTCGCCGTGCGCGGCAGCCGGCAGGGCGTCTTCCTGGCCGAGGTGCCGACGCAGAAGATTCTTTTCGTCTGCGAGGGCCCCACCGACACCGCCGCGGCGGTGGAGTTGGGGCTGTTTGCCGTGGGCCGGCCGAACTGCTGTTGTGGGGGTCTGGAAATCCGCACCTACGCGCGCCGACAGGAATGCGCCAGGGCCGTCATCGTGTCCGACAACGACAAGCCGGGCCTGGACGGGGCTCGGAAGGTTGGCGGCGAGCTGAAGCTGCCCTACGCCGTCTATGTGCCACCGGCGAAGGACCTGCGGGAATTTGTTCGGCTCGGTGGGACCCGGGCCATGATCGAAAACACACTGAGTCAGACTGTTTGGAACGTATGAAAAAGCCATCTGCGTATCTGCCGTTCTACGGCAATGACTTCTTCGAGGCCATCGCGGGATACTCCCACGCCGTGGGCATGGGGTATCTCCGGGCGATCTGGCACTACTGGAACCACACGGGCTGCGCCGGGCTGCCCGACGATGACGAATACCTGCGCAGGGTGTGCGGGTGCGAGGGAGCCGAGTGGGCTCGGACCAAGCTGCTCATCTTCGACAACCGGTATCATTTCCGGCTGGAGGAGGGTGTCTGGCACCAGCCGCGATGCCGGGATGAGTGGGCAAAATCGAAGGAGGCGTTCGACCAGCGGTCGGCAGCCGGCAGGGCCGGCGCAATGAAACGGTGGGGGAAAGGGTGAGCATGCGAGCGACGCTGTATCCAGAGCTGGCGGAGAAGCTCGAGGGCCTTGGGCGGCGCGGCCAGGTGCTGGCGGGGATTTGGACCGGCAAGGGGACGAAGGAGATCGCGGCGGACATGGGCATCAGCCCGAAGACGGTGGAATACCACCGGGCCCAGCTCTACCGGGTGTTCGGCGTGAATGACCTGGTCAGCTTGTGCCGGCGGGCGATAGCGGTGGGCCTGATAAATCCTAGGGAGGGGATCGGCGGCCCGAAGGGGGCGATGCCGGAGGCATTGCCAACGCATTGCCCGCGCATATGCGAAGTGATGCGCCGAAAGACGAGTCCGGCAGCGCCGCGAGCGGCAGGGTGGGGGCGACATGCGAAAAACTGAGGAAATTGAAGGTCTTGATGCCTGAGGCAATGCGTCAGGCATTGCGGACGCATTGGCGGACGCATGCCATTCAGAATCAGAATCAGAATCAGAATCAGATAAGAGACAGGTAGTAAGAAGTAAGTAGTTAAGAAAGGTACTGAGGTATGAGTGTAGAAGGTAGAGAAGTAACAAGGATACCAGCAGATAGTTCTAAGGGACGGCTGCTCCGGTTTTTGTTTTGCCCGCCGGCGCAGGGGCCGGTGCCTGTGCGGCCGGGTGGTTTTGCGGCCAGGCTGGCGCGGACCCCGGTGGACCTGATCACGCACCTGGGGATGGCGCGGTCCAATGCCTACTACGCAGCGGGATGTCCGGTTGATCTCTGCGACCATGCGGCGGCACGGGACCTGTGGCGCGTCATCTACCGCGATGCGATCGGAAGCGAGGAGGGTCTGTGCCGCTGATCTTTGAACGGCAGCCGAGGGAAAGCGCGAAGGCGTTCGCTGCGTTCACCGCGTATCTCGGGATGGGGCCTGAGCGGTCTTTGTCGGGTGTGGGCGCGAAGCTCGGCAAGAGCAAGCAGATGATGGAGAAGTGGTCTCGCAAATTTGACTGGCCGGCGCGGGTGGCCGCGCATGGGGCCCACCTGGCGGTGGTGGAGCGCGAGGCGGCGGAAGCCGTGGTGCTGGCGAAAGGGGCTGACTGGGCAGAGCGGTATGCGGAACTCCGAGAATCGGAGTGGAGAGCGCGGGCGGAACTGGTGGACCTGGCTTGGGAAGTGATCCGGCGGTGGCGGTCTAAGCCGGAACGGGTTGGATCGCTGGAGGGGTTGGCGCGCCTGCTGGATCTGATGAGCACGCTCGGGCGACGAGCCTGCGAAGTCGCGACCGAGCGGAAGGAAGTGACGGGGCCGGACGGTGGGCCTATCCGGGTGGAGATCGAGGCTGCGCTGGACAAGATCTACGGGAAGCCGATTCCCGGCGAGGTGGTGGACGTAAAGGAAATCGGAAAGCAGAAAGCAGAAAGCGGAAATGAAGACCAGCGCCTGCTGGCGTCGGCGACTACGGGGGGAAAAGTATGACGAAGCTGGAGCGATACATGGCGATGGGACAACGGGCGGGGTGCCCTCGGCCCCAGATGGACAACTTTGTCCGGGCTGGCGTAGTGCTGCAGGAGCGGCAGCTCGCGGCGTCAGCCGCGGCGAGGCTCTGCGACCGGGCCGACGGGCCGACGGCAGTCGGCTACGGCGGAGCCCGTGGCGGCGGCAAGAGCCACTGGCTCTTGGCGCAAATGGGCGCTGACGACTGTCAGCGCGTGCCGGGCCTGAAGTGCCTCCTGCTGCGGAAGGTTGGCAAGGCGAACATGGAGCACTTCGAGGACCTCCGGCGCCGACTCTTCGTCGGGCTGAGGCACGAGTTCTCGGCCTACAGGGGTGTGCTGACCTTTGGGAACGGGTCGAGGATCATCGCGGGCCACTTCCAAGCGGAGAAAGACATCGACGCATACCTGGGGCTCGAATACGACGTGATCGGGATCGAAGAGGCGACGACCCTGTCGAGCCGCAAGCATACGGACATCTCGACCTGCTGCCGGACCAGCAAATCGAACTGGAGGCCAAGGATCTACTCGACCTCCAACCCGGGCGGGATTGGCCATGCCTGGTATCGAACGAAGTTCATCGTGCCATTTCAGGAAAAGCGAGAAACTGAAACACGGTTCCTCCCGGCCAGGGTGACGGATAACGCCTACAACAACCCCGAATACCGGAAAGTGCTGGAGTCCCTCAACGGCTGGCAGCGCCGCGCTTGGCTGGACGGGGACTGGGATCTGGCTGCGGGCCAGTATTTCACGTCGTTCCGGCGGGAAGTCCATATCATCCCGGACTTTGACGAGACGCGAGCCCGCGAGTGGTTCGCGGCGCTCGACTACGGATTTGCCCACTACACGGTTGTGCTACTTGGCTGCACCGATGGAGATGGCAACCTGTTCGTAGTCGATGAGCACGCGGAGCGGATGTGGCTGCCTCAGCGCCACGCTGAGGCGATCCGGGCGATGCTGAGCCGGCATTCAATCTCCGGCCGGCGGCTGGAGATTGGCGACCTGAAGCGAATCGTGGCGGGAACGGATGTCTTTAGCCGGCAGAGCGATGGGACTACCATCGCTGGGCAGTATGCGCGCGAGGGCATCACGCTGAAACCGGCGAATATGGACCGCGTCAATGGTTGGGCAGAGGTAATGCAAAGGTTAGGCGATGGTGGCGCGAGCGTGCGGGCGAAATTGCTCATTCACCGAAGGTGCGGGCGCTTGGCTGAGACGCTGCCGGCGATGCAGCACGACCCGAACCGGCCTGAGGATGTGCTGAAAGTAGACGCCGATGAGGACGGGGTCGGCGGTGACGACGCCGCCGATGCCCTCCGGTATCTCGTCGCGACGAAGTCGCGGACGGTGGCGCAGCGCAAGCTGCGCGGGCTGTAGCGGAGCCCCCTGGGATGGAGGGGGCGAGCAACTGGGGTGGGTGGGCTGCGACCCCGCCTGACTGACAAAGGAGCGGAGTGAGGGGTGTGGCGTGAAGGATGCGGGAGCGACTGGCGCGCGCGCTGCCACCGGACGGGGGGGAAGAGGCCGGTGAAAGCAGCGAGCGTGACAGGCGCGACAGGCTCCCGGCCACAAGACGCTGTTATCTTTAGTGCACCGGGCCGCCGAAGGGCCTCCTGGGTTGCGCCTGCGGCAGGAGGCCTTGCGATGAGGCGGCGGGGACCCGTGTGCCGAGGGTTCCCGCGTTAGCGGGATACGGCAACGGGGCGGCACTACAGATAACAGCTCTTGTGGCTGGAGCCGGAAGCATCCTTCACGCCACACCCCGAACGGAGCGGATCGTAACTGGCGGGGTCGCGGTTTGTACGGGTCGCGGGGGTCGCGCTGTTCTGGCTTCTGCGCCGGCGCAACGGAGCGATGGCGGGCGTCGGCTGAGGGGATAGGGAGCGGTCGCCCGCTGCGCGTAGTGGAGCCGACGCAGAGGCCAGACTGACTTTGCCTCAAGCGCCAGTCTGCCAGCCTACAGCACTCGGGTTGTTCTGTGCTGAAGGCTGGCAGTCTGGCGCGCTTCGTTTGGGTCGCGGGGGCACGCGGTGTCCTCACTTCTGGCTGGGAGTGCGGAGCGCCTGGCCGTGGCTCAAGGGTGACAGGGTGAGCCTTTAGGCCAAGCGCTCCGCAGTCCCAGCCAGAGGTGAGGCTGACATTGGGGGCCAGCGCATGACCAGGCCGCAGCGGAGGCCAGCGA
>CAZDOO010000134.1:0-8273 GCA_964507045.1 uncultured Verrucomicrobiota bacterium | reverse complement strand
CCGACCAGAATGTCGGCGCCTGGCCCCTCCCCTGGCAGGAAAGTGAGATGCGCCTTGGCGTCAATCCGGTTGAGCTTCGGGCTTGTGTCCCTCAAGTCTGCGGTTATACAGTGGCGCACCGGCACTGATACCGGGTCAGAGAAATCCTACATATATGAACGCTTATATTGCCGAAGTCCTCGATGTTGTGGCGCGCCGCAATGCCGGCGAGCCGGAATTCCTTCAAGCCGCGCGGGAAGTGCTCGAATCGCTTGGACCGGTCGTTGAACGCCATCGAAAGTATCGGGACGCGCGCATCCTCGAGCGGATCGTGGAGCCGGAGCGGCAAATCCTGTTCCGCGTTCCCTGGCAGGATGACACCGGCCGGATGCAGGTCAACCGGGGCTTCCGGGTGCAATTCAACAGCGCCATCGGGCCCTGCAAGGGCGGGCTGCGCTTTCATCCAAGCGTCAATCTGGGCATTCTCAAGTTTCTCGGGTTCGAGCAGATCTTCAAGAACTCGCTCACCACGCTGCCGATGGGCGGCGCCAAAGGCGGCTCCGACTTCGATCCGAAAGGCAAATCGGACGGCGAGGTCATGCGCTTTTGCCAGAGTTTCATGACCACGCTGTTCCGGCACATTGGTCCCGATGAGGACGTTCCCGCGGGCGACATCGGCGTGGGTGGCCGTGAGATCGGCTATCTGTTCGGCCAGTACAAACGACTCAAGGGCGAGTTTTCCGGGGTGCTCACAGGCAAGGGACTCAACTGGGGCGGCTCGCTCATCCGGCCGGAGGCCACCGGCTACGGCGCGGTCTATTTCGCCGAAGAGATGCTCAAAACGCGCAAGGAATCGCTCGCCGGCAAGGTCTGCACGGTCTCAGGCTCCGGCAATGTCGCGCAATACACCATCGAAAAGCTGCTGCAATGCGGCGCCAAACCTGTGACCCTGTCTGACTCCAACGGCACCATTCACGACAAAGCCGGGTTCACCCCGGAGAAGCTGGCGTGGGTGCTGGATCTCAAGAACGTGCGCCGCGGGCGCATCAAGGAGTATGCGGACAAGTTCCACGCCACCTACCTGCCGGGCGAGCGGCCATGGTCGGTAAAGTGCGACTGCGCTTTCCCGAGCGCCACCCAGAACGAGATCAGCGGCGAGGACGCGAAAACGCTGCTCAAGAACGGCTGCAAGCTGGTTTCCGAAGGCGCGAACATGCCGTCCGCGCCCGAGGCGATTGATGTCTACCTGCAGGCCGGCATCCTCTACGGCCCCGGCAAAGCCGCCAACGCTGGCGGCGTGGCCACCTCCGGTTTGGAAATGAGCCAGAACTCCATGCGCTTGAGCTGGAACCGCGAGGAAGTGGACCAGCGGCTGCATCGCATCATGGTGGATATCCACCAGAATTGCCGCGAGACCGCCCAGGAATACGGCGCGCCGGGCAACTACGTGATGGGCGCCAACATCGCGGGCTTTGTCAAGGTGGCCGACGCGATGCTCGACCAGGGATTGGTCTAGCGCCGCCCGCTGGCCAGCGGAGCTGCCAGATGAACCCGCAGCGCCAACCTCCAGCGACGACAGGCTTGCCCGGGCTCGATGCCGTGCTGAGCGGCATCGAACCGGGTGACAACATCGTGTGGGAGGTGGATGCGGTTGCGGATTACCAGGAGTTCGTATCGCCGTATGCGGCGGCGGCTCAGGCGGCGGGCCGGCGGCTGGTTTACCTGCGCTTCGCCGACCACCCGCCGCTGTTGCCCCCGGTGCCTGGCGTCGAGCAACACGACCTAGTCCCCAAGCATGGCTTCGAGGCCTTTGTGCGCAGCGTGCACGCGATCATCGAAGCCGCCGGCCCGGGCACGCTCTATGTGTTCGACTGCCTGTCGCACCTCGCCGAGACCTGGGGCTCCGACCAGAGTCTCGGCAACTTCTTTCAGCTGACCTGCCCGCGCCTGCTGGACCTGGAGACGGTAACCTACTTCGGGATTTACCGCGACCGCCACTCGGCGTACGCGGTGGAGCCGATCCGCAGCACCACGCAATTCATGCTCGATGTGTTCCGGCTCGAAGGGCGGCTCTACATTCGGCCGGTCAAGGTCCAGTACCGCTCGCGGGACGTCATGAACACGCTGCATGTGCGCAGCGCCGACCTGTTCCGCCCGGTGAAGGAAAGCGCCGTGCTGGCCCCCATCCTTTCGCACACGCAGTGGCCGCGGCTGCAAAGCGATCAGCGGGTGGGCTACTGGCGCCAGCTCTTCCGCGAGGCGGAGACCGTGGCCGAGGCATGCCGCGAGGGCCGCTGCCCTCCGGAGCGGGGGGCGGAAATGCTCCAGCGGATTCGTTGGGCGCTGCGCGTGCATCGCTCCGGCATCGCCCCGCTGGTGGAACGCTACCTGAAGCTGGAGGATTTCCTGGCCATCCGCGACCGCATGATCGGGATCGGCTCGGTCGGCGGCAAGACCCTGGGGATGCTCGTGGCCCGCGCGATCCTCCGCGAGCGCGATCCCGAGCTGGCCGCCCGCCTGGAGGCGCACGATTCCTTCTTTGTGGGGGCCGAGGTGTTCATCACTTACCTCGTGGAGAATGATGTCTGGTGGCTGCGCGAGCAGCAGAAGAAGCCCGAGTCCTTCCTTACGGGCTTGGAGGAAGGCCGCCGGCGCATCCTGGAGGGACATTTCCCGGCGGGGATTCTGGCGCAGTTCCAGGGCATGCTGGATTACTTCGGCGAATCCCCTTACATCGTGCGCTCCAGCTCCATTCTCGAAGACGCCCGCGGCAACGCGTTTTCCGGTAAGTACGAAAGCGTTTTCGTCGCCAATCGCGGCTCGCGCGAGCATCGCCGGCAGGGGTTGCTCGATGCGGTGCGGCGCGTTTACGCGAGCGTGCTCGACGAAGAGGCGCTGCTCTATCGCAAGCGCCGCGGGCTGATGGAGAGCGAGGAGCGCATGGCCTTGCTCATCATGCGCGTGAGCGGCGCCCCCAATGGCCGGTATTATTATCCGCAAGCCGCCGGCGTCGGCCTCTCCTTCAACCCGTTTGCCTGGCATAAGGACATCGAACCGCAAGCCGGCGTGCTGCGCCTGGTCTTCGGCCTCGGCACGCGGGCGGTGGACCGCAGCGACGACGACTACACCCGGCTGGTGGCTCTCAACGCGCCGTCCCGCCGGCCCGAGGCCGACTTTGACGATGTGCGCGAGCATTCGCAGCGCCGCATGGACTGCCTGGACCTGCAAGAGGACAAGTTCGTCTCACTGCCTTTCCAGGATGTCATCGAAGAGGAGCCCGACTTCCCGCTCGACCTGTACCTCAGCCGCGCCGCGCAGAATTATCCCCTGATCACCTTCGACCGGCTGCTTCGGGAAACCCCGGTGGCGCGTGATTTGCGTCGCATGCTGGAGCTCCTCGAAGTGGCTTATGACCATCCGGTGGACATCGAGTTCACCATCAACTTCCTCGGTGACGGCTCTTATCGCATTCACCTGCTCCAATGCCGCACCTTTCAGATCCGGCGCGAGCTGGGCGGCATGTCGCCCCACGTGGCGACCACGCACACCCCCCTGCTGGCCGCGCATGGCGCCGTGATCGGCGTGTCCCGCGAGCAAGCCCTCAGCCGAATCATCTACATTGTCACGGAGAAATACGCGGCGTTGCGGGAACAGGACCGCTACGCGGTTGCCCGGCTGATCGGGAAGCTCAACCGGCTCCAAGCGGCGGAAGACCGCGGACTCATGCTGATCGGCCCCGGCCGCTGGGGCACGCATAGTCCTTCCTTGGGCATCCCCGTCTCGTTTACCGAAATCAGCCGCGCCTCGGTCGTGTGCGAAGTGGTGGCCATGCACGAGAACCTGATCCCGGACGTGTCACTGGGCACCCATTTCTTCAATGACATCGTCGAGCACGACATGCTCTACGTGGCCTACTTCCCGAAGAAGACCGGCAACAGCATCAACGACCAATGGTTTCGCCAGGCGGAGAACCGGCTGCTGGAGCTCGAAAGCAGCGCGGGTGGTTTAGCCGAAGTTGTTCGAGTGATTGACTGCAGCCATGCCGGACAACACGTCTGGCTTCGGGCTGATGCGACGGAGCAAGAGGCGCTGGTCTTCATCAGGCCCTGAACCGGGCAAAACCTCCACGCGCCTGCCCCCGGCATGCCTGCGGACGCGGTCTTCCCCCGAATCGCCTTTCCATCCGCCCGGCGCATGGTTTTACTGGAACCGATGACCCTGCGCTTATCACCGCCAAGCAACTGCCGCTGCGTGGCGGCCCCGCTGGTTCTAATCCTATCAGCGGCGCTGACCTTCGCCGCCGCCGAACGTCCGATTCCGCCCGCGTTCGGCCCGCACATTAACCTGACCGCGAAGGACTTTGCCGGGGCCGGGAGCTTCAAGGCCCAGGACCGCCTCGTGGGCACTTACTATTTCTACTGGTATGACGCGGCCACGAAGCAGCATATCGTCAACCCGGAAGATGGCAGCGACGGGCTGACGGATCATCCCCCCACGCTGGAGGACTTCTCTTACAAGTCGGTCCGGTGGCACAAGCAGCAGTTGAGCGACATGAGCGACGCGGGAATAGACGTGCTGCTGGCCGTGTTCTGGGGCGCGCCTTCGGAGCGGGACCCGAAGGCCGCGCTCTACTGGAGCTATGAAGGGCTGGGGCCGCTGGTGGCGGCGCGCGAAGAACTGCTGCGCGAAGGCAAAAGCCCGCCGCGGCTCGGCTTGTTCTACGACACCAGCACGCTGCAATACAACCAGTGGGGCACGCACGTTGACCTGACCACCGACTACGGCAAGCGCTGGTTCTATGCGACCGTGCGCGACTACTTCTCCGCCATCCCGCCCCGGCACTGGGCGATGATTGACGGCAAACCCATTGTGCTGCTGTACGCGGCGGCTTTCGCGAAGAAGCACGACCAGGGCTTCATTGATTACACGCGCCAGCAGTTCAAGAGGGAGTTCGGGGGCCGCGAGCCGTACCTGGCGCCGCAGGACTCCTGGCAGGTTAAAGGAGACAATGTCTGCGCCTGGGGCGGGGCGCTAGGCGTGCGCAACCCGGGCATCGGCGAGCTCGGCCCCGGCTACGACGACACCGCGGTTTACGGGCGCAAGCCCCTGATCGCCAAGCGCGACGGCGGCCGGTTCTACGAGGCGAACTGGCTGAAGTTCCTGCGCCGTCCCTCGAACTTCGTCATGCTCGAGACCTGGAACGAGTTCCACGAGGGCACCGATATCTGCGAATCGAAGGAATATGGCCGGCAATACCTCGAGCTGACCCGCAAGTATGCCGATCGCTTCAAGCAAGGCTGGACGCCGCCCTGGCCCAAAGGGCCGCACACCGGGGCAAAGGCGGTCTCAGCCGCGCCGGGCGGACCGAATGAGAACAGCGGGCTGCGCTTGGTGCCGTGGGAGGACGGCGCAACGTCCGTGCAGAACCAGAACTGCCAGGTGGCCTGGGTCGCCCAACCGCTCCCCAGCAGCAGCGCGTACCTCTACTTCCAAGTGGACGACTCCTTCAAGTGGAGCCGCTCCATGAACGCGACGGTCAGCGTGGAATACCTGGATGCCGCGCCGGGACTGCTGGGAGTCGAGTTCGACGGCGAGGACCTCACCGCCCCGCAGCGGGGCGCCTATAGCGGCACGAAGAAGCTTGCGCTAAAGGGAGACCACCAATGGAAGACGGCGGCCTTCAAGCTGCGCCGCGCCGGCTTCACTGGCGCGCAGAATGGCGGCGCGGACTTCCGGTTGGTGGCCGAGGTGCCAGAGTTCGCGGTCCGGAAGGTCACCCTGAGGCGCAACTGATCTCCATGTGTTGGGCACACGAAATCGAGACCGCCGGCGTCAACCCAGGCCTGCGCATCCTGCCCCACAAAGCGGCGGGCGCTTTCCCAATTGCCGAATACCGCGGCGGAGACTTCGGCAGAGTCTTGCTCGGCTAAGGAGCCACACCGGCCCACCCCAGGTTCGGAATGATCGCATTGAACCCGTTCGACTTGAGCATGGCGGCCTGGGTTTTTGCCAGTCGCACCGTTGGGGCTCCCTCCCAATTCAGTCGGAGTGCGCCGTCGCTCTCACGCGCGCGCAGCCTGGCCTCTCGCAGCACGGAGCCGTCTTCGCGCAGCAGAGTGGCCATCCACCCGCTCCCCGGAAGCTGCAAGAACAACGGCTCCGACGCCGGGCCGTCCTTGTGGATTTCGATGGCTTCCCGCGTCGCCCGAATGCGCAGGACCAGGTTCTGGAAATGAATCCGGTCCACCGTCAGCTCGGGCCAGTCCTTCGGCAGCCGCGGGTTCAACTTGAAGCCGTCGGCACGGGGGGCGAACCCGAGAAAGCCGTTGAGCATGATTTGCGGGACCAGGGCGCTCTCGAAGAACTCCTGGTCGAGGCCGAGGCCGCCTGCCGTGCCGCCGCCTTGCAGCGAGCCTTCACGGGAGCCGTTGTAATATTTGCGATAGCCGCCCGCCGCCTGCGTTTCATCGAACCACGCAAGAATCTCGCGCAGGCGTTGCCACGCGTTGTCCGGCCCGAGGACGTTTAGCCGCGCCATGAGATCATGATACGAGAACCCCAGCACCGCGCCGCCGTCCTGCACCTGGCCGCCCCAGGGGATGCTTTCCGGGCTGTTCCAGGCCCAGAAATACCAATCGAGGTTGCGCCGGGTCGTCGCGCGCGGCCCGAAGCGCCAGTGGTAAATGTCCTTGCCTTGCGAGGTGTCACCCTCCACAACGCGGTCGCCGTTAATCCAGCTCAAGATCGCCTCGGCGTGGCGTGCGGTGGCGAAGCCATAATAGATGGCCTCGAGGTTCACGAACGTGAAGCCGTAGTCGTGCGTCTGGCCGTCGGCATCCACACAGGCGTTGAAGCGCCGCGTCTCGCGGTTCCAGAACACGCGGTTGCCTTCCGTTTTCACCTCCTCAGCATGGCGTTCGAGCTTCGCCGGGTCGAAGCTCAGCACCCCGCCGGGCATCTGCCACTCTGGGTGCTCCTTAAGCTCGCGCTCGATGATGGCCATCGCGCGGACGGCGTCGTAGTACTGGATTGTGGCATAGGCATCCAGCCCGCCGAACGGCAGGAGGTCCCAGTAATTGTTGCCGATGCCCTCGCCGGTGTGAATGGTCTTGGCGCCGTCCGCGCCCCGCGACAGCCCGGTCCGGCCGTCATGGCCGACCCAGTCGGTGTAGACGACCTTGCGCTCCAGCGCGTGATGCTCGGTCATAACATACCGCAGGGCGGTGCGCATGCGGTTGAGGTTGGCGCGCAGGAAACCCAGGTCGCGTGTCCACCAGAAGTATTTGGCGCAGCCGCGAACAAAGTTCTGGCTGTTGATATTGTGCCGGGTGTCGTACTGCGAGAAGAACGCCTGGAGGGTGACGTTGCCGGGCGCCGGGTTGCCCAGGCCAAGGCGCAGTTGCGTGACTTCGCCGGTCCACTGCGGGTGGCGATACATCGGGATCATGGTGTAGCTGATGGAGTCGCCTTTCACCGGCTCGAAGTACATCCGGCGGGAGGAACTGAAGTTGGTCAGCGCCGGAGTGGTCCATTCGACAAACGGCTGGGCCGCGCCTAGGCCGCTGGCCTGCCAGCGAAGCTGGAGGAACGGCACCTCGAAGGTGTGGCACTTCCACGCGGGCGCCGTAACCGCGGCGGCGGCATTGGTGACCTCGATGCGCCACCCCTCCTCCTTGACGCCGGCATCGCGCGCTCCGGCCAGCACCCAGCCATCGGGCTTGCTCAGGTCGTTCGGCCGCCAGCCCGGGCCGGCGGTGTTCTTGAACGAGAAATGCCAGCCGCAGCCGCGCCGGCCCTGGTTCCAGAAGGGAAAGGGCCAGCCGAGCTGATGCGCAATGCTCGCGTGCTGGTGCGTGGCCACGTAGCCCTCGGGGTCTATGATGCGGGCGCTCAGCGTCGAAGCCCACGCCTCGCGCCTGGCATCGGCCTGGCGGCCGGTGGCCACCGCCGGCCACAGCGAGGCATCGGAGAGCCACTCGTCCCAGAGCGTGGCTTTGGGGCCGGCGCCGGGATAATGCAGCCAGTACAGCTCGCGCACCGCCGCCATCTCTTGTTCGTGGCCGGGCACCTGGAAGCGGGGGAAATCATCCGGCGGTGCGGGCTGGGCGGCCATCCCCGACACCAACAGGATCAAACCAGTACGAACGATAAGCGGCATGCGTCGGCTCATGATATATGGCGGACTTAATACCTGAAGCAGGCTCGCAACGCACGGCAAAACCTTCAGTTGCTGATCGTGGGGGTGTGATTAAAAGTGGTGAGTCAGTTCCAGAGGGTGAGCCACTGACCGTTGG
>CAZDOO010000133.1:0-8449 GCA_964507045.1 uncultured Verrucomicrobiota bacterium | reverse complement strand
AATCTCATTTTTGAGAATTTCTGCTTCTTCTTCACCCACTTCTAATCACACCCGTGGGCGCACTGGCCGGCAAAACGGTTCTGGCGCTGGCGGCGGGAGGCGCGGATGATGCGGGCCATAGTGTGGCTTTATGCTCCGACGGCACAGTGGCTACTTGGGGTTGGGCCAACAGTGGCATATACACAAATCGCGTGCCCGTGGCGTTCAGCACCGAACGCTATCGCTCGGTCCTTGATGGCAAGACGGTGGTCGCCCTCGCGGCGGGTTGGTACCACACCCTGATGCTGTGCTCGGACGGGACGGTGGCGGGTTGGGGTCGAGGCTACTACAATTCCTACGGCAACGACTATCCGGTGGCCATAAACACGAATGCAGGGACTTCGGCACTCTACGGCAAGACGGTGGTGGCGATTTCCGCCGGCAACTACCATAGCTTGGCGCTCTGTTCGGACGGCACGGTGGCTGCCTGGGGCGGCAACCAATATGGACAATTGGGCGACAACACGACCACCGACCGCAGCGACCCGGTGGCCGTGAACACCAACGCAAGGGTTTCGGCGCTCTACGGCAAGACGGTGGTGGCGGTCGCGGCAGGCTGGTTCCACAGCTTGGCACTGTGCTCGGATGGCACCGTCGCGGCGTGGGGCTACAATCTCCTTGGAGAGCTTGGCGACAACACTACCACGCCGCGCCCCGCCCCGGTTGCTGTCAACACCAACATCGGAACTGCGCTATTCCACAAGAAAGTGATCTCCATTGGGGTTGGCGGAGCGCACTGCCTGGCGCTGTGCTCGGACGGCACGGTGGCGACTTGGGGCGATAATCAAGTATTCGAGCTCGGGGATCACACCACGCGTCAATTCACACCTACGCCAGTAGCAGTTGCTACCAATGCGGGTATCTCCGCCCTCCATGGCAAGCAGGTGGTGGCTGTATCCGCCGGGATGATGCACAACCTGGCGCTGTGCTCCGACGGGACTGTCGCCGGTTGGGGCTCCGACGAATTCGGCCAGATCGGCGACAACACCCTGACGAATCACAACGCTCCCGTAGCGGTGAGCACTGTGCCGTTGGCGGCTACTCAACGCTTCAGCCGCGTCGCGAGCGGTTCGACGGCCTACCATTCCTTGGCGCTGGTGGCGGGGCCGCCGCCCTCCCCAATCACGGTGACCGGCGCCAGCATCCAGACCGACCGTTCCTGCCGAATCTCCTTCAGCAACACGCCGGGGGCATTCTTTAGTCTGGTGGCCAGTGCCAGTCCGGCACTGCCATTGAGCAACTGGGCGGGGCTCGGCGAGGCGACAGAAGTCTCGCCCGGGCAGTTCCAGTTCACCGATCCGCAGGCGAGCAATAGCCCGGGGCGCTTCTACCGGGTGCGGTCACCGTAGAGCGGGCGAAGGCAGAAGGAAGAATGCAGAATGCAGAAAATTAGCGACTGGCGAAGGAGCCTTGGAGCAGAGCTGGAAGCAGGTATGGTGCGCCTTGAGAACAGTTGCGCGTCCGCCTTGGGCCCTACTTCGATCCGGTAGGGCATGGCAGATGACGCGGTGTCCAAGGCTTGAACTTGCCGGCGAGGTCGTCCTGGCGCGCTTGCCGCAATTCGCGCATGAGGCGCGGATTCCGTGCCATCAGCCAATCTTCCAGTTCATCCAGCGTGTCCACGGATTCGAGGACCTTGGTCGGAATCTCAATGGTGTCAGCGGGAGCTTTCAGATTGGGTTTATGTTACCCCGAACCGGCGCAAAGGCAAGCGCGGCGCTCACGTCTTCCTGGGTCAGTTTCGGGGCTGGCCGGCAGAATGCGAACAATTGTCTAAACGGCCGCGACCATGCTCAGAATCTTCCTCATCAGGATGCGCGTGCCCCCAACGACCGGTTTGCCCGAGCAAATCTTCCGGTCCAACACAATGAGCTGGTTTATGGTCTAATCTTAGGCCCTGAATGGCTGCCAAAGGAGCGCCAAGTGGCTTGAACTTCTAGCTGGAGCTGCGCCTCTTTCTGAGGGAGTATCCTCAGCCATGAAGCTCAACCCGCTGATTCTCTCTGCCGCGGTGGCGCTCGCCGCCTTCACCCCCCACACTCTGGCCGCCGAACCCGAGACGGTTTGGCTCTCCTCGCTGGACCTAGCGACCATTGTGCAGGGCTGGGGCCAGCCCCAGGCCGACAAGGCCGTCACCGGCAAGCCGCTTTCGATTGGCGGACAGAAGTTCGAGCGCGGGCTGGGCACGCACACCGACAGCCTGGTGCGCCTCCAGCTCAAAGGCGGGGCGGAGAAGTTCCTGGCGTTCGTGGGGGTGGATGATGGCGCCACCAGCGATCACGCCAGCATCTCCTTCAGGGTTGTTGGGGATGGCAAGGTGCTGTTTCGGGTCAGCGGGATGAAGCGCGGCCAGGCGGCGCGGAAGGTCGAGGTGGATGTTAAAGGCGTCAAGATGCTGCTGCTCATTGCAGATTCGCGGGGGGACATTGCCTACGGTCACGCGGATTGGGCCGACGCCAGGTTGCTGGTGACGGGCGAGCGGCCGGTGATCGTCGGCGCGCCGAAGGAGCAAGCCGTGATTCTGACGCCCACGCCGCCCCGCATGCCCCGCATCAACGGCGCGCGCATCTTCGGCGTCCGCCCGGGGCATCCGTTCCTGTTCACCATTCCGGCCACCGGCGACCGCCCGATGACCTTTGCCGTGGATCGTCTCCCGGAGGGGCTGACGGTGGACGCGCAGACCGGCCAAATTCAAGGCCGGATCGAGAAGCCCGGCGAATACGGGGTGACGTTTCGAGCTTCCAACCTGCTCGGTAACGCGGAGCGCAAGTTCAAGATCGTGTGCGGGGAAACGCTGGCGCTCACGCCGCATATGGGCTGGAACAGTTGGTATGTCTGGGAGAACCACGTCACCGACAAAATCATGCGCGACGCGGCTGACGCGATGGTCCGCAGCGGCATGATCAATCACGGCTACCAATACGTGAATATAGATGATTGCTGGGCGGTGAAGCCGGGCGCCACCGATCCCACCCTGGGCGGGGAGCCGCGCGACATGTGGGGCAGCGTCAACGCCAACCAGCGGTTTCCGGACATGAAGGCCCTTACGGACTACATCCATTCCAAGGGCCTCAAGGCGGGCATTTACACCTCGCCGGGGTCGCTAACCTGCGCCGGCCACGTCGGAGCGTATAAACGGGAGGAGTTGGACGCACGCCGCTTCGCCGAGTGGGGCTATGACTTTCTCAAGTACGACTGGTGCTCGTATCGCACGGTGGTCACCAACCCAACCCTGGCGCAGTTGCAGCAGCCATATCGTCACATGGGCAGCATCCTGCGGCGGCAGGATCGCGACATCGTGCTGAACCTCTGCCAATACGGCATGGGCAAGGTCTGGGAGTGGGGTAAAGCGGTAGGGGGACACAGTTGGCGCACGGCAGGCGATCTGGGGGGCTCGTTCTACGGCATTCCGAGCGCCCTGTTCCGTGATGGCTTCGATGTGTATTCACGCAATGAGCTGCACAAGTTCGGCGGGCCGGGCGGGTGGAATGATCCCGACTACTTGCTGCTCGGTTACCTGAGCAACTGGAAGGGGGCGACGGTGCCGACGCCGCTCACGCCCAACGAGCAATACACTCACGTCTCCCTCTGGTGCCTGCTCGCCGCCCCGCTCATCTTCAGCGGAGATATCACGCGCCTGGACGACTTCACCCTGAACCTGCTTTGCAACGACGAGGTGATTGACGTGGACCAGGACCCGCTGGGCAGGCCGGGCCGCCGCGTGGCTCTGAACGGCGACCTCGAGGTCTGGGCCAGGGATATGGAGGACGGAAGCAAGGCCGTGGGCTTGTTCAACCGGGGCGAAGACGCAGCCCTCGTAAGTGCCAAATGGGCCGACCTTGGGGTTCAAGGCAGACAGATTGTGCGTGACCTCTGGCGGCAGAAGGACCTTGGCGAATACGAAGGTGAGTTTCAGGCCCAGGTGCCGCGGCATGGGGTGGTCCTGCTGCGCTTGCGGGCGAAGTGAGGCCGAGGCTGGCTGGCAGAGCGAGCGTTCATGCAAGCCCTGACTGCTGCCCCTTTCCTGAGCATATTTGGGCTCGCGTGGACGTTCGCCCTCCCGAATAGCCACTACTCAAATCGGTTCTTGAAACTCCTCAAGAGAGAGGCCGGCTTTGAGCTTCCGCACGTTGGTGGCTGCTGCTTGAGGCCAAATTCGAGCTTTGGCGCCGAGGATAATCAAGATAGTCTGGGAGACCATGCCTTACTCCTCAATCTTTCGGTGTGCGGCGGCGCGGACTCGCGCTGGCCGGTTAGTCCTTGTTGTTGGCCTGGCTGCGGTTGCGGCCGTCCAAGCCCAAACCCGCACTCGCAACGAACTGCCCTTTCCGGATTTGCCGGGCCTGGTGACTCTGCGGTGCGACTTCCACCTCCATACCGCTTTTTCCGACGGGCGGGTCTGGCCCGACGCGCGCGTCGCTGAGGCCTGGCACGACGGGCTGGATGTTATTGCGCTGACCGATCACATCGAGGTTCTGCCGCACAAGGCCGATCTGCCGGTGAACTTTAATCGCGCCTACGAGATCGCCCACGCCGCCGCCGAACGGCTGGGCATAGTGGTAATACGCGGCGCGGAGATCACGCGTGGCGAGCCGCCGGGCCATCTCAACGCGCTGTTCCTTACGAACGTCGCCGCGCTTGACCAGAAAGATTATCGGGTGGCCCTCAGCAACGCCTTCGCCCAGGGCGCGTTCATTTTCTGGAACCATCCCGGCTGGCAGCAACCCGAGCACAAGGCTGTCTGGTATGCTGAGCAAGGAGAGTTCCTCGCCAAGGGCTGGCTGCGCGGCCTCGAGATTGTCAACGGCGCCACTTACGAACCGATTCCCCACCAGTGGAGCCTGGACAAGAAGCTCACCATCCTTGGCAACTCCGATGAGCACGACCCCATCGGGCTGAGTTACAGCATGCAGCCGGGTGAATACCGGCCCGTCACGCTTGTGTTTGCGAAGGACCGCACTCCTGCGAGCATCCGCGAAGCGCTGCTGGCGCGCCAGACGGCCGTGTTCAGTGCCGGGCGCCTTTTCGGCGAGCCGCAGTACCTCGCCCCGCTCTTCCAGAGATCGGTGGATATTCTCAATCCCGAAGTCTGTTTCCAAGGCAAAGGGCGGGCATTGCTCCAGGTGCGCAACCGGGCCCCCCTGGATTTCCAACTGCGCTTCGATGGCAAGGTGCCCGGCATTCAGTCTCTTGCGCCGACCACCCTGGTGGCAGGCAAGGTTACAGGGGTGTACGCCAGAGTGGATTCCAGCCGCCTTGCCGGCAAGAGCGAGGTTATCCTGCCGTGCAGTGTCAGAAACTGCCTCATCGCCCCGGACAAGCCGCTGACCACCACCCTGCGCGCCAGCATCAAGTCTGAACGCGCCGGCTGGTGATCCAATCCGGCCCCCGGGCGGCGTCGGGGCGATGGACCCGCGGTGACCGGGCCAAGATTCCTGGTGCAGCCGGGGCACCGCGGTGCTATGGTGTAAGCGTTGGTGGGGAGCTGCTAATGACTCATGAGAATACTTTTGGTCTATCCACACAACCCAGACACCTTCTGGAGCTTCAAGCACGTGTTGTGCTGCGTCTCCAAGCGTTCCACTTTTCCACCGCTCGGCCTACTTACCATCGCCGCCCTGTTGCCACCCGACTGGGAGCTCAAGCTGGTGGACCTGAACGTCGAGCGCCTCAAGGACAGCGACCTCCGTTGGGCCGACTATGTCATGATCAGCGCCATGATCGTGCACAAGCAATCCGTGCAGGAAATCGTTGCGCGTTGCGCGGCGTTCGGGAAACCGGTGATTGGCGGCGGGCCGCTCTTTACCACGGGGCACGAGGCCTTTCCGGCAATTGAGCATTTTGTCCTGGGCGAAGCCGAGGAACTCATGCCGCAACTGGTTGCCGACATCCGGGCGGGCGCTGTGCGCCCGCAATACCGTGCCGCCAGCCGCCCGGATATCACCCAACTGCCGGCGCCGCGCTGGGACCTTATCAATCCGAAGCATTACGTCACGATGGCCGTGCAGTTTTCCCGCGGCTGCCCCTACGACTGCGAGTTCTGCGACATCATCATCATGAATGGCCGCGTGCCCCGCACCAAGACTCCGGCCCAGCTCATCGCGGAACTTGACGGCCTGCGCCGGAAAGGCTGGAAGGACATGGTGTTCATCGTGGACGACAACTTCATCGGCGACAAGCAGCGGACTAAGGCGTTGCTGCGCGAGCTGATCGCGTGGCGTGAGCAGGTCCAGCATGGTATGGGCTTCTTCACCGAGGCCTCGATCAACCTGGCTGACGACCCGGAACTGTGCGAGCTGATGGTGCGGGCCGGCTTCAAGAAGGTGTTTGTCGGCCTGGAAACGCCGTCGCCCGAAAGCCTCCAGGAATGCCATAAGCTGCAGAACAAAGGCCGCGACCTGGTGGCAACCGTCCAGTCCATCCAGCAGGCGGGCCTGGAAGTCATGGGCGGATTCATCGTCGGGTTCGACAGTGACCGGCAGGACATCTTCAAACAGCAGTTCGACTTCATTCAGCGTTCTGGCATTGTCACCGCCATGGTGGGCTTGTTGAGCGCGTTGCCCCAAACCAAACTCTATCAGCGGCTCAAGAAAGAGGGCCGACTCGAAGCCGACAGCACGGGCAACAACACCGAGGCCGTGCTCAACTTCAAGCCCAAGCTAAACCGGGAATTCCTGCAGTCCGGTTATCGCGACCTGATGAAGAAGCTCTACGAGCCGAAGGTCTACTATCAACGGATCCGGATCTTCCTGAAGAGCTATCGGCCAAGCGGACCGCGGCTGCGGCTGTCGTCCGCGGACTTCCAGGCTTTTCTGAAATCATTCTGGCTGCTGGGGGTGTGGGACCGTGGCCGCCACAGCTACTGGCGGTTCTTTTGCGGCACGCTGCTGCGGCGGCCGGGGCAGCTTCGCTGTGCCATCGAGCTGGCCATCATCGGCTACCACTTCCGCCGCGTGGCCAGCCGGCTTTGACGTGGCAGCCGGCCTGCGTAATGCGCCGGCTTGGATGGGGATCAGAACCGTCCGGAGTAGTGCGCCCAGACAAACAGAAGTGTGATCAAGGCGCTGGCGGCCAGAGCGCCGAACACAGTCAGGTAAAGAATCTGCATTTTGCGCTTCCGCGCTGACCTTTTGTCGTGCGGGAAGATCAATTTGCTAAGGCGACTCATAGGACGTTTCTGGGAAGTGTGCTGAGGCGCAGAAGGAGTATTGGCCAGACGCGGCTAGACACTCTGCTCTCCCGGCAGGGTAGCGCCTGCGCCCGGATAGAGCTTGTGGTAATCTACCGACTGGGCGCCGACAATGGCCGCGATGCCAAGGATTTCGTGGGCGCTGGATCCGCGGGAGACGTCCGCCGCAGGACGGTCCAGCCCGAGGAGGAGGTGGCCGTAGGCGTCGGCGCGCGCAACCAGCCGGGCGAGTTTGCTGGCGATGTTGCCCGCATTGAGGTCGGGGAAGATCAGGACGTTGGCGTTGCCGCCCAGTTTGCTGTTCGGCAGCTTGCGGGCGGCGATTTCAGGCACCAGGGCTGTGTCTACCTGGAGTTCGCCGTCAAATTCCGCGTCCAGCTTCAATTCGAGGGCCTTCCGTTCGGCCAGCGCTGTCGCCGCCTGGACTTTGCCCACGGAAGGATGTGAGGCGCTGCCTTTGGTGGAGAAGGAGAGCAGCGCGACCCGGGGGCGCACTCCGAGCAAATGGCGGGCAACTTGTGCTGTGGACACCGCGATATCGGCGAGCTGTTCGACGGAAGGATCCTCGATGACGTCGCAATCCGCCATGAGCAGCACGCCATTCTCGCCCAGACGCGAGTCTTCGACCTCCAGTACGAGGCAACTGGTGACGGTGTTGGTGTGCGGAGCGGGCTTGATGGTTTGAAAGAGCGGCCGCAGCAGGCTGGCGGTGATTTGACGGGCGCCGGCGACAAAGCCGTCCGCCTGGTGCATGGCCAGCATCATTGCGCCAAAATAGTTGGGCTGGAGCACGGCCTCGCGTGCCTCGAAGCCCTTCATGCGCTTGCCCTTGTAATGGCGCAACAGCTTGAATCGGCGCGCGAAATTGTCCAGGTCCTCGCTCTCCGCCGGGTTGATGGTGCGGATGCCCTCGAGGGATACGTTCAAGGCGTCGGCCGCTTCCGCGATCCGGGCCCGCTCCCCGAGCAGAATCGGCACGCCGAGTCGCAGCGCGTAGAACTGGCGGGCGGCCTGGAGCACACGCGGCTCGGTGCCTTCCGGGAAGACTATCCGCTTCGGATGCCGCTGCAGTTTCTCGATGACGCTGCCGATGAATCGCATGGCGGTGTAGTAACGCAGCGCGAGGAAAACTGCAATCGGATAAGAGGGGCCGCCAAAAGGCAAATACGGGTGTGATTAGAAGTGGGTGAAGAAGAAGCAGAAATTCTCAAAAATGAGATT
>CAZDOO010000132.1:0-8482 GCA_964507045.1 uncultured Verrucomicrobiota bacterium | reverse complement strand
CAACGGTCAGTGGCTCACCCTCTGGAACTGACTCACCACTTTTAATCACACCCCACCTGGCACTACCCACCCCCAGCTCACCCGGGGAATCCGTAAATTCCCTCGGAATTGCTTGGCCCGGGCGGCCCAGAATGCGGGTCAGGCTCAGGCCTGGGTAATACCCTGTCTCTGCTGGCTCAGCTCACCGTCACCTCACCGTATACTCACCGTAGAACCTCTGCAAACTTTGCAGAGGTTCTACGGTGAGTATACGGTGTGTATACGGAGGGCTGCGGAGCGGTTCCAGCCTGCCGACAAGGCGGCGGAGTTCTATCGCGCCCGGAAGCTGGCGCCTTGAAACTGCGCTCATCCGGTGCAGCGAGGTCAGGTTACGCCCGGTTTGCATTGAATCCTCGACAGGGCGGAGATGGGTCGAATAGTCTCCGGACCACGATGATCTCGGTCACCCCGAACTCTTTAGAGCCGGTTTAACGCCTGATTGACTCGATACCCATGAAGATGCTCACCCTCCTTTTGCTGGCAGTTGTTACTGCTGCTGGCTTTGTCCAGGCTGCTCCGAGCGCCCAGGTCACCCCCCAAGCCATTCTGGGCACCATGAAAAGGGTTGCCGATTGGCAACTGGTGCAGACCAATCGGCACAAGACCGACGATTGGACCTATGGGGCGCTCTATGCCGGGATGATGGCGCTGAGCGACATTGCGGATTCGCCCAAGTATCACGACGCGATGATGGAGATGGGCCGCAAGCAGGAATGGAAGCCCGGCAAACGAATTTATCATGCGGACGACCATTGCGTCTGCCAGACGTATCTCGAACTTTATTGGCAGCATCGCGATCGCGCTCTCATTGCCCCCACGCTCGAGCGCTTCGATTTCATCCTCGCCCATGCGCGCACGAACGGCCTGGATTTCAGCGTCAAAGGCTCCCAGGAGAGGTGGTCCTGGTGCGACGCGCTGTTCATGAGCCCGCCGGCCTGGCTGCGCGCGTACCTGGCCACCGGCGATCCGCGCTACCTGGACTTGATGGACCGGGAATGGAAGTTCACCTCGGATTACCTCTACGACCAGGAGGAGCACCTGTATTATCGCGACAGCACTTACTTCAAGAAGCGGGAGGCCAACGGGAAGAAGGTTTTCTGGAGCCGGGGCAATGGCTGGGTCCTGGGTGGGCTGGCGCGGGTGCTGCAGGTGCTGCCGCCGGAGCACTCCACGCGCAAGTTCTACGAGCAGCAGTTCAAAGAGATGGCCGCCAGGGTCGCCACGCTTCAGCGGCCGGACGGTCTCTGGCGTTCCAGCCTGCTGGACCCCGACTCCTATCCGCTCAAAGAAACCAGCGGGTCGGGTTTCTACACGTTCGCGCTCGCCTGGGGGGTCAACCGCGGCCTGCTCGACCGGGCCGAGTATGAGCCGGTCGTGCGCCGAGCCTGGCAGGGCCTGGTGGAATGTGTGACGGCGGAAGGGAAGCTCGAGCACGTCCAGCCAGTTGGGGCGGATCCGAAGCGGTTTGATCCGACGCACTCGGATGTGTATGGCGTGGGCGCCTTTCTGCTGGCCGGCAGCGAGATGTACCGCCTGGCGCTGGGTGAATTGTCCGCCGCCGCTTACGGCGCGTTTATGCCGCAGCGCAAGGATGATTTCGCGTGGGAAAACGAGCGGATTGCGTTCCGGGTTTACGGACCGGCGCTGGAACGAACGGGCGAGATCAGCAGCGGCATTGACATTTGGTGCAAGCGGACGCGCCAGCCGGTCATCGAGCACTGGTATTACCGCGCCGATTACCACAAGGATCACGGTGAAGGTCTGGATTACTACAAGGTGGGCCCCAGCCGGGGTTGCGGCGGCACCGGCATCTGGCGCAACGGCAAGCTCTTCGTGGCCAACAACTTCGTCACCTGGCGCCTGGTGGAAAACGGCCCGGCCCGTGTCACCTTTGAACTCGGCTACGCTCCCTATGATGCCGGCGGCGTCAAGGTCCGGGAGACGCGGCGCATTTCGCTTCCGACCGGGTCGAACCTCAATCGCGTCGAGACCCGCTTCGATTGGGACGGCGGGCCGGACGAGCTTCAGGCGGTTGTCGGCATCGTCAAGCGCGCGGGCGGCGGCGCGCCGGATTATGCGCAGAACGGTTCCTGGATGGCGTATTGGGAGCCCGAGCAGCCGGGCAATGGCAGCCTTGGCTGCGCCGTGGCCATGACGGTGCCGGCCAAGCCGATGGATACCCGGGAGCAGGCCTTCCTGCAGGCCGCCGTGAAGCGCGGCCAGCCGCTGACCTACTACGCCGGCGCGGGGTGGTCCAAGAGCGGCGACTTCCTCGACAAAGCGGCCTGGGTGCGCTATGTGTCTGAGACGCAGGCCAAACTGAGCGCCCAATAAGTGATTTTATGCAGATTCGTTTCTCGCCCAGCCAAACCGAGTATCCCGCCCTCACCACGGAGCAGTTGCGCGCGGCTTTCCTGGTGGAGTCCTTGTTCACGCCCGGGCGGATCGAGCTGGTTTACACCGACAACGACCGGGCCATCGTTGGCTCCGCCGTGCCGGCTGGCTCCCCCCTCAAACTCGTGGCGGATGCCGAACTGCGCGCCGCCTGTTTCTGCGAGCGCCGGGAGCTTGGGATCCTGAACATCGGCGGCGGCGGCGCGGTGGAGGTGGATGGGCAGCGGTTCGAGATGGGCAAACTCGATTGCCTGTATGTCGGGCGCGGCAGCCAGAACGTTTCCTTCGCCAGCAGCGATGCCGCCAGCCCGGCGGCCTTTTATCTGCTGAGCTATCCCGCGCATGCCGCGTATCCCACCCGGCTCGCGCGCCTGGCCGATGCGGCGAAAGCGGAGCTGGGCACCGCGGCGGAGGCGAACCGCCGCACGCTGCACCGCTACATCCACGCCGGCGGCATCCAGAGCTGCCAACTGGTCATGGGCTTCACGCAGCTCCACGAAGGCTCGGTTTGGAACACGATGCCGCCCCACACCCACGCGCGGCGCTCGGAGGTATATATGTACTTCGACGTGGGTCCCGGCCGGCGGGTGATGCACTTCATGGGTGTCCCGCAGCAAACGCGGCACCTGGTCATGGCTGACCGGCAGGTGGTCATCTCGCCGAGCTGGTCCATTCACGCCGCGTGCGGCACCGGCGCCTACACTTTCTGCTGGGGGATGGGCGGCGAGAACCAGACCTTCGAGGATATGGACCCGGCCCCCCTGGAACAACTGCGCTGAGCGGCCGCGCGCCGGGTCCTTCGCAATCTGCAACTGACGCATTTATGATACTCGACACATTCAAGCTGAACGGGAAAGTGGCGGTGGTAACGGGCGCGGGCCGCGGCCTGGGGCAGGGGGCGGCGCTGGGTTTGGCCGAAGGGGGCGCGGACCTCGTGCTGGTGGACGTCATCAGCACCGATGAAACCGCACAGCGCGTGCGCGCGCTGGGACGCCGCGCCGGCCAGGTCGAGGCCAACCTGCTGGAGCGCGCCGCCGTGCCGCGCGTCGTTGAGGCCGCCGTCCGGGAGTTCGGCGGCATTGACATCCTGCTCAACAACGCCGGCATCATCCGCCGCGCGCCGCTGCTCGAATTCACCGAGAAGGACTGGGACGAAGTGATCCAGATCAATGAGAGCGCGGTCTTCTTCCTGAGCCAGGCGGTCGCCCGGCAAATGGTCAAGCAGGGGCGCGGGGGCAAGATCATCAACATCGCCTCGCTCCTGTCGTTCCAGGGCGGCATCCGGGTGCCGTCCTACACCGCGGCCAAGAGCGCGGTCATGGGCCTGACCCGGCTGATGGCCAACGAGCTGGCGCCGCACGGCATCAACGTGAATGCGATCGCGCCCGGCTACATGGCCACCGACAACACGGCCCCCTTGCGCGCCGACCAGCAGCGCAGCGCCGAGATCCTGGGCCGCATCCCCGCCGGCCGTTGGGGCGAACCCGCCGACCTGCAAGGGGCGCTGGTGTTCCTGGCTTCCAGCGCCTCCGACTACGTCACCGGCCAGACGCTCGCGGTGGACGGCGGCTGGCTGGCCCGGTAGCCGGCCGGCCTGCGGCGCCTGTTGAGAGAAGTGGCAAACTTGCCGCCCGGCCAACAGCCGGTTAGGATGGACACATGCTTTCACGCCGCAGATTTATTGCCAGCTCCCTCGCCTTGGCGGTCACCGGGCCGTCGCTGATGGGAGAAAGCCGCCGGCCAGCCCTCCGGCTGGGTTTGGTTGCGGACGTGCAGTTTGCCGACCGGGATGCGGGCAAGACGCGATTCTACCGTCAATCCCTCGGGAAGCTGACTGAGGCGGTAGAGCACTTTAACGGCCTCGATTTGCAGTGCTGCATCAACCTCGGCGACCTGATTGACAAGGGCTGGGAGAGCTTTGACGAGGTCCTCAAGCCATTGGCCAAGTCTCGACACGCCTTTCATCACCTGTTGGGCAACCACGATTTCGGGGTGCCCGACGAATTGAAGGCCCGGGTGCCCAAACGGCTCGGCTTGAAGCGCCGGTATTACTCCGTGCCGGCGAATGAGTTTTGCCTCGTGATGCTGGACACGACGGACGTGAGTCCCTACGCCCAGGCGGCGCACTCCAGGGCCACCGCTGAAGCCGAAGCGGAGCGTAAACGCCTGGCGGCCACGGGGGCGGTCAATGCCGAGCGCTGGAATGGCGCGGTGGGAACGCGACAACTCAAGTGGTTCGACGACACGTGCCGCCAGGCCGCCCGGGCGGGGCGCAAGGTGATCGTATTCTCGCACCACCCGGTGTATCCGGCCGGCGTCCACTGCGAATGGAACTCGGAGGCGTTGCTGAAAGTGGTGGCGGGCAACCGCAACGTGGTCGCGTGGATCAATGGCCATGACCATGCCGGCGCATGCGGTATCCGCGACGAGGTGCCATTTGTCACGCTCAAGGGGATGGTGGAGACCGAGGCCGTGAACGCGTTTGCCGTGGCGCAGTTGCATGCCGACCGGCTGGAGCTGGTTGGGCATGGCCGCGAGCCATCTCGCGAGCTGCTGTTTCCCCGGAGGGTTTGAGCGGGCAGGAGCGGCGTTGCGGGGAGGGGCTTGCAGTACAACAAAAAAGCCGGGATTTCAATCCGGCCTCTTTGCCACACGTTAAACCGAGAACAAATTCTGGGATCAGTATACCCCGGCCCCGTTTCTTTGCATGTCACCAGTTGTGGTGACACGCCGGCGGCGGCAACCCCGAGACCCTGCTGCGGAAGGCGCCGGCACCGCCGGCCGGGAGCCGCGCCCAACGCCGACGCTGGCGGCAGGGCTGATCCAGTTCGAGGGCCCGGGCCTTCTGCCGCCCGCGCCCGCCGGGTTCAATCCAGCGGGGTCAGCGTGATCCGGCGGAACTGAACCACTCCGCCCTCGGACTGGACGCCGACCAGGCCCGGGGCAAGCGCGACGCCGCTGACTTCGTTGACCAATTGGCCGTTGAGCCGGACCTGGTAGCGCGCGCCCTGCGCCAGTATCTCCACCCGGTTCCATTGGCCCGGGGGGTTCTCGGCATCCAGCAACTTCCTGACGCCGGCAATGTCGCCCGCCACGGCATGCCGCTTCACCTCGAAGAAGCGGGGCTGTCCGGCGGCGATGGATTTGCCTCGCAGCCCGAGAAGATCACCCGCGTTGCCGTGCTGTAATTGGACCTCGACCGCACAGGGGAGCGGCTGGAGGGGGGTGCTGATGCGGGAGAAGATGCCGCTGTTGCCCGGTTCGCTGCCCGGCGGCCAGCGGTATTCCACCACCAGGCGGAAATTGGCCACCGCCGGTCCGCGATACAAGGCGCCGAGGGGCTTGCCCTGGCACGTCAGGACACCGTCCTGCACACTCCAAACCTCGCTCATTTTGACCTGTGGCTCCGCCAGCACATATTGCCAGCCGGCAAGGTCCTTGCCGTTGAACAACTCAATGGCGTCCTTCTCATGGCTTGGGGTGCAGCAGGAGGTGGCTCCCAACAGCAGCAGCGCGCTGCCCGCCCAGTTAACCCAGATCTTCTTCACCTGACTTGTCATAGATTTCCTTTCCGGCGGCAAGTATGCCTGTTTTCCTGCACAATCAAAGGCGAATTGCACAACGCCTTGGGGCTGGACTGGCGCCCGACTGGCACCCGACTTGCAAATGGCGCGGAGCCTGGCGTACTATCCGGCCACCATCTATGCCAAGCGCTTCCAGCATCAGCCCCATGTAACATGGCGACCTGTGCGACTGCCGAACACTGACCATTGCTTGCGGCTCCCCGATAACCTGCCGCCCCACGGCCGGCGCGGAAAGGCCGGTCGAGCATGAACGAGGGCGGGCCGCACCGTGCTGGAATCTGGGGGCGACGGTTCGCCGACTGGCTCCTGTTCGGCGTCACGGCGGTGGAGCTTGCCCTCCTCTTCGTCCTGACCCCGACTTTCACGCTCACCGATTGGATTTACGTCGGGGCGAACCTGCTGGTGCTGGGGATCGCCCTCACGCGGCGCCCGCCAGAGCGGCAGGATCGTTCGGTGGCCGCCGCCGTTGCCGTCGTCGTGGCCTATACCTACAGCTACGCCCAGGTGGCGTACCTGAGGTGGATTCCCGGCACGGCTGGGTGGCCCGCGGGCGGGCTGGCCCTGGTTACGTTCGGCGCGGGCCTGAGCCTGGCCAGCCTCCTGAGCCTGGGCCGATGGTTCGGAGTCCGCCCGGCGTTGCGGGGCCTGGCGACCAAAGGCCCCTACCGGCTGGTGCGCCATCCCATGTATCTGGCCTACATGCTCGCGGACATCGGCTACAACCTCCAGGAATGGAATTCCGGCACCGTGTTGCTGGTGCTGGCGGGATGGGCGTCCCTGCTCTACCGCATCCGGGCCGAGGAGCGAATGCTTTCGCAAGACGCCGGCTGGCCGGCCTACGCGGTGCGGGTGCGCTGCCGCCTGCTCCCCGGCCTCTGGTAGGCGGCATGAAGGCCGGGCAAGTGTCGCGAATACGCCGGCTGACAGGTGTGTGGCCCAAGCCGCCGGGGGCGCCTCAAGCCCACAGCCAGGACACGGTCTGGCGCGGTGTTGCCTGCTTCACACCAACCCGGCAGGGTTGGCAGATGGTAGCCGGTCGGTCGTTTCGGGGTGACAGGGGAAAACGACCACCGGTAAGCGGGGTAAAGGGTGTTCCACCCCGGCAGGGGTGGCAGAACCGACCCGCATGCAGAAGACGCCTGGCACCCGGGACGATCTGCCACCCCATCCGGGGTGGTGGGGTTAATGGCGCCGGTTTCCGGAGGTCGCCGCCCCCTTTCCCCCGGCGACCTCCGGCTACCGTCTTTCATCCTGGTCAGGATGAACTGGCTCGCGAAAGGCAGCCCAGGACCGACTTGTTCCCCGCGTGGGCGCGGCACATGCTGAGCTTGATGCACCCCTGGCGTCGCCGGTTATTGGCGCTATTGCTGTTGACACCGGGCCGGCGTGGTTTCAGGCTCACGCAGTCGGTCGCACCTGCAACATGTCGTCAAACGTTATGCTTGCTCAATCGCCAAAGAATCCGGAGAGAGCCGCTTTTACCCTCACCGAGCTGCTGGTCATCATTGCGGTCATCGCCTTCCTTGCCACGCTGCGGCTGTCGGCGCTGGTGTTGACGGAGGAAAAGGCCCACCGGTTCGGCTGCCTCAACAATCTCAAGCAGCTCGGCCAGGGAAGCTTGATGTATGCCACTGACTACTCCGGCCATTACTCCGGCTACACCTGGTTTGAGGGGGGATTCACACCTACGGCGTACACCGATCGCTCGGGCTCGGACGATGACTTGAGCTGGCTTTACCCCCACTACGTGAAGTCGCTCAGCCCTTTCATTTGCCCCGGCACCCAGAACTACCTTCGCACCAACCTGGTAGACAAACGGACGGTGGGTGGCGCCCCCACCGGGGAAAAGGTGTTGGCCGATCTGTGTGCCAACGCCCACACGCGCAAGTCCGCTGGGACCAGCTACGAAGTCGTCGGCACCTTCACCTGCCGCATGACCGGCGCGGCGATTACCACCAAGAAGAAGGAAGATACTGTCAATGCGTTCACCATCTGTTACTACACCCCGGCCATCGGAATGAAGCCGGGGCCATCCCGGGTTTTCCTGATCATGGACGGGGACGCTGTCTACCCCCCGAACGACGTCAATAACTGGCCGGACAGTTTGAACGACAACCACGGCGCTGCGGGAGCGAACTTCTCGTTCTGCGATGGCCACGCCCAATGGGTGAAACAGAGCAAGTACTTGGAGGTCTGGAACATCGGGGAGGACTCGTACCGCGTGGCCAGCGTCAGCCCTTAACCCGGATAGTTTACACTTAAGTAAGCCAGTTCTCATTAACACCGGGGCTTTAGCCCGGTGCCACTGCGCGCAACGACCCGCGAGCCGTTTCAACGGCTTCCCACCCGCGGCGGCAAACTGTCAAAACAGTTCCCCGTCGGGGTGCGCTCGCCGACACCGGGCTAAAGCCCCTTGTCATTACCCACATCTTGCTCGGTCCTCCCTTGAACGGACTTATGTATGA
>CAZDOO010000131.1:0-8881 GCA_964507045.1 uncultured Verrucomicrobiota bacterium | reverse complement strand
CGCTTCAACTGCGGCGGCATCGGCGTCTGGTGCAGGATGCCGTCAATGCGGTAGCGGATGCGCAGCTCATCCTCCGCCGGCTCGAAATGGATGTCCGTCGAGCGGTCCTTGTACGCCTCCCAGATGATCTGGTTGACGAACTTGATGACGCTGGCTTCCTGGTCGCTCTCGGTGATTTCCTTGTCCTCGCCCACCAGCAGCTCCAGCGGCTCGTCCTCCGCCATCTCGTCCAGCGTCTCGGCGCCGACTCCGTAATACTTCTTGAGCGCCTTCTCGATCTCGACCTTCGTGGCCAGCGCAAACTGCACCGGGCCCCGGGCGTCGAACCGCACCGCGCTGAGCATCGCCGTGTCGAACGGGTTGCTTACCACCACCTGCAGCGTGCCGTCGCTCACCTGCGTGGGCAGGACCGAGTATTGGAAGGCGACCTTGGTCGAAATCCGGTTCCGCACTTCGGCGGGAACCGTGAGCTTGGGCAGGTCGAGGTAAGGCCACTTGAGCGCCTGGGCCAACTGCTGCAGGAAGACGTCCTCGGCCAGCCCCCGTTCGCGACAAATAAACGCCAGCAGCGTCTCTTGCGAGCCGCTGGCTGCCGCCACCTTCCAAGCCTTATTCCATTCGTCGAACTGTTCGGGAGTGGCCAGGCCCATCCGGGCTAAGAACTGCTTGAGCGATAAAAAAGCCATCTAACACCACGCCAACTTTTGCGTCACTATTGTTCTGATACACGCCAAATTAAGGAAAGTTGCGGGTCGGGTCAAAGTAATTAGCCGCCCCTGGCGGGTCGGGCCCGCCCACCCCGGCCTTCATGCCTGCGCCCAGCTCTGAAGGCCGGCCCCGCACAATTTGCTTTCTTTCCCTGCGGCCCGGGCGCATGGTGGTCGCCGGCTTCTGCCACCTGGTTAACAAACACAAAGAAAAGGATTCACATGTTAGGCCTGCGATTCATCAAAGTGCAGCCCACCACCTACCTGATGCAATTCCGGGGCGGACGCATCGTGCGCGACGGCGCGGGGCTGGCGTTCTTCTACTATGCGCCCACCACGTCGCTCGTGGCCGTGCCTATCGCCAGCGCCGACGCGCCGTTCATCTTCGAGGAGGTGACGGCCGACTTCCAGACGGTGACGATTCAGGGGCAGGTGACCTACCGCGTGACGGACCCGAAGAAGCTGGCGGCGCTGATGAACTTCACCCTCAACGCCCGCGGCCAGGATTACGTTTCCGATGAGCCGCAGAAGCTGCCCCAGCGCGTCATCAACGTCGTCAACGTGCTGGCGCGCGCCGAGCTCCAGACCCTCCCGCTGCGCCAGGCCGTTCGCGGTTCGGAGGCGCTGGTGCAGGCCGTCCGCAAGCGGCTGGCGGAGGCGACCGACATCCAGCAGCTCGGCCTGGAGATTCTCGGCCTGAGCATCCTGGCGATCAAGCCCACGCCGGAGACCGCCCGCGCGCTGGAAGCCGAGACCCGCGAGCAGTTGCTCAAGGAGGCGGACGAGGCTATCTACGCCCGCCGCAATTCCGCCGTCGAGCAGGAGCGCGGCATCAAGGAGAACGAGCTGAACACCGAGATCGCGGTCGAGCAGAAGAAGCGCCAGATTCGCGAGACGCAGATGGACGCCGAGCGCGCCGTGCAGGAGAAACGGCATCAGCTCGAACAATCCGATATGACCGCCAAGGTCGGGCTCGAGGACAAGCGCAAGCAACTGGTGGCGCTGGCCGCGCAGAACGCCCGCGCCGAAGCGGATGCTCGGGCCTACGGGGTTGCCGCCACCGTGCAGGCCCTCGGCACCGTGGATGCGCGCGTCCTCCAGGCGCTGGTCAGCGCGGGCCTGAAGCCCGAGCAGCTCATCGCCGCCGCCTTCCAGGAGCTGGCCGGCCAGGCGGACAAGATCGGGCAGCTCAACATTTCGCCCGACTTGCTCCACGAGCTGCTGCACAGCCGCAAGTGAGGCCGCGCCCGCCGCGTCGAGCCCCGGAGCCATGCGCCGCCTGAGCGAAAGCAAAATTGTCCTCGTCACCCGTCCCACCCGCGTCGCCGAGTTGAAACGCCGTTTCAACACGCGCCTGCAGGCGAAGTTCTATGTCAGCCATCTGGGCCAGGACTTCAGCGATTACGAGCGGGAGGATGAGCGCTACGCCACCGCGGTGCGCGAGGCCAAACAGACGCTCGACGGGCTGGGCCGCCTGCAGGCCATTGACCGCTCGTTCCTCGCCAACTTCGTCTTCGGGCCGGAGGATACCGTAGTCGTGCTCGGCCAGGATGGCTTGGTGGCGAACACGGTCAAGTACCTCGCCGGCCAGCCGGTCATCGGCGTCAACCCCGATCCCGCGAGGTGGGACGGGCAGCTGCTGCCGTTCCGGGTGCGCGACCTCGCCAAAGTCCTGCCGGAAGTCCTCGCCCGCCGCCGCCCCACCACAGCCGTGACCATGGCCAAGGCCACGCTGAACACCGGGGAAGCCCTGTATGCCGTGAATGACATCTTCCTCGGCCCCCGCAGCCACGGCTCCGCCCGTTACAGCATCAGCATCGGCGGACAAACGAACCAGCAGTCGTCCAGCGGCGTCATTGTCTCGACCGGCGTCGGCTCCACCGGCTGGCTCAAGAGCCTGCTGACCGGGGCGGCGGGTATTGTGCGGAACGCCGGCGCCCCGGCGGACTTGCCAGTCCCGCGCCCGCCCCGCCCTCCCGCGCCCGCCGCGCAGCCGGCGTTCGCCGCCCGCAGCGAGTTTCCCTGGGACGCCGACTACCTCTGCTTCACCGTCCGCGAACCGTTTCCGAGCAAGACCACGGAGGCGTCCATCGTCTTCGGCCGCATTACCCGCAATGATCCGCTGGTCCTGGTGTCCCAAATGCCCGAACACGGCGTCATCTTCAGTGACGGGATTGAGCATGACTTCCTGGAGTTCCGCTCCGGCACGCGCGCCACGGTCAGCCTCGCGGAAAAGCACGGCTGCCTCGTGGTTTGAATGCCGGCCCGGGCCGTTCCCCGCAGTGGGGACTCCGCCTCGGGGCAAGCGCGGGGTCGGGTGGAAGCCGGCGCTCCGGCGGCGGTGCCGGGCTGCGCCCGGGCGGAGGGCTCCAGAAGCCACTATTGGCTGGACATTGGCCCCCAACTCCTCCCTCCTGTCACCCGTGAAGAAGTTTGCCACCATTACCGTTATCGGCCGCGACAAGACCGGCGTCGTCGCCACCATCACCCATTTCCTCTTCCTGCAAAAGGCCAACATTGAGGCCCTCGAAGAGCAGGTGACCCGCGGCCAGTTCAGCATGACCGTCCAGGCGTCCTGGAAAGGGCGCGACCTGGACCAGCCCGCCGTCGTCCGCGGCCTGGCGGCCCTGGCGCGGGAGCTGGAGATGGAGATCAAAGCCCGCTTCACCGAGCCGCGCCGCCACCAGCGCCTGGCGCTGATGGTGACGCGCGAGCCGCACTGCTGCGAGACCATCCTGGGCGCACTCAAGTCCGGCAAGCTGAAGGGGGCCGACCCCGCGCTGGTGCTGTCCAACCGGCGCGACCTCGAGCCGCTGGCGCGGGAGCGCCGCCTGCCGTTCGCTTACGTCCCGTGGGAGAACCGGCTCGCGGCAGAGCAGCGGGCGTTGCGCGTGCTGGACGAGCATGAAATTGATTTCATCGTGCTGGCGCGCTTCATGAAAATTCTCTCGCCCAACTTCGTGTGGCGCTACAAGAACAAGATCATCAACATCCACCCGTCGCTGCTGCCCAGCTTCCCGGGGCCGCAGCCCTACCGGCAGGCCTACGAGCAAGGGGTCAAGATCATCGGCGTCTCCGCCCATTTCGTGACGATGAACCTCGATGAAGGCCCGATCATCGCCCAGGGCTGCTTCCACGTCCGCCCCCACATGACCCTCAAGCAGATCGTAGCCGCCGGCCAGAAGCTCGAAGCCGCCACGCTGCTCAAAGCCGTCAAGCTTTACCTCGACAAGCGTTTGGACGTGTATTGGGGCACTGTGAAGGAAGTGTGAGGCGGGGGGTGGGGGGCGTGGGGCGTGTTGCGTGGTGCGCGGACCGCTATCATCACGCAACACGCACCACGCACCACGCACCACGTTCCCCCGACTTTGGCCTTTGGGCCGGCAACGCCTTCTGTTAGCCTGAGGCCGTGCGACGATTCTTCTCCTGGCGGCCATCCCGGGCGGGCATCCTGCACCTGCTGGCGATCTGGGTGATCGTGGTGGTGGTGTGGGGCCTGGCCAATGACCGCCTTCGCCCCGGCTCGTGGCAGGTTCCCCTGAGCTACTCCGGCGACTCCTTGCAGATGCTCACCTGGATTCGGGCCGCGTCGGAATTTGACTACGTGCCCTTTGCCAGCCGGACCAACAGCCGGCTCGGGGCGCCGTATCACGCCAACTGGGACGATTACCCCATGTATGAGCCCGTGGTGACGTTCCTGGTCGGCCTGGCGGCCCGCGCCACCGACCTGGCCACCGCGTCGAACCTCGGCATCCTGGCCGGCTTCCTGGCGTCGGCCACATCGTTCTACCTTTGCTGCCGGCTGCTGCGCTGGCGGCGCGAGTGGGCGGCCGCCGGCGCGTTGCTCTTTGCTTTCACCTGGTATCACAGCGGGCGCGGGCTGGGGCACCTGCTGCTGAGTTATGACTACACCGTGCCGCTGGCCGTGCTGAGCGTGTGGCTGGTGAGCGCCGGCCGGCGGCTGCGCCTGGGCGATCGGGTCTTCTGGCTGAGCGCGGTGACGGCGCTGCTGCTGGGCATGGGCAATCCCTACAACCTGAGCATGTGGGCGCAGTTCCTCTGCCTGGGTCTGGCAGTGCGCTACCTGCTCCGGCGCCGCAAGCGTGATCTGGCCGTGGGAGCGGTCCTGCTGGCGATAGCGGCCCTGGGCTTCCTGGCGGTGAACGCGCACAACCTCTGGTACCGGCTGGCGCACGGGGAAAATCAGCTCGCGGTGATCCGGGCCTACAAACAGCTCGAGCTCTACGCCCTCAAACCCCTCGAACTGGTGCTGCCCCCGTGGCAGCATCGCCTGGCCTGGTGGAGCGACTTCTCGCGCGAATATGCGGCGGAGGCGTGGGTGCAGGGGGAAATGTTCTCGCCGTACCTGGGCGTGGCGGGACTGGTGGCGCTGGCGTGGCTGGTGGCCGAGTTCGGGCTGCGCGTGTTGAACCTGCGGCGGACTCCCCGGCGGCTGCCCAGCCACGCGCCCTTGTGCCTGTGGGTGCTGCTCTATGCCGCCATCGGCGGGGCGAACTGCCTGCTGGGCATCCTGTTCGGGCTGCTCTACTTCCGCGGCAGCAACCGCTACAGCATCTTCATCTCGGCCCTCGTCCTGTTCTTCCTCGTGTCCCGCCTGTCCCGGCTCGCGCGGAGCTGGCCCCGCGCCGCCAGTTGCGCGCTGGCCGCCGGCGTCGCCGGCATCGGGCTGCTCGACCAACTGCCCCCGCCCGCGACCGACGCCACCCGCGCCGTCGCCCGGGCGGTGGAAAACGACCAGCGTTTCTGCCAGGCGCTGGAGAACACCTTGCCGCCCGGCGCCATGATCTTCCAGTTGCCCCTGATGAACTTCATTGACGGCGATCCCATCGGGGACATGCTTTCCTACGAACACATCCGCCCCTATCTCTGGACCAAACACCTGCGCTTCAGCTTTGGCTCGGTGCAAGGGCGGCCCCGGGAAGACTGGCAGCAGCAGGTGACCGCCGGGCCGCTGGAGCGAAGCGTGCGGGAGCTCGAGCGCTACGGCTTCGCGGGCCTCTACCTCAACCGCAAGGCCTACCCCGACCGCGCCGCGGCGATCCTCGCCGAGCTGGCCAAACGCGGGTGGCCGCTGTTCGTCGAGGACGAGGCCCGCGAGCAGGTCTGCGTGCGGCTCAACCCCGCGCCCCGCCCGGCCTGGCCGCATGCGGACGACGCGGCGCTGATCGTTTACCGGGGCGACTGGTCTTTCGGCTCCTACGGGCTGCGCGACCGCGGCACCCGCCCGGCGCGCTGGGCCAGCGCCGGCAAGACGTCGCTCTACTTCGTCAATGAACAGCCGCAGCCCTGCGCCTTTCACGTGACCGCCACCGTCGCGGCCTCCTCCGCCCGCCGCGTCGAGGTGCTATTTGAAGGCCAGACCTTGTGGAGCGAGCAGCTCGAGCCGGGCGAATCCCAGCCGCTGGACCTGCGCCTGCTCGCGCCGCCGGGGCGCAACTACCTCTATTTCCGCAACGACCGCCCGCCTGCCGCCCCGCCCGGCCAGCCGCAAGCCGTCCGCGTGGCCCAGTGCCTCGTGGACCTCCGGATCGTCCGGGACCCGCCCTCCCAGCCTTGAAGCGTGAACCGTGGCGCGCGCGGAATGCCCGCCCGGCCGCCGGCTCAGATGTCTTTGCCGGCCGAGAACACCTTGGCCACGAACTTGCCGATGCCGTAGTAGTCCTGCGTGTCCGGCGTGAACACCAGCGGCTGGAGCTTCCTGATGTCCACCGCTCCCCCTTCGCCGATGATGCTCTCGTCGGCCTTGGCGTCAATCACCTCGCCGATGAACTGTGTATGCAACCCCAGCTCGACCACCCGCACCAGCTTGCACTCCAGCACCAGCGGGAACTCCTTCACATAGGGCGCATCCACCAGCGTGCTCTTGACCGGCGTCAGCTTCGCCGCCGCGAGCTTGTCGCAGTTCCGGCCCGTCACCAGCCCGAAGTAGTCTACCGGCTGGACGTATTTCTCGGGCGGAATGCTGAGGGTGAAAGCCCGCCGCTCCAGGATATTGCCGTGGGAGTAGGTGGCGGGGCGCAGGGAAACGGCCACGCATGGCGGCTGGGAGCAGCAGATGCCGCCCCAGGAAGCGGTCATGACGTTGGGCTTGCCCGCTTTGTCATAAGTGCCCACCACCAACACCGGCGCCGGGTAAACCAGGGTCTTGGCTCCAAGGGATTTCTTCATAGCGGCAGCCAGTCTAACCCGCCCCGCCCATAACGCCAAGCCCCGAAATCAGCCGGGGCGTATGCACGGCGCAGGACAGATTCCTTCGGGGCCGCTGGTAAGTGTCATTAACACCCCGCTTCAGCGGGGTGTTGCGTGGCCCGGGGAGTCGGGAAAACCGTTTCAACGGTTTCCTCGGTTGCCGTACGCCATAGAACTCGGTATTCACTGCGCATGTCGCTGCATTCCTACTCCCGCGTCTGGCGGCACCTGGTCTGGGCTGCCTTTCGCGAGCCAGTTCATCCTGACCAGGATGAAAGACGGTAGCCGGAGGTCGCCGGGGGAAAGGGGGCGGCGACCTCCGGAAACTGGCGCCTTTGATCCCACCACCCCGGATGGGGTGGCAGATCGTCCCGGGCGCTGTGCGTTTTCTGCATGCGGGTTGGTTCTGCCACCCCTTGCCGGGGTGGAACACCCTTTACCCCGCGTACCGGTGGTCGTTTCCCCCTGTCACCCCGAAACGACCGACCGGCTACCATCTGCCAACCCTGCCGGGTTGGTATGGAGCGAAAACCGCAGGCAACACCCCGCCAGACCGTGTCCTGCCCGCAACACCTCGTTGTTCCCCGGAACTCCGGGCCGAGGCAAAAAAAAGCCGCGCGGACAGCGCGGCTTAGTGAGAAAAGAACCAAAGAACCGATCAAACCGTGCGCTTGCGCTTCCAGGCCAGCAGCGCCATCCCCACCGCCAGCAGTCCCGCAGCGGTCGGCTCCGGAATCGCGATCACGCGAAAACCCAGGTAGCTGTACTGGGACGTCGGGCCGAAAGAATTGCGATACACCGCGCTCAGCGGGTTGGCGCCGTCACTATACGCACCGCCGCGCACGCCACGGGCCGTCCCGATGACCGCCTCGTTCCACTCCCAGACGTTGCCGCCCTGGTCAAAGGTGCCGTAGTAGCTGTCGGCCAGCAGGAAGGAACCCCCATCGGTGATCGCGCTGCCCGTCGGCAGGGTGCCGGAATTATTTACCGCATACCCGCCATTGTAGCCATTGTCAATGCCATCGCTGTAGTAATAGTTCGCGCTGTTGGGGTCGGTGGCGCTGCCGTTGCGGCTGTTGGGCTGGCTGTTGCTCGCCGTCGGATACAGCCAGTAATTGTCCGTGTCGCCGCCCTGCGCCGCCGGTTGGTAATACGCCGCCTTATACCACTCGTTCTCGGTCGGCAGACCATACTTCGTCCCGGCAGTGCGCGTCACGCTCACGCCGCTGATCGCTCCGTCCAGCGTGTAGGCGCCACGCTCGGTCGTCGAGGCGTTCTGCGCGCCCGTCGGCTGTCCGTTCTGCAGCCAGTTCACAAACCGCGCCGAGTCAAACCAGTTCACAAACGTCACCGGCCGATCCCCGCCTCCGATCACCGAGTACGTGTAGCTGCCCGCCGACCCGCTGCGCGCGATGCCTTTGGTCTGCGCATAGGTGCCCATGGACGTGGCGTAGAGCCCGTAGGTGTCCGCCGCCGCCACCGCGTTCAGAAACGCGGTATACTGGCTGATCGTCACCTCATACTTGCCGATGGCGTAGGCGTAAGACACCCCGCCGTAGCCGGTGCTGTCATTCGCGTTACCGACGTCGCCGACAATCACACTGGTGTCAACGTAAATTTCAGCCGGCGCGTTGCCCGCGACGATTCCCAATGAGAGCACGGCCAGAGCGAGAGAGCGGTTCAAATGATTCATAGGTTCGGCACTACTAAGTACAACAATACTGCTGCAAACTACAAAAACTTAACGAACTTTAATCACATTCGCACCGCGGTGTCTACAACTATTTTACTTTTTTTTTGGACGCCGAGGCGCGGGCTTGCCGCACGCGGTGGCGCGCGGACATTCCTCTCCGCCCAGGCACCCCGGAATGCGGATAACGCTCAGTCCCGGGTAACACCCCCTCTCTCCTGGCTCACCTCACCGTATCCTCACCGTCACCTCACCGTTGAACCTCTGCAAGCTT
>CAZDOO010000130.1:0-9416 GCA_964507045.1 uncultured Verrucomicrobiota bacterium | reverse complement strand
AGGCGACGCAGGCCTGCGCGGTGACCTTCATCTCCGCCATGAACTCCTTACCCATCGAAACTTCGGCCGGCATCGTCTTGCTCATCTTGACCAGGCCCGGCGTCGGATCACTGCAACTGGTCCTGGGCGCAGGGGCCGGAGCGGGGGCGGGTTGATACACCGGAGCCGGAGCTGGTTTCGGAGCAGGCTTCGGTGCAACGACCGGCGCCGGCCTTTCGCCAGCGCGCATGAATGGGGAACGTCCGGTGTAGTATTTGCCCGGAGGCACATCAAACTCGCTCCGGTATTGATCATTCCATTGTTCCCCCGGAAGGTCCTGAGCGCCAAGCCTCGACGCATAGGACATCATTCCGGCAGCTACAATGGCCGCAGCGGACACAGTAATGAATAATTTCGTTTTCATTGGTTCTGCATGTTTGGCTGTTGTTCTCATAGTTATTTGGTTGTTTTTCGATTGTTACGATCCACCCACACGGTCATCCCGCTAACCGAAGCGATCGCACAATGGTTCAGTTTGGTCTCCGTTATGAGGGCCTCTCACCCTCTAATGCAGCCTATTATACTCCATTCCCATCCTGATGCAAACGGTTTGTGCAAAAATGGCGATCCCATTTACAGGGCCGCCCCCTCTACCCCCGCACAAGACCAGCTACGGCGGCATGATGGCGACCCCCCGGAGATAGCGTGGGCTTTCAGGCAGGCAGCGCCGCAATATGGTGTGGGCGCGGCGGATTAAGGGAAGCCTGCGGGCGGGGAAAACTGCGATCCGGCAGGCCGGAAAGTCTGCGCGATGCCCCGCTCAGGGAACAACGCGCGCCAGACTGGCCTTGAGGTCGCGCTTGCTGCGCAGGCCCACCATCTGGTCGGCCACCTGGCCCTGGTGGAACAGCAGCAGCGTGGGAATGGCGCGGACGCCATATTGGGTCGCCAACTCCTGCTCGTGGTCAATATTCACCTTGCCGATCTTGACGCGGCCGGAGTACTCCTCCGCCACCTCATCCAGGATCGGGCCGATCATTTTGCACGGGCCGCACCATTCCGCCCAAAAATCCACCAGCACAGGCGTGGCCGCCTGCAACACTTCTGCGGCAAAGTTGTCTTTAGTCAAAGTTATAACATTGGAGGCAGCCATAATAAGATAAAATGGGAACTGAAAAAAACTCAGGCGAATTGCGCCGCGCAATCGGAATCCGTCCCGGTCGCGCGACCGAATTACAAACAGACCAGCGCCTACCTACGACTTCCAGATCCACTCGAACATGTTGTTCAGAGTGGTGAGCAGCGCCAGGACACCAATGACCGCCGCGGCAATCGCGAGGATAGTGTCCAGCATGCCGACTGCGGGCCGGCCGGCAGCAGGCGCTGGCGCCAGGCGCGGGGCCGCGGGTGTCGAGCGCGCCGCCGCCACCGGGGCCGCCGGAGCCGCCGTTGCGGCGCGCGGGGCGCTGGTTGCGCGCGCGGGGGCTGCAGCGGGAGCCGCCGCCGCGGCAGTCGCAGAGGGTCCCCCAGGGGGCAAGGTGGGCAGTTTGATCGTCGGCGCAGCTGAGGGCTTGGGCGGCAAATTGATGCGCACCGTCTCCTTCTTGGGTTGGACTTTTCCAGTCTCCTTCTTCGGCGGCACCGCGCCGGTTGGAATGTTAGGAATATTCTCAGCCATAAAATATATGTGGTCTCAGACTAGGATCGCCGCTCCCGGGTGTCAAACCCTTATTCCCGCCGCCAGCCAAATCTACGCTTCGGCGCGAGCTTCGCCCGCGGCGCGCCGGTCGCCGCTCCAGCGCGGCGCGCGCTCTTCCCGCGGCCGCGCCACGTTGACCGTCAAGGAGCGGCCTTGAAATTCCTGGTTGTGGAATTGCTCGACGGCTTTGCCCGCCTCCTCCGGCGTGGCGAATTCCACGAAGGCAAATCCCCGCGACTTGCCCGTCACTTTGTCCAGCATCAGGTTGACCGACGTCACCACGCCGGCTTGAGAGAAATACGCCTCCAGGTCCGATTGCGTGGTCTGGTAGGATAAGTTGCCTACGAAGAGTCTGTTTTGGTTCATAAGGTTGCGTCCGCCCAATAAAACCAAGCGGGGAGGACTGCGCCGGCAGGATCACTGAATGTCGGCCACGATAACAGGCTCACAGACAATCTGTCTTCTGACACCAACACGCTCGTTTCTTGAACTGACAAGCGATTTCTACCAAACCAAAACAACCCGTCAACAACAGATTGGCAGTCTTAATATCGGTAGTGGTCGGCTTTGTAGGGCCCCTCGACGGGCACGCCGATATAGTCGGCTTGCTTGCGGGTCAGCCGGGTGAGCTTCACGCCGATCTTCTCCAGGTGCAGCCGCGCGACTTCCTCGTCGAGCTTCTTGGACAGGCGATAAACCGCCGGCTTGTACTGGCTGCGGTTGGCCCAGAGATCGAGTTGCGCCAGGACCTGGTTCGTGAAGGAATTGGACATGACGAAGCTCGGATGGCCTTCGGCGCACCCGAGATTGACCAGCCGCCCCTCGGCCAGCAGGTAAATGCTCCGGTCGCCCGGCAGGTCATAACGGTCCACCTGGGGTTTGATGTTCAGCCGTGCCACACCTTTGGCGGTATTGAGGCGATCCACCTGTATCTCGTTGTCAAAGTGGCCGATGTTACAAACGATGGCCTGGTCCCTCATTTTGAGGATGTGCTCCAGAGTGATGACATCGCGGTTGCCGGTGCACGTGACGTAGATGTCCGCCTCGCCCAGGGTGTCCTCAACGGTCTTCACTTCGAATCCTTCCATCGCGGCCTGCAAGGCGTTGATGGGATCAATCTCGGTCACGATCACCCGGGCGCCGAAGCCGCGAAGGCTGTGGGCGCTGCCTTTGCCGACGTCGCCGTAGCCGCAGACACAGGCGGTCTTGCCGGCAATCATCACGCCGAGGGCCCGCTTCAGGCCGTCGGCGAGGGATTCGCGGCAGCCGTAGAGGTTGTCGAACTTGGACTTGGTGACGGAGTCATTCACATTGATGGCCGGGACCAGCAGCTTTCCGGCTTCGAGCATCTGGTAGAGGCGATGGACACCGGTGGTCGTCTCTTCGCTGACACCTTTCCAGTCTTTGACCGCCCGGGTAAACCATCCGGGCCGTTCCTTCGCGCAGCGCTTGAGGAGCTTCTTGATGACCTCTTCCTCGTGGCTGCCGCCGGGCGTGTCCACCCAATCGCTGCCGTGTTCCATCTCGTAGCCTTTGTGCAGCAGCAACGTGGCGTCGCCGCCGTCGTCCACGATCAGCTCGGGGCCTTTGCCGCCGGGGTGCGTCAGTGCCGCCAGGGTGAAGTCCCAATACTCCTCGAGCGATTCCCCCTTGAAAGCGAACACGGGAATGCCCGCTTTGGCAATTGCGGCCGCCGCCTGGTCCTGGGTACTGAAGATATTGCAGCTTGCCCAGCGCACAGACGCACCAAGCTCGGCCAGGGTCTCAATCAGCACCGCCGTCTCGATGGTCATGTGCAGGGAACCGGTCAGCCGGACGCCCTTGAGGGGCTTGGTGGAGCCGTATTTCTCGCGCACCGCCATCAGGCCGGGCATTTCCTGCTCAGCTACCGAGATTTCCTTGCGGCCCCAATCGGCGAGGCTGATGTCCCGGACCTTGCAGTCGCTTATCGTGCGCGCGTTGCTGGCAGCGGGCGCGGCTTTCTTGCCGTTGGTCTTGGTTAAGGTAGGCATGATACTTGGTAAATTTTGATGCTGGTGAGCAGTGGTTCCCGCGGTCAGTTGCGCCCGGCCCGTTTGACGAGCGCCGCGGCCTTCTTGAGCGTCGCGGCGGCCACCGCCGGGGCGGACTTGCCGGCGGCCTTGCGCAGCGCGGCCGCCTTGTCGGTCTTCTCCCAGGTGATGTCCGGGTCGCTCTTGCCGAAGTGGCCGTAGTTGGTGGTCTTGAGGTAAATCGGGCGCAGCAGGTTGAGCTGCTGGATGATCGCGGCCGGCTTGAAGCTGAACACCTGGGCAATGGCACGCTCGATATCCTCGTCGCTGATAGCGCCGGTGCCAAAGGTGTCCACGCAAACCGAGACCGGGTCGGGATAACCGATGGCGTAGGCAAACTGAACCTCAGCGGACGTGGCGAGGCCCGCGGCGACGATGTTCTTGGCCACGTACCGGCCCATGTAGGCCGCGCTGCGGTCCACCTTGGAGGGGTCTTTGCCGCTGAAGCAGCCGCCGCCGTGCCGGCCCATGCCGCCGTAGCTGTCCACAATGATCTTGCGCCCGGTCAACCCTGTGTCGCCTTGGGGGCCGCCGACGACAAAGCGCCCGGTGGGATTGATCAAGTACTTGGTGGCCTTGGTCAGCAAGCGGCCGGGCAGGGTCTGCTTGATTACTTGCTCGATGCAAAACTCCTTGATGGTTGAGTGATCCACCTCGGCGCTGTGCTGGGTCGAGATGACCACGTTGGTGATCTCGACGGGCTGATCGTTGACGTAGCGAACCGAAACCTGGCTCTTGGCATCGGGGCGGAGCCACTTGACCTTGCCCGTCTTGCGAATCTTCGTCAGCGCGCGGCCCAGTTGGTGGGCATACATGATCGGCGCAGGCATCAGCTCCGGGGTCTCGTTGGTCGCATAGCCGAACATCAGGCCCTGGTCCCCTGCCCCTTGCTCGGCGGTCTCCTTGCCTTTGGCTCTGCGAGCGTCAACTCCCTGCTTGATGTCCGGGCTCTGCGAGGTGATGGCGTTCAGGATAAGCACCTTGTCGGCATGAAACACATCGTCGTCGTGCGTGTAGCCGATGTCGCGGATCGCCTGACGGGCGATGGCGTTGAAGTCCAGCTTGGCCTGGGTCGTGATCTCACCGCCCACGACCACCAGGTTGCTCTTCGCGTAGGTCTCACAGGCCACGCGGCTGCGCCGGTCCTGGGCCAGGCAAGCGTCCAGCACCGCATCGGAAATGGTATCGCAGACTTTGTCCGGGTGGCCCTCGCCAACGGACTCGGAGGAAAAGATGTAGTTCTTGCTCATCAGATTAGCCGGTATAAACCGTGGTTGATTGCATATATTGACGTATCAGGATAGGATGATACATTGCTCTTCATGGCTGTCAACAGATTTCTCCCGATGTCACCACCATGTCCTTCACTTTAAGGTACCTCCGGGCATTATCCGATCCCACGCGCCTGCGCATCATTGCGCTGCTGGACAAGGACGAACTGTCGGTCAATGAGCTGCAAGAGATCACCCGGATGGGCCAGTCGCGCATCTCAACCCACTTGGGGTTGCTGCAGGATTCCGGTCTGGTGCAATCCCGGCGGGAGGGGAAACGCACCTTTTACAAGCTCAGCCCGCCCGCGAACGCCACCGCGGGCGAGTGTGTGCAACTGGCCATTCGCGGCGCCCGGGAATTGCCGGAGCACGCGGACGATCAGGTCAACCTGAAGCGCATTCTGGGCCGCCGGCGCGAGCAGGCGCAGGTTTACTTCAACCAGGTGGCGGGGCGCTTTGACCGGGTTTACGGGCCGGGCCGGTCCTGGGAAGCGTTCGGACAGTTGCTGCTGCGGATTTTGCCGCCCCTGGTGGTGGCGGACCTGGGGGCGGGGGAGGGGCTGCTGAGCGAACTGCTGGCGCGGCGCTGCCGGAAGGTCATTGCGGTGGACAACTCGGAGAAGATCGTAGTGTTTGGCGCGGCCAAAGCGAAGAAGAACAATGTGAAGAACCTGGAGTTCCGCCTCGGGGATCTCCAGAACCCGCCGCTGGAGCCGGGAAGCGTGGACCTGGTGATCCTCAGCCAGGCGCTGCACCATGCGCAGGACCCCGCCAAAGCGATTGGCAGCGCCTACAGTATCCTGAAGGCCGGCGGCCAGATCATGATTCTCGACCTCGCCCGTCACAGCTTTGAGCGCGCGCACGAGCTTTACGGCGACCAGTGGCTTGGCTTTGCCGAGAGCGACCTGCACCGCTGGCTCGAAGGCGCCGGCTTCAAACGCATCGAAATCAGCATCGTCGCTCGTGAAGAACAGCCCCCGCACTTTGAAACCGTCCTGGCGGGGGCGCATAAGTGACCCGGTGGGGTGCTGCAACCTGTCCCAGTTTCATCCAGCCATTGCAAGTCCTGTACAGGTTCTGGACACTGACCGGGCTCGGGTCGAATGCCGACGACAGCGTCGGGTCAAAAACGGACCCCCGGAAAGCGTATTCAGCGTTGATTTCGCCAGCCGAGCAGTTAAGTTTTTAGTGCGGTTAGCCACCGGCAATACGTGAACGCATATTGTAATAATAATAACCGCCAGTGGCTTCGTTCACGCCGCAGCAACAGAAAGACAAAAACATGAAAAGAACAGCATCCCGTGCGGGAGGCTTCACCCTGGTGGAGATTATGATCGTGGTGGCCATCATCGGCCTCTTAGCCTCGATCGCCATTCCCAACTTCGTGAAGGCCCGCACCACGGCACAAATGAACGCCTGTATCAGCAATTTGCGGCAGATTGACGGGGCCATTCAGCAATGGGCCCTCGATACGAAGCAGGGCGATACAGCCCAGGTTACCGCGGGGGATGTCCTGCCATACCTGAAGAACTCGGTCGTGTGTCCTTCGGGGGGCAAGACGTTCGCGGACAGCTATGCGCTGACGACAGTGCAAGACCGGCCCAAGTGCCTCAAGCAGCCGGCCACGCACAAGCTCGAAGAGACGCTCCAGTAGCCGTCTGGTCGGTTCACTCATCCGGGCCTGGGAGCCATCCCAGGCCCTTTCTATTGCGGGGCGGGAGGGAAGGCCGCCCGGGAGGTTGGCATCCCGCCTGCTTATGTCCCAAGCGCGGTCGCAACAGGCAATTCGTGAACAAGTGCCGTACTAATAGTTAACCCGCCTGTTGTTTTGTTCACACCGCAAAACAGAAAGACAGAAAGCAAATATGAAACTGAACACCTCCCGCAAATCGGGCTTCACCCTGGTGGAAATCATGATCGTTGTGGCCATCATCGGCCTCTTGGCGGCGATCGCCATCCCCAACTTCGTGCGCGCCCGCACGCAGTCGCAGAAGAACGCCTGTATCAACAACCTGCGCCAGATTGACGGCGCGGTCCAACAGTGGGCCCTCGAGAACAAGCAGGCTGAAACCGCTTCCCCCAGTGATGGGGACGTGCTGAAGTATCTGAAGAGCGAAGTCAAGTGCCCCGCGGGCGGCACCACGTTCGCCGACAGCTACAGCGTCACAACGGTCAATGAAAAACCGACCTGCTTGAAGGTTACGAGCGGCGAAAACAAGCACGAGCTGCCGCTCGACACCTCGAACTAAGCATCCGGTTTCTGATTACGCAACGAGGCTTGGGAAGCGATTCCCAAGCCTCGCTTCTTTTATGTCTGGAATCTGCGATGTGGGACCAAATCCTGCTTCGCTAAACCCAGTGCGGCTGCAACGGGCAATTCGTGGCCCATATCGCAGTCATATTATACCGCCTGTTGCTGAGGTCACGCCGCACGACAGAAAGGTAAAGTGAGAATGAAGAGCAGAATACTGAGGGAACAGGGGTTCACCCTGGTGGAAATCATGATCGTTGTCGGCCTCATCGGCTTGCTGGCCACGATTGCCACGCCCACCTGGATTCGCGCCCGCTCCACGTCGTGCGCCAACACCTGCATCAACAACCTCCGCCAGATTGACGGCGCCGTGCAGCAGTGGGCGCTGGATTACAAACAGGCGCTCACCGCCGAGCCCGATGACGCCGCCGTGCTGGACTATCTGAAGCACGAGGTCGAGTGCCCCTCCGGCGGCACGTCGTTCGCGGACAGCTACGATGTCCAAACCGTGGCGGACAAGCCGCTCTGCCGGAAGCTTCCAGGCGCGGGCAACCACGAGCTGCCGCCGAATACTTCCAACTGATTTACTCTGCCCCCGCCCCCGGCACACCGGCGACACACACCGTCCACTCACCGGCTACACACCGGGTACACACCGCAGGTTCAACCGCATAACCCCCGGCGGCGCCCGCACTTGCGCAAATTGGCCCCTCCCGCATCCAACCGCCCCGCCGGCCGGTCCGCGGCAAGCGGGTTGCTTCACCGTTGAAAGGGTTGTTTGACATCGCGCGCGGCCTATGCTTGGGTCAGGCGCGGACGCCCTTAAGAACCATGGAACCAATTGTTGAAACGAAGAACTTGCGGGTTGAGTTTCGAGCGCAGAACTCAGGGCAGGCAAAGAAGGTCGCGGTCAAAGACCTGAACCTCCGCATCTGCGCCGGCGAAGTCTTCGGCTTTCTCGGCCCCAACGGCGCCGGCAAGACCACCACCATGAACGTGCTGCTGGGCTTCGTCAACGCCACCAGCGGCGCCGCCTTCCTGTTCGGCGTGGACGTGCGCGAACCCATCGCCCGCCAGCGCATCGGCTACCTGCCCGAGCTGACCTACTATTACAAATTCCTGACCGCCGAGGAGCTGCTTCGCTTCTACGCGCGCATCTTCGGCATTCCGGGCGGCGAGGCGGACCGGCGCATCGAGCAACTGCTCAAGCTGGTCGAGCTGGAGCCCGCCCGCAAGCGCCCCATCAAGACCTACTCCAAGGGCATGCAGCAGCGAGTCGGCCTCGCCCAAGCCCTGATCAACAATCCGGACCTGCTGATCCTCGACGAGCCCACCAGCGGCCTGGACCCGCTGGGCCGCATGAAAGTCCGTGAGATCATCCAGCGGCTCAAGAACGAGGGCAAAACCGTCTTCTTCTCCTCCCACGAGCTGGGCGAGGTGGAAACGGTCTGCGACCGCGTCGCCATCATCAACCAGGGCGAGCTCAAGATCGAGGGGCGGGTGGCGGACCTGGTCCAGGAGCGCCAGGCCAACCTCGAACGCATCTTCCTGGACATCATCGGCTTCCCCTCCCCACCCTCCGCATGAATACCGTCATCGCGCTTACCAGCGTCGTCATCAAGGAATTGTACCGGCGCAAGGATTTCTACGTCCTCTTTGTGCTCACGGCCGTCATCACGCTGCTCATGGGCTCGGTGAGCTTCTTTCACGACGCCAAGATCGTCCGTTACGTCAAGGAGATCGCCCTGCTCCTGATCTGGATCTCCGCGCTGGTGATCGCCATTGCCACCACCGCCCGCCAAATCCCGGCCGAGCGCGAAAACCGCACCATCTTTCCCCTGCTCGCCAAGCCCGTCACGCGCGGCCAGGTGATTCTCGGCAAGTTCGCCGGCTGCTGGCTGGCGTGCGGCCTGGCGCTGATCGTCTTCTACGTCTTCTTCGCCGTCATCAGCGGCTCACGCGAGCATCATTGGCCCCTGCTCAACTTCGCGCAGGCCCTCTGGCTGCAATGGGTCATGCTCGGCATCGTGGTCGCCCTCGTCCTGCTGGGCTCGGTGGTCTTCGCCGCCCCCTCCTCCAACTCGACCATCTGCTTCATCCTCGTGCTCGGCATCCTCCTGCTCGGCCGGCATCTCAACCAGGTCGCTCTCCAGCAACCCGAGCCC
>CAZDOO010000129.1:0-9812 GCA_964507045.1 uncultured Verrucomicrobiota bacterium | reverse complement strand
CCGGAACGATTCCAGCCCCCGGTCGGGTAACAGTTACTTTTGAGGCACGGCGCCGTGCTGAAAGCAGGCAACCGCAAGAAAGTGGAGAAAAGCGGTTGCCGAATCGAGAAGTGGTGGCATTGTAGGGCATGCGCGCAGGTGGGGCATTCATGACTCAGAATGTATTAGTGGTGGAAGACAACCTGGATGATGTGGGCTTGCTGCAGCTCGCGTCAAAGACGATGCCGGAGGCGGTTGCTTTCCACATTGTAACCAGCGGCGAACAGGCGCTCGCCTACCTCCAGGGGGAGGAGCAGTTTGCCGACCGGCATGCGCATCCGCTCCCCGACCTGGTATTGCTGGATCTGTCGCTGCCCGGCATGGATGGCTTCGAGGTGCTGGCCTGGATTCGCCAGCACCCCGGGTTCGGCGCGTTGAAAGTGTTTGTGTGGACTGACGCGGGGGATCCCGCCACTCTCGACCGCGCGATCAAGGCAGGCGCGAACCGGTTCGTTCCCAAGTCCGTTTCCTTCGTGCGCGGCGGCTTGGCCGGTTTGTTGCGCGACATCTCGCAGGCAAGCCAGGACGGGACGACCAAGCCTTGACGCTGGTGTTGGACGGCTTACAGTTGGCGAAGCAAGCCCGGATGGAAGCCGGGTTTGGATGGTTTGCTCAAGGTCGGAAAACTTAATTCTGTAACTTATGTCAGACAATCCTCCTCTGCCACCAATCCAACCTCCGCCACCGCCACCCCCCGCCCCGCCCGCCAGCGAGAGCCAGGCGCGGACATGGAACATGCTCTGCCATCTCAGCGCCCTGGCGGGGTATATCGTCCCATTCGGCAACGTCCTCGGGCCGCTCCTGATCTGGCAGATCAAGAAGCACGAATTCCCTTCGGTCGAGGAGCACGGCAAAGCCGCCTTGAACTTTCAACTCACCGTCCTGATTGCGCTGGTCGCCGGCGGCATCGCCGCCGTGCTGCTCTCCTTCGTCTGCGTCGGCTTCCTGTTGATCCCGGTGGTCGTGATTATCGGCCTGTGTGGACTGATCTTCGCCGTCATCGCCGGGATTAAGGCGAACAACGGGGAGGCGTATCGCTATCCGTGGAGTCTGACCCTGGTTAAATAGGCTGCACTTCGAATTGTCTGTCGCGGCGGGTCAGAAGCACCAGTTCATAACGAGCATGGCCAGGATGAGCGTGCGATAGAGGCAGCGATCGCTAATGAGCTGACGCAAAGTCTTGGCCGGATGCAACTGCGCGTAGATCAATGTTCTCATATACAGGCACATTCTCAAAAACTGCAACAAATCTACTAGTGCAGGGGGTATGCCTTTCTCAGTATTGAGAATCTGGCTGGTTTTGGCTGAAACCGGGCCAAATCTGCTGTCCGGTGGGAGGCCTTCCCAATCTCTACTCAGAGGGCGCGATCCAGGATTTCGGCCAGTTCGGCTGGGGTCAGGGCAATGGGGTTTGCCTTCATGCTGCTGGCCTGGGCAGCTTTGCGGACCAATTCCGCGGTGTGCTCGGACTTAAGGCCATAATGGCCCAGGTTCGGAACGCGCAGGTCGGCAACCAGCTTGCGAACCCACTCGATGCCAGCTTCAGCGGTCGCCGTCGGGCTGCCGGTCAACAGGCGCGCAACTTCGTCGTAACGGCGCAGCGCGGGGGCGGCAGGCTGACGCTGGCGCAGGGCGTGCAGGTTAGCTTCCATGACGTGCGGCAGCAGGGCGGCGCAGACGGCGCCATGGGGAGCGGGAAACTCGCCGCCAATGGGCCCGGCGAAGCCATGCGCCGCTCCGAGCCCGGCGTTCGCCAAGGCCAGTCCGCCGAAGAGGCTGGCCACAGCCATATCTGTCCGAGCGCCGGCATCGCGCCCATGCTCGACGGCGGCCCGCAGGGAGCGCGCAGCGCGGCGAATCCCCTCGACGCAGACCGCATCCGTCATCGGATTGGCGCGGGAGGAAACGTAAGGCTCGATGAGCTGCGTAAGCGCATCCAGCCCGGTGCTGGCGGTGACGGCGGGGGGCAGGTCATAAGTCAGCTCCGGGTCAACGAGGGCGATCTTCGGCAGCATCAGCGGACTGCGGAGACTGACCTTGACGCGATGCTGCGGAGACACGAGGACGGCGTTGCGGGTGACTTCCGAACCGGTGCCGGCGGTGGTCGGGATGGCAATGAACGGCGCGGACGGCTCCGTCAGCGCCTTGCCACGGCCGATGACTTCGAGGTAGTCAAGGGGTTCGCCGGCGGTGTTGGTGAGCATGGCAGCAATGGCTTTGCCGGCGTCCAGCGCGCTGCCGCCGCCCATGGCGATGACCAGGCTGCAAGCCTCCCGCTGCGCCAGTGCCACCCCCTGTGACACGGTCGCAATCTCCGGCTCGCCGCGAACCGCAAGGAGGCTGGCGCTGACGCCCTGCGCGCGCAGAATGTCCAGCAATGGCGCTGCCCGGCGCGTGTCGGAACCCGTTACGACAAGGGCGCGCGTCCCAAACTCCAGGGCTATCGGCCCCGCCTCACGCACAGCGCCCGCGCCGAAGATGATCCGGGCCGCAGTGGCAAACTCAAAGCGCATGATGAGAAGAGGGAGTCGGGCGGCCCGTTACCAGGCGGCGTCCTCCGGAAAAAGGTTGGTGTATTTCACGCTGGCGCGCGGCTCGGCCATCATGGGCGCCACCGCATCGCGCCAGGCCAGGTAATGCTTCGTCTCTTTGTGCGCGGCGGGCGCCTGCGGCGTGCGGTAAGCTTCCACCAGCACAAAGCGTGTCGGGTCGTCCTGCTGCTGGACGCAATCGAAGCCGGCGATGCCCGGCTCCTGGAGGCTGGCGCGCGCATTGGCGAGGCTGGCCTCTTTGAAGGCCTCCACATACTCGGGCTTTACGTGAACATGGACGTGAACGACTAGCATAGAGTTAAAGAGTTAACTGGTTAAACGGCCGGCGCGCTAATGAGATTGAACCCATCCGCCATTTGGCCCGCGCTCCCAGCCGAATCCGCTTTCACCATTCAATCATTTAACCATTTAACCCTTTAACCCTTCAACTCTCTATTTACTTTGCGACGCTTTTGGTCCCCTTCGGCGGGCAGAGCCCGGCCTGGATAAACGGTTCCAGGTAAGCGCCGTAGCCCGCCGGCTCCATTTGCGCCACGGGAATGAAGCGCAGCGAGGCGGAGTTGATGCAGTAGCGCAGACCGGTGGGGCCGGGGCCGTCGTTGAAGACATGGCCGAGGTGCGAATCCGCCGCGGCGGAGCGCACTTCGGTGCGGACCATGCCGTGGGTGCGGTCCACGCGCTCGGTGACGGTATTGGTTGCCAGCGGACGGGAGAAGCTGGGCCAGCCGCAGCCCGAGTCAAACTTGTCGAGCGAGCTGAACAGGGGCTGGCCGGAGACAATGTCCACATAGATGCCCGGCGTGTGGCGGTCCCAGAACTCGTTGCGGAAGGCCGGCTCGGTCGCGGCGTGCTGGGTAACTTCGAACTGCATCGGGGTCAGTTTCTGTTTCAGCTCGGCGGCGGATGGCTTTGGAAATTGCTGCATGGCGGCATTGGTGATTGCGGGTGAAGCAACGGTTGGGCTGGCGCCGGCGGTCTGCGACGCCGCGCGCGTGCAACCGGCCAGCACGACCGCCGACAGCACGGCCGCCGCGGCCGGAACAACCATTGGTTTCACCAGGTGCATGGCGCACCATAGCACAGGCAACGCGGCAACTAAAGCGGGTTTCCTTCCTGCCCGCGCGCGCCCGGCCGGGCGCGTTACTCCGCGCGCAACGCTCCGCTTCACTCCAAACACCCGCTGGCTTCGATCGGCCACAGCGCTTCGAGGATACCCCCGCGCGCCAGCCACAGCCGGCGATGCAAATTGCACGTCGTGCAGCCGTGGGAGGGGATGAGCCGGATCTTCTGGCCCGGGACCGCGCGCAGGTTGTCTATGGGGACATGCTCTTCCGACAGGGAGCGCGGTTTGGCCTCCGGAACACCGGCGACCACGGGCAAACCAAACTCATTGCCCATCCCCTTCAGGCCAACATCCGCCACGGCATAGCCGTTCCTGGCCGAGATGATCGTGGCCAGGATGCTCAGCGCGTTGCGGAACTTGGGCGCGACCGGCTGGTAGGAACAATCCATCAGCGCGTAACTGCCAGCCTGGATTTCGTTGAATGGAACCAGGTTGCCGGTGATCTCGAAGGTCCCGGTTCCACCACCGGACACGATCCGACAGGGCAAGCCCGCGCTTTCCAGCAGTTGGCGGGTGGCCAGCACCGGTTCCATGGCCTGGACGACCTTCTGCCGCCGCTCTTCCCGATCCGGGATTGTGACCAGGTGCCCCTCGTAAGCCTGCAAGCCGTCAAAGCGCAGTCCGCGCGTGCCCTGGACCCCGCGTGCCAGGGCCAGCGCCGGTTCCCCCGGCGGCACCCCGCAGCGCCTCATCCCCACATCCACCTCCACCAACACGCCAACCGTCACCCCGGCGGCCAACGCGGCCGACCCGAGTTCGGCCACATTCGCCGCCGAGTCCACGGCCGCTCTCACTGTGGCCGCACGGTTCAGGACGGCCAGGCGTTGCGCCTTTTCCGGTCCGACCACCTCGTTGGCGATGAGCACATCGTCAATCCCGCCAGCCACGAGCACTTCGGCCTCGGACAGCTTGGCGCAGGTGATGCCCACCGCGCTGCCCGCCGCCAACTGCCGCTTCGCCAGGGTCACACACTTGTGCGACTTGAAATGCGGGCGCAGTTTCGCGGGTCGCCCGGCGAAATAAGCCGCCAGCAGGTTGAGGTTGTGCTCCAGGGCCTCCGCATCCACCACCAACGCGGGCGTCGGAAGGGCCTCCACCGGTTTGCCCAGCAAACTGCGGATCGGCGTTGCGGCATCGGCTGCGCCAACGGCGGCGCTCCTCGCGGCGAAGGTCGTTTCTCGGTTGCTCATGGTTTAGCCGGGCGCGGGTTCAGGGAACTCCTGACCCCCGGCGAAGGTATCACCGGGGCCGCATCACGCGCAAGCCGGCCCGGTCAATGGGCCGGGGGGGGCGCCGACATCCTGGTCGGCCTTCGGGTCAACTTCTGGCCGGACCGACCGGAATAGCGGCGTTTGTTACAGGCCGAACGGCGCGCCGCACCCCTTGCGGGCCGGAATCGGCTCGCAGCCGGGATGGCCCCCAAGGCCGGTCACCTCCCGATCCGGCTCATTTACCGCCCCGCCCTGGCCTACCTCACCGTCACCTCACCGTATCCTCACCGTAGTACCTCTAATAGCCTATTAGAGGTACTACGGTGAGGAGACGGTGAGGTGACGGAGGGGCCACGGTGGTGCGCTGGTGCCAGGGTCAGGGGGAGGGGGAGTGGCGGTCAGCCTGGGCTGGCCAGCGGCTGTCGGCTGGAGCATAATGCCGGCATGAACGAGCCAGCCAGTTTGCAGCCCGCCATTCGAGTGGTGATGATGCCCCGCGACACCAACCCGATGGGCACCATTTTCGGGGGTATCATCCTGAGCCATATTGACGTGGCGGGGGCGGTCGAGGCGCGCCGGCATTCGGAGGGGAAGCTGGTGACGGTGGCCATGCATGAGGTCAAATTCCTCGCGCCGGTGTTCGTCGGGGATTTGGTGAGCTTCTACACCGAGATGGTGAAGATCGGCACGACGTCGCTGACGGTGCGGGTGAAGGTGGAAGCGCGGCGCGGCCAACCGCCGCATGACACCGTGCAGGTGACGCAAGCCGAGGTGGTTTATGTGGCGGTTGACAACTCGGGCCAGTCGGTGCCGGTCTAGCGGATCACAGGTCGCGCTGGGCGGATAGCGCTTCTCGCTCCCGCACGGAACTGGTTCAGAGGTTTAGGCCGGCAGGGCCCTGCGTGGTGCCCAAACGGGTGGCCCCGGCTTCCACCAGCGCCAGCGCGGTTGCCAGGTCGGGGAAGCCGACGGCCTTGACCCCGAATTTCACGCCTACGGCGGTCCGCAGACTCCTGACATCCTCCACTGTGGCCGCCGCTTGCAGGCCGGTGCCGGTGCAGACGCAATGAGCGCCCGAATCCAGCACCAGTTGGCAGGCCAGCGTCTGCTCGTCGGGAGTCAGCAGGCTGGTTTCCAGGATCACCTTGACGGGGCGCTGCTCGGCGGCTTCGGCGATGTCGCGCAGCTCGCGCAGGACGCAGCGGTGGTCGCCGTCTTTGAGCCGGCCGAGGTTGAGCACCATCTCGATCTCCTGCGCGCCGAGATCAATGGCCACCTCCGTCTCATAACGCTTGGCGTCCGCGTCCGCCGTGCCCAGCGGGAAGCCCACCAGGCCGGTGACCTTGACGTCGGTGTCTTCGAGCAAGGTGTGGGCCAGCTCGACGCGCGATCCGCCGACGCAAACGCTGTGGAAGCCGTGAGCGCGGGCGGAGGCGCAGAGCTGTTCGAGGTCGCGCCGGGTTGCCTGCGGACGGGCGAGCGTTTGTTCGAGGCGGCGCGCCAATTCAGCCGGGGAAAGCGTTTGCATGCGATTGGGGCGCATTGTGGCGCGAGGCGGGGGGAACGTCAAAACCAGTTTGGGCTATTGGCACATTGTGATGGACATCGGGGGGCGGGCACTTAGAGTTTGCGCATGGGTCCGCTGCAGATTGAACAGGCACACGATGAACAAGGCCAGCCGGGCGCTTGGGTCGCGCTTGATCCGGGCGCCCAGCCGGTGTTTGTGGCCCGGCACCATTGGATTGGGGTGGATTTCGACGGCACGCTGGCGCGGGACGATGCGGCGGACCATTTTCTGCCGCCCTATCCGCTGGGGGAGCCGATTCCCGAGATGGTGGAGATGGTCAAGAGCCTCTTGGCGGCCGGGGTGACCGTTAAGATTTTCTCCGCGCGGGCCTGCGAGCCGGAGAGCATCCCCATCATTCAAGCCTGGGTCGAAAAGCACGGGCTGGGGCGGTTGGAGGTGACCAACCAGAAGGATTATGACCTGATCCGTTACTACGACGACCGGGCCATTCAGATGCTGCCCAACCAGGGCAGGCCTGTAAGCTGTCTGGCCCAGGTGAGAGTCGGCTGAAGCCCCGGCTTCACCAGGGGACTCCCACGGCTTTTCCCCTCCCTACGTCTTCTGCTTTGGCCGCTGCTTTTCGAGGCAATCGGGGCAGATGCCGTGAGTAAAGTCAGCCCCGAGGTGCTCGTGGACGTAGGCTTCGACCTGGCTCCAGTAGCCGTGGTCGTCGCGGATGCGCTTGCACCAGGCGCAAATTGGCAGCAACCCGTGCAAGGTCTTCACACGCTCCAGCGCATGGGCCATTTGCGCGGAGACACGCCGCAACTCCAGCAGCGCCATCACTTGCCGTGCCAGGGCCTGCATCGCGGTCTTCTGCCGGGGGGAAAGCTGGCGGGGTTTGCGGTCAATGGCGCAGAGGGTGCCCAGCGCGTAGCCTTCCGGGCTGGCCAGCGGGAAGCCGGCATAGAAGCGGATGTGCGGCGCGCGCGTCACCAAGGCGCTGTCCGCAAACCGGTCATCCTTGAGCGCGTCCCGCACGATCAGCGGCTCGGATTGGAGGATTGCGTGCGCGCAGAAGGCCACGTCGCGCGGCGTCTCCTGCTTGCTCAAGCCCACTCTGGACTTGAACCATTGCCGCGACTCATCCACCAGCGAGATCATGGCGATGGGCACGTCGCAAAGGTAGGCCGCCAGCGCGGTGATATCGTCGTAAGTTTGCTCGGCGCCGGTATCCAGGATGTGGTATTCCCGCAGGGCCGCCAGTCGCTGCGCCTCGTTGTCGGGTATCGGGGCTTTCATCAGGGCAGATGGGTGCGTTTCAACACTGAGCAATGGCGTCTCAGAGCGCCGGGGGAGAGTAGGCCAGGCCATGCGCTCCGGCCACGGCTTTGTGGGTGATCTTGCCGTCCATGACGTTGAGTCCGCCCACGAGCGCCGGCTGCTTCTGACACGCTTCGGCCAGGCCATGATCAGCCAGCAGCTCGAGGTAGCGGTAAGTGACGTTCGTCAGGGCCTGGGTCGCCGTGCGCGCGTAGGCGCCCGGCATGTTGGCCACGCAATAGTGGACCACGCCTTCCTCGACGAATACCGGTTGGTCATGCGTGGTTGGGCGCGAGGTTTCGGCGCAGCCGCCCTGGTCAATCGCGATGTCCACCAGCACGCTGCCCGGCCGCATCCGGCGCAGCATGGCGCGGGTGATCAGCCGTGGCGCTTTGGCCCCCGGCACCAGCACCGCGCCGACGAGCAGGTCCACGGACGGCAGCAATTCCAGCAGGTGCGCCTCGTTCGAGTAGAGCGTATGGGCGGTGTGCAGGGTGATGTCCAGGAAACGCATCCGTTCCAGGTCCACCTCCAGAATGGTGACGTCCGCCCCCATGCCCTGGGCCATGCGCGCGGCGTTGATGCCGGAGGAACCGCCGCCCAACACGACGACTTTCCCGGGTAATACGCCCGGCACGCCGCCCAGCAGCACGCCGCTGCCGCCGTTGTGTTTGGCCAGGAAGTACCCGCCGACCAGGATGGACATGCGTCCGGCGATCTCACTCATCGGCTCCAGCAGCGGCAGCCGGCGGTTGACCTCGATGGTTTCGTAAGCCAGGCCGGTTACGCGGGATTTCATCAGCGCCTCGGTCAGCGACCGGCTGGCGGCCAGGTGCAGATAGGTGAACAGGAGCTGGCCGGGCCGGAGCAGCCCGTATTCGGAGGGCAGCGGCTCCTTGACCTTGACCACGATGTCGGCCTTCTCGTAGGCCTCCGCGTGCTTGCTCACCATCGTCGCGCCGGCTTGGGCGTAATCCGCGTCCGGGTAGCCCGCGCCGGCCCCGGCGTTGCGCTCGACCAACACCTGGTGGCCGCGCTGGATAAGTTGATAAGCTGCCGAGGGCAACAACGCCACCCGGTATTCCTGGTCTTTAATCTCTTTAGGGACGCCAATAATCATAACAGAAGTTAGTAGTGGGGCGATGCAGCGACAAAGGTCAAGCGCAGTGCCTGCGCACGCTTCAGATGGTTAAGCGCCCGATTCCATTGCTGCCGGCCGGTCTTGGTTGAACATATTCCGCGTGTCACCATAAGTCCGGTTGGACCTCGCCCGCAAGGGCATTATTGCCCGGGGGTTCAGGGCGTCACGGGGTCTGGGAAACGCTCGCCGCACCGCTGTCGCCAGCGGTCAATTCCCGGCTCGCCTGGGCCCGGCTGACCAGCGCCAGCATGGTGACGGTGGCGGCCGCCTGCCGCTCGGCCTCCTCGATGCGGTGGAATTCGCCGTACACCTCGGCGCGCGTGGCTTCGTCGCGCGTGGCCAATTCGTGCCCCTGGCTGGCGCGCATCGCCAGCAGGACGTCGTGGCAGGTGACATGCTCCAGCGGGCGCGCCGGCAGGTAGCCCGGCTCGGCGCCCGAGGTTTCGGTCATCAGCCGGGCGGCGGAAAGTGTGCGCATGACTTGCTGCACGAGGCGGGTCGGGATGGCCAGGGCCTCGGCGACCTCGACTGCCCTCGGCGGCAACTCCCCCCGCAGGAAGCGCTGGCCGACGAAAGTCATCAGCCGCAGCGCGATGAATTCGCGCCCGCGCTGGTTGATGTGCTCGACCTGCTTCTCCTCGAAATACGTGGCCCGGTTCTGATACGCATAAGCCACCTGAGCGCCGAACAGCAGGATCAGCCACGAGAAGTACAGCCCGACCATGAACACCGGCACCAGCCCCAGGCTGCCATAAATCTTGCTGTTGGACACCACGCGCGACACATAGAGCACGCTCACAACGTTATTCAGGTGAAAGAGCAGGCCGCCGGCCAAACCACCAGCCAGCGCGGCCCGCCAATGGACTTTGGTATTCGGCATGAGCGCGTAAAAGACTGAAAAGGCAAGGCACAGAAC
>CAZDOO010000128.1:0-10551 GCA_964507045.1 uncultured Verrucomicrobiota bacterium | reverse complement strand
TGCAAACCTTGCAGAGGTTCAACGGTGAGGTAACGGTGAGGATACGGTGAGGATACGGAGGGGCGCTGGTGCCAGGGTCAGGGGGTGGGGGAGTCCGGCCAAACTGGTGGTGGGGGTGTCGAGAAACGCCCAAAACCTCTCCCATTTCTGCGCTTCCCCCGGGCATTTGTGACCATCCGCCGGCACTCCTGCGAAGCCTGACCGGGCGGGGGCTGAGAACTAGCCGCTGAATCTGCACCGCCCCGCGGGTGCTGAGTGATTGTGCTGGCTGCGGCGTAAGCCGGGCCACAATCCGAGCGGCGGCCGGTGTGAGGCTGCGGCATGTGCGACAGGCTGCTTGCGCTCCCTTGGAAACGCTTGTAATTACAGAAGGTGATATTGTTGACGGACAGCAAACATCTTCCATCGGTCGGGTGGTGGGCATTTCTCCCGTTGGCGGCGGTGTTGGCAGGGTGTGGCCGGGGACAGATTGAAGAGTATCAGGTGGCGAAGGAGCAGCCGCCGATGCCGCAGTCGGCTTTGCCGTCCGGGCAGCTCGACGGTTCCGTGGCTGCCGCGCCCATGCTTGGGTATGTGCGGCCGCCGGATTGGCAGGAGGCTCCGCCCAGCCAGATGCGCGTGGCTTCTTTTCGCGTGGCCGGCAAGGACGGCCAGCAGGCGGATGTGAGCGTGATCCCGCTGCCCGGTTTGGCGGGGAGCGATCTGGATAACGTCAACCGGTGGCGGGGCCAAGTGGGCTTGGCGGGGGTGCCGGAGGCGGAGTTGGCCACGCTGGCCCAGCCGGTCGAGATCGCCGGTCAGCCGGCCAAGCTTTACGAGCAAGCGGGGGCCAATTCCGACTCGGGCCAGAGGGGGCGCATCCTCGCGGCTATCATCCGCCGGGAGGGAGTCGCCTGGTTCTTCAAGATGACCGGCGACGACGGCGTGGTCGCGGAGCAGAAACCGGCCTTTATCAAGTTCCTCAAGTCCGTGAGCTTTCCGGCGGCGGGGGCTGCCAGCGAGTCCAGGACCAGCCCGGAACGTTGAGTGCCCATGTTGCTGGATCAACTGCTGGATCGCCTGGTTCGGTTCTTCACCTCGATGCGGCTGACGGTGGTCTGCCTGGCGCTGGCCCTGGTGCTGGTCTTCTGGGGCACGCTGGCGCAGGTGGAACTGGGCCTTTACAAGGCCCAGAACGAGTTCTTCCGCAGCTTCCTCATCTATTGGGGGCCGAAAGGGGCGTCGTGGAGAATTCCCGTGTTCCCGGGCGGCTATCTGGTTGGCGGAGTGCTGGTGATCAATCTCATTGCGTCGCAGATCAAGCGCTTCGCCTTCACCGCCAGCAAGCTCGGGCTGTGGCTGGTGCATTTGGGGCTGATCCTGCTGCTCCTGGGCCAGCTGCTGACCGACCGGCTCTCGCGCGAGAGCACGCTCCACTTGCGCGAGGGCGAGGCGAAGAATTACTCGGAGACCAAGCGCGAGGCCGAATTGGCGGTGATAGATGTCACGGATGCCGACACGGACACAGTGGTCGCCATCCCGCAGGGGTTGCTGGCGACGCGGAGGAGCATCCGCACGGGCGGTCTGCCGTTCACGGTCAGCGTGAAGCGGTTTTTCGCCAACTCCATCGTTCAGGACCGGGCGGCGGATGCCGCGCAGCCTCCCGCCGCGACGCAAGGTGTCGGCCTGAGGGCAACGGTTACAGAGCTGACCCGCGTCACCGAGACGGAGAAGCGCGATGTGCCCAGCGCGGTGGTGGAGCTTGAGACGCCGCAGGGCTCGCTGGGGACCTGGCTGGTGTCCGAGTATATTGAGCAGCCGCAGAGCTTCAGCTTTGGCAACCGGACGTATCAGCTCGTCCTGCGGCCGCGGCGGCATTACAAGCCCTACAGCATCCAATTGCTCAAGTTCCAGCATGAGGTCTATCCGGGCACCGACATCCCCAGGAACTTCTCCAGCCGGGTGCTGCTCCGCCACCCGGGCACCGGCGAGAACCGCGAGGTGCTGATCTACATGAACAACCCGCTGCGCTATGCGGGCGAAACTTACTACCAATCGGGCTTTGACCCCGACAACCGCGGCACCATCCTGCAAGTGGTCCATAACCCCAGTTGGCTCACGCCGTACTTGTCCTGCATCCTGGTGGGAGTGGGCCTGCTGGTTCAGTTTGCGACCCACCTGCTTAGGTTTGCTTTCAAACGGAGGATTGCGTGATCTCGCTTCCTGTGAACTTGTCCGGGAGGGCGAGCGTCCCCGCGAGCCCTGACTTCCCGGGCTCATTGCCACAATCAGGGCTCGCGGGGACGCTCGCCCTCCCGGACAGGCTTCACGTATTACGTATCACGTTTCGTGCCTCCCGCACCACGCCTTGGCACCGGCCGGCCTTATGAAAGCTTTCCTCAAGCTGTTTCCCTGGCTCTTCCTCGCCCTGTTCGGGGCCGAGATGGCAGCGGTGATGCTGCCCAGGAAGGACGGGGAATACCACGTACGCGAGTTCGGTGCCCTGCCGGTGCTGCTCAACGGCCGCGTCCAGCCCTTTGACTCGGTGGCGCGCAATACGCTGTTACAAATCCGTAGCACAGGCGACGTGCCGCTGGAGGAGGTGCCGTCGTGGAAGTTCTGGCATCACGCGAAGAAGCTCAAGGCGGCCGAATGGCTGCTCGAAGTGGCCGCCCGGCCCGAGGTTGCGGACACGCGCCCCATCTTTCTCATCCACCACGCGGAGTTGCTTGGCGAACTCAAGCTGCAGGACCAGGGCATCGAGAAGTCCGGTCTGCGGTATTACTCCTTCGACGAGCTAAAGCCGCTGCTCTTCGAGATCAGCGAGCAGGCCCGGAAGGCCGGCGACGTCAAGGCGGGGGAGCAAACGGCTTTCCAGAAGCAAGTGCTCAAGCTGGCCAACGCTCTCTGGCTTTACCAGCGCCTCAAGGTCACGCTCCAGCCTGAAGGCGCGGAGAACTTTGCGCAGGAACTGGCTGACTTCCAGAAGAACCTGGGCCCGGCCCAGGCCGCCGCGCAGGCGGGCGAAAGCGGCAAGGACTTGGACCGGCAAGCGCTCCAGCGCATTGCCCAGCCGGTGCAGCAGTTCCAGAGGATGGTCCGATTCGGCTACGTGCTGATCGTGCCGCCGCTGGACCCGGCCAAGGCGCCAGACAACTGGCAAACTCTGGGGGCCAGCCTGCTGGAGTCCAGTCGCAGCGGCCAGTTTCATCCCGCCGTGACCCACTTTGCCGCTATGGCCACGGCGTATCGCCAGCAGCAGCCGGAAGCCTTCAACCGGGCCGTGGCCGGTTATCGGCAATGGCTCGCGCCGGGATTCGCGCGGGAAATGTGGAAGGGCAGAGCAGAGTTCTACTACAACAGCGTGAAGCCTTTCCTGCACGCGATGATTATTTACATCTGCGCCTTCCTGCTGGCGTGGGGGGCGCTGTTGACGTTTACGGTGACGCCCAACTTCTCGGAATCGCTGCGCCGTTCGGCGTTCGGCCTGGTGATCCTGGCCGGGCTGGTGCACACCTTTGGCCTGGTCTTCCGCATGGCTTTGGAGGGCCGGCCGCCGGTGACAAATCTCTATTCCTCCGCGATCTTTATCGGCTGGGGGGCGATGGTGCTGGGGCTGGTCCTGGAGCGGATTTACCGGGTTGGAATCGGCAGCGTGGTCGGTTCGCTGGCGGGCTTCGTGACGCTCACGATCGCTCACAACCTTGCCTTGGGCGGCGATACGATGGAGATGCTGCGCGCGGTGCTGGATACAAACTTCTGGCTGGCGACCCATGTAATCACCATTACTTTGGGCTACTCCGCGGCGTTTGCCGCCGGGTTGCTGGCAATTCTCTACATCTTCCTCGGCGTATTCACCCCGCTGCTTGCCCAGACCGTGGGTGCCGGCCGAGCGCAGGCGGCGACCCTTCCTCCCCATGAACCGGGGGAACAACCAACATCCAACATCGAACGCCCAACATCCAATCATGGACCGAAGCGCGGCCCTTGGAGGTTGAAGGTTGGATGTTGGAGGTTGGATGTTGCCTCACGGTGGTTCAAGGGTTCAAAGCGCGAAAAGCTGTCTTCGGGGAATTCTATTCCCAAGGGAGAGAACCGGGGTGAGGGAAAACCGGCCGCCGCCGCACGATTCCAAACCACCCTGGGCCAGGCTCTGGGGACAATGGTCTATGGCATCGTCTGCTTCGCCACGCTCTTCAGTTTTGTCGGCACGGTGTTGGGCGGCATCTGGGCGGACCAATCCTGGGGCCGGTTCTGGGGCTGGGACCCGAAAGAGAACGGCGCCCTGCTCATCGTGCTCTGGAACGCGATCATCCTCCATGCCCGCTGGGGTGATTTGCTGCGCGACCGGGGCATCATGAACCTGGCCATCTTTGGCAACATTATCACCAGCTTCTCGTGGTTCGGCGTCAACATGCTGGGCATTGGCTTGCATTCCTACGGGTTCATGGATGCCGGCTTCAAGTGGCTGATGCTCTTCATTGGCAGCCAGGTTGTGGTGATCTTGCTCGGCTTGTTGCCTCTTAGGCTGTGGCGCAGCTTCCGCCCTGGGACGGATTTGCCGCTGACGGATCGATCCGCCGCTGCCGGTGACAAGCCAGAAACTCCCGCATCCGCCGGCCCATGATTTGCCATTGGCCGTTGCGTACGGGCTATGGCGCGGAATCCCCGACTGGCGCGTAGCGACCGGTGCTTGGCTCGGCGCCGAGAGTTACAACTTCGAGTATTCCTGGAAGAACCTGACGAAGAGCGCGGGCGCCGCGGCGGGCAGCGCATGGCCGCCGGGATGAATGAACGTGACCACGGGGGTGCCGGTCTTGGACGGGTAAAGGGTGCAGTATTTGTCCCAGGGCTTGCCTTCAGCCTGGCAGCCGTTGAGTTTGCGCACGGCGTCAATGGTCTGTTTCTGCCATTCGAACTTGACCAGCGGATCGGCCTCGCCGGCCAGGTGCAGGGCCGGTTTGGGCTTGAGCCTGGGCAAGCTTTGGGCGGCGGGGGCTGAACTCGCAGCGACGGCGGCGAACACATCGCCCCGCTCTGCCCACAGCAGGTAGGTGAAGGCGCCGCCATTCGAATGACCGGTGGCGAAGATGCGCTTTCCGTCCGCCTTGTATTCCTGTTTGAGACGGGCGAGAACAGCATCAAAGAACTTCAGATCGCGATCCTGCTGTTCGCCCGGCCTCGCTTGCCAGCCTGAGCGTTTGCCTTCCGGATCGGTCAGTTTGCCGGGGGTTTTGAGGCCCTGCATGTAGACGGAGATGGCTTCCGGCCAGTGCCGTTGAATGGCGAAGCTGCGGACGACGTTGCGCGCCGTGCCGCCGTGGCCGTGGAAAACGAAGACAACCGGCACGGGTTGCGCTTTGGCCGTCGCCGGCGCATAGACGAGCGCCTCGCGCGCGACGCCGTCCAGCTTGAACTCCCACCGTTGAAAGCCCGGCGGCAGGGTTGCGGACGACGCGTCTTGTGAGAACCCGGCCGGCGCAAACGCCAGCAGCAGCGAGAGGATTGGCAGGAAACGGTGGCGTGATGTCTGCATGACCCATGCTAGTGCGGTATCTCGGACCTGCCAACATGAGAGTTGCTGCGGAAGAGAAGACTACGGGCCCCATTCGGATTTCTCTGCAAATTGGTCGTAAGCCCACCGTGGATCCGCCGTAGGCCCACAACGGGCTGGCGGCGGGCTACGCTCCCGGGACTGTTCCCTCGATGAGGAAGGGTTCGGCGGGGGCGGGTCTGGTTCGGGATGGGCGTGTTTTGAGTTGCGGGTTGGGACAGGAATGAGAGGCTGTGGCGCATGCATACTTTTACTGAGCGGACGGGCAGTGTCGCACGAATGATGGGGGTTGGGTTAGTGTGCGGGGTCATGGTGGGGTTCAGCGTAACGGCGGAGTCGGGGTTCAGCATCGCCAAAGGGGGGAAGGCGAATTGCGTCATCGTGCAGCAGCCGGGGGCAACCTTGGCCGAGTCCAATGCCGTGCGCGAACTGGCGGGAGAGCTGGGGAAGATTACCGGGGCGACGTTCGAGGTGCAGGCGGCGGCGGGCAGCGTGCCGGAACGGGCGATCATTGTGGGGCCCGGCGCGGTCGCCCAGTCGCTGTTCCCCGAGGTGCCGCTGGAAAAGCTGGGGGCGGACGAGCTGGTGATGAAGGTCAAGGGCGGCCGGTTGCTGCTGGCCGGTGGCCGTCCGCGCGGGACGGTTTACGCGGTGAATCGCTTTCTGCAGGAGCAGTGCGGTGTGCGCTGGTGGGCGCCGTGGGCGGCGTCCGTTCCCACGCGCCGGAGCTTGCGGGTGCCGGAGCTGAATGTGCGCTACCAGCCGCCATTTGAGTATCGGGAGCCTTTTTGGTTTGCGGGGTTCGAGCCGCAGTGGAAGGCGCGCAATGGAGCGAACGGCGAGCACCACCAGATGTCCGCGGCGCTGGGCGGGTGCATCAAGTACAAGGGATTCTGTCATACGTTCTACCCGCTGGTGCCGCCCGACAAGCACTACGCCGCGCATCCCGAGTGGTACAGCCTGATCAAAGGCAAGCGCACGCTGGAGCACGCGCAGCTTTGCCTGTCCAATCCCGAGCTGCGGGACTTCGTCGTGCAGCGGGTGAGGGAATGGCTGCGCGAGGCGCCGGACGCGCAGATCATCTCGGTGACGCAAAACGACTGCCACGGTGCGTGCGAATGCGCCCAGTGCAAGGCGATAGACGACGCCGAGGGCAGTCCCGCGGGCAGCATGCTGGCCTTTGTCAATTACATCGCGGAGAGGATTGAACCGGAGTTTCCCCGCGTGGCGGTGGACACCTTTGCTTACCAATACACGCGCAAGCCACCCAGGACGATCCAGCCGCGGCCGAACGTGATTGTGCGGCTGTGCTCGATAGAATGTAACTTCCGTGAGCCGCTGGACCATGCTTCCAACGCGGCCTTTTTGTCGGACCTGCAAGGGTGGTCGAAGATATGCAAGCGGCTTTACGTGTGGGACTACACCACGGACTTCAGCCACTATGTGCTGCCGCACCCGAATTGGTTCGTGCTGGGGTCGAACGTGCGCCTGTTCCAGAACTACGGGGTGAAGGGGCTCTTTGAACAGGGCGCCTACCAGGGTTACGGAGCGGAGATGGGCGAACTGCGGTCGTGGGTGCTGGCCCAACTGCTCTGGAACCCGCAGCAGGATGACCGCGCGCTGATCAAGGAGTTCCTGCGCGGTTATTACGGCAAGCCGGCGGGAGACATTATCGGGCGTTACCTCGAGTTGATGCACGACGCGTCCAATGGCTTCAATCTGCGCTGTTACCTGGGCAAAGACCCGCCGCACCTGCGCTTCCAGCCGCTGGCGGCGGCGGAGCGGCTTTGGCGGCAGGCCGAGGTCGCCGCCAGCCGTGAGGCGGATCCGGACAAGCTGATTCGCGTGCGCCTGGGGCATCTGCCGGTGCGCTATGCCTGCCTGGAGCGGTGGAAGTCGCTGCGGCGGGAGTGCAGAGAACAGAAGGCGGCCTGGCCGTGGCCGGAGTCGCGCAAGGTCGCGGCGGAGGAGTTTCGCAGCGTGTGCGAGGGGATCGCCGGCAAGGATTGGACCCGCGTCGGGGTGCTCAATGAAGGGGGCCTGCGCGTGGAAGAGTTCCTCCAGCGGTTTGCCCAGGACGAGCCGGACACCAACTGATTTTATGACTACACTAACCAGGTTACAAATTATCCGGCGTCTCCGGAATTCAAGCTGCTGGCTGATACTGGCCATCGGTCTTATGCCGGCGGACGCATCGGCGGTGGTTGTCGGCCAATTGCGGTGTGAATACCTCAAGAACCCGTTGGGCATTGATGTGGTCCAGCCGTGCCTGAGCTGGGTGCTGGGCGCGGACAAGCGGGCTGCGCGCGGCCAGCGCCAAAGCGCATACCAGATTCTGGTCGCCAGCAATCCGCGAGAGCTGGAGGCCAACCAGGGCGACTTCTGGGACAGCGGTCGGGTGGCCTCGGATCAATCCATCCAGGTCCGCTACGCGGGCAAGGCGCTCGGCTCGGAGCAGCAGTGCTACTGGAAGGTGCGGGTGTGGGACGAGGCGGGGAAGCCTTCGGCCTGGAGCAAGCCGGCGCGCTGGACGATGGGCCTGCTCAAGTCATCGGATTGGCACGCGAAGTGGATCGGGCTGGACGAACCTGTTAACAGCCGGACCGCGAAGGCAGTGCTCGAAGGGGCGCAGTGGGTTTGGTTCCCCGAAGGCGAGCCGGAAAAGGCTGCGCCCATCGGCACGCGTTGGTTCCGGCGTGCCGTCACCATCCCCGCAGACCGCGTCGTGAAGCGGGCGAGCGTTTCCTTTACCGCGGACAATGGCGGTGTGTTCTATCTGAATGGCAAGAAGGTGGGGTCGGCCGGCGACTTCCACGCGGCTGCGGAATTCGAGGTGGCCAAGCATTTGCGCACAGGCGACAACCAGCTTGCCGCCTCGGTGCACAATGACGGCTCGGACCCGAATCCCGCCGGGCTGGTGGCCTTGCTGCGGGTGGAATTCGCGGAGGGGGAACCGCTGGTGGTGGTGACGGATGCGAGTTGGAAGGCCGGCAGCCGGGAGGCCGCCGGCTGGAAGGAAGCGGGGTTTAACGAGGCCGGCTGGGTTGCCGCCAAGCCGCTTGGCCTGGCAGGCATGGCACCCTGGGGCGAAATCCGCGGGCCGGAAGACCGCCGGCTGGCGGCGCGGATGCTGCGCCGGGAGTTTGTGGTGGAGAAGAAAGTCCGGCGCGCGACGGCCTACGTTTGCGGGCTGGGCTTGAGCGAGTTTTACCTCAATGGGCGGAAGGTCGGCGACCACGTGTTGTCGCCGGCGCTGACGGACTATACCCAGCGTGCGTGTTATGTGACCTACGACGTGACGCGGCAGCTTCGGAAAGGGGCGAACGCGGCGGGGGTCATCCTGGGCAATGGCCGGTTCTACGCGCCGCGCTCGAAGGTGCCGACGGGGACGGCGAGCTACGGGTATCCCAAGCTCTTGTTCCAAATGCGCATCGAGTATCAGGACGGGACGATGGCGGAAGTGGTCAGCGACGAGGCCTGGGGTTTGACCACCGCCGGTCCGATCCAGGCGAACAACGAATACGACGGTGAAGAATACGACGCGACCCGGGAAATGGCCGGCTGGAGCAGCGCCGGGTTTGGCGCTTCACAATGGCAGCCGGCGCAAGTGGTGGTCCCCCCGGCGGGCGCGCTCGTGGCGCAGATGATCAACCCGATCCGGGTGGTTGGGACGCTCAAGCCGGTGGCCCTGACGCAGCCCAAGCCGGGCGTTTGGGTGTTTGACCTGGGTCAGAACATGGTCGGCTGGTGCCGGCTCAACGTGTCCGGTCCCCGCGGGACGCAAGTCTCCCTGCGCCACGCCGAGACGCTTAAGCCTGACGGCACACTCTACCTAGACAACATTCGCGGCGCGAAGGTGACCGACACTTACACGTTGAAAGGCAAGGGAACCGAGGTGTATGAACCGCGGTTCACCTATCACGGGTTCCGCTTCGTCGAGGTGACCGGGTATCCCGGGAAACCGTCGTTGTCCGCGCTGGAAGGCCGGGTGGTGCACGACGATTTGGAGACCGCGGGCAAGTTTACGTGCTCCAATCCGCTGCTGAACCGCATCTACCAGAACATCGTCTGGGGGGTGAGCGGCAACTACCGGAGCATCTCGACCGATTGCCCGCAGCGCGATGAGCGTCAGGGCTGGCTGGGCGACCGCTCGGCGGAGTCGAAGGGTGAGGCTTACCTGTTCAACACGGCCGCGCTCTATGCCAAATGGCTGCAGGACATGGCCGACGCGCAGAAGGAAAGCGGCAGCGTGCCGGATGTGTGCCCGGCCTACTGGCCGATCTACTCGGACAACGTCACCTGGCCCAGCAGCACCGTGCTGATCCCGGGCGCGCTGCGCGAGCAGTTTGCCGACGAGGGCATCATCGCGCGCCACTACGCGAGCGCGAAGCGGTGGATGGACCACATGAGCGGTTTCGTCACCAACGGCATTATCTCGCGGGATTCCTATGGCGACTGGTGCGTGCCGCCGGAGGACCCGAAGCTGATCCACTCGAATGATCCCAAGCGCAAGACGGACAAGGCGCTGCTGGCCACGGCCTATTTCTATGCCGACGCGCGGCTGATGGCCCGCTACGCAACCTGGCTCGGCAAGGCCGAGGATGCGCGGCATTTCACCGGCCTGGCGGCAGGACTCAAGGACGCCTTCAACCGGAGGTTCTTCGATGCCGGCGCCGGCCAATATGACAACGGCTCGCAGACTTCCTGCGTGTTGCCGCTGGCGTTCGACCTGGTGCCCGAGGGCGAGCGCGGGCGGGTGTTCAACCACCTGGTGCGGAAGATCACCGACGAGACGCAGAATCACATCGGCACGGGGCTGATCGGCGGGCAATGGCTGATGCGCGTGCTGACGGACGGCGGGCGCGCGAACCTGGCTTACACCATCGCGTCGCAGAAGACCTATCCGAGCTGGGGCTACATGGTCGAGAAGGGCGCGACCACGATCTGGGAGCTGTGGAACGGCGACACCGCCGATCCGGCGATGAACTCCGGCAACCATGTCATGCTCGTGGGCGACC
>CAZDOO010000127.1:0-10555 GCA_964507045.1 uncultured Verrucomicrobiota bacterium | reverse complement strand
CAATAACCTTGTTCTCCACCGCAAGCGCGTTTGTCACCCACAGCACGCCCAAGAGGATAGGGATAAAGCGATTCATAATAGTTTCGTTGCCACGATCGAAATCCAAACAATGCCCGCTGTAAAGTCAGAATGTATCCGCCCACGGGTCTCCGTTGACAACTGCCTTCCCGCCTACCAGTCTTAAGCGGTGAGCAGTGACCGAACAGGTCCCCGCACGACCCCCTTCAGCCGGTTCGTGATGAGGCTGCCGCGGGTGCTGTCGAAGCGCTTGTGGGCGGTGCCCCTATTGGGCGCGCTGGTCTTCAGCCTTGTGGGCCTCTGGGTGGGCAGCCGGGTGGAGGAAACCACCCGGGCCGAGCTGGCCGCCCGCCTGGAGACCGTCCTGCAGGCCGACATCAACGCTCTGCGCCTGTGGTTCACCGAGCGGCAGTATGACGCCAAGTCCTACGCCTTGGACCAGCGCATTCAAGCCGCCATTGCCGAACTCGCCGCTCTGGCCAAGGATACCAATGCTGCGGCGCCGGCCCTGGCGAACTCCGCCCCCGCCCGGGCTTTGCAGCGCCACCTGCAACCGCTCCTGGAGGCCCAGGAATACCTCGCTTACGTCATTGTCTCCCCGGACAAGCAGATCCTGGCCTCCACCCACCCGCAGATGGTCGGAACGCAGACGCCGCGTTCCTATGATCTCTTCCTCAACAAGGCGCTGGAGGGTCAACTGGCCGCTTCCCGGCCCTTCGCCCGCCAGACAAGCCTTGTCCAGCGAGTCGAAGGCCCCACCATGTTCGTCGCCGCGCCCGTCAAATCCACCAATGGCGCCGTGATTGCCGTCTTGTGCCTCCGCATGAAGCCCGAGCGAGACTTCACCAGCATCTTCTCCGTCGCCCAGATCGGCAAGACCGGTGAAGCCTACGCCTTCGATCGCAGCGCGCTCATGCTCACCGCAACCCGCTTCGACTCGCAGCTCAAGCTCCTCGGCCTCATTCCGGCGGGCCGCGAGAACACCGCCATTCTCAACCTCAAGCTGCTGGACCCCGAGCAGGAACTGAATCCGGGCGATGTCCCCATTAAACCGCGCAACCGGCTTAACCTCACCCGCATGGCGGCCTCCGCCACCATGGGCAATAGTGACTGCGACGTGCGCGGTTACCGCAACTACCGCGGGGTGAAGGTGGTTGGCGCCTGGGCATGGCTGCGCGACTACGGCATGGGCGTGGCTACCGAGCAATCCGTTGATGAAGCCTTCCAGACCCTCTATGTCTTGCGGCGCGTCTTTCTGGTGCTCTTCGTGTTGCTGGTGGCCAGCGGCGGCGCCATCTTTGGCTTCACGCTGCTGGTCGAGCGTTTGCAGGCTGTGGGGCGAAAGAACGCCCTTACGGCCCTCCGGCTCGGGCAGTATACCCTGGTGCAGGAGATCGGCCGCGGCGCCAACGGCATGGTTTATCGCGCCCGCCATGCCCTGCTGCGCCGCCCGGTGGCCATCAAACTGCTCAGCCCCGACTTGACCAACGAGGCCAACACCGCCCGTTTCGAGCACGAGGTGCAGATGACCAGCCAGCTCACCCACCCCAACACCGTCGCCATCTACGACTACGGCCGCACCCCGGAGGGCCTGTTCTATTTCGCCATGGAGTATCTCGGCGGCATCAACCTGGACCAGCTCGTGCGCCAATTCGGTCCTCAGCCCGAGGGCCGGGTCATCCACGTCCTGCGCCAGGTCTGCGGCTCGCTCTCCGAAGCCCACCGCATCGGCTTGATCCACCGTGACGTCAAGCCTGCCAACATTGTCCTCACCCGCCGGGGCGGTGTCTGCGATCTGGTCAAGGTCCTGGATTTCGGCCTTGTGAAGACCGTGCGCCCGGGGTCGGACAGTCCCGCGTCCAAAGACGTCGTCGGCACGCCGCATTTTATGTCGCCGGAGGCAATCGAGAAGCCGGAGGGCGTCAATATCCACAGCGACCTCTACTCGCTGGGCGCCGTCGGTTACTGGCTGCTCACCGGCAAGACGCTTTTTGACCACGAAAGCGTCGAAGGCCTGCTTGCCCGGCAGGTTAAGGACTCGCCGCCGCCACCTTCCCAGCGCCTGGGCAAACCCGTCTCGCCCGATCTCGCCGAACTCCTGCTGCGGTGCCTCGCCAAGCTGCCCGAGCAACGCCCGCCCAGCGCGGAGGCCCTGGAGCAGGCCCTCAGCGCCTGCGTCTCGGCTGGAACCTGGACTTTGCTGGACGCCGAGCAATGGTGGCGGACGCACATGGCCGACATAGATGTCCTGCCCGCCGCCACCATGGCCGAGAAGACACTTGTCATTGCACCGCGTTCGTAGCCCAACTCTGGGTTGTCATGCGGCTTTGCAGGGTGGTGCCTCTGCCGATGGTTGATGCCGAATGGCGTCAAGAATCGTCCCAGACCACAGGATTGACTAGGCGCACGCGGTTGAGCACATTTTCTCCTCCATTGCACAGTCCTGATCAGCAAATCATGATAGGCCGCGCCAACGTTTTGGGCGTGGGTATCAGCGCACTCAATTTGGACCTGGCGGTGGCGGCGGTGGGGGAAGCGCTGGAGCGGAAAACGAAGGGCTACGTCTGCGTGACGGGAGTGCATGGGGTGAGCGAGGCGCAGCACGACCCCGCCTTTCGGGCGATCCTGAACCATTCCTTTCTGACCACACCCGACGGCATGCCCACGGTGTGGATGGGTCGCTGGCAGGGGTTTGGGCAGATGCGGCGCGTGTATGGGCCGGACCTGATGCTGCGGGTTTGCGAATTCACGCGGTCCCGGGGCTACACGCACTTTCTGTACGGCGGCGCGCCAGGGGTGGCTGAGGCGTTGAGAGACCGATTGGAGGAACGATTTCCAGGACTGAAGATTGTCGGCACCTACACGCCGCCGTTCCGACCGCTGACCTCCGAGGAGGAGCGGCAGTTGCGGGGCCTGGTGGACGCGGCTAAACCAGACATCTTCTGGGTAGGCCTCAGCACGCCGAAGCAGGAGAAGTTTATGGCGCAATACTGGCAGCAGCTCGGGGCGACCCTGTTCTTCGGGGTGGGCGCTGCGTTCGACTTTCACGCCGGCCGGATGCGGCAGGCCCCGCATTGGATGCGGCGAAGCGGTTTGGAATGGCTCTTCCGCTTATGCTGCGACCCGGGCCGGCTCTGGAAACGCTACCTCAAGAACAACCCGCTCTTTATCCTGCGCGCCTTTTGTCAGTTGGCGCATCTCAGAAGGTACACGCTCGATTAGAGCTTCCAGGGCGACAGGACTTTGGTCGCGGGGTTGAACTTGACCGAGCCATACTGCGGCCAGGGACAGCAGATCACCGCCAGCTTGATGTCGGAACGCCGCTGGAGCGTGGTCGGGTCAGCCAGGTAATCGAACTCGTGCACGCTGGGGGCGATCTCCGGCCGGGCGCCAAAGTCGTGCACCACGGTTTTGTAGCCATTGCGCTTGAGCTGCTGCGCCAGGAACAGCCCCGCCGCTTCCTCGGTGATGTAGGTGTCGGGCTTGTAGGTCAGCCCCAGCACGGCCACCGTGTCGTTCTTGCTCACCAGCTTCTGGACCTTCTCAAACAAGTCCGCGTTCGCGCGGTGATTCACCTTGTCCGAGGCCTCGGCCAGGGGCGCTTCCAGGCCCAGTTGCCGGGCGGTATACGCGAGCAGGCGGTTGTCGCGCGGGAAACACGGTCCGCCGTAGCTCAGGCCGGCCCGGAGATACTTCCGGCCCACGCGGCTGTCGCTGCCGATGGCATCCAGCACGTCGTGGATGTTGGCCTTGGGAAACTGCTCAGCGATCATCCGCAACTGGTTGGTGAAGCTGATCTTCATCGTCACGTAGCTATTGACCGAGATCTTGGTCAGCTCGGCGCTGACGATGGACATGCGGGCGATGTTGGGCTGGTTCTGGTTGTACTGCTTGTACATCGCCTCGAGCACGGCGCCGCTTTGCGGGTCAGATTCGCCAATCAGCACCATATCCGGTTCCAGCAAGCCCTTCACGACGTTGCCCAGCGCGATGAATTCGGGATTGTAGCACACGCCGAAGTCGCGGCCGCAGACGCCACCCGTCTCGCGCTCCAACATCGGGATCAACACCGTGTCCACGGCGCCGGGGGTGGTGGTCGAACTGCAGACAAACAGGTGGCCCTTCTTGCCCTTCTCGCGCACGGCGGCGGCGACGGGCTGCATGGCGCGCAGCAGGAATTCATTGGAGAAACTCCCATCCGGCAGGCTGGGGGAGGGCGGAATGAAGAACGTCACGTCCGTGCCGACCGCCTCGCGGTAGTCCGGGGTGGCGCGGAGCCGCGCCTTGCCCGCGGTGATGGTCTCCGCCAGGAGCGGTTCTTCAACCGGCGGCTGGCCCGCGTTGATCTTCTTGACCTTTTCGGCGTCAATGTCAATGCCGACGACCTCAAACCCGCGCTGGGCCAAAGTGGCGGCAATGCACGCGCCGAGCTTGCCTAGCCCGCAAACGGAAGCTTTCTGGATTGGTTTCATTAAGTTAATCATTTAGCCTATTGGATGACTGGCGAACGTCAAGCGCGAAGCCACCCTTTGGCCGCCCTTGAACGCCCGCCTGCCGATGGTTCCAAAGTTGAATGATATGACACCGAATTTCGACAAGATAGACGATGCGGTCCTGGCATTGTTGCACCTGACCACGTTCACGGAGGGCAGCGGAACCTTCAAAGTGCCGCGCGCCTGGAAGGGGCATGACTGGGATGCGCTCGGCCGACTTCATGCCAAGGGCTATATCAGCAACCCCGTGGGCAAAGCCAAGTCGGTGATGGTCTCGGAAGAAGGGAAACGCCGCTCCCAAGAGTTGTTCGAGCGCTTGTTCTGTGATTGAACTGCGGGGAGCCACTGAGACGAGCCCCGGCCCACAATACGCCGTATCCGACATCATGCCAGCAGAACAGGAAATCGGCCAATTAGTCACGGCGGTGTTCCACGCCTGGGACAGGGCGGGCATTGACTTCCTGGTCCTGCGCAATTACGAGGGGTTGCCTGACTTCACGACTAACGACATTGATGTGCTGGTGGCGCCGTGCCAGCTCCGGCGGGCGGAAGAGGTGCTGCTGGCCGCCGCGCAAGGAGTGGGCTACCGCTGTCACAACCGCGCCGAATTCGCGACGCTGGCTCTCTACTTATCGAGCGCGCAATCCGGCCGGCAGGCACATTTCGACTTGTTCACGGCTTTGAAGTGGCGGGGGTTCGACTTTCTGGACTGCCGGGAATTCCTCAGGCGCAAGGTCTGCTGCGGGCTGTTCAGCGTGCCTCACCCTGCGGACGAGGCCGCTACGAACCTGCTTGCCTTCCTGATCTACGCGGGCAAGGTGAAGCCGAAATACATGCCTTCTATCACGGCGGGTTTCCGCGCTGAAGCCGCGCGCGTTACGGACCTGCTGTCGCGCACCTATGGCGCGGCGCACGCGAAGTTCCTGGCGGCCGCCGGGGCACGGGAAGAGTGGGGAGCCATCGAGGCCGCCACCGGCGCCTTGCGACGTGCCCTGGTCTGGCGCCAATTGGTAAAGTGTCCCGGGCGGATCCTGCAAGCCTGGTTGGCCGACGCCCTGCGCCTGGTGCGCCGGTTCCTGCGCCCGCCGGGCTTGACCGTGGCGCTGTGTGGCGCGGACGGCTGCGGCAAGTCCACTGCCGCCAGTGCCATCGTAAACGGCCTAAGCGGGACCTTCAGCCCGCAGAAAGGGCGGCATTTTCATTGGAAGCCGCCACTGCTCTCCGCCAGGCGCCGGGCGGCGCGCGGGCCGGCGAGCGATCCGCACGGTCAGCCGGTGCGCGGCAGGCCGGCTTCGTTGTGCTACTTCCTGTTTCACTGGCTGGAATTCTGCCTCGGCTCGCACCTGTGCTTCCGGCCCATCACTTTTCGGGGCGGCTTGGTGCTGGTGGACCGGTTCTATTACGACTTCTTTGTGGACCAGCGGCGCTATCGCCTGCAAGTGCCGCAAGGCATTATTCGGCTGGGGTATGCCTTTTTGAAGAAGCCGGACCTGGTGCTGCTGCTGGATGCGCCGGCGGAGGTGTTACAGAGCCGAAAGCAGGAGGTCCCGCCCGCCGAGACCGAACGGCAGTGCCGGGCTTACCGGGCGCTCGTAGGGAGCCTCAGGAATGGGCGCATTATCAATGCCGCCCAGCCGGTCGAGAAGGTCGGCGCGGACATTTACCGAACGATACTGGACTTCCTGCGGCAGCGCGCGCAGAAGCGGGCAGGCGCTGAAGGGTGCGGTTGCCCGCCTGTGACTGAAGCGGGAAAGGCTCCGCGCTAAGATCATGTCATCACCGCAGAACTTTTGGGAAGACCTGTTCCCCGCCACCACGGACGAAGCCGGCGGCGTGCGGGTCGAAATGAGAGTAGTGAGCAAGCATGGGCGGCCGCTCTTGCTGTTGCCGCAACAAAGGCGTGCCGCAATGGTCTCGCTGGGGCTTTATCCAGCGCAAACGCCGCGCGCTCGCGCCGCCAAAGTCGCCTTAAGCTGGCTCGTGCGCGCCGGTGCCACCCTGGGCACGAAGCCGATCAGCCTGGCCATTTCCCCTGGCGAGACATTTGCGACATTCCTGTCTTCGCTGGCCACCGGCGCGCGCCCGTCCCCGGGCGCAGCAACGCTCGCCAGCGCCGGAGCGGGAGAACCTTTCACTACGCAGCACCGTTCGGACGTTGCTGGGCCCACGGACGGGCGCGCTCCAGGATTGCCGACGCTGGGCATTCTGGCGGGCAATCCCGCCAGCGATGGCCAGCGCTTCCTGCTGCTGGTCTTCGACGTCACCCAAGCGCCGGTTGCAGTGGTGAAAGCCGGTCTGAGCGAACGTGCCCGGCTGCTGATTGCGAAGGAAGAATCCTTCCTGGCGGCGGTTCCGCCCAACACGAGCAGCGTGCCCCGGCTGCGCGCGACATTCCAGAGGCCGCACTTGCGCGCGCTGGCGTTGGATTACTTCGCCGGGGATTCACCCCGCCCACGCGACGAGGGGGCGCTGCCGGCGTTGTTGGCTTCGTGGGTCGATCCGCAACGGTCCGTGGCGATGTCGGACACCGCGGACTGGGGCCGGTTGGAGCGCGCCGCCGCTAGCGCCGACTTGTTCGCGCTGCTTGCCAGGCAACTCCGCAGTCGGCTCATCCATCCAGCCATTCAGCATGGCGACCTGGCGCCGTGGAATATTAGAGTTTCGCCTGCGGGCGCCTGGGTGGTGCTGGACTGGGAGCGCGGCGAGTTGGACGGCATCCCGGCCTGGGACTGGTTTCATTATGTTATTCAGCCAGCCATGCTGGTGGAGCACCTGCCCACGTTGGAACTGGTTCGGCGGGTCGAGGATTTGCTGGATTCGGAAGCGTTCAAGGCGTATACGGCGCGCGCGGGCATCACTGGTTGCGAGCGTGAACTGGTGCTGGCCTACCTGCTGCACGCGGTTGAGGTGATCAAGCCCTCGGAAGGCCTGGCGGCCACAGGGGACCTGTTGCGGGCGCTGGTGGCGCGGTGGCAGCCAGGCTGATTAGCGCCCCCGGAGTTTCCTTGCGAGCCGGTGCCGAACCTTAGCCAGTGTCTCCAGGCTCGACAGCGGAGTAATCCGCCGTAATTCAAAGGGCGAAGCGCCTGCGGGATTGACGCCGAAACGCATGGTGCAGGCGGTTTGGTAGCCCGCCTGCGCCACCAGGTCGCGCACGGCGGGATTCCACGACCCATAAGGATAGCAGAAATGCCGCACCTCGAGGCCAAACCGGTCTTCCAGGGCCTTCTTGCTGCCGGAGATTTCCTCTCGTGCTTCGCCAGGGTTCAAGTGCCGCAGGTTGCGATGCGTGGCGGAATGCGAGCCGATCTCATGCCCGGCAGCCAGCCATTCGCGGACCTGCGCCTCAGTCATCAAGCGTTCGGGCACGTCGCCTTTGGCCACGTCCCATTCATTGGTGCGGCCGAGGAAGCTGGAGACGAGGAACTGGGTGGCCTGGAACTGATGCCGTGCGAGGGGGCCAAGTCCGTGTTCGAGCACGTCGGCGCAGCCGTCGTCGAAGGTGATAACCGCCTTTCGCCCGGCGTTGCCCTTGACGCCGGGAACCTCGGTGAGCGCAGCCGAAGCATAACCCTGCTGCCGCAGCGCGGCCAACTGCTCATCGAAGCGGCTTGGGCTGTGGTAGAGGAAGGGATCGCGCGTGGCCGGCGGGGGCGGGGCGATCTTGTGGTAGGTAAAGACCGGCACGCTGCGGCCGCAGAGCCGGTGCTGGGCCGGCCCCAGAAAGACTCTGGCGGAGAACCAGCCTAGCATGAGATGACCCGGCGGACCGGGGTCATGAATAACCAGCGCAACATGGCGGTAGATTGCCGCGGGCGACGCCCAAAGTGAAGCGCAGACTTGCCACCGTGCAGACCGCTGCTTAGCTTGCGGCTTCAGTGATGCCAGAACGGCTTAAAGTCCTCATGTCCGCGTACGCCTGCGAGCCCGGCAAGGGGTCCGAGCCGGAGGTCGGCTGGCAGTGGGCGCTGCAAATGGCGCGTTATCACGACGTGACGGTGCTCACGCGCGCGAACAACCGGCCCCGCATCGAACGGGCGATCGAGACGCTCCGCGGCCGGCAGCCGGTGCCCGGGTTCGTTTACTACGACCTCCATCCCCTGCTGCTGGACCTAAAGCGCCGCGCCAACGCGACCAAGCTTTATTATGTGCTGTGGCAAAGATCAGCACGAGACGTGGTCGCGCGGCTGCACCAGGAGAACCGATATGACCTGATGCATCACGTTACCTTTGCCGGCTTCCGGTATCCTACCGCGATTTGGGGGCATGGCGTGCCCACGATCTGGGGGCCGATTGGCGGCATCGAATCCATCCCTCTCCCCTTGCTGCCCTGGCGTCATCTGGCTTCGCTCAACCATGAGATGTTGCGCAACGCCAACAATCTTCTGCAAGCCGCGCCGTTCCACGTGCTGCCCAAGCGCGCGCGCGCGACGACGCTGATTCTGGTTTCTACGCGGGAGATGCGGCAGACCTTCGCGGACCTGGGCTTTGAGTCCGAGGTTATGCCGACCATCGGCTTAAACCCGGCGGAACTGCCCTTCCAGCCCCATCGGCAAATCGAGGGGCCGTTAAGGCTGTTGTTCGTCGGCAACGTCATTAGCCTCAAAGGCATTGACCTGGCTTTGGATGCCGTGCGGCAATCGGAAATTAGCGCCATCTTCACCGTGATCGGCACCGGCAACTACCTGCAGGCGGCCAGGCGCCAGGTGGAGCGATTGGGCTTGGGCGAGCGGGTGAAGTTTGAAGGGCGCCTGTCGCGCGAGGAAGTGCTAAAGGTTTACCCTCGCCACGATGTCTTCCTTTTTCCCAGCCTGCATGACACCGGCGGGTATGCGGTCATCGAGGCCATGTTTAATGAGCTGCCGGTGATCTGCCTGGACTGCGGTGGACCGGCGGTGGCGGTGCAGACCGGTTGCGGCGTTAAGGTGCCGCTGGCCCGGCGCGCCAAGGTGGTCGCCGATTTGGCCAAAGCCATCCAGTGGTACGATCAAAACCGCCCCGCGGTTGTGGAACATGGCCGCGCCGCCCGCGGAGTCGTTGTGCGCGAGTATGACTGGGACCTGAAAGGCACGCAGATGAAGAAATGTTATCCAGAGGCCATCAACCGTTCTAATGCGCAGGCGAAGCGGAGGGGCCAACACGTTGGCTACTCGGGCATGGGCAGCCTCGCCAACCTCGCTCACCACATGTTTTCGCTCGCGGGGCTGACTGTGGCCCTTCTCGGGTTAATCCTGGTGGGCGCGCTGGGTTTTTTGAGCATCGGCCACTTGAAGCGGCAAGCCGACGCGATTGTCGGCGATACCCTGCCCGGTCTCTCTGTGGCGGGCCAGGCCAACGCATCTATGGCCCAGGGTTTTCATCGGATGCTGCTGCTGGTGGTGAGCGAAAGCGCCGACGAGCGTGACCGGCTCCGGCGTGAAATTGACACCTACAGCGAAACGACCGCTTCGCTTCTGGCTTCCTACGAGGGCTCAATTCACGAACGCGCGGATAAGGAGATCTTCGACCAACTTACGCACTACCGCATGGAGTATCTTAGGATCCGAGATCAGACTGTCGCCCTGATAGACAACCGTAAGCAGCAAGAGGCGCTGGCGCTGTATGAACGTGAGTTGCTGCCCGCTTACAGCCATTACAAAGAAACGGGCGACCGCCTGTTCGCCTACAACATGGAGCAGGGCAAGGCGCGCGGCCAAAGCATTATGCGGGTCTGCACGGTCACGCAGTGGGTGGTGGCGGGCATCGGAGTCCTCATCTTCATTGCCGGCTTCCTTTTTGGCCTGTTCAAGTAGCGGGCACGGCTTCGATTAAGCCTCCTCGGGTTCTTTGCAACGTTGGCAGGAGCTGCGGTGTGGCTATGGGGGGGCCAGCGTTTTGTGACAGCATAAGCCCCGTAATGGCGTCCCTCGATAGGGGATACGGCCGGTTAAAGGGCATATCCCGGCACTGCCACCCCATCACAGGCAGGGAATTCGTCAATTCCTTTGGGATTGGCCGGTCCGGGCGGCCCGGACTGGGGGTCAGGCTCAGCCCCGGACAATACC
>CAZDOO010000126.1:0-10600 GCA_964507045.1 uncultured Verrucomicrobiota bacterium | reverse complement strand
GCGGGGTGTCGGCCAACTACATTGCGAAATGGAACGGGAGCGCGTGGTCGGCCTTCGGCTCGCAGATGAACGGCTTTGTGTCGGCGTTGGCGGTATTGGACACCGACCTTTATGCGGGCGGCGCATTCACCACGGCGGGCGGGGTATCAGCCAACTACATTGCGAAATGGAACGGGAGCGCGTGGTCGGCCTTAGGCTGCGGAATGAACGGCGAGGTCAAGTCACTGGCGGTTTTGGGCACCGATCTGTATGCGGGAGGCGGTTTTACCTACGCCACCAACGCGGGATCGAGCGCCGTCGCTGTCAGTCGCATTGCGAGATGGAACGGGAGCGCGTGGTCGGCCTTAGGCAGCGGGATCGGCGGCCCCGTCCTTGCGCTGGCGGTCTCGGGCAGTGACCTGTATGCGGGGGGCTATTTCACCACGGCGGACGGGGTGACGGCCAACTACATTGCGAAATGGAACGGGAGCGCGTGGTCGGCCTTGGGCTCGGGAATGAACGACTATGTCTTTGCGCTAACGGCGTCGGGCAGTGACCTGTATGCGGGAGGCCAGTTCACCACGGCCGGCGGGGTGTCGGCCAACCGCATGGCAAGATGGAACGGGAGCGCGTGGTCGGCCTTAGGCCCGGGGATGAACGACTATGTCGATGCGCTAGCGGTGTCGGGCAGTGACCTGTATGCGGGGGGCGCTTTCACCACGGCCGGCGGGGCGTCGGCCAACCGCATTGCGAAATGGAACGGGAGCGTATGGTCGGCCTTGGGCTCGGGGATGGACTACCCTGTCCTGGCGCTGGCGGTGGCGGGCACGGATCTATACGCGGGGGGCCATTTCAGTACGGCGGGCGGGGTGTCGGCCAACCAGATTGCGAAATGGAATGGGAGCATGTGGTCGGCCTTAGGCTCCGGGATGAATGCTTGGGTCGCTGCGCTGGCGGTGGCGGGCAGTGACTTGTATGCGGGGGGCTGGTTTACCACAGCAGGCGGAAAGGTGTCGGCTTATGTGGCCATGGCACACATGAGTGCGGCGGGTGGACGGTTGGGTAGCATATCGTATTTGCCGGCCACGGGGAACCGATTAATGTTCAGCGACGCCACCATCGGCAAACCCTACCGCATCCAGTACTGCGAGTTGCTGGTCAGCGGCGACTGGGACGACCTCATTGGCTTCACCTACCCCGGGCCAGTCATCATTACCGACTTCTCCGCTCTTGGGGCGGCGAATAGATTCTACCGCGCCGTCAGCCCTTAACGGAGCTTCCCTTTCCGCCCCAGATGCCATCAACTTCCCGCAGCGCTTCTCCCACACCGTCTGGGTGCCATGACTCCATGCCTATCCGGTTGGTTGTCATTGCTTCCAGACCCCCCTTGCACAAGACATGCCCGAGACATGCACAAGCCGTGCACAAGCCGTGCCCTGGCAATGCCCGCCGCCAGTGCTCCCGAGGCCGAAGGCAGAGGCGAAATCCAGAACCACCCTTTCGTCAACCAACCGGATAGGCAGGCATGATTCGTTGGGAGGGTAAGCGTCCGCGCGAGCCCTGATTCTTCCGCTTTGCCCGAAGTTCTGGCCCTACGAGGGACGGCCCTCCCTGCTTTTCCGCTGGTATCAGCCAGTGATTCTCCACCATGCTCGAAGCGCCACGCATGGACAACATCAAGGTAACCGAGCCGGCACCAACCGGCCCCAGCGCCGCGGTTGAGATTACGCACCTGCGCCAGGTCACGCGTTCGCAATGGCGCTCGGGCATTGCGGCGTGGCTGGGGTGGACGTTCGACGGGCTGGATATGCACCTCTATACGCTGGTGGCCGCGCCGTTCGTGGCCGAGCTGATTGGGGCGTCCACCACCACCGACCCGCGCGTGGGGCGTTATGCCTCCATCGTTCAGGGGGCGTTCATGCTGGGCTGGGCGCTGGGCGGCGGGTTCTTCGGGCGCATCAGCGACCGGCTGGGCCGGGCACGGGCGCTGAGCCTTACCATTCTGACCTACGCCGCGTTCACCGGCCTGTCCGTTTTCGCGCAGTCGTGGTGGCACCTGCTCATCTTGCGGTTCCTGGCCGCGCTGGGCATTGGCGGGGAATGGGCCGTGGGTGCGTCGCTGCTCTCGGAGACCTGGCCGCGCCGGTGGCGGCCTTGGCTTGCGGCAGTGCTCCAGACGGGCGTCAACGTGGGCATTCTGGGCGCGGGGCTGGCGAACTTCGTCCTGGCCGCCGCGCCGCCGCGCTACCTGTTTCTGGTGGGCGTGCTGCCGGCGCTGCTGGTGTTCTGGATTCGACGCGCGGTCCCCGAGCCCGAGGAATGGCGTTCGGCCAAAGAGCGGGCGCATCATCACGAGCCGGGCATCGGCGACCTCTTCCGCGGCGACGTGCGGCGGATCACGATCTGGGTGGTGCTGGTGTGCGGCGTGTCGCTCACGGCGCATTGGGCGTTCATGTTCTGGCACCAGCAACATCTGCGGAACCTGCCGGACGTGCTGAACTGGACCCCCGAGCAGAAGAATAGGCTCGCCAGCCTGGGCATGTATTTGGTGATCGGCTCGTCTATCCTGGGCAACTTCTTCGCGGGCTGGCTGGCCCGGCTGATTGGGTATCGGGCCACCATCGTCGGCATGTTCCTGGCCTACTTCGGCGTCATGTTCGGCGCGTACTACCTCCCGCGCGATCACCAGGTTCTGCTGTGCTGGTTCCCGCTGATCGGCTTTTGCCAGGGCGCCTTTGCCCTGTTTACGATGTATCTGCCCCCACTCTTCCCGACCCTGCTCCGCACGACCGGCGCGGGGTTCTGCTACAACATCGGGCGCATCACGGCGGCCTTCGGCACGGTCTTCTTTGGCCTCTGCTCCGACGCGTCTTCCAGGGCCGGCGACCACCGCATTGCCCTGTTCTACGCCGGGTTCCTGTTCCTGCCCGCGGCGGGCATTGCGCTGTTTCTCCCGCCGGCGCGCGATTAGCGTTTGACAAACGCCGGCACGCGGGGCTACTAAAGCGGTAGTCGGCCGGTTGTTTCTCGCCACCGCAGCGCGGACAAGATTTGGGTCTTGTGCGGGCACGATGATGACGGCTCGAAAATATTGCCCGCGACATATGCCGTTAGCTGCCAAAAGTTTCCACCTCATGATGAGTCTCTCTGCTGCTGTCCCATCGTTCCCCATCCGCCGCCGCCTCGCCGAATCCGTCGCCCTGTCCGCCGCGGTTCTCCTCGGCGCGGCGATGACGACCTGGGCGCAGCCCGATTATGCGCCGGCGCATTGGGTGCCGCCCAGTTGCACCAAGTGGTACACCTCCGGCTACCCGCGCCAGTTCTGTGTCATCCACGACATGGAGGGGTATTACGCCAGCTCCATTTCCTACCTGAATCGTTGTGACAAGGACACCAACGGAAACTACAAGGTGGATGCCAGCGTCCATTACTGCGTCAACAGCGTGCAGAACGGGTCGGGAGAGAGTAATCCGAGCGACGCGGTCGCCGGCGACATCACCCAATCGGTGCGCGAATCCTTGTGGGCCTGGCATGCGGTGTGTTGGAACAAGTACAGCTTCGGCACCGAACATGAGGGGTTCGTGAGCAACCCGGCCTGGTTCACCGAGGCGATGTATCAGGCCTCCGCCGGCCTGCACCGGCACCTGTGCAACACCTACGGCATTCCCAAGGACCGGAACCACATCATCGGCCACAATGAATGGCAGAACCCGGCCTGGACCAACTGGGTGGCCACCAACGGGTTTGCCTTCAGCACCACCTGCAACTCGCACACCGACCCGGGCCAATACTGGAACTGGACCCATTACATGGCCCTGCTCAACGACGCCACCAACACCGGCGGGCCCTACTGGGACATGAACGGCCCCGCCCTGGGCGCGGGCACCGCCCCGAACGGCCTGTGGGACGCCTCTTCACCCAATTGGACTTACGATCTCAACGGAGGCGTTTACACCGGCCCGTGGTGGGGCACCAACGCCATCTTCTCGGCCGGGTCCAATGGCATCGGCTCCTACACGGTCACCGTCGTCAACACCCAGGTCGTGAACAACCTCTATGTGCAGGAGGGCACGGTGACATTCACCGGCGGGCAGCTTAGCTTCAAAGGCAGCGGCTCCTATTTCAGCAATTATGTGGCGGCCGGTTGCACCGCCATTTACAACACACCCTTTGTCGGCACGGGATCCCCGGACAAATGGGGGCCGGGCACCGCCGTCTATAACGGCGCCAGCACCAGCGGCGGCTATTACACGCTGAATGAAGGAACCCTGGCGCTGGGCAACGACGCGGCGCTGAGCACCGCGCGGCTGGAACTGGGCGACCAGGCGGGGGTCAAGATCGTCACCCTCAAGTCCGCGGACTCGACGGCGCACACGCTGGCCAACTACCTGACGTTGAAGGCCACCAACTTCAATATTGGCCCGGGAGGCGATTTAACCTTCAGCGGCCCGATCAATGTCAACTCGAACGCCAACCCGGCGCGGACCATTGCGGTGAGCAACAGCGTCACCACCTTCTCCGGCGTGCTGACGAATACCGGCGGCCTGATCAAGACCGGTCCGGGCACACTGGTCCTGAGCGGCACGAGCGCGAACACCTGCGGCAGCAGCACCGCCAACGGCTACACCACGGTGAGCGGCGGCACGCTCAAATTGAGCAAGACCGCCGGCGTGGCCGCCGTCGCCAACGGGAGCCTGGTGGTGAACGCCGGCGGCACACTGCTGCTGGGGGCGGCCAACCAGATCGGCAACGCCATCCCCACAACCTTGGGCGGCGGCAAGTTCCTGACCGGCGGTTTCAGCGAGCAGCTTGGCGTGCTGACGCTCACCGCCAACTCTGTCATTGACCTTGGGACCAGCGCCTGCGTGCTGAAGTTTGCCGCCAGCAGCGCCGCAACCTGGACTGCCGCTGCCACCCTGACCATCAGCAATTGGAGTGGCTCGATCAATGGCGGCGGCATGGACCAGTTCCTCTTCGGCAGCAGCAGCGGCAGTCTCACCACCGCACAGGTCGCACAGGTTTGGTTCGCCAACCCGGCCGGTTTTCCTGTCGGCACATATTTCGCCACGATTCTGGGCACGGGCGAAGTCGTGCCGCTGGCAACCCCGCCCGGCATCACGACCCAGCCCGCCGATACCGCTGTCGTTGCCGGGAACAATGCCTCCTTTGCCGTCGCGGCCAGCGGCATGCCCGCGCCTGCCTATCAGTGGTGCTTCAATGGCACCAACCTTGCCGGCGCCACCGCATCCACGTTGCTGTTGACGAACGTCGCACCCGGCCAGGCCGGCAGCTACTCGGTGGTCATCACGAACCCGGCCGGCGTCACGAACAGCACCACGGCGCTATTGTCGGTTTACGCCTCGGCGGCGCCCCTGTTGAGCGGGGCGAGCCTTGCATCCAACGGCCAGTTCCAGTTCGGCGTGGCTGGCGTGCCAGGATTCAATTACGCGGTCTTGGCATCAACCAACCTGAGCGATTGGACCCCTCTCCAAACCAATGCCTCGCCTTTCATCTTCACCGACACCAACGCCGAAGCCCTTCCGGCCCGCTTCTACCGCGCCCAATATGCGCCGTGAGGCCCGTAGACCACGCACCGCCCATCACGCACCTCGTTTCACCCTCTGGCAACGCGGGCAATAGAAAGTGCTGCGGGTCGCCTGCACCCGCCGCCTGATCACGGTCCCGCACTTCGGGCAAGGCCGCCCTGCCCGATCATATACACGTAATCGCTCCTCGTAGTAATCCGGCGCCCCGAGCGCGTGGCCGAAATAGAATAAACCATCGCGGGCTCCCCGCCCGGAGAAACTCAGCGGCACGGTGCTGCCGCAGGCAATCGCCTCCCGGAGCACCGCGCGGATGGCACGCCAAAGCCGTTTGACCTCATCCTTGCTCAGGCGTCGCGCCGGCAGCGTCGGCGCAACACCTGCGCGAAACAGTGCTTCGCTGGCGTAGATGTTCCCCACGCCCGCAAGCAGGGATTGGTCGAGTAGTTTGACCTTGATCGGCTGCCGGAACCGGCGCAGCGCGCAGCCGAATCGCTCAGCCGTGAACTCCGTCCCGAGCGGCTCCGGCCCAAGTCGTCCCAGCGGCTTGAGATCAAGCGTCAGCCGCCCGAAGTACCGCGTGTCCTCGAAGACAAAGCTCGCCCGGCCCAGATTGAGAACCACTGCTGCGTGCCGGGGCAAGGGGGCGCGGGCATTCAGCAAGTACATCCGGCCCGTCATGCCGAGATGGCCCAACAGCGTCAGCGGCTGATCCCGTCTTGCCGAGCGGAGCTGGAATACAAGGTATTTTCCCCGGCGCGCCAGGCCGTCAAGCCTCGCGCCGCGCAGCGCCTGCTCAAATCGGCGGCTGGACACGGGCGCCAGCACCTTCGCCCGGAATACGCGGACGGCGCGGATCGTCCGCCCTTCCAGCAAGGGCGCCAGGTGACGGACCAGCACTTCGACTTCGGGCAGCTCAGGCACGGGAAGAAGGTAGCGTGAAACACAAACGATGAAACCGGAAATGTGTTACGCACGGCGTGGTCCGTGTCGCGTGGTGCGTGCTGGGTGGAATACATAACCCACATCACGCTCCGCCTCCCGCCTGTCCCTTTAGCAATTCCACCACCTCCTCATCCGTGGTCTGGTCGAAGACCTCGTAATACCGGCCCACGGCGGCGAACTCCGGGTCCGCGCACAGGATGCGCACTTCGTCAGCCACCCCGGCGAGCCGCTCGATGGAGCTGGTTGAAGCCACGGGCGCTGCGACGATGACTGCGCTTGCCTTGCGATTCCGGGCCGACAACACCGCCGCCTCAATCGTCGCGCCCGTCGCCAGGCCGTCATCCACCAGCAGGACGGTCTTGTCGGCGAGCGCCGGGGGGCCGTTGGGATGAAAGCGGGCCTGGCAGACGCGCAGGCGTTCCTGCTCCTCCTCAATGACAGCGTCCAACTCCGCCCGGACCTGGGGATTCGGGCCGACGGCGCTCTCATCGAGCAACGTCACGCCGCCTTCGGCCAGCGCACCGACGGCATATTCACGGTGCCAGGGATGCCCAATCTTGCGAACGACAATGACGCCCAGGGGCAGGCGCAACGCTTGCGCCACTCCCGCCGCGACCACCACTCCACCGCGCGGCAATCCGAGCACCAGATCGGCCCGAACAACCTGGCTGAGCAGCAGACCGCCCAGCTTAATCCCCGCGTCCTCGCGTGAAGCGAACATCACCATACGAATCGTGCCACCCTCCAGGAAAAGCAAATCGGCCCGAACACTCCTGGCCGATCCTATCCTGAGGAGCCGACAGGAGGAGGCTCACTTCGTTGGCAGGGATGTCAGAGCCTCCTCACGTCGGCTCCTGTGCATCCCGATTGCCTTACTGCGTCACCAGGGTGCCGACCCGGTCGCCCATGACTACGCGCCTGAGGTTGTGCGGTTGGAAGAAGTCAAACACGATGATGGGCATCTTGTTGTCCATGCAGAGCGAGAACGCCGTGGAATCCATGACCTTGAGCTGCCGCTGCAGCGCTTCGGCGTAGCCGATTTGCGCATATCGCTTCGCCTTGGGGTTCGTCTTGGGATCGCTGTCGTAAACGCCGTCCACCTTGGTTGCCTTAAGCACGACTTCCGCGCCGATTTCGTTGGCGCGCAGGGCGGCTGTGGTATCCGTGGAAAAGTAAGGGTTGCCGGTACCGCCGCCAAAGATGACCACGCGGCCTTTCTCCAAATGCCGCTCGGCGCGGCGCCGAATGAACGGCTCGGCTACCTGCGACATGCTGATGGCGCTTTGAACCCGGGTGGGCACATTCAGCTTCTCCAGCGCGTCCTGCAACGCCAGCGCGTTGATAATCGTCGCCAGCATGCCCATGTAATCGCCCGTGGTGCGGTCAATGCCGCGCTTGCTGCCGCTTAACCCGCGAAAGATGTTGCCGCCGCCGACCACGACCACCACCTGCACGCCCAGGTCGCGCACCTCGCGGATCTGCTCGGCCATGCCCCGCACGGCTTGCGGACAGATGTTCAGGCCCGTCGGGCCGCCGAGGGCTTCACCGCTTAGTTTCAATAGGATCCGTTTGTATTTGGGGCGTTTCGCTTGTTTCATAGGTTCCATCTCTGTAGCAACAGTCGGTCCGCGCAGGGTTTTTAGCACCCCCCGCTCTGGACGTCAAATCAAAGCCCGCCCCCCGGGCGGGGAGGGGAATCTTGTTGCCCCACGCGGCAAAGGAATATACTTAGCGGCATGAGACTGAGAAGCGCACTCACGCGGGTCCTGGCAATGACATTCGCGGTCGCAGCCCCGGCAGCCCAACTTGCCGATACAGCCGACGCCCGGGCATCGAAACCCAATATTCTCCTCATCCTGGCAGACGACCTTGGCTTCGGCGACACGGGTTGCTATGGCGCGAAGAAGATCCCGACGCCAAATGTGCACCGCCTGGGACGGGAGGGCTTGCGCTTCCGCGACGCCCATTCGACTTCGGCCACCTGCACGCCCGCCCGCTATGCCCTGCTCACCGGCGAGTATCCGTGGCGCAAGGAAGGCACGGGCATTCTGCCCGGCGACGCCGGCCTGATCATCCAACCGGGTCGGGCCACCGTGGCCTCCCTGCTCCAGCGCGCGGGCTACAAGACCGGCGCGATCGGCAAGTGGCATCTTGGCCTGGGCCGCCAGGGCGTGCTGGACTGGAACAGCGAGATCCGGCCCGGACCGCGCGAGATCGGCTTTGACTACTCGTTCATCATGCCCGCTACGGGCGACCGCGTGCCGTGCGTGTATGTCGAAAACCAGCAGGTGGCCGGCCTGGACCCGAAGGACCCAATCCAAGTCAGCTACAGCCAGCCAATCGGGAGCGAACCGACCGGCAAAGACCATCCCGAGCTGCTCAAGATGCATCCCAGCCACAGCCACAACCAAACCATCATCAACGGCATCAGCCGCATCGGCTACATGACCGGCGGCAAGACTGCCCGCTGGGTGGATGAAGACCGGGCCGACCTGTTCACCCGGAAAGCGGTTTCGTTCATCGAGCAGAACAAGGACCGGCCATTCTTTCTGTATTTTGCCACACACGATCCGCATGTGCCGCGAGTGCCTCATCCGCGCTTTGTCGGCAAGAGCGGGTGCGGCGTGCGCGGCGATGTCATCGTGCAATTTGACTGGTGCGTGGGCGAGCTGCTCAACACGCTGGACCGGCTGAACCTGAGCCGGAACACGCTGGTGATTCTTTCCAGCGACAACGGCCCGGTCGTGGATGACGGCTACCGTGACGGCGCAGTCGAACACCTGAACGGCCACCAGCCCGCCGGCCCCTTGCGCGGCGGCAAGTACAGCATCTTCGAGGGAGGCACGCGTATTCCATTCATCACCCGCTGGCCGCAACACATCCAGCCCGGCATATCCGATGCGTTGGTCTGCCACATTGATTTCCTGGCCTCCTTTGCCGCCCTCACCGGGCAAAAGCTGGCCGCCGGCGAGGGGCCAGACAGCCGCAACGTGCTGCCGGCGCTGCTGGGTCATTCGAAGTCCGGCCGCGAGCAACTGGTCGAACACGCCCGCGTGCTCGCCCTGCGGGATGGAACCTGGAAATACATCGAGCCCGGCAAGGGACCGAAGTGGAACGCCCCCACCCACACCGAGCTGGGCATTGACCCCGCCGGGCAGCTCTATCAACTCGCTGGGGACCTTGGCGAGACAAACAACCTCCTCCAGGCACAGCCAGACCGCAGCCGGAAACTAAGCGAGGCACTGGGGGCGATCCGAACAAGCGCCAACGGCCGCAAGTGAACAACCCGGCACGAATCACCTTGAACCATCAGGATTCGGGCGGGCCGCCCCCTGGAGGGGGCTGATCACCGCGTTGGTTTGGCGCTTCCTGCCGAGAGCAAAGTCGAGGTTGTAGCGGGCGTCGGCGTTGTCAGGTTGCAGGCGAAGAGCCTCGCGGAGATGGTTGATCGCCGCGTCCAGTTGGCCTCTCTGGCCGAGGGCGACACCCAGGTTGTTATGGGCCTGGGCGTTAGCAGGTTTCAGGCGGATCGCCTCCTGGAATTCGCTGATCGCGGCATCGAATTGGTCTTTCTTGATGAACGCGGTGCCCAGGTTGTAGTGGGCGTCGGCGTTCGCGGGCTTCAGGCGCACGGCCTCCTGGTATTGAAGGATCGCCGCGTCAACCTGCCCTTTGCCGTCGAGTGCGATGCCAAGGTTGTAGTGGGCGTCCGCGAAATCCGGATTCAGGCGGATGGCCTCGTGGTAGTGAGTGATCTCTGCGTCAATTTGGCCTTTCCTGCCGAGGACGACACCCAGGTTGTATTGGGCCAACCAAGAGGTGGGATTCTTCGCAAGAGTATCCTGCCATAACGTTGGTTCGTCCGCATAGATATGCGCCTGCTTCCAGGTCAGAACACCCAGCACCAACAACAGGCCGACGGACAACCCACGGCAAAGCCCACGCCCAAGGCGCTCACTCGGCAGCCGGCTTGAGATGAGTGCCGCACCAGGGATGATCAATCCCGCGCAGGCCAGATACTGGTAATGGTCAGCGACATAGGAATAGCGAAACGTGTAGAGCGGAATGAACCCCAACAGTGGCGAGAGGGCGGCCACGAAGAAGATCAACCCCGCTGCGACACCCCGGCCAAG
>CAZDOO010000125.1:0-10813 GCA_964507045.1 uncultured Verrucomicrobiota bacterium | reverse complement strand
CGGATGAGGAACCAGTTCACGCCCCTATTATGGTGCTAGTGTCAAGATGTGCCCTCAATCACCAAGGATGAGTGGTTGAGTGTTAAGGAACGGAAGCGATTGGGGAGTTTACTTTTGGGCCGGGGGCGGTTCAAATGCCTCCAGATCGACATGGCTAACTCAATTTCAGAATTCAAGCGGGCCGCGATTGTCAACACCCTCCGCAGCTGCCAGCTCTTTGCGGGCCTCGGGGCCGGGGACTTGAACGCCATCGCGGAGATCACTCTCATCAAGTCGCTCGACAAGGGGGACTACCTCTTTCGCGAAGGCGCTACGGCTCAGGGCTTTTACATAGTGCAGCGGGGGTCCGTCAACGTCCACCGCGTCAACGCCGCCGGCAAGGAACAGGTTATCCACGTCTTTCGCGCCGGCGAGTCCTTTGCCGAGGCCGCCCTGGCGACCTCGTCCGGCTATCCGGCAGACGCGCGCGCCCTGGAGTCCTCGCAGGTATTGCTGGTGGAGAAGTCGGGGTTTCTTGCCTTGCTCAAGCGCCAGCCCGAACTGGCCCTGCGGATGCTCGGCTCGATGAGCGTGCACCTGCGCACGCTCATTGCGCAGCTCGAAGATATGACACTGAAAGACGTCGAAACGCGCCTGGCGAACTGGCTGATTAAACGCTGCCCCGAACCGGCGTCGGCCCGGCCCGTCACGATCGAACTCAAGACCACCAAGCGCGTGCTTGCGGCGGAGTTGGGCACGGTCAGCGAAACCTTTTCCCGCACCCTTGCCAAGTTCCGCCAGCAGAAGCTCATCTCCGTCAAAGGCAAGACCCTCACCGTCCTCTCCCCGGTCAGACTGCGCGAACTGCTCCGTCGCAACCTCGGCGAATAACCCCCTTGCGGACTCGTCCCGCGAGACCTGGCCCGGCAGCGCCGTGTCCGTGTGTTCGGCTCGGACCAGGCCTCAAGCCCTCCGGCTGGCCATTCCGGCACAGACTCGCGCCACGGCTTGCGCCATCACTCCCGCGCTGAATCGCTCAAACACCGCGCGCCGGCCGCTCTCGCCCAACGCGCGCGCCCGCGCCGGATCCAGCAGCAGTTCTTCAATGGCCTCCGCCAGCGCCTGCGGATCGTCCGGTGCGCAGAGCAGCCCGCCGCCCGTGGCCTCCAGAAGCTCCGGGAAAGCCGCAACTCGCGGTTGCACGACCGGCACGCCCGCCGCCAGCGCCTCAATGACATACAAGCCAAATGCCTCGCCATAGCCCGCCGGAACCGAAAAGACGGAAAGCGAGCGCAAAAAGTCCAGCTTGGCTGCGCGGTCAGGATTGGGATGAAACTCCGCGTCTCCAAGCAGCCCGCTCGCCCGCAAGCGCTCGCGCAGCGACTCCACAAACGGCCGGTCCGCCGGCCCGCAACTGCCGCCCACGCGCAGCTTCAAGGCCCCCGCCCGGCCGCGCCGTCGCAGCCGGATGTAGGCTTCGACCAGCGTGTCCAGGCCCTTCTCCGGGCACATCCGCGCGAAAAAGCCCAAGGCGGGCGCATCCCCGCCCCCGTCCGCCCGCCTCGTCTCGTATCCCTCCAGGTTGATGCCATTATGAACCACTTGCACTCGCTCGACGGCCAGCCCGAGCCGTTTGCGCATCAGGTCCCCAAAATACCGGCTGGGCGCAATGAACAACTCTACCTCCGCCGCGCGTTCCGCCAGCGTTTGCCAGCATGCCGCACGATGGGGTTCCGGCAGGGCGTCCAGGAACGAGTCTTCCCCTTGCAGCGCGCAGGCGACCGGCACTCGCAATTCCGCCTTCAGCCGGCGGACCATGCCGATAAGCAGCGCGTTGGACAAGCAGAGCACGTCCGGCGGCGGCTGGGTCTTAAGCCAGGCAATAAGCGTCTCCAATTCGCGCGCTTGATTCCCCATTTCGCCGCGCAACATGGAACACGTCAGCTCGCCCACATCCGCGGCGCGGGTCTTGGCCGCCCGGCCCGCCGCCCATTTCAGGAGCCGGGGCGAGGCGAGCAGGTTGTGCAGCCATCCCGGCGCGGCGCGAAAGAGCGCCGACTTCTGCTCCAGATAGACATTGAGGCCGCTGAAGAAGACCGGTGTGCCGGAGGTCTGGTCCGCCTCATCCAGCGTCAGCGGCAGGTAGAGCGGCACCATTGTGACCTGGTGGCCCAACTTGCGCAGCGCTGCCACCAGCGCATTGTCGCGGAGGCAGCCCCCGCAATACATGGCCCCGGCGCCGGGTGTTAAATGCACGAGGTGCAAGTTAAATGGGTTAAAGAAGTTAAGGAGGTTAAGAAGGTTGAATGGGCAGGTGCGCCAGCCAGTTTTCCAACTCGTTGTCGGTGTCGCCGTATAGGACAGGATCCTCGTGAAGAGCAATGGAATTGCCCAGTTTCCGGTCGCGCAGGTAGCAGAGATAGCCATTGATAAGCTTTCGCACGTGCCAACCGCACTGCTTCAATCCCGCTATCTCTGAAGGGGGAAGATACTTCTCATCTTCGCAGACGTTCACATCGTCCAGGAGCTCTTCCAGTGAGCCGCGCGCTTGCAGGACGAACTTGATATGGTCAAGGAAGTGCCAGCGCCCATGCCCCTCGGCAAGGTTGTTCGTCAGTGAAACCGCAGCCCGGCGAACCTGGCTCGCCAGCTCGAACTTTTCAAAATCCAGCAGTCGCCGGCTCACGGCGTACATGTTTACGCGAAAAGCCCTGGCAGCCTTATAAGCCTCCAAATCCTCGAACGTTCGGAATGATTCAGTGTTCGCTTCCATCGTGCTCCTCATTTAACTCGTTTTACTAATTTAACTTCTTTAACCCCTTTAACTCCCTTGCCTTCCCCCCGCCCCTCTTCTCCAAAACAATACACCCCGCCATCATTGCACCCGACCACCACCCGTCCGCCCGCCACCGCCGGCGAACTCTCGATCGGCTGCCCCACCTCAAACGACCACAACTCCTTGCCCCCAGCCAGCGACACCAGGTAGAGCCGCCCGTCGTCCGAGCCCACCACCACCTTGTCCCCGCACACCACCGGCGAGCTGTCCACCTTGCCGCGCGTGGCAAAGCTCCACACCGCCTGCCCATCCGCCCGCTTTACGCAGTGCAACCGCTTGTCCCGGCCGCCGAAAACAACCAGCTCCGGCGTCACCGCGGGCGAGGAGAAATACGGGAAATCCCGGTCGTGGAAGTTCCACACCTTCTTGCCCTCCTTCAGGTCCACGCACAGAAACTCATTTTCATACTGGCCAAAATAGGCCCGCCCGTCCGCCAGCGCCACCGAGGCGGCGATGTAAGCCCCCGCCTCCACCTCCTTCACCTGCTTGCCGTCCGCCAGCGAAATCACGTGCAGCAGCCCGTCGCACCCGCCGAACACCGTTTGGCCATCGGCCACCGCCGGCGACCCGTTAATGTAATTGCTGGTCTCATACACCCAATTGCTGCGGCCAGTCTCGGCATCCACGCAATGCAGTTTGTAATCGTAGCTGCCCGCCAGCACGCGCGTCCCGTTGCTGGCCCGCACCCAGTTCGGCGCACCGAGGATCTTCTCGCCCGTCCCGTATTTCCACACCAGCTTCCCAGTCGCGGCTTCGAGCGCATAAAGAAACGCGTCACCCGAACCCACATACACCCTGCCCTCCAGCACCAGCGGCGAGGACTCGACCTCTCCGCCCGTCTTGAATGCCCATACCTTCCGGCCATCCGCCAGCGCCAGCGCATAAACGTTCCCATCATCCGAGCCTACGAATACGCGGTCCTGCACGATGGCGGGAGAAGACTTGACCGGCCCGGCCGCCTTGAAAGTCCACAACAAGCCCAAACGATCCGGCAGGCTGCCCGCCGCCACCCCCGTCAGCGCCGGCCCCCCGCGGAACATCGCCCAATCGCCGCCGGCGACCGCGGCGCCCACGCCCCCCGCCCACAGCAGCCAGGCCCACAAAGCAACTTGCCGCGTCACACTCATGCAAAGTCAGAGATTCAACAACCCGACGCCGCAGTATCGTTCGCGCCAACCCGCCTCGCAAACGAAAAGCGGGGATCACGCCCGCCATGCGTATATGGTTACGGCACAGGATAAAAGACCAGCCCCCGGCACACGGAAGACCCGAGCCGAATAGTTGAAGGCAGCATTCCCCTGACACCAATTCCCCTGACAATAGGCGGGGAAGGTCAGAGACCAATGGCCGAGCCGGGCAAGCCGCGTCCAGGACAGTCGGTAGCCAACCGCCAATAGCGGATATGGCCTGTTTGTTACAGGCCACCCTTGCCAGTGCTCCCGGCACCCGGTTTTCGCCGCTCCCAGGCCTGCCGGGAGCGCAAGAAACCGGTCCTATGTCAGACCCTTCCAGATGAGGGAGGATGCGGTGGCGGCCACAGTTGCCGCCCGCAACCGGGAAGCCGACGCCGCTCAGGCGGTCGGGCAAACGCGCCCGCTTGACGACATCCTCCGCGAGCCGTGACGATCCCGAGCCGCGGCACGCCTGAATTCTGGCGGCTCTACCGCGCCTTGCCCGCGGATGCCAGGTTTTTGGCGTGGAAGAGTTATCGCTTCTGGTCAGCCCATGCCTTCCATCCCTCGCTGCACTTCAAGCCCACTGGCAAACCCAACTGGTCGGCGCGCGTCAGCGGGCACTACCGCGCCGTTGGCAAGTTCAGCGCCCGGGGGTCCTTGACGGGCGAGCCGTTAATCACCGACCCATTGGAGCTGACGGCGGCTTACCTGTTCTATCTCTGCCGGAACCACCCGTTCGTGGACGGGAACAAGCGTGCCGCGCTGGCGACCCGCCTGGTGTTCTCACGCGAGAACGGCCTGCTGCCGGACGAGGAGTTGGATGCGGATGGGTGGGAGCGGTTGACGCTGGACGTGGCGGCCGGCCGGCTCGACCGCTCGCAAACCATGGCGCGGTTGCGGAAACTGATTTGAATGCCAAAGACCTAATCCGGCCCGGCGTGCCGTTGGCGCTCCTGCAAAACATGTTATACTTTAGCAATGACAACGGTGACGATCAGTGATTTGCGCCAGCGGTGGCCTGAGATCGAGGCCGCGTTGGCCGTCGAGGATGAGATTCTCATCACGCGCGACTCCAAGCCGGTGGCCAAGCTGGTGCGCGTTGTTCCGGAAAAAGGTAGGCGGAAGCAATGGAATCCGAAAGCACACACAGCGTGGCTGAAGAAGGTGTGGGGAAACAGGACGGTGCCGAGCAGCGAGGCGGCTTTGGTCCGCGCTCGCGCGGACTGCTGGGAGAAGGAGTCCAACTGATCGGTTCGCATTCAGCCCCATCGAGCCTCTTCTTAGTGGTTTTATGAACACCAAAGACCTGCTCCGGCTCGGCGTGCCGCTGGGGGAAGCGACCCGGCGGGCGACTGATTTCATCAGCCGGTTCGTCCTCGGCGGCGGGGACAAGGCGCGGCTGGAGGAGGAGGTGAAGGCGATTATCGCCAATCCCGACGGGTTCACGGATGATCTGCTGCGCGGGGAATTTGCCAAAGCACTACTTCGGGCGCCGCCGCCGCCACGCGCCGAGCCGATCAAATACCGTCAGTGGGGCGAAGGGCTGGAGCATGAGGCGGTGATGCAGATGGAGCGGGCGTGTTTGCTGCCGGTCGCGGTGGCCGGCGCGCTTATGCCGGATGCGCATGTGGGCTATGGGCTGCCGATTGGCGGGGTGCTGGCGACGGAGAACGCGGTGATCCCTTACGCGGTGGGAGTGGACATCGCCTGCCGCATGAAGATGACGGTGCTCGACATCCCACTGCGCGACCTCGAGCGGCATCAGGATCGGCTCGCGCGCGCGATTGCCGCCGAGACGCGGTTTGGCGTGGGCTCAAACTTCAAGCAGCGCCGGCAGCACGAAGTGCTGGACGCCGACTGGTCCGTCAGCCCGGTCACGAAACAGAACAAGGATCGCGCCTGGTCGCAGCTTGGCACCAGCGGCAGCGGGAACCACTTTGTCGAGTTCGGCCTCTTCACCTCTCACGGGAAGATTCATGACCTGGAGCCGGGCACCTATGTTGCGCTGCTTAGCCACAGCGGCAGTCGCGGCACCGGCGCGGCAGTGTGCGATTACTACAGCAAGGTCGCCTTCAGCCAGTTCCCGGACCTGCCGGGCGAACTGAAACGGCTGGCCTGGCTGTCGCTGGATTCGGAGGCCGGGCAAGAGTATTGGGCGGCAATGGAGCTGATGGGGCGCTACGCGGCGGCCAACCATGCGCTGATCCACCAGCACGTGGCCGCGAACCTCGGCGCGCAGGTCCTGCTCGACCTGGAGAACCATCACAACTTCGCTTGGAAGGAACGGCACGTCATCGGTGGGGTTGAGCGCGAGGTGATCGTGCACCGCAAAGGCGCGACGCCGGCTGGCCAGGGCGTGCTGGGCATCATCCCCGGCTCAATGGCCTCGCCGGGCTTTGTGGTCAGCGGCAAGGGCAACGCCGAATCCCTGAACTCGGCAGCGCACGGGGCGGGCCGCGTGATGAGCCGCACCCAGGCCGCGAAGACCTTTGAGTGGAAGAAGGTGAACCAATACCTGCACGAGCAGGGTGTGACGCTCATCTCCGCCGGGCTGGATGAAGTGCCGATGGTCTATAAGAACATCCGCGAGGTCATGGCCGCGCAGAGCGACCTGGTAACCATCCTGGGCCAGTTCGACCCCAAGCTCGTAAAGATGTCGCCTCCGGGCGAGCGGGCCGAAGACTGAGCGCGCGGCCGGGACGCCCGACGGGAGGGTCCGAATGCCTTTAGGCTTTTCATGGGACCTTCCGCGACTACTCTGCCGTGATGCGAAGAATCGCCCTGCTGCTGGTTGTCCTGCTGTTGCCCCTGATAGTCGCTGCTCAAACCGCGACGACTGCCGCCGCGAATCAGCCGCTGACGGCAAACCTCTCCACGTACACCGGTGGTTACACTTGGGTCAAGGGCGTGCTCAAACAGGTCGGCCCCTACGCGCGCGTCAAAGACATCAGCGAGCGCGTCCCCAGCTCAGACCTTGCCGCGTATGACGCCGGATCATTTGTCAGTTGGATCGAGCGCGAGTTCCACTCCTCCCAACCGGCCCTGACCGGCGGCGACCGTGATATTCTGTTCCAGGCGCTGGATGTGGCCGCGGCAATGACCGTCTCAAACGATTTCGCCCCGTTACGGCGCTGCTGGCTGCAAGCTGACACCGAGACCATTCGGCAGCTCGGCGCCGCGCCACGGCCAGGCGTCCTGACCATCCACAAGCTCTATAACGAAGGGGTGATCCTCCGCACCCCGGAGGTCTGCCTCGGGATAGACCTGTATCTCAACCCGGCAGTCACCGGAGCGCAGGTCCAGGAACTGGCCAGCCGCCTGGACGGCTTGCTCGTCACTCACGACCACAGCGACCACAACACCTCGGCCCTCGAAACCTGCCTCCGCCAACTGCACAAGCCCATCCATCCCGCCATGCTGGGATCCAACCAGCCGCCGGGAGCCAGGATCGAGGCCGGCACCGTGCGCGGGGCAAGCTGGACCTCTTTCGGCGGCCAGCACCGCTCGAAAGTATTCAGCGGCTTCTGCGTGCTGAAGATAGGTTCCTGGCGCATTCTGCATTCAGGGGACAACGTTGTGTGGAACGAGACGTTTCTCAGCTCTGCCGATGCCCGCGGCATTGATATCGCCTTCATGAAGCTCGAAACCCCGGCGGTGGTTGAGCGGATAAAGCCGCGAATCCTGGCGCCGCACCATCTGCTGGAGCTGGGCCACGGGCTGAGAGCTTACGGCCATGACGAGCTGGGTATCCGGCACCGCCAGCCGGGCAAGAATGCTCCCGCGCTGTTGATGCTTCAGTGGGGCGACCGCTACGAAGCCGCGCAATTCAAGCAGCCGGCTAAAGACGCGCCTCCAGCACAGCGCTGAATTCTCGCGGACGCCTGAGTTCCGGGGCCTTTCCGCTACAACTTCGTTCACAGGCTTGCATTCCGCAATCGGTTCGGCTAGAGATATGGGGTTGACGGCACCCTGGGGTTTCAGGGTTTTCGGCTTTTTGGTGCCAACGTAGCTCAGTTGGTAGAGCAGCGCTTTCGTAAAGCGCGGGTCGTCAGTTCAATTCTGACCGTTGGCTCCAGCTTAAAACGCAGGGAAAGCCCCGTAAAATCGGGCTAATACCCACCTTCTACTTTGCCGGTTCCAATGGGGTTCAATCTTGGGCAATGGTTAGGAAACAGGCAATTTTGGGCAACCGCTGGCAACCGATTTTAGCCGCTGCACCCGCTCTCAAGAGAATCGGCCCACTCCTGCATATAGGCGTTCCCATTCCCCCTGCGTGCGCTCACATGCGCATTCCGGCTGAGGAAGAAGCGCCATAAAGAGGGTTCAACTTGTTCGCTTGGCTTTAACGCGTGTCACGAGCTAACCGTGTCCGCGATGAAGCCAAAACCAGCGCTCACGCAACTCGACGGTTTAATGGCGCACGCCGAAGGGTACGCGAACTTTCTGATGCGCAAGAGCGGGCGGGTGCCGCCCACGCTGTTCGTCGCGACGCCCAAAGGCGTTTTGTGTTACGTGCCGCACGACTTGGCCGACGTCCGGGCCAAGAACAACTTTGCCAATGCGGCCCGGCTGATTTGCGCCGCCTATGGAGCAACGGCTGTTGTGATGGTCGTGGAAGGCTGGGTCACGATGGCCAAGCCGGGGGAACCGCTCGACGACACGCCGCCGTCCGAGGCGTTCGACCGGCGCGAATTCGTCGTCCTGATCGGCGAAGCCGCCGGTCAGAAGACGCAGAAGCTGCTGCCGATTATTCGCACGGACGCCGGGGGGTTCTTCGGGTTTGGCGAATTCGACTCGCAGTCCTTCACCGGTTTTGAGGGTCGTTTTGCCCAGTTGCTGCCGCCAAAGGTCCCGAACGCGGAGCAACGGGCGCTCGCAAAGGCGATGTTGGAGGTGCTGGGGGTTACGGACGCCGTGCTTGGGCGGGGATTTCCAAGGAATTGAGCCGCAGTCGGGCACGCGAACCATGCCATCGCACCTATCAGCTAGGGTGGGACATGCGTCAATTGCTTACGATGGACGGTGCGGTTCAACATGTGCGCTTGGGCGCGAGTGACAACTCTGTTGGATGAGCATGTCGGCGATGTCGACTAGCAGCAATGCCCCCAGATATAACGCAATGATGAGGAACGCAGAGAGAATACCGACGGCCACGCACAAGACGAGAAGCCAGTTGTTGCCATCGGCACCAGCCTCCACCGCAAGATAAGCAGCACAAACCACAACTAGGATGATGGTGAAAATGCTGACAAACTGGATGATTCCTCTCAAGGTGCTAGAGCAAGTCTGCGCTCGGACCGAATCAAGGAATTGGGAAGGAGTCTGAGTTCCGTCGTCGGGGCGCTGTGGTGCTTCGGGAGTTTGGATTCCCAATGCCGTGTTCAAGTCATCAGCCATGAGTCTATTCCTTTTGTTTCAAATACAGCACGATGAGAAATAGCAGAATACTGCCGTCGGAGCAAAGCACTTGGGTGGGCCAATACATCAGGAAGATGGCCGAAATTGCGTCGGGGCTCGCACCGAATCCCGTTTTGAGCAAGTCGTAGAGCCTTGTACCCACAAGCCGAAGAACGAGTCCTGTTGCGACGCCATAGATAGCTATCTTTGTTGCGGTTTTGATACTCATAACGTGTTTTGTTTCACATTGGCGAAAGGGCGTCTTGCCGCAAACGCAAGTGCGGTTAGGGATAAGGCAGCGATTGATGGCTCTGGGATGATGGAGATGGCCGCCCCAAAATCGCCGTTCGGGTCGCCGTTGTCGCCAAAAAGAGAGTCGCTCACCGTGAAGAAGATGTGCGTTGCACCTGCGGGGACCTGAAGTTCGACGAAATTGAACGTGCTTCCATCGTCAACGGCGAAATCTTGGGTGATGTCCGTAGAAAGGCTGCCAATCCAAGTGTTCGGTGACACGAAGTCGGTTCCCGCATCAATTGCGTTCTGAACACGATTCAAGTTTACGTAGGACAACAAAGCGGCACTTCCACTGAAGACCGCGTCCAAGTATCGATTGATGTCTGGATACCCCGGATTCAACGGTGAGTAGAACCCCAGCCGTTCGATCCGAATCCAATCTCCCGGAGATATGTCGAACGAGGATAAAGGATACGCAACAGCGTCCAGTGCGGCGTCACCGTCAGTTCGGAGGTAGGTCGCTCGTGGGTCGAGAGAAATGACAGTCGCAGAAGCGACGGCTGCGGTGAAGAGAAGGACCGAAGATGTGAGCAATCGCTGTAGGGGCTTTGTTGGGCCTTTCATGTTTCAACGCCTGCCAATGGTTTGTTTTGTTTGTTGTTCCCCGTCGCTTACGGGGACGCTAGAGCCAAAAGGGGCGGCCTAATCTTCAACTTCCGCCTCTTTTGAGCTGTCACCACATCAACGTGTAGCATTGTGTGTATGTGTAGTCCACATAATTCAAGGCCGTTTTCCCTTTAGAAATGGGCATGTGAATCGCACATGCCGATGAAGAAAACGAGTCAACTGCCCCACAGAAACGTCATCGGCAGGCGCATTCGCAAAGCCCGTTTACGGTGTCGTCCTTCCGTGTCGCAGGACGATTTGGCAGGCAGGCTGGCCGCACACGGAATTTCGCTGGATCAAACCGCAATTTCCCGCATCGAAGGCCAGCAGCGTTACGTCATGGACTACGAAGCGGCGGCAATCGCCCGTTGCTTGAAAGTGTCGGTCGGGTGGTTGTTCGGGGAAGGAGACTGAAACGCCATCAACCCGCACCTCACGGCGAGCGAAGGCGGTGGCGGGCGTTCAGCTCAATGTTAGCGGTCGGTCAAAAGGGACCGGGTCGGGTCGAAAATGGTCCCTTTTGAAG
>CAZDOO010000124.1:0-10908 GCA_964507045.1 uncultured Verrucomicrobiota bacterium | reverse complement strand
CTCTCATAAATTATGAGAGGTGCTAGGGAGGGGTGACGGTGAGGTGACGGTGGGGGGCCGGTGCAGGGATGGGGAGGGAACCCGGGCGAACCGGGGGGTGTCGGGTTGCACCGCGCACAACGAGCGCATCGCGGTTTGTTACAGGAAAGTGAGCTGCGCCCTTGACGCCACTCACGGCTTTTCCTTTGCATCTGGCACACCGTGCAGGTAGATGGAAGGCGTGCAGAATCTGTTCACCAACCACATCCTCCTGGCCGGCGTGATGGCCGGGATTGCCCTGCGCGGCGCCGTCGCTGCGGATGACCCGGGCAATTGGCCACACTGGCGCGGACCGCAGGACAATGGCAGCGCGGCACCAGGGGACTATCCCGTGAAATGGGATGCGACGAACGTGCTCTGGAAAACGCCGCTGCCGGGCAAGGGATGCTCCACACCCATCGTTTGGGCCAAGCAGATCGTGCTTACAGCTCCCACCAACGGGCTGGACGCGGCGCTGGCCTTCGATTGGGCGGGCAAACCACTGTGGCAGCGAACGTTTGGCCCCGAGCAGAAGGGCAAGCATCAGAGCGGTTCCGGCAGCAATCCCTCACCCGCTACCGACGGACAGGGCCTATTCGTCCACTTCAAGAGCGGCACCCTCGCGGCCCTGGAGATGAACGGCCAGCTGCGCTGGCAAACCAATCTGGTCGCAGGATTCGGCCCGGTGAAGCTCTACTGGGACCAGGGCACCTCGCCGGCCTTAACGGAGCGAGCCGTGGTAATCGCCCGGATGCACCATGGTGACTCATGGCTGGCGGCCTTTGACAAGGCCAGCGGCAAGCTGTGCTGGAAGGTGGCGCGCAACTACGAAACGCCTGTCGAAGGCGACGAAAGCTATACCAGCCCGATCCTGATCCGGCACCGGGGCCACGAAGCGCTGTTGGTCTATGGGGCTGAGCACATCACCGTGCATGACACGGCGGCGGGCCGGCTCTTGTGGTCCTGCGGCGACTTTAACCCGCGCGCCATGGCAAACTGGCCTACGGTCGCTTCACCGGTGCTCGCCGGCGACATCGTGGTGGTGGCCGGTGGCCGGGCAGACCGAAAGCAACCCCTGCTCTTTGGCATCAGACTGGGCGGCACAGGGGACGTGACCGCCACGCACCGCGCTTGGAAGCGCGAAGACGTTGGCACCTACGTCCCCACCCCGGCCGAAGACAAAAAGCGCTTCTACCTGGTGGGCGATCTGGGTCAAGTGGACTGTCTCGACCCCGCCACAGGCCAGACCTTGTGGCGCGCCGCTTTCCCCAAGGCCAGCGCCAAGTTCTACGGGTCGCCGGTAATTGCCGCGGGGAAACTCTACGCCGCGCGGGAAGACGGCGTGGTATTCGTCGCCCAGGTGGAGGGTGAATTCAAAGTGTTGGCCGAGAACCGGATGGCAGAGCGGGTTATTGCCTCCCCGGTGCTGGTATCCAACCGTGTGCTGATTCGGGGGGAGAAGCACCTCTTCTGTGCGGAGGCAAAGTAACCCGAGCAGCAAAAGCCTTCCCCGCGGCAGCACGGATGGCCGCTGCGCTCTTGCCGGCCAGCGGCCGGCACAACCGGGCGGGGATGCTCTACTGATCCGCCGCCTCGAACGTTGCCACGATCGGCCGGTGATCGGAGCCGACACCCCAGTTGGGCAGGGTCAGCACGTAGGTCTCGCTGGCAACCCATTCGCGCGCTAGGCCGGGGCTGAGGAGGATGTAATCAATGCGGCTATAGGTGTCTTCCTTGCCGTAGAAGTGCGTCCAGGTGACGTTTCGCGGGTCCCAGGCGGGATTGGCGCTCGGGGTATTGTCGCCATTGCGCTCGGCCGGGCGCGTGTCCACCAGCTTAAACTTGCCCCGGCCAATGACCGCCCGGGTGGAAGCGGAATCCTTCGTGTCATTAAAGTCGCCCACCACAACGAGGTTGACATTGGGATTGGCGGCAAGCCGGGCGTCAATCTTCTCCCGCAACAGCTTGGCTTCCTCCAGCCGCAACTCCGCCTCGTCGGCTTCGGCAACGGTGCGCTTGGACTTGAGGTGCGCGGCGATCAGAGTGAACGAGTAATTGGTGTTCACCTGGATATCCACCTCGGCGAAGGCGCGCCCGACGCGGAAGCGGCGCCCGTTCAAGAGAAAGCTTTCGTTCGTGTGCGCGTTCCGTGCCGCGAACGGAAACTTGCTGAGGATGCCAATAGAGATGTTGGTATCGTAGCCGGCGGCGTGTTCCCAGTAGGGCAGATCGAGCCCCTCGGCTTTCAGGGAGTCGCGCAACTCCAGGAGCGCGTTGGTGGTGCCCATCTCCTCCAAAGCAAGCACGTCGGGCTTCAGGGCGCGGATGCCCTCGCGGACTTTGGCCCTGGCCTCGGCGGACTTAACGAAACGGCTCTGGGTGGCCTCCGTGATGTAATTCTCCACATTGTAAGTGGCGACGCGGAAGGTTTCCGCGGCGGCGAACCGGGCGCAAAGCAGCGTGGCGAGCAGGACGATCCCGAAGCGGAAGCAGCGCAAAAGCGAATTCATAGACGCGGTAATAAGGGGCCGCGCCGCCCAAGTCAAAGCGGATTTAGACCCGAGGGGCAGCATTCAGCTCAGCCATACGCTTTGCAAAGCGGTCGTTCCCTGCTAAGTTTCAGGCATGTTCAAGCCGAGTGAGAATGAAGCCGCCCGCTCGCGTCGCCGCTCCGCAACCGTTCGGACCCAGCCGCGCCGCCGGGGGGTCCGTCCGGGCAACGGCACACGGAAGCGCGGCCGTCCTGCACCCGCGGCCCTGGCCCAACTGCACGACAAGCAGAGCGAGCGCGACCACCGGGAGCTGCGCATTGACAAGGTCGGCGTGCGGGGCCTGCGCTTCCCCATCCAGGTGCGGGACAAGGCGCGCGCGGTGCAGGATACCGTCGCGACCATCGGCATGTTCGTGGATTTGCCCAAGGAATTCAAAGGCACCCACATGAGCCGCTTCCTCGAAGTGCTCAACGCCCACGGCAACATCATTCACGTCGAAAACATCACCGATATTCTCCACGCGCTGCAGGACAAGTTCCACGCGGCCACCTCCCACCTGGAAGTCGAGTTCCCGTATTTCATGGTCAAGCGGGCCCCGGTCACGGGCAAAGAAAGCGTCATGGATTACCTGGCGCGGTTCGACGCCGCCGCCTGCCACAAGGAAATCGTGTTCCAACTCACCGTCAAAGTTAACGTGACCACGCTCTGCCCGTGCTCGAAAGCGATCGCCGCCTATGGCGCCCACAACCAGCGAGGGGAGGTGACGGTGCAGATCCGATCGCGCAAAGCGGTGTGGATTGAGGACCTGATTGCCATCATTGAACGCTCGGCCAGCTCGGAGTTGTATGCCCTGCTCAAGCGGCAGGACGAGAAAGCCGTCACTGAACGGGCCTACGACAACCCGGTGTTTGTGGAAGACCTCGTGCGTAACGTCGCCCTCCAGCTCAACGCCCACCCGCAAGTAACGTGGTACCGGGTGGAAGCGGAAAACCAGGAAAGCATCCACAACCATAACGCCTATGCCTGCATCGAAAAGCATTAGCCAGGCGATAAACAGGGGGGGCCCGGGGTCCCAAGTCAGCCCGCGCACACCAAAAATTGTTGAAGATTGTTGTGGAACTTTCATTTCCATTTGCTACATTCCAACGCTTTCAAAGCCTGCCACCGGCGTCCCGCTTGCGGCAGTCAAGAGCAATGATTTTATAGCAGCGAGTCGTTAGATTTGTGAGTGCGAAGCAAAAAGCAGTAAAGGCGAAGGCGCGTCCTAAACCGCATGGTTTGGCGACTGCCGCCGCCATTCTTGGGCGCCCGGTCATAAAGACGCGGGGGGGCGAAAAAGCGAAGGTTAAGCCCCAATGGGCGAGGTATTATGCGCATTTGTTGGAGCTGCGCGACCAACTGACCCGGCAGATGGATGGCCTGGCCAAGGAATCCGCCCAGGAAATGCCCGGCTACAGCCTGCACATGGCGGATTCCGGCACCGACAATTTCGACCGCGATTTTGCCCTAAGCCTGCTTTCCTCCGACCAGGATGCAATCTACGAAATCGAGGAAGCGCTCAAGCGGATTGAGAAGAACACCTACGGCATTTGTGAGCTGACGGGCAAACCGATTCCTCCCAAGCGCCTGGAAGCAATTCCCTGGACGCGGTTCACGGTGCAAGCCCAGGCGCAACTGGAGCGCGATGGCGCCCTGCGCCAGCGCCGGTTAGGCGCCCTCGGCACCGTTGACGCCGTCGGCTTGGCCGAGACGGAACCCGAAGAGGAAGAAGCTGAAGAAAAGCCCAAAGAGAAGGAACAATAATGCCCCGCGAAATCATCACCATCGAATGCACTGAGGCGCGCAAGGAAGGCAAATCCCCTTCGCGCTACACCACCACCCGAAACAAGAAGCTCAAGACGGAGAAGCTTGAGATCAAGAAGTATAACCCGGCCCTGCGCCGCCACACGCTCCATCGCGAAATCAAGTAACCACGATTTATGCCTCGTAAAACTCGCCCCGATAAGCCCGACAAACGCGGTGGCCGCGGACGTTCTTCCTACGGTGAAACGCGCACCCCGCGCCCCAAACCCAAGATTGACTTCACGGTTGACACGCTCGATTTCAAGAACATCACCCTCTTGCGGCAATTCGTCACCGACCAGGGCCGCATCCTGCCCCGGAAATACACCGGGCTCCCGGCCCATTACCAGCGCCGGCTCAATCGCGCCATCAAACGCGCGCGCCAGATGCTGCTGATGAAGTAAATGAAAAAGCCACGCTCGCGCGTGGCTTTTTCCCTATACTCTCGACCTGGTTAGCTAGGTCGCTTCGCCCACCGCCCATTCCCCCAAGTGCAGGTAGGTTCGAATCTTCCTGCGCTCATAGCGATGTTTGAGGGGCTTCTTCGGCTGATTGTCCACTTTGCGAAAAGGATGTTTGGGGTCACGAATGGCCTCACTGATAACTTCCAACGATTTAGTCATAGCTTCGTTTGTTTCTGTGTTGAAGTTCAGCCAAGCGGCTACCATGCCCCTGGACCTTCCTTGATCAGGCCCGCTTTGCATTGAAATTGGCATCTGCCGCTTCAAGCGCTTTCAATATAAGACCGTTTGCCGAAAAATCCATTCAAAAAATCGGCAGCTATAAACCCACGTATCTCAACACCCCCACCACGAGTTCAGCCGGACTCCACCTCCGATGGCCTGCCCCTGGCACCAGCACCTCACCGTATCCCCACCGTATCCTCACCGTAGATAACATTGTTATCTACGGTGAGGTGAGCCAGCAGAGAGGGAGTATTACCCGGGCCTTAGCATCACCCACATTCCCGGCCGCCCGGGCCAGCCGATCCCAAAGGAATTCACCGGTTCCCCGGGTGGGATGGGGTGGCAGTGCCAGTATACGCCCGTTGGAAACCCGCTTTCACCTTCCGCTTGCCCTGGCTGCTGGTTGGGCTACAATGCCGTCCGGAATTCAGGCATGGCCAAAAAGACTACCAGCGATGCTCCGCCCGCGCAGGCGCGGCCGCTTTCACTGCTCTCGGTGGTTATTCCCGCGCGCGACGAAGAGGGGTGTATCTGCTCAACCGTCGAGCATCTCCACCTCGAACTGCGTTTGCACAACATCCCGCACGAACTGGTCGTAGTGGACGACGGCAGCAAGGACGGGACCTGGAAACTGCTCACCGACCTCCAAACCCGCCTGCCCGAGCTGGCCCCGGTCAAGAATGAAGGCTCCCACGGCTTCGGCCGGGCGGTCATCTGCGGGCTGGATCGCATGAAAGGCGACGCGGTGGTCATCATGATGGCCGATGAATCCGACGACTGCCGGGACGTGGTGCGCTACTGGGAAGAGCTGAACAAGGGCTGGGACTGTGTGTTCGGCAGCCGGTTTCTGAAAGGCGGCGGGGTTATTGACTATCCAAAGATCAAGTTGTTTATCAATCGCCTGGCCAATTTCTTCCTCAAGACACTCTTTGCCATCCGCCTGAACGATACCACCAACGCTTTCAAAGCCTACCGGCGCGAGGTTATCGAAGGCTGTCGCCCCCTCATCGCGCCGCACTTTAATCTGACGGTCGAACTGCCGCTCAAGGCGATTGTCCGGGGATTCTCCTGGACGGTGATGCCCATCACCTGGCGCAACCGCCGAGTCGGCGAGGCGAAGCTGAAGATTCGGGAGATGGGCAGCCGCTACCTGTTCATCTGTCTCTATGTCTGGCTCGAGAAATACTTCAGCCGCGGCGACTACCAAAAGCCGAAATGAGCTGTGCTCCCGCTCGCAAGCCCGGCCTTGTGAGCGGCTGCTCTCATCCAAATTGGCTGCCTGAAGCCGCCCGCCCGCGTTGTTCCGGCCTGCAAACCTATGAAAGACCAAGCACGACCTTGCGGGGTGCCAACTGCTTCTGAAGTCCCGTCGCCGGCGGAGTGTCCAACAAGAAAGGAATTCGCCGCGGTGCTCTGGCTGCTGGGCGGTTTCCTGGCCTTGAACTTGGCAACCTATAATTACTACCCGGCAGTCTGGCGTGACGAGGTGTGGTTTGCCGAGGCGGCCGTAAACCTGGTGAAGTACGGCTCCTTCACGGCGATGAACTGGCAGTTGCAGCCGCACAATACCTTCCCCGTTGTCAATTGTCCGCTGTACCCCATGGGGTTGGTTCCCTGGCTGGCGGTTGCAGGCACAAGCGTTCTAGCGGTTCGGTCTTTCAATTACACGCTCATGTCCGCAGCGGTGTTTCTCTGCTGGCTGGTCTCCTGGCGGTTCAGCCTGGTGCGCTCCCCCCGGTTGCGGTTGGTCATGGTGGCCGTGCTTCACTTGGGCTACGGTATGAGCTACTGCTACCGCTCCTGCCGGCCGGATATTCTGGCCATGGTCTGCTTGCTGATGCTCGCGCTGGCCTTTCAGATCAGACGCCCGCGCCTGCGCCTGGCTTGCCTTGCGGGTTTGGCGGCGGCGCTGGTTTGGATTGGGCTACAGGCAGCCTTGTTCGCCTGGTTTGCCGGTGCCGTTGTATGGTTGGTGCGGCGACGAAGCCTGCTCCGGGAAATGGTTACACTCTCGCTGGGCATGGCCTTTGGTGCCGGTTCGCTCGCTCTTCTTCTGGTGGGGAAAGGGGTGCTGACTCCCTTCCTGGCGCATAGCATCAGCTTTCTCGGCAAGCACTATGCTCATACCGCTCACCCGTCGGCCAGCGGGGCTTTGTGGACTATTCTGCATCGCTCGGTCAGCGGCTATATGGAGGATTTCAGCATGTTGGCACTTACGTTGGGTCTGGCTGTTCTGCTGGCCGTGACATGGAGGCAGTTGAGCCAACTGACGCGCCTGCGGGTCGTTTATTGCCTAGTGGTGGCCTTCGGGGTGCCTCTGCTGTTCAACATCGTCGGTCACTATGCTCTCTATTACTCCTACATGCTGTTTGTGCCCATGACCCTGGCCATACTGACCGTTTATTCCGAGTTGCTGGCAACCGGCGCCAACCTTGGTCTTTTCCACAGGTGGGTGTTCGGGATGACCATCGCCGCCGTCATAATGATAGGGCTGCCGTTGCGGTTGGCGCTTTGCCCGGTGCTTTACAGCCACGTGGCGCCTCAGTCTGAAATCCGGCGCGTAGTTCAAGCCCAGATCTTGCCAACAGACGTGGTATTCACGGAGCACGTTGCATTCTTCGAGGCAAAGCAGATCGCCCGAACCGTTTATGATATCTTCACCTCCCCCGCATTCTTCCATATGCCAGAGCCTGGGGCTCGCGATCTTACTGACGAGGAAAAGCGATCCATCTCAGTCCTTGTGATCCGACCGGAACGAGCTGAGCAGGCAACGAATGCCTTTGGCGGAAGCTGGACTGCAGTCAGCGGTCTTTTCGGTGATGTTCCCAATTACCAACGGCTTGCCCGTCTGCCGCTAGTCGGGGCGCGACTCATACACCATGCCGAGCAGGCGCAAAACGCGCGTTGGCAGCTCCAAATCTTTCGTCGCCTGGAACACCCGCTTGAACCCAATGGGTCAGATTCTTCAGGGCGGCGATGACTTACCGGCGGGCCATGTAGTACAGGACAGGAACGGCCATACGGCTGATGAGCAGGGAGGCGATTTCGCCCGCCATCAACGAAATGGCCAGACCCTGGAAGATGGGATCGGCCAGAATAACACTGGCGCCGACCACGACCGCCAAGGCGGTCAGGAGCATGGGCCGGAAGCGCACTGCGCCGGCGTCTACAACCGCTTGGTCCAGCGGCATCCCCTCGGCGAGGCGCTGCTCAATGAAATCGACAAGGATGATCGAGTTGCGCACGACGATGCCCGCGCCGGCCATGAAGCCAATCATCGAGGTGGCCGTGAAGAACGCGCCCATTAACCCGTGCGCCGGCAAGATGCCCACCAGCGAGAAGGGAATAGCCGCCATCACCACCAGCGGCGTCAGGAACGACCGGAACCAGCCGACCATGAGAATGAAGATCAGCACCAGCACCGCGGCAAAGGCCGAGCCGAGGTCGCGGAAAACTTCGATGGTGATGTGCCATTCGCCGTCCCACTTGATGGCTGGCTCGTCGTCGGTAAAGGGCTGCGAGGCGTTGTAGATCTTGAGCGGCGCGCCGCTGCCGCCGAATTGCTTTGTGTCCAAGGCGGCGAGGGCCTTGTTCATCTGCTGGATCGCATAGACTGGACTTTCCACCACGCCCGCCACGTCGCCAATGATGTAGGTCACCGGCATCAGGTTCTTGTGGTAGATGCTCTTGTCGACGAGTCCGGGTTCCACTTTGACCAGCTCGCGTAAAGGCACGAGGGCGCTGCCCGGGCTCGTGCCCCGCACACGCAGCGCCAGCAAGTCCTCGGGCGACGTGCGCAGAGACTGCGGCAGGCGCGCCACGATCAGGAGGTCCTCCTTCTCGCGCGGCAGGTGCAGCAGATCCACCGCGGTGCCCCCAACGGCCAGCTTCAGGGTCTGGGCAAGGCTCTCCTCACTGATGCCGTGGAGGGCGGCCTTTTCCTTGTCCACCACGAACCGCGCCTTGGCCTGGTCAGACTCGATATACCAGTCCGTGTCCACGACCCCCTGGGTGTTGCGGAAGATGTCAATGACCTTGCGGGCGAGGGTGTGACGGCTTTCCTCGTCCGGCCCATAGATTTCGGCCACGAGCGTTTGCAGGACTGGCGGACCGGGCGGCACCTCGGCGACGGCGACCCGGGCGCCGTATTTGGCGGCGATGGCGGCCACGCGCGGGCGGACGCGCTTGGCAATGTCATGGCTCTGCGCCTTGCGCTGGCTTTTGGGCACGAGGTTGATCTGCAAGTCGGCGATATGCGGGCCGCGGCGCATGAAGTAGTGGCGCACCAGGCCGTTGAAGTTGAAGGGCGCGGCCACGCCGGCATAGACCTGGTAATCGGTCACCTCGGGCTCGACGCGCACGGCGGCGCCGATCTCGCGCGCGGCCTGGGTGGTGAGTTCGAGCGCGCTGCCTTCGGGCATGTTCAGGATGATCTGGAACTCGCTCTTGTTGTCAAACGGCAGCATTTTCACCTTCACCCAGCCAAGGCCGACGGTGGCCATTGAGGCCAGCAGCAGCACGACGATCCCAGCCAGGAAAGCCAGCCGCCAGCGGGCCTTGGCAATCATCGGCTCCATGAAGCGCCGGTAGAGCCGGGTGAAGAAATCCTCCTCGTGCTCGAAATGCGAGTGCGGTTTGCCGGCTTCGGCCACAACTGCGGCCCCTTCGGCAGGGCGCGAATACTTCCGGCCCCAGCGCAGTATGCGGATTGCGGCCCAAGGGGTCACGATGAAGGCGATGGCCAGCGACCAGAACATGGCGGCACTCGAACCCGTGGGAATAGGCCGCATATAAGGCCCCATTAAGCCGCCGACGAAGGCCATCGGCAGCACGGCTGAAATAACGGCGAAGGTGGCGAGAATGGTCGGATTGCCAACTTCGTTAACCGCTTCGACGGCGATGACCGACCAGGGCCGGCCTTTGTTATGGGGCAGGTGAAAATGCCGGACGATATTCTCGACCACGACAATGGCGTCGTCCACCAGGATGCCGATGGAGAAAATCAAGGCGAAGAGGGTGATGCGGTTGAGCGTGTAGCCGTGGAGGTAAAACACGAGCAGTGTGAGGGCCAGTGTGCACGGAATGGCGATGCCAACGATGAGCGACTCGCGCCAGCCCAGCGTCAGCAGGATGAGCAGCGACACGCCGATGACCGCGATCCCCATGTGCAACAGCAACTCGTCAGACTTCTCCTCCGCCGTTTGGCCGTAGTGGCGGGTGACGGCCATGTGCACGTCGCCGGGGATGACCCGGCCCTTAAGCGCCTCGACTTTCTTGAGCACCTCGTGGGCAACCGCGATCGCATTCGCCCCCGGCCGCTTGGCGACGGTCAGGGTGACGGCGGGCTGCTCGGGCTCGCCCGCCGCCCAGGTTGCGCCAGCGCCGAAAAACACATATTGGCTTGGCTCCTCCGGCCCGTCCACAATCTCCGCTACGTCGCGCAGATAAACCGGTCTGCTATTGTGCACGCCAACCACGACGCTGCCAGCGTCCTTTGCGCTGGTGAGAAAGCTGCCGGTTTGCAGAAGGACCTCGCGGTTGTGATCGGTTAGCGGGCCGGCGCTGAGCCGCCGATTCGCCGCTTGCAGCCGGGGCAGAACTTCCGCCGGGCTGAGTTGGCGCGAGGCGAGCTTGGTTGGGTCAAGCTGGATGCGCAGTTGCCGCCGCTCGCCGCCAATGAGCGTGGTCTCGGCCACGAGCGGCACCTGCTTCACCGCATCGTCCACTTCGGCCACGATGCGGCGCAGGCTATAGTGGTCCTGTCCCGCCCCGTGGAAGGTCAGCGCGAGGATGGGCACGTCGTCAATGGACTTGGGCTTGATCAGCGGGTAGGAGACGCCGAAGGGGATGCGGTCGAAATTGGCCTGCAG
>CAZDOO010000123.1:0-11552 GCA_964507045.1 uncultured Verrucomicrobiota bacterium | reverse complement strand
ATACATCAGTCCGTTTAAGGGAGGACCGAGCAAGATGTGGGTAATGACAAGCGCTAAAGCGGGGTGTTAATGAGACGTACCACCAGTGCCGAAGAAATCTGTCCGGCGCCCGGCCCCCAATTCTTCCTGTATTCTTCGCCGTTTTTGCATGCCCAACGCGGCCAGCGCCATGGCGGTATCGGCGCCCAGAGCGTTGGGACCACCTACCCGATTGGGGGATGCAAGGCTCGACGGCGTTGAACTACCCTCTTTCCGCATGAGCCGAACGTCCTCCAAGACCGGAGGTTGCGGGGCCAAACCCGCCGCCGAACAACCTGCTGCGCGCCAGTCCCTGAGCCAGGCGCTGGCCCTCTTCGGCGGGCCAAAGGTCCGCACGCGTCCCTTTCCAACCTGGCCGGTGTTCGGCGCGGAAGAAGAGCAGCGGCTGCTGCAGGCGCTGCGCAGCGGCAAATGGGGCAAGTTGAACGGCGAGGATGTCGCCGAGTTTGAGCGCCGCTTTGCGGCGATGCACGGCTGCAAACACGGCATCGCAGTCGTCAACGGCACCGTCTCGCTGCGCGTCGCGCTGATGGCCGCCGGCATCCGCGCGGAGGAGGAGGTCATTGTCCCGCCCTACACGTTCCTGGCCACCGCCACTGCGGTAGTCGAGGCCAATGCCGTCCCCGTGTTCGCCGACGTCAACCTGGAGACCTTCAACCTCGATCCGGCGGCGGTCGAGGCGGCCATTACACCCCGCACGCGGGCGATCATCCCGGTCCACATGGCAGGCCAACCGGCGGACATGGATGCGATCATGGCCATCGCCCGGAAGCACAAGTTGGTGGTCATCGAGGATGCCGCCCATGCGCACGGAGCCAGCTACCAGGGGCGTCCCGCCGGTTCCCTGGGGCACCTGAGTTCGTTTTCCTTCCAATCGAGCAAGAATCTCACCAGCGGCGAGGGCGGCATCGTCGCCACGTCGGACGACAAGCTGGCCGAGGCCTGCCGCTCCATCCACAATTGCGGACGTTTGCCGGGCGGGTTGTGGTACGAGCACCACGTTATGTCCGGCAATTACCGGCTGGGCGAGTTCCAGGGCGCGATCCTCAACGCGCAGTTGACCCGGCTGGAGGAGCAGACGCGCACCCGCGACCGCAACGGCCAGTACCTGGCGGCCAAGCTCGGCCGCATCCCGGGCATCTTTCCGCAGCAACGTCCGGCCGACTGCACGCGGCACAGCTACCACCTCTTCCTGCTGCGCATAGACGGCGCGTTGTTCGGAGCGACGCGGGAGGCGATTCTCAAGGCGTTGCAGGCCGAGGGCATACCCATCTGCGGCGGTTACGCCCTGCCGCTCTACCGCCAACCGCTATTCCTCAATAAGGCTTTCGGCCCCTACCTGCCGCGCGCCGTCGCCAGGCTGGATTACGGGGCAGTCAGTTGCCCCAACTGCGAGCGGATTTGCGCCGAGCAGGGCGCCTGGCTTGAACAGAGCCTGTTCCTCGGCACGGAGTCGGACATGGATGACATCGCGCGCGCGTTCGCGAAGGTTTACGCGAACCGCGCCGCCCTGAAGCAATCCTAGCCACGGCGCCAGCATGGACTCCCAACCTCCCGCCTCGCACTTCGGCGTTTCGCTCACAGCATTACGGTTAGCAATTCCGGCCCTGCTCCTCGGCTTCTGCGCGGCTGCCGCTTCGATCCAAGTCGTGCCCCCCGTGCAGGAATGGCGCGAAAGCAACGAGCGCCTGGCGCTGCGCGCGCCCGTGCGCATTGACACGCAGGACCCGTTCCTGGCGCAAATACTGGCCGACGAACTCCGCCTGCACGGCGCCCGCTCCGCCGTCGGCAGCGGAGGGGGACCGCGCATCCTGGCGGGACTTGTGACGCAGCGAGCGGTGGCGCGGGAGCTGGCCGCCGCCGGCCTCACCGGGGAAGTCCCGACGGCGCCGGAATCGTATCTCATCTCGATTGGGCGGCGCGGCGCATTGCTGGCCGCGCGCGATGACAAGGGGCTGTATTACGCCGTTCAAACCCTGCGGCAACTTGTGCGGCCGGAGCAGGACGGCATTGCGCTGCCTGCGGGAGTGCTTCGCGACTGGCCCGAGCTGCCGTTTCGCGGGCTGTCGGTGGACCTGGGCCAGGGCGTGGTGCCCACCGAAGAGCAAATGCGCCGGATTATCGAGACATGCAGCGAGTACAAGCTCAACGTCGTCAGCTTCTATCTGCAGCACCTGGTGCCTTTCCGCGCGACCCCGCTGCTGGCCCCCGCGGGCGCGGAACTGGATCTGGACACCTTGCGGCGGCTGGTGGCTTTTGCCGCGCAACGGCATGTCATGCTCATACCCCAGCAACAGACCTTCGGCCACCTGCACCACTTGCTTAAGCATGAGCTTTACGCGCACCTGGGCGAAGTTCCGCACGCCAGCACCCTTACCGCCGGCGATCCCGCGGTATATCAGTGGCTCGAAGGCGTGACCGACGAATTGACCCCCGTCTTCCCAGGCCCATTCTTCCACGCCGGCGGGGACGAGACCTGGGACCTGGGCAAAGGCGCCAATCGCGAGGCGGCGGCCGTCGAAGGCGGCCCGGGCAAGCTCTGGGCAGCGCACATGACGCGTGTGGCGGACATCCTGCGCCAACACAACCGGCGCACGCTGTTCTGGGGCGACCGCGCTCTGAAAGCGCCGGCGATCATCCCCGAGCTGCCGCGGGATATGGTCGTGGCCACCTGGACCTACAATGCCGACGATCATTTTGCCGACTTCATAACGCCGTTTCGGCAGGCGGGAATGGACGTGGTGGTCTGCCCCAGCGCCAACAACTGGAGCAAGCCCGCGCCGGATTTCAACGTGGCGGTCACGAACATCGGACGGTTCGTGGCGGAAGGCAAACGGCAGGGCGCGCTGGGAATGCTCAACACGATTTGGTTCGACGACGGCGAGAGCCTGTTCGACGTGGTGTGGTATCCGGTGCTGTATTCGGCGGCGGCCTCGTGGCAGGGGGCGGACGTGCCGCGCGAGCGCTTTGATCAAGCCTATGACTGGGCCTTCCACCGTGCGACTGGGCAGGCGATCAGCGGGGCCATTCGCAAGCTGGGAGAAGTCCATGCCGCCGCGCGGCGCGCGGGATTGCCGGACGCGGCCAATGAATACTTGTGGCTCGACCCGTTCACCGGCCGGGGGTCGCGCACCTATGCGCGGCTGGCGCCCGAAGCCGCGCCGATGCGCCGGCTGGCCGAGGAAGCGTTGACGATGATTCTTGAGCACCGGCGCCAGTGCCGCCTGCACACCAACGTGCTGGACAACCTGGAGTTCGCCGCCCGGCGCATGGATTGGCTCGGCCTGAAGGTGCAGTTCTCCGCCGAGCTGGCCGCCTACTACCGCGAAGCGCGGGCGAACCTGCAGGAGACCCGGCGCGTCAACTACGCCTTCCTCAACATGAGCGTCATCAACGGGCGTGTGCAGGACCTGCGGGACATGGCCGGCGAGATGAAAGAGCCCTACCGCCGGCTCTGGCTGGCCGCCAACCGCCCTTACCTGCTCAACAGCCTGCTGGCGCTCTACGACCGCGAGCTGCTTTATTGGCTGAACAAGGCCGACCGCCTGGAAGAAGCTCGCATCGCTTACCGCCGGACACACACCCTGCCGGAACCGGCAACCCTCGGATTATCTGACCCATGAGCACATCCTCGACATTGTCGCCGCCCTCCGCCTCCGCGCCGCCGGAGGTCACCCTCAAGCGCTCCCTCACACTCTGGGACCTGGTCATCTATGGCATCGTCCTGATCCAGCCCACCGCCGCCCTGCCGCTGTTCGGCGTGGTCAGCCAAGAGGCGCGCGGTCATGTGGTGACAACCCTCCTGATAGCCATGGTGGCCATGCTGTTCACCGCGATGAGCTACGGCCGCATGGCCCGGGCCTACCCGAGCGCCGGCTCCGCGTTCACTTATGTGGGGCGCGAACTGGATCGGCGGGCGGGCTACCTGGTCGGCTGGAGCATGGTGATGGATTACCTGCTCTGCCCCATCCTGTGTGTCATCTGGTGCAGCAAAGCCGCCGGCAACATCTGCAACACCATCCCTTACTGGGGCTGGGTGCTCTTCTTTGCGCTCCTGTTCACCGGCCTGAACCTGCGCGGCATCAAGGCCTCCTCCCGCACCAACGCCTTCCTGGCGGGCGCCATGACCGTCGTGGTCGGCATTCTCTTTGCCTGCATCGGGCGCTACCTGGTAGCCCATTACTCGGGCGGCGGCTGGGCCTTCTTCATCAAGCCGTTCTACGACCCGGCAACGTTCTCGTTCCCCGCCCTGTGGTGCGGCACCTCGATCGCGGTGCTGACCTACGTGGGATTCGACGCCATTTCAACGCTGTCCGAGGAAGTCGAGAACCCGCGCCGCAACATCATGTTGGCGACGGTGCTGACCTGCTTGTTCACGGGCGTCTTCTCCGGCGTGCAAATCTATGCCGGGCAGTTGGTGTGGCCCTATGGTTCGGAGAAGTTCCCCGACGTGGACACCGCCTACGTCTTCGTGGCCGGCAAGGCGGGCGGCACCTGGCTGCTGCAACTGGTTAACTTCACGCTGCTAGTGGCGAGCGTCGGGTCCGGGATGGGAGCCCAACTGGCCTCCGCGCGCCTGCTCTACAGCATGGGCCGGGATGAGGTGATCCCGAAGCGCTTCTTCGGAACGCTCAACCCCCGCACGCAGACTCCCACCAACAACATCCTGCTGACCGGCGGGCTGGCGCTGGCGGGCGCCTTCGTGTTGAACTATCAATTGAGCGCCGAGATGATGAACTTCGGCGCGTTCATCGCCTTCATGGGCGTCAACGTGGCGGCGCTGGTGCATTACACGGTGCGCGGCGGCGACCGGCGGCTGGTGTCGTGGCTGCCGCCGGTGGTGGGCTGCCTGATCTGCGGCTATATCTGGCTGCACTTGCGCTGGCCGGCGATGGTGCTGGGCGGTTCCTGGCTGGCCCTCGGCCTGCTCTGGGGCGCCTGCCACAAGGGCGGCTTCCGCATGATGCGCGACGTCGAGTGACGGTTCGCACCCCGCGCCCATGCGGGGAACAAGTCGGTCCTGGGCTGCCTCTCGCGAGCCAGTTCATCCTGACCAGGATGAAAGCAGGTAAGCCGGAGGTCGCCGGGGCAGAGGGGGCGGCGACCTCCGGAAACCGGCGCCTCTGACCCCACCACCCCGGCAGGAGTGGCAGATCGTCCCGGGTGCTGTGCGTCTTCTGCATGCGGTTTGGTTCTGCCACCCCCTGCCGGGGTAAAACACCCTTTACCCCGCGTACCGGTGGTCGTTTCCCCCTGTCACCCCGAAACGACCGACCGGCTGCCATCTGCCAACCCTGCCGGGTTGGTACGGGGCGGAAATCGCAGGCAAAACCCCGCCAGACCGTGTCCCGGCTGTGGGCTTGATGCACCCCTGGCGCGGGTTTTCGGGAACATAAAAGTCCCCTTTAAGATTGACCCCCTTCCCGCGTCAGCCGTATAATGTGACCCGCTAAAGAGTAATCATCAGCCCAGACCGCCGGCAGGACCTTGGCGCGGCATGGGTCAAACCAAGTGCCCGCTGACCTTTTGGGGGAACCAAACCGCACAACATGAATAGCGGGCATGAAGTGGAGCGCCCAAAGGAGCGCCGACATTCCTGTCGGCCCTTCACTCCGCCCCCTCGCTTTCCAGCGCCTTAGGCCTAACCACACCACCTTGACCAAACCACAGGAGACACGTTATGAACCACAAGCACACCTTCTTCAACCGGCGGCTCTTGGCCCTGGCTTTAGCCTTCAGCCTTCATCCTTTAGCCTTGGTTCCCGCCTCCCCATTAGGCACCGCCTTCACCTACCAGGGCCGGCTCAACGACACAAACGGCCCCGTCACTGGCTACTACGATTTCTTCTTCTCGCTCTACGACTCAGCCAGCAACGAGACCGGACAGATCGGGTCCTCGATCCCGTACTGGTACACCCCGGTTACGAATGGGTTGTTCACCGTCACCCTTGATTTTGGGAACGTGTTCACGGGGAATGCCACCTGGCTGAAGATCATCGTTCGGACCAACGGCGCTGCTACCTGGACAACCCTCAGCCCGCGCCAGCCGCTCACGCCCGCACCCTATGCCGTGATGGCTAATAGTGCCAGTAATCTGCTCGGCACGCTCCCCGCGGCACAGTTAAGCGGCGCGCTGCCGTCGGGCCAGCTCGCCGGAACTTATTCCAGCGCGGTGACGCTCAATAACGCGGTCAACAGCTTCAGCGGCAGCGGGGCCGGATTGACCGGCTTGAACGCCTCGCAACTGAGCAGCGGCACCGTGACGGATGCGCGGCTCTCGCCCAACGTGTCCTTGCTGGGCCAAAGCATCGAGTCAGGCGAGATCACCGACGGAACCATCGTTAACGCGGACATTTCCGCCACTGCTGCCATTTCGGACACCAAGCTGGCAACCATTACGACTGCGGGCAAGGTCGCCAACTCAGCCCTTTCCAGCAGCGTGAGCCTGCTGGGGTCGAGCATCGAGTCAGGCGAGATCACCGATGGCACCATTGCGGCGGCGGACGTGGCGGCGAACACGTTCTGGGGAATGAATGGCAACGCGGGCACCACCCCGGGCACGCACTTCCTGGGCACCACGGACAACCAAGCGCTGGAAATCAAGGTGAAAGGCTATCGCGTTTTGCGCTTGGAACCAGGCGACGGATACGATACCCCCAATGTTATCGGCGGTCGCTCAGAGAATCTTGTCAGTGCTGGTTTGGAGGGTGTGACCATCGCGGGTGGAGGGCGCTATACTGAGCCTAATTCGGTTATGTCTTCTTTGGGTACAGTGGGCGGCGGCTGCGGCAATAGGATTCAGCAAAACGGGTGGACCTCGACGATTGGTGGAGGTGAATATAATATCATTCAGCCAGAATGTCTTGCCTCGACCATTGCCGGCGGCCAAGAAAATAGCATAAATCAAGGCTGTTACGCCGCGACGATTAGCGGAGGCAGGGCGAACAAAATTGGCGGGGGTTGGATCAACATCATCGTAGCAGATTCGGACTGTGCCACGATCACGGGAGGCGATCATAACGCCATCGGCACAAACTCCGCTAACAGCGCGATTGGCGGGGGGTACCGCAACGCCATCGCGGACAATTCGGGGGCTGCCACCATCGCGGGAGGCCAGGAAAATAACATCGGTACGAACTCCGCTCACACCGCTATTGGCGGAGGCTACGACAACAATATCGCGGCGTCTTCGGATAGCGCCACCATCGCGGGAGGCCAGAAAAATGACATCGGCACGAACTCCAGTTATAGCGCGATAGGCGGTGGCACCGACAACAACATCGCGGACAATTCGAAGTATGCCACCATCGCGGGAGGCATCAGCAACGACATCGGCACAAACTCCGCTTCGAGCACGATAGGCGGCGGGACCAACAACAACATCGCAGACAATGCGGTGTTTGCCACCATCGCGGGGGGACAAGACAATTACATCGCGACCAATTCAACCTATGCGACCGTCAGTGGCGGTCAGACCAACCTGGCCAGTGATGACTATGCGAGTGTCGGCGGTGGTTACTTCAATCGCGCCACGAATCGGAACGCGACCATTCCCGGCGGGTGGAACAACGTGGCGGGCGGCGATGGCTCGATTGTTGCCGGCGGAACAGACAACACCGTGACGGGCGATTACAGCCTCGCCTCAGGCCGCTTTGCCCAGGTAACCCACCCCGGCTCATTTGTTTGGTCCAGTTCAGAGGCAACGGCATCCCCAGCCAACTACAGCTTCACGGCCCGTGCCCATGGCGGGGTGCGTTTCTACACCGCCAGTGGCACCGCAACCGGCGTGCAATTGGCCGCAAGCGGCGGCAGTTGGACTTCACTCAGCGACCGCAATGCCAAGGAGAACTTCCAGCCGATTGACCCACGCACGGTGCTGGATAAAGTGGTCGCGCTGCCGGTGAGCACCTGGAAATACAAGAGCCAGGACCCATCCGTGCGGCACATCGGACCGGTGGCTCAGGATTTCAAGGCGGCTTTTGACGTGGGCGAGAGCGACACGGGCATCACCAGTGTGGACGCCGACGGCGTGGCGCTGGCGGCGATCCAGGGGCTGAACGAGAAGGTAGAAGTCGGAAGGAAGAAGGAAGAAGGCAGAATGCAGAGTGCAGAAGAGAGCCTCCGGAGATTGGCAACGGAGAATGCGGAGTTGAAGAAGCGGCTGAAGCGGCTGGAGCGGCTGCTCAACGCCAAGACTGGAGGCGAGCAATGAACAACCAGGAATGTAGAATGCACCATGGGCGATGGCAGACGCGGAGCGTCTTGGAGTGCGGCGGTTCTCCGCTGCTCCAGGGTTCAGGGAAAGTAGCGGTAAATCTCCTTGCGGTTGAGGCAGCGGACAAAGGTGACGGCGCCTTGTTCGAAGACCAGGCCCACCCGATAATCACCGACGCGGATGCGGTAGTATTTGCCCCGGGCGTCCAGCCGCTTGAGGTTGGGTATCTGCTGGAAAGTGCGGGCGGCTTCTACCTGTTCAATCACCCGCTGGATGCGGCGCCGCAGTCCGGCGTCGGCCAGGGCGGAAAGGTCCCGGTCAAAGGATTCGCGAAAGCGCGTGTTCACGCCGCGCGTTCGAGCCGTTGGAAGATCTTCCGGCGGCTGATCAGCGGGGATTTCTCGCCGAGCTGGATGGCGCGGATGAGGGCCACATCCTCGAGGCTTTCGCGGACGGCGTCGCGCAGCAAGTCGCGGTGCTCCTCCAGGACTTCCGCAACCGCGCTTTTGAGCAGACCTTTCAGGCGGCGTTCTTCAACGGCGATCATGGAAGCAGGATACGCAAGCCGGAGCGGCAAGTCAAAGGAAAGCGGCCATCTGTCGCGGCTGTTCTTTTTCATCATTCTTCATTCTGCCGTCTGCCTTTCGGCCTGGGGGCAGTACTCGATTGACTGGTCCACGATAGACGGCGGCGGCAGCACGAGCACGGGTGGTGTGTATTCCGTCAGCGGCACCATCGGCCAGCCGGATGCCGGGACGATGAGTGGGGGGATCTACACACTAAGCGGCGGGTTCTGGGGCATCGTTGCCGCCGTGCAAACACCCGGCGCACCGCTACTCTCGATTACCCTCAACTCTCAACTATCAACTATCACGGTGTCCTGGCCGTTGCCGGCAAACGGCTGGGTGTTGGAGGCGACGAACGCGCTGCCGGTGGTGGCGGCACCCTGGCCCCAAATCGCGCCGCCTTATCAGACCAACGGCGCGAACCTTCAGTTCACCGAGCCGTCACCCGCGGGCAACAAGTTTTACCGTCTCCATAAACCCTGAACTACGAGTATGAAAACGAACACCCTGCTTGCAACATGCCTCGCCCTCGGGCTGGCATCGAACCTGACCCTCTTCGCCCAGGGATCCGCCTTCACTTACCAGGGCAAGCTGCAAGAATCGGCCAGTCCTGCCAACGGCACTTACGACTTCCGGTTCCGAATTGCGTCCGATTCACTCGGCAACAATTACGTCGGTTCGCCCTTTCTCACTAACGCCGTTCCCGTGAATAGCGGCCTGTTCACCGTCACGCTGGACTTTGGCAACCAGTTCACCGGCGCGAATCGCTGGTTGGAAATCGGCGTCCGCACCAACGGCGGCGTCAGCTACGCGACACTGACGCCCCTCCAAGCCTTGACGCCCGCACCGTATGCCGTGATGGCCAACAGCGCGAGCAACCTGCTCGGCACGCTGCCGGCAGCACAGCTAAGCGGCGCGCTGCCGTCCAGCCAACTCGCCGGAACCTATTCCAGCGCGGTGACGCTCAACAACGCCGGCAACAGCTTTAGCGGCAGCGGGACCGGCCTGACCGGATTGAACGCCTCGCAACTGACAAGCGGCACCGTGCCCGATGCCCGGCTGTCTGCCAACATCGCTTTGCGCTCCGGTGGAAACAACTTCACTGGCAATCAGATTGTCACCTCGGGTAACTTGGGCATCGGCACCACCAGCCCCCAAGCGCCACTCCATGTCGCCAACAGTACCACCAATGCCGAGGCCCTCTTTAGCAACACGGACGATGAGCCTGCTTCTCTTGCGTTCGGTACTCCATACAGAACGTGGCAGGTTGGTCAGAATCGCCCTCCGGATGCCTTTATGGCCTACGATTCATTCTTTATATATGACCGAAACGCGGCCAAGACTCGAATGCTCATCAATGCCGCCGGCAACGTCGGCATCGGCAAGACCAGCCCGGCCACCGCGTTGGACGTGAATGGCACAATTACAGGCACAGGGTTTCAAGGCAACGGCAGCGGTTTGACGAATCTGAACTGGACGAGCCTGGCCACGCCCCCCCCGGGCATGGTGCTCATTCCGGGTGGTTCATTCACGATGGGAAACTCGATTGGTGACGCCGACATCACTGACGCCACCACTGTCACCGCAAATGTGTCGGCGTTTTACATGGACGTGAATTTGGTGAGCTTGAGCCAATGGCAGTCGGTCTACTACTGGGCCACAAACCACGGCTACGGCTTTGCGCATGTAGGTGCCGGCAAGGCGGCGAATCATCCGGTGCAAACGCTGGACTGGTATGACTGTGTGAAGTGGTGCAACGCGCGGTCAGAGCAAGCGGGAAAAACACCCGTATACTATACAGATGCAGGGTTCACGACGGTCTATAAGACTGGCGAGCCAACAGTATACGCGAATTGGGCGGCCCGAGGCTATCGTCTGCCGACGGAAGCGGAATGGGAGAAGGCAGCCCGCGGCGGATTGAGCGGGCAACGGTTTCCGTGGGGTAACGTGATCAGTCAGAACCTGGCTAACTACTACGGAAATACCACCGGCTTAGACTATGACTTGGGACCGAACGGCTACAATCCGATTGGGAGTATCGGCGGAACTTCACCCGCCACGAGTCCAGTGGGGGCCTTTGCGGCGAACGGATATGGGTTATACGACATGGCCGGGAATGTGTTTGAGTGGTGTTGGGATTGGTATGGGACACCGTATGGTCAACCGACAACGACTAATCCAACCGGTCCGGCAGCAGGTTCGGACCGCGTGTTCCGCGGCGGCGGTTGGGGCAACTACGCGACCGCCTCCCGGTCGGCGGACCGCCGCCAAACCAACCCGACGTATGCGAACAACTCCGTCGGGTTCCGAGCCGTTTTGGCCCCGCAATAAGAGCTGCCATGACAACGAATGCAACCAGACGCAGACAGCCACTGGAGTCTGCTTGCCGCCCACGAAACGGCCGGCGCGGACGGCGGCTTCGGTTTCCGGATTGTGCTGGCCCCACAATGAAAAGGAGCAGAATCATGCGCCGGAATGGGCCAAAACGAAACCCCCTGCCCCCCGGAATTATCCGGCGGAGACACTTCGCGCTATGATAGTCACAAAAGAGCTTGTCATCGTGTCGCACATTGTAGAGGTTCACTAAGTTAAGTTCGGCGAAGCGGAAACCGATTCTCTGCTACCGCCCCAGCGTCAAAAAACAAGTATTAACGTGTATGATAACCATAATAACTAACCCGACTTCCGCTACTCGGGCTTGGCAACAATCGGGCGGATTGAATTTGCTGGGT
>CAZDOO010000122.1:0-11626 GCA_964507045.1 uncultured Verrucomicrobiota bacterium | reverse complement strand
CGGACGCCTCGTCCACCTCCCCGCCCCGGTAACATTTATCCTGAGTCAACTCGGTTCTAAAGAGCACTGAAAAGGATGGCTTGCCACCAGAGGCCCGAGTCATTAGATTGACGACCGGCTCGGTCGGCGCGTGCCGGACTCCGGGCCTCAGGCCATGAACTGGAGCAATCAACCTGAAGCCGAAAGCCAATTCGGCTGTGCCGGGCAAGACAAGTCCCAGCCTGCCCCACGCCATTCTCCACCGAATGTCTCAGCCCATGAGTGACGTGCCATTGCCAACAGCAGCGTCCCCCCAGCCCGGTCAGGCGGAGGAGATAACCGTTGGCCAGACGGTGACGTTCACGGAGAGCGGCACCGAGGTCCCGGTCTTTACGATGACCCTGGGAGGGGAGACTATCAGCCTGCTGCCGTTGCGGAACTGGAGCCAACTGGATGTTTATAAATGGCGCGCGCGAGGGAAGGTGCCCGGAACCCCCGCGGGTCTGGAAATCACTGCCGACCACATCAAGGTGGCGAGTGAGGTCGTGTCCACCAAGGATCCCGAGGGGACCGTTAAGCTGCAGAAGCTGCTCAACAACTGGCTGGCTTTCGCCAGGGGGACGGTGCAGTTGGACCACGAACGCGCCCACCGGAAAGAGGTGCCAGTTGAGCTGGCCGCCGCGCCCCAGCCCGAGGGCCTCACCCCGCGCTTCCGGGTGATCCTGGACAAAGAAGGGCAGGTGCACATTCACTGCCTGCATGGAAAAGAGACGCTGGCCACAATCGGGTTGAACCTTCCCGGTATTAACAGTCTCATCAGCCAGGGTCTGATGCACAAGCCCCATGCCCTGCAGGTGGGCGCGCTCCATGACTGGGTGGAGTTGGACGGGGAACTCTTTAGTTTCGAGAGAGGCAACAACGACGCCGCCAAACTCGAACAAGCCCTCAACGAGCGCTACCTCTCCACCGCCGCGCTCGGCCAGGGCCAGGAGGTGATAGTTTTCCCGAATGCCGCATCACCGACAGGTTTTGACATTCAGTTCGCCGCCAAAGTGGGTGGAGTCATTGACCATCGCAAACGCCCGTTGAACGAGCAATCGCTGGGATTATTGCAGGACCGGGACCATTGCGGTCTGCTGCCCAAAGACCTGGTGATCAAACTGTCGCCGCCGAACTTCATCTTCAAGCGCAAGACGCCCGACGGAGGCGAGCGCTATCTCGAGGAAGGGCCGGATAGCGTCGTGAAGGTGATTGGGGATGAAGGTGAAATCACCCTGGTAGACTTAAGCCGGCCGGTGAACTACTCGCGGCTCACGGCGATGGAGCTGACGGCGGTTTTTAATCACCCCGCAATCAACCAGCACAGCCAGGCTTCGACTGAACCTGGCGGCGCGAGTCCAAAGCCCGGCCCGGTCCGGATTCCGGTCCCGCCGGCTGCCGGGCGGCCACCGTCCCCGACGGTGCCCCAGCCCAAAGTTGAAACGAAGTCCGTCCCGACCCCGGGCGTCACGCCTGTGGCCGCCCAGCCGAAAGAACCCGTCAAACTGGTCAGCGCCAGTCCGGCTCCCGAAGCCAGGCCTTTGACAAACTCATGGTTAAAGATCATTCTCGGCCAAGCCTCGATTCGGCAGGAATGGTTCAACTGCCTGGTTTACCGCCAGATGGCCGAGCATTTCGGCAATTCCAGTGAAGGCTACTTCGGACCTATTCCCTGCTGGGCCAGCAGTCTGGGAGAGGTAAGCGACATTTGTGACCCGGCCTTCCATGGCATTCTGCTGACCCAGAAGGGCGGACTGGGTTACGTCAACCAGGGCCGGATTGCGCGCTTCTGTAACGAGGTCGCATTCATTGGGACACTGGAAACCACCATCGAAGGGATTGGAGTGTCACTGGTAGCGGTTGGAATAGATTCGCAGCAGCGCCTTGTCTTCATTGTCACCGAAGGCTACCGAACCCGATTTGGCATCCCCGAGCCGACCGTGGCCGAAGAACTGGCGCGCCTCAGAGAATCCGGCGCCTGGGTGATGAGTGTGAACGAGGTCCTGCACAGCCTTGAACCTATCGAGGTGGCCTGGACTGTTCCCGTTGAACAGCCAGACCCAAGTGACCCCCAGGCGGCGGAGCACCTGCGGCCAGCCTGATACGGCCGTTTCGCGGCTGACCACCGACTTGAGGATTGCACCGGCGGTGGCCTCTGGTAGAACGTGGTCATGCCGAAGCAGTCGTGGGATGAAGCGCGCCAACCTTAAACCCTCCGCGGGGCCAGGCGCAGCCGATGGCTGGCTGACGCCGGGGCGATTTGCGTTGCTCCTGGCGTTGCTGATCGTCGCCATGTTCCCCAGGGTGCTGCTCGGCGGCGCTACGTTCATCTTCCGCGACTTCGGAATGTTCAGTTACCCCGTGGCCTATTTCCACCGGGAATGCTTCTGGCGGGGGGAACTGCCACTTTGGAACCCGTTCAACAACTGCGGACTGCCGTTTCTGGCCCAGTGGAACACGCTGGCGCTTTACCCCGGCTCGCTGGTTTACCTGCTGCTGCCGCTGAGTTGGTCCTTATCCTTCTTCTGCCTGGCGCACCTGTTCTGGGGCGGGCTGGGTATGTACTTCCTGGCGCGGCAATGGACGAACCAATGGCTGGCCGCGGGACTGGCAGGGGTCATCTTCGCCTTTAACGGCCTGTCGCTCAACTTCCTGATGTGGCCGAGCCACGTAGCGACCTTTAGCTGGCTGCCGTGGGCGGTGTGGCTGGGGCAACGGGCCTGGCGCGAGGGCGGCAGGATGCTGGTGTGGGGCACCCTGGCGGGCGCGATGCAGATGCTGGCAGGCGGACCGGAGACGATTCTGGCAACATGGCTGGTCTTGTTCGTCCTGGCGTGCGGAGATTGGTTCAGGGAGAAGGAACTCCGACGGCGGCTCGTTCCTCGCTTTGTCGGAATGGGGGTGCTGGTGACGCTGATCTGCGCGATACAACTGCTGCCCTTCCTGGAGTTGCTGGCCCATTCCCAGCGCGACCGGCATTACAGCGCCTCGACGCACGACTGGTGCATGCCGTTCTGGGGCTGGGCCAACTTCCTGGTGCCGCTGTTTCGGACTGCGCCCACGCCGCAAGGGGTGTTCCTGCAAAACGGGCAGTATTGGACTTCGTCATACTATGCCGGGATCGGGACGGTGCTGCTGGCGGCCGTCGCGGTATGGCGGGTGCGCGACTGGCGCGTTCGCGCCATGGCAGCGTTGACGCTGCTGGGGTTGGTGCTGGCGCTCGGGGACAGCACCCTGCTCTACCGCGGGCTGCAATTCGTCTTTCCCGGGCTCGGGTTTGTGCGCTACCCGGTGAAATTCGTCATCCTGGTCCTGGCGTTAGTCCCCTTGCTCGCGGCGTTTGGGCTTGCCTCGTTGACAGCCAGGAACCGCCCGGCGGGCCGCTTTGAAATCGTTGCGGCGCTGTTGATGCTGCTCTTTGCGGCAGTGGTTGTAGCGTGGGAGGCAAGATCTCCGCTAGCCGAGGACACCTGGCGCGCCACCTGGCGGAGCGGGCTTTCGCGGGCTGGCTTCCTGGGCCTTGCCGTCCTGTTAGCAGGCGGATTGCTCGCCGCGGAAGGCCGTCGCCGAGTGCTCCTTGGCGGCTCTCTGATGGTGCTCTTCTGGCTCGATCTTGTCACCCACGCGCCAACCCAAAACCCGGGCGTGACTCGTTCGGTTTATGCTCCGGGCTGGGTGCGCGAGCAACTGAAGTTGAACCCGGAGCCGAAGCTGGGCGGGTCGCGCGCCATGGTTTCACCGGCAGCGTTAAAGTCTCTGCGGCAAATCCCGACGGCCAGCTTGGAGGAAGCGTACTTGCGCAACCGGCGGGCAATTCGAGTCAACTGCAACCTGCTGGATGAGCTGCCCCAGATTGACGGCTTCTTTTCTCTGACCCCGCGTGAGGTCAGCCGCGTGACAGCGCTTCCTTATGACCATCCCGCGGAGGCCTTCCCCGGGTTGCTGGATTTCCTGGGGGTGTCGCAAAAGACCGCGCCGGACAGCACGTTCGACTGGACCCCCCGCCCGACAGCCAGGCCGCTCGTCACCGCCGGCCAGCAACCGATCTTTGCCGATGACCGCACGGCCTTCGACGCTCTTTCCCAGACCAACCGTGACTTGAGCGCGGTGGTCTTCCTGCCGCTCGAAGCGCGCGAGAGTATTTCCGCCGCGCCGCAGACGGCAGCACGGGTGCTGAACGCCCGGTTCTCCAACCGCCGAGTCTGGCTGCAGACCGAGGCTCCCGCCGCCAGCATGATCGTCGTTTCGCAGACCTATTACCCCGCCTGGAAAGCTTACATAGATGGCCAGCCAACAATGATTTGGCGCGCGAACTATGCTTTCCAGGCACTTCAGGTGCCGGCGGGACGGCACCAGGTTCAGTTGGTTTATAAGGACAGCAAGCTGTTGGCGGGAGCCGTCCTTTCCGGCCTTGGGCTGCTGGCCTGCGCCGGCCTTTGGGCGCGAGCCAGCTACCGTGCGGCGCCAGCGGCAGGCCAACCCGGCAGCGCTCTCCAGGAACCCACAGTTTGATCTCTGCTCCTCGAAGCCTGCCCAGCCAGCACGACAGATTAACCGCCGGAGACAGGCCGGCGCCGAAACAGCACCAGGCTGGCATCTTGCAGGTCTCGCTCAGGCAACGGCTCTTCCCAGCAGCCGTTCTGGCTGCCCAATACATAGCCCCCCACCCGCTCATACTTCTCCGCCAGCATCTTGTCCAGATACTCGCAGAAATCCCGCGGAGTGCCTTTTTGATCGAGCCAGCTTGTGTGCCATCGCGCTCGAACAACCACCATCGGCGGATGGCGCTCAAGCTCACGGATTGCCTCGCGCTGAAAGGTTGCTGCAAGGGGCGTGGGAAACATCATCGGATAGGCAATAACAAAGCGAGAGGGGCTGAACCGTCGCGCGTGATACAGGATTTGAGGCTCCGAACCCGCCACAAGGACATAGTCCTGTGGTGAAGTCAGCTCGGCCACACGCTGCGCCACCAACCGGGATTCCGGGAAGGGATTCACCGGGTCGAGCCTTTCAATGGCACGTAACTGTTCAGTGGGCAGGACCGACGCCAAGCTGGGCAAGCACACCATGGCCACAACCACTGCGGTAAACGCCCGGCACGTCCGGGCCTCGGACCAGCCCAACCCCGCAGCCGCCCAGGAAGCCAGGCGCTTAACCGCGACGGCGGCCACCAAAGCCCAAAACGGCATCACCAGGACATAATACTGCCAGTAATAACTGCCGCCGGTCGTCAGCCAGGCGGCCAGGAACATAGCTGTCCAGAACCATACCCGCCCCTGAGGCTTAATGAATAGAACGCAGGGCAGCAGAAAGAGAATCCACCAGTTCCCCCAGAATCCACGGAGCACACCCAAAAAGCGGTGCAGACCGAAGGTATTCGAGCCCACATAGGCGCGGTTAAAGAGCACCGTGCATTCCCAAAGATGCCTGCCGCCATCTCGGGCCAGAAAGAAACCGAACACTGCCGCCGCGGCGACTCCCCCGCCGAGCAGGCCAAACAGCCAGCGCCGGCAGATGCTCCGGGGGGAAGTCCCCCGCCGCCATTCCTCCAGTGACCAGCCCGCGTAGAGGGCTGCCAACAGCGGGAGCGCGGTATACTTGTAGCCCAGCGCCGCCACGCCGAAAGCTCCCGCCAGAGACCATACAAACGAACTGCTCCCATAGCGCCGACTAAACGCATACAAAGCGAAGCAGGCCACCAACGGCAACAACAGGAACATTTCCGTATTAGCGATGGATTGAGCAATCCCGGGCAGCAAGACCATGGGGGTGAACAGCCACATGGCCGGCAGGGCGAAGCCTTTCCCAAATTCAAGGCGCACGATTAAGCCCAACAGCACCGTAGCTCCGGCCGCAAACAGGTAGGACAGCAGACGCGGGGCCCAGAAAACCTTTGGAGCAACAATATCGGCCAGGGCGTAACTGTAGATCACCATCGGCGGCTTTTGCAGAAACGAGTGCTCGTAAGGAGCAAGGCCGGATTGGAGCACTTGTGCCGCATAGGCATATTCTCCCTCGTCCCGAATCAGGGGAGCATCAAACCTGTGCCATCGAAGCGCGACGAAAAGCACAATGACTCCAAACACTCCCAACCAGCCACGCCAACCACCGCCCCGGACCAGTACAGCGAACCCGCGCTTCCAGTCAACCGCTGCTCGGCGGCGGCATGGTTTGGCGCCGCCCGGAACCTCGATCGGCGTGCCGTCGGCTAACTGTGCCTGCAAGTGCGACGCGGTGCTATTCATGACCCGGAAATCCGCTCCGCGCCCGAGCGCACCAGTGGACCTGTCGCCTTCTCTTCGATTCGATAAATCCGGTAGGGAATGATCCGTCGCCAGAGGAAACGGTCCGGGGGATCAATCTCCACCGAGTAGGCAGTGGGCCGGGGAACCGCCTTGCCGGCAAAGAGATTCACCAGGCAATTGTTGGACAGAATGAGTGGGCTGGCGACGAAGCCCGCCGTCATCATCGGGGGAAGCGCGCGAAACAGCTTTGCCGGCTTTGCCGGAGTCCCCTCCCACACCGAAAGCCAAACGCGGGAGGGGTGGTAGCAGAACTGTCGCAGGCGGCCGATCATCGTCGGCTGCACGTTAATCTCCAGCCAGATATCTGAGCTGCCATCAGACTCCAGCTCAATTGGCTGGCCAACGCGGACCGTTCCCTGGCGCAGCAAGGTGAGTTGAGGCATGACCGAGGATCTTGACTTCAGCAAGAGAAAGCCGCCTTCATTCCCAATCGGTGCGTAGTTCCTCAACAAGTAGCGGAAGGCCAGCGAATCCTCCAGCACCGGAAACCTGTCGTCAATGGTGCCAAGCCGCGCCAGGACAAACTGCGGGGCCAACCCGGAGGAATAGAACTGCTCATTGAGCCGCATTAGCGAGGCGGTGTAGGCGGAGTAACTTTGAAATACCGGCCGCGGCTGGTAGTTCAGATCGTTGAAGACTGTGTAGACCTGGTAGTTGCCAAACACGTCCACCGGCGCCGACCCGATCATTTCCCGCAACCGGGGAAGCGCCGCCCGGTTGTGCTCCAGCCGGAGGAAGTGCTGCATTTGCGCCTGGTATTCTCCCGGCCGAAGCAGGGTGGCAGCATTGACTGCGACCTGGCGGAAGGGCTGATCAAGGTGCAGGAAATCCGGGTAGAGCAGCCATTGCAGCGTGACGATGGCGCAGAGGCAGCAGGCGCCAGCCAATTGGGAAGCCCAATGGCCCGGCTTCGAGGTGCGCCATGGCAGGGCGCCCAGGGCCAGGGCCAGAATCGGCGCAAACCCAAGAAAGAATATCGCATGATGGGGATCGGCGCGGACAAAGCCGTGTTTCCATGTGACGAAAAGCAGGAAAAGCAGCCAAGCGAAGAGCAAGCGTTGACGCCACCTTTGTCTTGCGTCCCCTCTTTCCTGCGCGCGATATCTCATCAACATGGCTCCCAGCACCGCAAGCAGTGTCAGGATTCCCCCGACCAAAGCCGCCGTGGTCGGTTCCAGGCCCATCGCCCCGTTATACCCACCGGCAATCGCGAAGCCGCGGGCCAGGAATGCCGGCAGTTGCGCTATGGTCTGTCCCAACACCACCCAGCCGCCGAGGAAGCCTGCAACAAAGCTCAACACCAGCGCCAGGCTCAACCGGCGGTTGCCGTTCAGCCACAGGTCCGCCGCCAGGGCGCCCACCGTCAGGCCCGCCAGGGCCAGCCCAGTGATCTTGGTCAGCGCGCTGAAGATCGCCATTAGCGCCAGGCACAGCACGTAAACCCTGACCCGCGGACGGGACTCGCAGGAGCACAGCAGCCCCCAACATAAGAGGCCAACATTGATCAGCAGATCCTGTGTTCCGACGTGAATATTGGCGGCAAACAAGGCCAATACAGCAATCGTCAGAATCCGCCACCCCAGGCTCAGGCGCCAGGCCAGCAAACAGACTCCCGCCGCTACGCCAAAACAGAGCCCGACGTCAACTGCCAGCCGGAGCCCTCCAGTGCCAGGCGTGAAATAGAAGATGCTCAGGAATCCCAGCGGGCCATAGGTGTAGAAGAAGTCCGAGCCGAACGGCAGGCCCTTTTCGTGCGCGTAGTGGAGAACCGCCGACCACGAAGACTCCATGCCATTGGTCAACGTGATGCGCGGCACGGTCAGGAACGTCAACGCGAGGACAAATGCAGCCAGCAGCGCGATCGTGGTGTCGCCGCGCACGAACCCGCCCGCCAAGCCGGCAAGTCGCCGCCAACTCCCCGTCCTTAAGCCCGGCTCCAGGGCGCGATTCTCAGATGGCGCCGCTGGCGGACCAGGTGGCACATAGCGGGGCGAACACATGCGCTAAGAGCCGGCGGTGGGTGGCTTCAGGGCACCTGCGGCAGAGGCGGCGGGGGCGGCGCTTCCCCGCTGCAACGGAAGAGCCCCGACGCAGATCAATTCACGCTCGTGGGTTTGCGCTACCAACTCGCGTCGGAAAGGCGGCAGCCAACATTGGTACACGGCGCGCGGAAGGTCGGTGTCGTACAAGCCGGGATGATGGCCGAGCGACACAACAAAGTCAGGGCGGACGACGGGTGTATGCTTCCATAGCTTGTAGATAGTCTGGAAGGCAAGGGAGCCCGGCGGAGTGTAACAATGTTCCGGCTTCTTGATGCGCGGATCGTTGTAATGGCCCGCAACTGTAATCTGTGTCCAACTGTCGTATTCAAACCCCCCCATGATCCGAGTGCGGGGGATGCCCCGCCCCTCTAATTGCGCCGTGATGGCCAGGCGTGCGCGCAACTGAGCGAAATAATCATGCGCCCCTGCGATGCCATAGAAGGCAAACAGAACCAGCACCAGCCAGGCTGGGTTCGGCAAATAGTCTCGTTTGGATTCACGATAGTATAAGGTCAGCAAGCCAAGGGTAACGCAGGGCAGAACCGGCATCAGGTAACGGTCAAAGACCCCGAAGGAGTCGGGAACCACCGCTTTGAGCAGGAGAATTGGGATATAGGCGGCCGCAAAGAGCGCCAGCAACGCCAACGGAACGGGGACTCCGTTCAGCCACACTGCCAGGTCTCGAATTGAAGCAAAGGGGGCTCCGGTCCTTTGGCGCCGGTGGTATCGCGTCATGCCGATCATCACCAGAATGCCGCATGCCAGCCCGCTGACAAACAGACTAAACCAATGCCAGAACGCATAAGGCAAGGCGAGTGGAATGGTATACTCAGGTGTTGGCGCCATGCCGGTCAAAAAAGGGATTTTCCCGAACATGTTGCCCAGCCAGGGAAAGCGCCACCTGATTCCGAGAGTGAACACCGCCACGAGCTGAACCACCAGCGTCAGCAGCAGCGCGTGCAGCAGGAACGTCCGCGGCTGACGAGCGGCTGCCAGCCATCTGGGGAACAGCCCGGGGATCGCGATCACAATCGGGAGCGCCATAGCTCCCAGCGTGAACACGATGCGAATCGCGAATTGCATCAAGGTGACAGGGCTCTGCCAGCTCACGGCCGAGCGAAGTCCCTGCGCCACGTTCTCATGGATGGCGTAAGGCTGGGCGCTGAACCACATTGAGCACGCCAGCGCGCCCACGAAAGCGACGATGCTGGATAGGACCAACGGCAGCGCCACTCCTTCGGCGCGTCGGCGCGCCCACGCCCGCAGGCAGAGACAAAGCGGCGCCAGCATCGGGACGAGCCAATACACCTGGCGGATGGTTCCGGCACACAGCCCCGCGGTCAGTGCCAAGACCAGCCATTTCCAGAAACGGGCCGGAGCCGGCGCCAACGCGCTTTCAGAAGTCCCGCGCTGGTCCAGCACGCCCGCAACGCGCACGTAGCCGCACAGCGACGCCAGGAACAGGAACAGGCCCGGAATCTCTGTCATGAACGAAGCTGCATTCGGTATGAACACCGGGGAGAGGGCGAGCGTCAGCGCGCCGAAAAGCGCCAACCGCGGGGGGAGGCCGGCACGGCGGTGCAGCGCATAGGCCAGGATTGCGCAGCCGGCTGCGAGCGGCGCGGTGGACAGCCGCACGGCCAGAAACGAGAAGCCCAGCAGTTTGATGAAGAGCGCGCCCCAGCAGGCCTGCACGCCAAGCATCGCCGCCGCCCAACCGTTATACTGGAAGTGTCCGGTCTGAGCCAGGTCCAGCGCCGTCTTGGTATACGACCAATCGTCGTTCACACCACTCTCCGCAATCGGCCATGTCAGCGCTATCGCCGCCAGCGTCACCACTCCGCAAATCAGCGCATTCCGCCGATCATATGAGTCGCGGTTTGGCAGGTGTTGTAATTGGCCGGCACTACCGTCGCCTTCGCTAGTATTGTATGTAGTTCTCACGCCCCGAAATGATGCCGGCCGGGTTGCAAGGCCAGGCTTCTTGATCAGAGGCAGCATTCATCGTGCCGAGATGGTCCATGGGCGCGTTTCTCAGCAGGCCGTTAGAAATGGATGAACTGCGCCCCAAAGCCGCTAACTTAGCCGCAGGAGCGGCAGCGGGGTGCGCCCGTCCCCAGGCGCAGCAGTGCGGAAACCTGCGAAACCCCAGGAATCTCCGGTGCCCTGCCAGCCCTGGTGTCCAAAATATGTGCAGTCAACCCGCACCTTTCGGGATGCCTTTTAGTGTGCGACGGCCGGTGCGTCACGGACGGAATCGGCATTTCCGTGTTTCCAATTGCGCCGCCCCGAGTTATAAGCTCGTGCATGTCACAATATCGCGTCGGCATCATTGGCGGCAGCGGCCTCTACCAGATGGACGGCTTTTCGCGCCAGAAGTGGGTGAGAGTCAACACGCCGTTCGGGTCGCCCTCGGATGCCTTCCTCACAGGCAAGCTAGCCGGGCGCGAGGTGGTGTTCCTGCCCCGGCACGGGCGGGGGCACCGAATCCTGCCCAGCGAGCTGAATCACCGCGCCAACCTCTGGGGGATGAAGAAGCTCGGCGTGGCCTGGGTGATCAGCGTCAGCGCCGTGGGCTCGCTCCAAACAAAGTACCGGCCCTGTGACATTGTGCTGCCCGACCAGTTCCTTGACCGGACGAAACAGTCAGCCGCCCACACCTATTTTGGCCGCGGCATTGTGGGGCATATTGCGTTCGCGCACCCCATCTGCAACGAGCTGCGGCGGCTGCTGTTGCGGACCGCGCGGGCGCTCAAGGCGCGCGTGCACGACGGTGGCACCTACGTCAACATGGAAGGCCCGGCGTTCAGCACCCGGGCCGAGTCGTTCACCAACCGCCGGCTCGGCTACGACGTCATCGGCATGACCAATCTCGGCGAGGCCAAGTGCGCCCGGGAAGCCGAGATCGCCTACGCCACGATGGCCATGATCACCGACTACGACTGCTGGAAGGAGGACGAGGCGCACGTCACGGTGGAAATGGTCATCGCCAACCTGATGAAGAACGTCGCGATGGCCAAAGCCATTATCGCCAAGGCGCTGCCGCAAATTCCCGCCGCGCCCAATTGGCCCTGCCACGACGCGCTGAAGAACGCCATCATGACCGACCGGAAATGCTGGCCCGCCAGGACCGTTCGCGAGCTGGAGCCGATCTTGCGCAAGTATCTGTGACGGAGCCGCGCCGCGGCCAGCGCGCATGGCGGCGGCTGTCGCGGTGCGAGCAAAACCGGACGGTTGGAGTTAGCAAAGCCGGACAGCGTA
>CAZDOO010000121.1:0-11680 GCA_964507045.1 uncultured Verrucomicrobiota bacterium | reverse complement strand
GAGGCGGCGGGCGCGCAGGAGGGTGCGGATGCGGTGCTCGTCGCGCAGGGGGGATTGCGGGTCGAGGCTGCTGAGATGCACCCGTTCGGAGGAGTGGATAAAGAGTTTGTCGCCGAGGTAAATGCCGACGTGCACCACGCGCTCCGGGTGGCCGTTCCGGGCGGCATGGCCGAAGAATAGCAGGTCGCCTTTCTGAAGCTGGCTTAGCTCTGGGTCCAGCGGCACGGCGGCGCCTTGGCCCGCTTGCTTGCTCGAATCGCGGAGCAAGTCAATGCCGTTCAGGTAGAACACGGTCTTGGTCAGGCCCGAGCAGTCGAGCCCTTTGGGCGAGTTGCCGCCCCAGAGGTAGGGCCGGCCCAGGAAGGTCCGCGCAGTGCGCTCGAGGTTCTCGGCGGTGGGCCGCCGCGCCCGCTTCCAGGCCGCGAAGTCCTCCGCCGCGTGTTTGGGGAGGTAACCGGCGCGCTGGTCAGGCAGCTCGACTTGATACCATTCGCCGGCCTCGCCGGTCTGCCGCACCAGGTCGCACAGGACAACGTCGGAGACCGGCTGTGCGCCGGATTGGGGCACTTCACGGACGCAGTCTTCCATGGCGGTAACGATCAGGAGCGGGGCGTGGCTCCAGGCGTCCGCCTGCTCCCGTGTGCAGCGGACGAAGGTGCCCTGTTGCAGCCAGGACAAGTAGCCGTCCGGGGTCTGGGTGAGGTACCAGAGATACACCGCGTTGGTGGAGGGTTTCCACACGCGGATGATCTCACCCATGAGAACCTGGGTGCCCAGCTCAGTTTTGTGCTCCGGCCCAAGGCGGCCGTTGGCGACGCTCAGAGAGCCGATGCCCCACACCTGGTCGCCCATCTTTGCGTCTGGCAACACCTGGATGCGGTCGGTGACTTTGGCCCCGGTGCGCTGGACGGCCTGGACGGCTTCGAGCCGGGCTTCCGCACGGTCCACCTCGCCGGTGAGGACGAGTTCCCGGGCACAGGACTTGACGCCGACGTTGAAGATGGCCAGGCGGGCGTCGGGAGCGTATTTCTGCTGGACGTTCTGGAGGGCCCGCGCGGCTGGGGTCGGGGCGTCGGCGCCCGCATTGCGGGGGTTACTCTCCAGGTGCGAGCAGGCGCACGGCATCGCCGCGGCGGCTGCGGTCAATGCCATCAGAAACCAATTGCTCTTGAATGCGTTCACAGCTTTAGAGTGTCAGTTACAGGCAAGCGGAAACCGGGCCTCAAAGCGAGCAGAATAGGAAGCAAGTGGCAGGAAGAAGGGTGCAATGTTTCCCCTTGGAGGGTGCTTCCTGCCCGGTGTCTCTACGGTGTGACCCGGCACCCCATGTGGTGTGCGTAAATATCTGCCATTGAGGCGCTTGCGGGTCGTATTTTCGCGCAAGACGCCGGAATTGCAGCTCTTAAGTTGGTGGGGCAACTGCCACCAGGAACCGCTTGATCTCCTTTAGCCGCGAGGTCGGCTGTTTCTTCATTAGGCGTGGGAACTTGCTTCCGACCATGATGTAGTCGTTGTTCCGGGTGAGCATGAGCCGGTCTTCTTTGACTTCGATTTCGGTGATGCCCTGGTCACAAGCCAGGAGTTTGAGCTCTGCCACTTGCAGCAGCAGCGCCAAGGGCGGCGGCACCGGGCCAAAGCGGTCGCGCAGTTCCTGCTCGAGGCTGGTCAGCCCGGCTTTGTCGGTTAGCTGGGCCAGCTTCCGGTAACCCTCGATCCGCTGCCGCGCATCCGAGATGTAGCGGAAGGGGATGTAAGCGGAGGCGGCATCCTGGCTGCGGATTGCGGCATTCACCGCGGGCGTTTCAGCTTGCGGCCTCTCCCCCGGCGGTCCGAGCGTCAGGAAGTCCAGCCGCACCTCGACTTCGACCCGCGGCTTGACCTTCTCCCCTTTGAGGCCCGCGACGCTCTGCTTAAGCAACTGGCAATACAGCTCGAATCCCACGGCGGTAATGTGGCCGCTCTGCTCGGCGCCCAGCAGGTTACCCGCGCCGCGGATTTCCAGGTCGCGCATGGCGATCTTGAAGCCGCTGCCCAGCATCGAGTACTGCTTCATGGTGCTCAGGCGCTTGCGCACGTCGGTGAGCAGGCTGCCGTGGCGCGGCAGCAGCAGGTAAGCATAGGCCTGGTGCTTGTAGCGGCCCACGCGGCCGCGCAACTGGTAAAGGTCGCTGAGCCCGAACCGGTCGGCGCGGTCAACGATGATCGTGTTCGCATTCGGGATGTCCAGGCCGCTTTCGATGATGGTGGTGGACAGCAGCACGTCGGCTTCGCCATTGATGAACTGCGTCATCACCTCCTCCAGGTCGTCGCTGTGCATCTGGCCGTGGCCGACGACGATGCGGGCGTGCGGCAGCAGCGCCTGAAGCTTCTGGGCCATGGTCGCGATCGTCATCACGCGGTTATGCAGGAAGAAGACCTGCCCGCCGCGGTTGAGCTCGCGCTGGATGGCGTCGCGGATCACGCGCTCGTCGTAGCCCGTCACGATGGTCTCCACGGGCAGGCGGTCGTGCGGCGGCGTCTGAATGGTGCTCATGTCCCGCGCGCCGGTGAGCGCGAGGTAGAGCGTGCGCGGGATAGGCGTCGCGCTGAGCGTCAACACATCCACCAACTGGCGCAGCATCTTGAACTTCTCCTTGTGCATCACGCCAAACCGCTGCTCCTCGTCAATGACCACCAACCCGAGGTCCTTGAAAGCAATGTCCCGTTGCAAGAGCCGGTGCGTGCCGATCACGATGTCCACCGCGCCCGCCGCGAGGTCGCGGACCACTTGGGCCTGGGCGCGGCGGGTGCGGAAGCGCGAGAGCAGTTCGAGGCGGATGGGGTAGTCGGCCATCCGCTCGCGAAACGTGTTGAAGTGCTGCTGCGCTAGGACCGTCGTGGGCACCAGCACCGCCACCTGCTTGCCGTCCATCACCGCTTTGAAGGCGGCGCGGATGCCGACCTCGGTCTTGCCAAAGCCGACGTCGCCGCAGATGAGCCGGTCCATGGGCTTGGGCCGCTCCATGTCGGCCTTTGTCTCGACGATGGCGCGCGCCTGGTCGGGCGTTTCCTCGAAGATGAAGGCGCCCTCGAACTCGCGCTGCCAGGGGGCGTCCGGCGCGAAGGCATGGCCGGCCTGCGATTCCCGGGCGGCCTGGATGGCCAGCAGGTCGCTGGCGACATCACGGACGGCCCGTTCGGCCTGCGCTTTGGCGCGCGCCCACCGCGTGCCGCCCAGGGTGTTGAGCGGCGGGCGCGCTTTGCCCGTGCCGACGTATTTGCTGACGAGGTGCGCCTCGGTTACCGGCACAAACAGCCGGGGCGGCGGCTGCGCGGGGTCGGTCGGCGCGTATTCGATTACCAGGCATTCCTGGCCGGCTTGGGCGGTGGCAGCGCCTGCCGTCGGTTTGGTGCCGGCGCCGAGCGGCAACACCTGCAGACCCACATAGCGCCCAATCCCGTGCTGGAGGTGAACGACATAATCGCCTTCCTCCAGGTCGGTGAAGTCAATATCCAACGCCGAGCGCGTGGCCTGTGCGTGCGCTGACTTCAGCCGGCGGGGTCGTTGCACCTTGTAGCGGCCGAACATCTCCGCGTCGGTGACAACCGCCAGGTGCGCCTCGTCGCAGAGAAAGCCCCGGGCGAGCGCGCCGAGGTGCAAGTTGGGACTGGGATCGTCAAACCCGTATTCTCTCCAAATCTCGCTAAAGCGCTGGCGTTCGCCGTCGTTGTTGCAGAAGACGTGCGCCGCCCAACCCTGGCGCAGCCAGCGGTGGAGTTGCGCGAAGAACTCGCGTCGCTGCGCCTCGGCCACCGCCGGTTCCGGGGCGCGCTCCGCGAGGGGGCGGAAGGCGTCCAGGCTCTCGAAGCGCGGAGCGGGGAGTGCGGACTGCGGAGTAGTGTCCGCCTCGGCCTCGCTGACCTCCAGCCGGGTCATACCGCGTTGCTCGGCCTGCTCCTGGAAGCTTGCCCACGGAATGAAGAACGGGTCCCCCTCAGGCACCTGCCCGGCATATTCCTGAGCGCGTTCACCCAGCAGCTCCGGCTCGCAGAGCACCAGCACCGTTTGTGCCGGCAGATAGTCCAACAGTGTCCCGAGAGGCGGTTGAGGGTCTTCACTCCGCACTCCGCTCTCCGCATTCCGCATTTGCTTGAGGAGCCCCAGCTCCCCGGCGGGGGGAATGGTGACGCGGGTGATCGCCTCCCGTGATATTTGTGTCAGCAGATCGAACTGCCGCAGCGACTCCAGTTCGTCGCCGAAGAATTCCAGTCGCACCGGCCAGGGGCTGGTGAGCGGATAGGCATCCAGGATGCCGCCGCGCAGCGCGATCTCGCCTTTCTGCGTTACCTGCGCTTCCGGCTCATACCCCTGGGCTTTGAGCCACTCTGCCAGGTCCAGCGGGTCAATGCGGTCCCCGCGCGCGAGCGTGCGGGTGCGGGCGCGAGCCGTCTCCACCGGCAAGGTGCGCTGGAGGAGGGCGTCAACGCTGGTAACAACAATGAGTGCGTGGTGCGTGGTGCGTGGTGCGTGGTGCGTGAGGGCAACCAGAGTCTCCAGGCGCTCGCTGATGACATCCGCGTGCGGCAGTCGGCCCTCATGCGGCAGCACCTCCCAGGCGGGATAGAAAAGGGGTTGAGGGCCGGAGAACGCGGGATTCTGTGTTCCGCGTTCTGCTGGCGGCGGTCCCTTTGCTGTCCCCAGCGTGAGCCAGGTTACCAAGTCCTGCTGGGCGCTTTCCTGCGACCTTAGCCCCTCGGTGACCAGGACGATCGGCCGGTGTGGGAATAATTGATGCAAGAGCGCGGCCAGGAACGGCTGGGCCGCGACGCTGATCCCGTCCAGAGACAACACCCCCCCGTTCTCCAGTCGCCGTGCCAGGGACTGCACCGCGGGAGTGGCCGAAACTTGAGCGAATATCTCGCTTGCCGCTGCGACTGCTGAATCCTGCGCCAAGCCGGGGCAAGGTCGCAGCCCGCAGGGCCTGCGTCAAGCTGGGCGGCGAGGGGGCGGTTCCTCAGAGAGGTCGAGAAACCAAGATCAGCAACGCACACGTGGACCGTGAAAACGAGCACTAAGGAACCTCTACCTTCGCTGGCCGAACGGGAAGCTGAGGCGGAGGCATGCGAGCGGCAAGCGGCCCGAGACTGTCTGCAAAACAAGCTCCAGAGACTCGCCGAGACCGCGTATCTCCACCCCACCCCCACCGTATCCTCACCGTCACCACACCGTCTCCTCACCGTAGTACCTCTGATAGCCTATCAGAGGTACTACGGTGAGGAGACGGTGTGGTGACGGTGAGGTGAGCCAGATTACCCCGGCTTGAGCATGGCCCGCATTCCTGGCCACCCGGGCCGGCCAATCCCGAAAGAATTCACGGATTCCACGTCTGGGACGGGGTGGCAATGCCAAGATATACCCCGCGCGAGGCGAATTGCCTGCCGAAATGGGGTATCGCCGGGTAAACACCGGAGTCTCACCCGCACGACTGGCTGGGCAGACGGGTTGGGCAGGGAACCCAGGGAAGAGGCCGTCGTGGTTTGCGGGGTTGGCCAAGGATTGTTACTGTCTCAAATGTGGACACATGCCTATTGCAGGCTAAGAGCAGGTGATTTGGACAGTTGAACTCAAGGCGGTATGATCCGTTTGTGTCGGCGGTTCAGGCTTGTTGGGTTGGCAACCGGCCTGTGAGGAATGCATTTACCGTCACCCATAACGCCTTGCCAGCCAGAAGTGGCCCCACTAAACACCTCGCAAGTCATCTGCACACGCCCGCAGATCAAGAGAGGCAAAACCCCCTTGCGCACGGTAGCGCTTTCGGCTAGAACGATCACACGAAGAAAAGGTCAGGCGTGGCGTATAAATGCCCCGCCTCCGGCCCAAGTGAGTCAGCATCAACACTTAACCAGGAACGGGCAAAAAAATGAGACTATCTAAATCAGTATTAATCACAATGAGTGCCGCGCTGCTTTCGTTGCCGGCGCCGCAAGTCGGTGCCGCCAACAGCGCCAATGCGGCGTATCTGAAAATTGATGGTGGAGCGAACATCATGCAGGACGCAACGGTCGAGGGGATCAATGGGACCACCTTCTCCCCGATAGGGCTGTGGGACGTCCCGGAGGCTGAGGTGAAGAGCTTTGATGCCGAATTGGACACCGGTTTTCGGCTGGGCTTGATCGCGGGCTATAATCTGAACGAATGGGTCGCCTTGGAGTTTGAAAGCGGATTCATGTACAACGGCATTAAGGATTCCGACGACGCGTGGCTCGGGTCGGTGCCGCTCATGGCCAACGTGGTCTTCCGATTCGAGAATGAGACCAAGCTGGTTCCCTATATCGGCGGGGGCGGGGGCGGGGCGCTGACTATGTTCAACGACTCCTATGACAGCGATTCGGACTTTGTTTACGCCTGGCAGGCCAAGGCGGGCGTCGCCTACAACCTGAACGACAATGTGTCCGTGGAGCTGGTCTACAAGTTGTTCGCCACCGGGGATCAAGAGTACTTCGACGCCTTCAAGGTGAAGGACGTTATGGCGCACTTTATTGGGATCGGCTTCTCCTGCAAGTTTTAGGAGTGGTCTTACCCGCCAGGGCAGAGCCCCGCCGGCGCAAGCTGGCGGGGCCTTTCATTGGTCCCGAATCCCCCGCGACTCACTCCCATTCAATCGTCCCCGGCGGCTTGCTGGTGATATCGAAGCAGACGCGGTTGACGCCTTTGACTTCGTTGATGATGCGGTTGGATAGCTTCTCTAACAGGGCATACGGCAGCTTCACCCAGTCGGCGGTCATGCCGTCCTGCGATTCCACGGCCCGCAAGGCGATGGTGTAATCGTAAGTCCGTTCGTCGCCCATGACGCCCACGCTGCGCACCGGCAGCAGCACGGCGAAGCTCTGCCAGATTTTGTAATACCAGCCGCTGGCCTTCATTTCTTCCACGACGATGGCGTCGGCGTTGCGCAGGATCTCCAGGCGCGGCGAGGTGACTTCGCCGAGAATGCGCACGGCCAGACCGGGGCCGGGGAAGGGTTGGCGCAGCACGATCTCGCGCGGCAGCCCCAGCTCAAGGCCCAGCTCCCGCACTTCATCTTTGAAGAGGCACCGCAGCGGCTCGACTAACTGGAACTTCATCCGCTTCGGGAGGCCGCCAACGTTGTGATGGCTCTTAATCATGGCTGCCGGGTTGCCGCCGATTGGGACCGACTCGATGACGTCGGGATAGAGCGTGCCCTGCGCCAGGAACTTCGCCTTGCCGGCTCGCCGGGTTGCCGCCTCGAAGACCTGGATGAAGGTCCGGCCGATGAGCTTGCGCTTCCGCTCGGGGTTGGTGACGCCCTTGAGCCGACGCAGGAACAGCCGGGAAGCGTCCTCGTACTGGAGCTTGAGCTTGAAATGGCGGCCGAAGACTTCCCGCACCACCGCCGCTTCCTGCCCGCGCAGCACGCCGTTGTTGACGAAGATGCACGTAAGCTGGCTGCCAACCGCCCGGTGCAGCAGCGCCGCCGCCACGCTCGAATCCACCCCGCCGCTCAGCCCGAGCAGCACCTTTTCCCGGCCGACCTGTGCGCGGATCGTCTCGACCGCCTGGTCAATGTAATTGCGCATGGTCCACTTCCTGCCGCAGCCGCAAACCTTGTGGACGAAGCGGGCCAGGAGTTCGCGTCCGCGCGGTGTGTGGACTACTTCCGGGTGAAACTGGAGCCCGAACATCCTGGCGGCGCGGTTTTCGATGGCCGCGTAGGCCGAGTTCTCGGTTACCGCGACCGGTTTGAAGCCGGCGGGGAGCCGGGTCAGCCGGTCTCCGTGCGAGTTCCAGACCTGCAGTGCGGCGGGCAGCCCGGCGAATAGCGGGCAGGAGCGGTCTTTGACCCGGAGCGTGCCTTTGCCGTATTCACGCTTTTGGCCCGGCTCGACTTTCCCGCCCAGGTACTCGGCTAGAAGCTGAACGCCGTAACAGATTCCCAGCACGGGGATGCCGAGTTGGAAAATGGCGCGATCCGGCAGCGGCGCATTCTTCGCATACACGCTTGATGGGCCGCCCGACAGGATAAGACCCTTGGGATGGAGCCGGGCGATTTCCCGCGCCGGCGTGTCGTAGCGCAGAATGACCGAATAGACGTTGCACTCGCGGACCCGGCGGGCAATGACTTGGGTGTACTGCGAGCCGAAGTCCAGGATGGCGATCTGTTCCATCACTCTTTGACCACCTTCACCTTCCCGGCAGCGGCATCATAGTCGAGCTTCATCCCGCGCGGCGTCTCCGGCAGCTTTGGAATGAACTTCTTCTCCACCAGCTCGTTCAGGTCTTTGGGGTTGCGCCCCTGATCCACATTGAACATCTGGATGGCCTGGTTGAGCGAAGTGGTGTCCACCGTCTTGACCGCCGTTTGCTGCGCCTTGCCCAGCGCGCCCACATAATCCGCCGGCGCGCTCAACGGGCTGCTGGCGCCGGCGGTGCCATTGGTTGCCGGGCCCGGCTGGCCGGACTGCTTGCCGCAGCCAACCAGCGCCAGACTTGCCGCCAGCGAGAGATAGAAAGCTCTTTTCATGCGCCCAGTCTATTGCCCAAGCGGGGAAATCCAAGCCAAAGAATGGAAAGGCCGGGCAAAGCCCTTGTCTGGCTTAATGCCGAGCTTCCCGGTTAGTTCCGTCCATCAATCCCTCCACGTCGGCGGGTGTGAGCGCGACGGTGGGCTTGAACTTTGGGCCGGCCATGTAATGCAGCAGACTATGGAGCAGCTGTCTGGCGACCGGGTTATGCTCCAGGTCTTTGGTCAAGGCGATGCTGCACACCAGGATTTTGCCCCTGCCCATCCTGGCCTCAAACAGCAGGCCGAGCTTGCGGCCGGTTACCCAGTCATCAATCACCTGCACCGTCGGCTGTAACTTCCCGGGCAAGGGATCGAGGATCATGGCGCCGGCCTGGCTGACCAGGTACCACCATTGCCAGTTGCTGTGGTAATCCGTCGGGAATTCCGCCAGCGCCGGATGTTTGGGGTCGCACAGAATGCCGAGCGTCGTCGGCGCCTGACGGCGGGTCCAGGCCGTGTTCCAGAAGATGCTCGAGAAGCCGAGTGCAACTTTGCCGAGCCGGTCGCCTTTGACCCGGTTCGGCGGAATTAGCAGCAGCACCTTGCCGCCGGCATCGAGCGCCGCCAGCGCCGGGTCGTTCAAGTCTTCGGCCACCACCAGGTCGGGCGGTCGTTGAGTATCAACTTGGGACGGATAGACCCATACGTCCCAGTCGTTCTGGAAGCCGGAAGCCGGTTCCGAGGATTGCCCGGGCGCCGGCTTGACCGTCACCACAAACTTGTAACGAGCGGGCGCGGGCACCTTCCGCAAATCCAGACGCACACTCCCCAGGCTGACCCCGTTGCCGATGGGGATGTGGGAAACCGGGAGCGTGCCACTGGCGGCGACGCTGCGGTTGTCTCCCACCAACTGCCAGGAGGCGATTGCCGCCTGGAGCGGGCTCGGGCCGAAATGGGCCACCTCGATATCCGCTGCGAGCGATTCGTCGGTGGTGAACACGCGCCGGGCCAGGCGGGCCAGGGGCACGGTGCGGTTGCAGAAACGGCGGTATTCCTCGGCGGTGACGTAGCCCTTTTCCTCCCAGAACGGATCCAGCACCCCCACCAGCGCGGTGCCCTGGCCAGGGAAGTCGTGCAGGTCGAGTAACTCAAAGCCGCCCATGCCGGGCGTGCGCAGGGCCGACTCGATGTCCTCTTTGTAACAGAGCGCCTGTAGCTTGCCCGACGCGAGCAGGAACCGGCGCGCCAGGGGGCCCATCCCGTGCGCGCGCAGTGTGTTCTGGAAGATCTCGAAGTTCTTCGGTTTCAGGTAGCCCCGGTATTTGGGTATCTCATCGAAGTTGGGATAAGCACACCACTGGCCGATCTCATGGCTGATGACGGGGACGGTGCGCTGCTGGATGTAGTCGCGGTAGTCCGTTTGCGTTTCCGGCGGCTGAGCGTTGATGCGCGAGGTTAGGCCGGCGCCCCAGCGCTGCACGCGCGGGTCAGGGGTAACGTGGAATTGGTTCTCGGGAATCTCCGGCCAGCCGGCGCCGCTCGTCCAAAGGCGGCGCGGGTCCTGCGCTTTGAAGTGCTCCACCCACTTGGCCAGATAAGCGGCGGTCTTCTTGCCGCCGGGCTCGTTGCCGTGGGGCATGAGGAGAAAGGAGGGATGATTGCCGTAAGCCTTCAGAATGCGGGCTGTCTCCTCATAAACCCATTGGTCCACCGGCTTGCCGTCGCCGATGGTGGTGGACTGGTTGGGCCAGCAAGTCTCGACCTGGTAATAGAAGCCGAGTTCGTCCGCTGCCACGAACGCCGCTTCCGGTGGGCAGTAGGAATGGAACCGGAGCAGGTTCAGCCCGTAGGCTTTGGCAATGCGGAGGATGCGCTTCCAGGATTCCACGTCGGTGGGGGGGTGGCCGGTGAGCGGGAAGATGCAGCATTCGAGCGTGCCGCGGAAGAAGGTCTTGCGGCCGTTGATGAAGAACTGCGTGCCTTGGGTTGAAATCTCGCGCAGGCCGAAGGTGACCTCGCGCTCGCTCTCGATGATCTGCCCGTCAACTTCGCCCCGTAACTGGGCGCGGATGGTTTGCAGGTTGGGGGTGAACTCATCCCACAGCGGCGCATCCGGAGCGAGTGTGATCTCGTCCGCGGTGGACAGGTCGGCGGCAAGCGTATTGAAGTTTTGGCTGACGGGAAGCCGCGTGGTTGTTCCGCTACGCTCAAACAAGAGCGACAGCTTCCCCTCGAAACGCCGCTGGGTGGCGTTGGTCGCAGTCACCACGACGCGCACTGATTTCTTTGCCACATTCGGATAAACCTGCACGTCCTCGATCCACACCGGCGCGGTTGCTCGCAGGCTGAGGTCGCCTACGATCCCGTTCCAATTGCCCTGCGTATGGTCGCTGATGCAGTGGGAGTTTTCACCGATATCCACCAACAGGCTGTTGTCCACCCGGATGGTGAGCCGATGTTTGCCAGGGGCCAGCGCCGTGCCCAGGTCATACTCATGCGGCGCAGCGAGGCTGCGGTTGGAACCGAGCGCCCAGCCGTCAACCCAAACCCGCGTTTCCCAATGGGGCCGCTCCAGTGTGAGCACCACCCGCCGGCCCTGCCAAGCCGGCGGAATCTCAATCTCGCGCTGATACCAGGCCGCCCCGGCATAGTAATTCTCAGGCTGGAGCCAGAACGGCACTTTAATGTTACCCGGCTTCCGATATGGCGCATATTCCGGCGCGTTGAACCAGGACTTGTCCACGATGCCGCCCGTCCATTTGGTTTCCACCGAGACCGTGTCGCCGATGCCCTGCGCCGGCAAAGAGCCCGGCAACTTGATTTTGTCCGACAGCGCCCGCTCGAACCAGCGCTCCTTCACCCCTGCGTCCGCGCGGTCCAATTGGAACCGCCATCGGCCGGCCAGCGAGATGCGGTCAGCCTGGACGGCGCCGGACCGGGTGCACAAAAGACCGGGGAGGACGGCGCAAACAACCAGTTGAAAGGTAAAAAGGGCGGCGGGGATGGCTTTCATCCGGCATAGTTTGCGGGGGAACACCGCCGTCCAAAAGAGAAATCTTTCAGCCGCGGGAGCAGGGCTTTTCCGGACAGGGGTTTCCTGGAGCGCCAAATGAACGGCAGGGATAGATGGCATGAATGCTGGCGGACGCGCAACGAAGATGCTACGTCCACCAGCA
>CAZDOO010000120.1:0-11685 GCA_964507045.1 uncultured Verrucomicrobiota bacterium | reverse complement strand
CTTCAAAAGGGACCATTTTCGACCCGACCCGGTCCCTTTTGACCGACCGCTAACAATTACTTCTAAAGTTAACAGTGGCATGCTGGCTCTTAACACCTGGGCCGAGCGTGTAGGTATTCAACCCATAACCACCTGGCGCTGGCGTAAGAACGGCTGGCTGCGGACGGTGAACATCAGCGGCAGGGTTTATATCACCCAAGACGCACTAGAGGAATTCACGCGGCGGGCGGAGGCTGGCGAGTTTGCAAAAAAACATGCTGCCCCGATCAGCCCCAAGACGCGCGTGTCAGCGGTGAACTGCTGAGAACGAAAAACCGCCCTGCCCTTCGATTGGAGTCTCGGGCCGAGCGGTTCAAACCGTATGAGCACATACTCCCTCAAATCTCCGCCCGCGTCAACCGAGAAATCGCCCAAGCTTGACGCAGCCGAGGTAGTGCCACTACCAGAGCATGTTACCAATGGTAACATAAACGAGCGTGAGGCCCGAGAGCTGGCCAAAATTCCCGCAGCCGACCGCGCCCGCCGCTTCGTCCAGCAATGCCAATTAGCACTTTTGGCCGTAGTCCATGAGCTGCGCAGGAACAGAGCGCGAAAGGCTAGACGATGAGCACCGCCCCCGTCACGCCCGACCTCGCCGCCAAGGAAACCGCCGTCCTCGGCACGTTGCTGGTCGACTGCCCCGAGGAACTACCTCCGTATTGCGCACGGCTTGTTGACCACGCGCCCGAGAGCCTTGACGATCTCAGGCATGGCACAATTGGCTTTGCCATTAAGCAGTTGCTTGCAGCAGGTAAACCAGTCTCCCCGCTCACGGTCAGGGAGCAACTAGTCAGCACCAATACGCTTGATGACGCCGGCGGCGCTCTCTATGTGGACACGCTCTCCGCCCAAGCCGCAACCATAGGCTGTGCTGAATACGAAGCCGAAACACTCTGGAAGGCATACCAAGTCCGCCGGGCAAAGTCGGCAGTCGGCGAGGCACTGACGGCGCTCGAATCTTCCCCTGCTCACGCCGGGACCATAATCAGCGCAGCCGTCGCAACGCTTCAATCATTAACCGCCACCAGCGAGATCAACCCGGTGGCGTTGCTGACCTCCCGCCGATTCAACCCTGACATTCAGCCGCCACCGCTGCGCCCGATTTACACGCTAGCAGGCCATCCCGTCTCCACCCCTGGCAATCTGGACTCCATCACCGCCGCCATTAAGACGGGTAAGTCCGCCGTCATCGGCGCTATGTGCGCAGCCGCTTTAGACCAGGGCAACGCTGGGGACCTACTCGGCTTTGCGTCCAGCAATCCGCGCAACCTCGCCGTGCTTCATTTCGATTCTGAGCAATCCCCCGACGACCACTGGCACCAGGTTAATCGCGCATTGAAACGGGCTGGCCTATCCGCTCCGCCGCCGTGGTTCCACTCCTACTGCCTCACCGGACTCGGCTGTGATCGAGCCTGGCAATGCGTCATCACCGCAGCAAAGGCCGCCGCCGATCAACATGGTGGTATTCATTCAGCCCTGATTGACGGCGTGGCCGATCTGGTTGCCGATGTTAACGATGCCGGGGAAAGTAACGCCTTCGTAGCTGAACTGCATGACCTAGCAATCCATTATGATTGCCCGATCGTTGGGGTGATCCATTTCAACCCAGGCGGGGAAAAGACGAGAGGGCACCTCGGGAGCCAGTTAGAACGGAAAGCCGAAACCAACCTCCGGCTTGATAAGCAGGATGGGGTAACAACCATCTGGAGTGACAAGCAGCGTCGTGCTCCTATCCCCAAGGGCACCGGCCCCTGCTTCGCATGGGATGACGCCGCCGGCATGCACGTTAGCGTTGAAAATGGGCAGGCCGCTATTGACCGGGAGGAAACCGACCGCCTTACCATGCTTACCACTGACCTATTCAGGGAGCGCCCGGCTATGCACTACTCAGACCTCGTAACTACTATCAAAAAGATGCTGATAGTCTCGGAACCAACCGCAGCCCGGAGGGTGCAAAGACTATCACAGCGAAAACTCATCAAAAAATCGGTTGCGGGCCTTTGGACAAAGGCCTTTTGAGGAATGAACTATCAACTATCAAACCACTATCACCGCAGCTATCATGATAGCTACTATCACACTATCACCGGCCTTATATGTAAGGCCGGTTTAGTGATAGTGATGGTGATGGGAGCAACCACATGAACCGCCCCCCGTTGCATCCTATCCCCTTGGACGCCGTAACCTTTGCCCCCGGCACCATCACCCTCACCATGAGCATCGGCCAATGGGATGCCCTGCTTGCCGAAGCCTACCGGCGAGGGCACACCCTGCTGGAACTGGACGCCGACGAGCGCCCCGTTGCCGCTTACAGACTTTGCCACTGTGATCTGTGCGTCGCCGCCCGCAACTGAATGAAGCCCGAACCGCGCATCATCGTTTTGCACCTCACACCAGCAACCGGGAACTGGCAGGCCCCACCGCACAAGCGCCTGGCTCGGCTGCTGAAGTCTGCCCTTCGGGCATTCGGTTGGCGGTGCGTGAAGTGCGAGCCGATGCCACCAGAGGGAGAGAGCAAGCCGTGAGCAGCAGGGCCCCCCCCCCCCGGCATCTAAGTATTTTCTTTGGTGCCATCCCCCAATTGGTTTCCGTGCGCCCCTGAGGTTCACCATCCGCGAGTCCCAAACTGAGATTGCCGACCATAATTTATGAGAAAACATCGAACAAAAGCGACTAGAACCGCCTCGGCATTGGCCGTGGAATATGGTGTTAACGCCCGCACAATCCGTAATTGGAAATCAGAGGGGGCCCCCCTACACGATGCGCGGCGCCTGGCGGTTTGGCTATCATCCCGGCGCAACCTACCCCCCGGGCTGAAGGTCCCCACCAAGACCGCCCCCCAAGCTGCTGCGGAGCCTTCCGGCGAACGTGCGGAAACTCAGGGCGCCGCTGCTGCCTTGGTTCGGTTGCAAGGCGAAGAGGTTGCCGCCTATTCCCGGCTGCAACTGGCGCTCGATGGTGACGATGCTCTAGGCATCCGATTGAGCCGCGAAAACTGGCTGAAAATTCTGGAGAGTTTGCGCCGCTATGAAGCCGCCGTGAGCGCCGACGCGCGACAACGGAACCTGCTCGTCCCGAAGGGTGAAATTGAAAATGCGATTGCCCGGCTGGCATACGGATCCCGCATTGTCTCGGAGGCGATGCTGCCGGAACTGGTAACTACAATCCAGGGAGAGGGCGACCCAATCAGGGCGCGGCAAATCGCTCGCCGCTGCCTCTGGCACGCCATTACAGCGACCGGGGGTCATGCCATCCTGGCCGCAGTTCCCCGGTGGATTCTGCAAGCATTCTCGCGAGACTCCGCCGCATACCTCACCGGCGACCAGATAGCAGAGATGGAGCGCTTCGCGGAGGCGCTGAAATCCGCCGGCGCTGCCATCCCGACCATCGCCAATCAGCAAACGCCCAGCGCAGCATGAGCATTCAACACAAGCCGAAGCTCCCGAACGTCGCGCTTGACGATGCGGGCGAGCCGTGCGGGAGCGTGGGCTTCGACTACCCCAGCGAGGGCAGCGACCCTGGGCGCGAGGACGAGCACCGCCTTCGCCGGGAAACAATCCTCGCTTTCCTCCGCTTCGTCTCGACCAACGGCAACGCCCGCAAGATCGGAGCGAGGGTGGGCTTGCTGGCGTTCCTTACAGGGCAGAGCGATTGCCGCACGCAGCGACAACTTGCAAAAAAGCTCCGCATGTCCACCGGGCGAGTTGCGCAGATGTTGAACGTCGCAAGGCGCGATTTACACAAGCTGGCGTGCGCGGAATGAGTGTTGCCGTTTCAAAATTGAGCACGGGCCGCACTTGTATATGAATGACATTGCAACCAAAGTTTTGAACGTTCTCGACCGTGCCATCGCGGCCCCGTCGAGGGGATGGGAGTTTCCAAACATTCGTCAAGCATGGCGCGAAATCGACAGGCTCGCGGCGGAGTGCGCGAAGATTGGAAAGCCGCAGCCAGTCTACGAGGGGCCGCGCATGGCCGAGGCGCATGCAGAAATCCGAAGGCTCCGGCAAATTGTTGCGAGTGCGCACGCGCCGGCTGCGGCGGCTTCCAACCCCGAAGACCTTCGCGTGAGATACCGGGCCGCCGGCGTGGTAGCCGGCGGGCTAGGGTCTGACCTGATTATGCAGCAACCCGCTCGCCAGTCGAGCCGCCCCGGGATTGAAGGGGCCGCCAGCCTCGAAAGCCGCCGGGCGCGAGTGTTTGCCGCATTCAATGCCTACGCTGGGCCGAGTGCCGCTGAGTGTCTCACACAGCGCCCGGTTCGCTTGGTCAAGATCGGAAAAGAGGACGGCTTGGAGCACTATGATCTAGAGCGGCAAGATCACAATCCCGAAGCCGCGGCGCGGGTCAACCGTGCGTATGCGAAAAAGCTCCAGGCGCAACGCGACGCCAACAATTCCCCCGAGGCGCTGCGCGAGGACATTGCCAAGGTACTGCAGGCCGCGTTGGTCAAAGGCTTGACGATCCCCGGCGAATCGGTGAAGGGGTTGGACGTTCCCCAGCAGGCCCTGCGGTTGCCCGAGGCCCAGCGAGTCGCCGCGCAGCAGAAGATTAACCAATTCTGCGCTGTCCTCGACGGTGACGAGCAGGCCGCCGTCTCCGGCACCCCCGCCGCCAAGGCTGCCATCCGCTTCATTGAGAAGCAAACCGGCAGGCCCTACACGATTGGCACCACATTCGCCAGCAGGAGCTAACGCATGAAACCCCCCAAATTAAAGACCTCCATCGAAGCCGCCGAAGCGTCACCCCTGACACCCCCGCCGGCACCGCCGCCGCAGATGCCAGACTTCGCGGTTGACCCTGGCGAGATTGCCCTCCGGTCAACAGTGGCAGGGACGTTCGACGCGGAAGGAATTGCCGCGAGGGCGTTGCAACAGGAAGCGCGCGCGGAGTTGGACTGGTGCTCCAAATGGAACCAGCGCGAGGCCGATGCTATCCGCCAAGAGCAGTTTTCGATTCAGCAACGGGCGCTTGAAAATTACAACCGCTTGGCGGCGCTGCGTCACGCTGGCCGTGAGTTGGAATCCGAACTCGTCACCAGGGCGAAGTTGCGCGACGAGCAGGTAGCGGTGAAAGCACAGCTTGACCAGGCCAAGGCGTTGCTGTCATCGCCCGATGCCCTCGACCTGCAGGACGCAGACCTGCTGCGCGTGAAGCTCGAAACGGAACACTTGCCCGCAAAGATCGGCGAGATTGAAAAGGCCATCACCGCCAGCAGCGAGCGCATCGAAAAGCTCGTGAAGGCCTCAAACTGTGATCGTGAATTGTTCCTGGCCGAGATGCTTAGAACCGGCAGGGAAAACTACCGCTGCGACAGCACGGTCATTCGCCTCCATGGCGCCGGCCATTTGACGCTGTAAAACCTTCCGCCGCTTTTCTCATTGGCGGCTTACCCCGCCCCGCCCGGGCCTTAAATTTCCACTCGGGCGGGGCTTTCTTTTCCGCCGCTGTTCGGCGGGAAGCCCCGGTGGCCGGTCTAGGTCATGGCCGCCGGGGCAAACCTACCAACGAAAACGGCCCCAGCCGAAGCCGGGGCCGTGCAGGGTCAAACCGCTGCTGATTACGGGTCAATTACATAGCCGTTGTTGCTCCATTCGAGCACCGTGGTGCTCAAGTATTCAGCAAGCGCCGCTCTCCAATCTTGTACCCCATTCACAACCGCCGCCTCGCACAGGTGGCTATAGACCCAAGCGGGCAATTCCATTTCGAGCCGGACTGTTGCCTTGCTCGCACGCTCCCGCGCGACCATGACCTGCACGCGGGGCGGAAGATCGTCCCAGCCAATCCGCGCTTTATCTAGCGCCGCTTCTAAATCCCCGCCACGCTCGCGGATGTCCTCGCATTTTGCGGTGAAGTCATCGCAGCAGCATTCCAGGCGCTTAAGGGGGATTAGCGCGTCTATCCGGTCAGGGTGTGAAGTTTTCGCGGTCCGTTTGGCCGCGCCGTTTCGTGTCTGTGTTTTCATTCTGTTCCAACAAAAAGTGCAGTTCTCAATGAAGGCGATAACCTTCTCGCGCGACGGCACGACCCGTCCACGCTATCACTGAGAACTGCACTTATTCTTGTTTGTTTCGGCAACGGATTCGTGGTCCGCCTAAACAATCGCCGGCAGCCTGTTATCGCAGACTGCGAGGCAATTATGTGCCGACGCCGGAGGGATGCAAGGTCAAAACGAAGAAACTTGAACCCCTCGCCCCAACGCACCAATTGCCCCAGGACGCGCTTTGACGAGGGGGGTAGGTAGATTGGACCATCCCCAAGTCACGGCCTAGACGCACAGGACATTTTGGGCTTGTGCCACTATTTGTGCCACTTTCATATCCAGAACCTCGCCACCAACATTGACAAGCAAATAGCGCGTTTGGGCCAATATCCATGCGGGTTTTGCTGTGCGGCGAGTTTGCGCGAGTTGTGACGAGAAAAGGCCCAAAGTGGGATTTTAAGTCCTGTATGTCTGCCATTCCATCACACCGGCCAGCGCTGGCCGTCCAGCCCGCGCAAGCCTACGGTTCCGGGCCTCCTTGGAAAAGAGCAAATTGCACTCCTGGGCAACCTTGTCCCAAAACGCCTCATTCCTTGAAACAAGGGTCGGAAAGAAAAAAGGCGCAGTCAGCGAATACTGCGCCCCTATGAAAAAACCCTTAAACTTATCCCGATAATAAGACACTGGAGGGGCTGTTTCCGTTCAAACACCCAACAGGGATATCCCCAGCCCCGGCGCGGGGCCATCCTACCTGTTCAGCAGCCAGAGGGTGGCCCCAAGCCCAACGGAAAACACCGAGCCCACCACAAAGGCCAGCAGCAGGAACTTCCGGTTCTTCCTGACAACGTTTGGGTCAGGCTCGTCAGGGCTGGGTCTGGCTGGGATCATGCCGGAACACAGGGTTGTAACGCTCTCGCACCAATGGCTTCAAGATTCGCGCGGCGGCGGCTTCTGTTTGTTCCGCGTGCGAAGGGTTGGCATCGGCAGCTTCGAGAAATCAACGCCCTTGCCTTCCAGCGATTCCCTGGACAGCGCAAACCGCCAGTGCTGCATCTCCTTCAACGCTGCCTCTTTCGTCAGATTGAAATCCAAGGGCGTGATCGTTACCTTGCCCTCGGCCAGGCTGGAGAGATCGGTTGCATGCTTACCCATCGGGGCCAGTCCTTCCTTCAGCCAGAAATATTCGCGCCCCCAGGGATCATGCCGCATCTCAAAAGAGTCTTCATAGCGGGTGACGTTCATGGGGACGACGCACACTTCCGGCACACCGTTCAAGGCCGCCGTCGGAATGTTCAGATTGTAAAGCTGCGGCTCGGCGCGCTTTTGCGCCAGGATCTGCCGAATGATGGCGCAAGCCAGGCGAGCGGCCTTGTCGAACCGGGCATGCTCGTCGTATTCGAGCGAAACCGCCACGCTGGTGACGCCGAAAAACGCCCCCTCAATCGCTGCCGCCGCAGTGCCGGAATACAGGATATTGATGCCGGCATTGAAGCCGCTATTGATGCCGCTGACGATCAGATCCGGTCGCCGGGGGCACAACTGCTGGATGCCGAGTTTCGTGCAGTCGGCCGGACTGCCCTCGACCGCCCAGCCCCAACGGCGCTCGCCCTTGTCCAGCTCATGGCGAAACACTTCTTTGACGATGAGCGGCGCCTGGTAAGAAATCGAATGTCCTACGCCGCTTTGTTCGCCGGCCGGCGCGACCACCGTGACGTCGCCCAGCACTCGCAATTCGTGTTCGATCGCCGTCAAGCCCGGCGCGTAAATCCCATCATCGTTAGTCAGCAAGATTACCATAATCACCAGCAACGCGAAAAACCCGCCGAACCGCTGCCTGCTACGCCAGGCGCGGCACCGACAGGTCGGTCATCAGCAGCAAACCAGCTGGTGCGGTCAACAAGCGCGGCGCTGTATTCACCACCGCGGCCACGGTAGCCTGGTCACCCGCTACGCCACCGTTGACCACCACGTCCAGCGGCGGTTCGCCCTCAATCTGGACGGCATCCCGCGTATTCCTGGCATCGAGATACATCTTGATGTCCAGCGTCAGGCACACTTTGCCGTTCACGGTGGCTTCCGCGTACTGGTGAAGCCCGCAAGTCTGCCCCTTCTTCACGGTGAGAAAACGAGTGCGGATATTGTGATCCGCCACAACTGCATCGCCGGTTTCAACGATGTTCCTCGCCTTCCAGCCCAGACAGTGAGCGATGAGTGCTAGCGACTCCTTCAAGCCGGCGTGGCCGGCCTTGCCCTGCTTGAACCGCCGCCGGAATTCCGCCGGCGGCAGTCCGCTGCCGATCTTTCGCTGCAGCGGCTCGCGCCGGGTGGAGGCGTTCACCACGCGCTGCACATGCACCGCGCGGACGGCGCGGCTGACACCGGTCATAAACACCGGCAGGACGTCCATCACAAAGCCGGGATTCACACCTGTGCCGATGACTCGGGCCCCGTTCTTCCGGCAAATCCGGTCCAGCTTCGCGGCCAGCGCCGGGTTGCGGAGCGCGGGAAAGAGCAGTTCCTCGCACGAGGAAACCACGCTGATGCCCCGCCTTGCCATCGGCTCGATCTGCACGAACGCGTCCTTGAACTTGGACACCGCGGTATGAAAGACAATATCCGGGCGGGCGCGCGCGACCAACTCATCGAGCGACCCATAGACCCGGCGGCCACGGAGGCGCTTCACCCCCGTCAGCGCGCCCAGATCCTGGCCGATCTTGGCCGGGTCAATATCCACCCCGCCGACGATATCCGCCCACGGCTTCGCCGCGGCCAGCTTCAACGTTTCCAGCCCGATCGGACCCAGTCCGAATTGCGCAATCTTGATTCTCATTATCAAACCATTGGTTAGTGCCCAAAGACTCGCTGATGAATAATGAATGGGTTGACATTTGGCAATACAAACTGGCATGTCTTGCGCACTGATGATTCCCGTGATCCTCATTATGCTCCTCGCAATTGCAGCCGCCGGAGCGACAGGCGCAGAAGCCACTCATGGCATGGTTGCATCGGTACACCCCGTGGCAACGGACGCCGGGCTCCGTGTGCTCAAGGCAGGCGGCAACGCGGTGGATGCGGCGGCAGCCGTGGCCCTGACGCTGGGGGTGGTGGACTCCGACAACTCCGGCATCGGCGGGGGCTGCTTCCTGCTCATCTACCGTGCCAACGGGTCTTTGGTGGCCATTGACGGCCGCGAAATGGCGCCGGCCGCCGCCACTCCGGACATGTTCGTCCGCAACGGCCAAGCCGACACCGCCCTCAGCCAAGCCGGGCCCCTGGCCAGCGCCGTGCCGGGCGCGCTCGCGGTTTACGAGTTCGCCGTAAAGCATTACGGCAAACGCAAGCTCAGCGACCTCATCCTGCCCGCCGCCGAAATTGCGGAAAAAGGGTTCCCGCTCGACGACGCTTACGCCCGCTGCGTCCAGCGTGTGGCCGGCGACCTCGGTCGGTTTCCATCATCCCGCGCGGTATTCTTCAGGAACGGAAAGCCACTGGCCCGGGGAGATCTCCTCCAACAGCCGGACCTGGCGGCGACTTACCGCGGCATTGCGGCGCACGGCAGTGATTGGTTCTACCGCGGCCCCTTCGCCCGGGCGGTCGAACAATGGATGAAAGACAACGGCGGCATCATGACCGCGGCGGACTTCCGCAACTACCAGATCTGCCTCCGGGAACCGGTGCTTTCCAGCTACCGGGGATACACCATTGTCGGGTTCCCGCCGCCCAGCTCCGGGGGAGTCCATGTGGCCCAAATCCTCAACATGCTGGAGACGTTCGATCTAAAGTCACTCGACGAAGCCACGCGCCTGCACGTAACCGCGGAAGCCATGAAGCTGGCCTTCGCGGACCGCGCCTATTGGCTGGGGGACCCTGACTTTGTGAAGGTGCCGCGGGGCTTGATGGCAGGAGATTATGCCCTCTCTCTGGCACGCACGATTAATCCGCAACACGCAAACCAAACCGTCTCGCATGGGACGCCGCCGGATTGGCAGACGAACGTCTTCCAGAAACACACGACCCACTTTTCCATTGCCGACGCGGAGGGTAACTGGGTGGCCTGCACGGCGACAGTCAACACCAGCTTCGGCTCCAAGGTGGTCATCCCCGGCACGGGCGTGGTGATGAACAACCAGATGGATGACTTTTCCATCCAGCCCGGCGTAAGCAACTACTTCGGACTTATCGGCAACCACGCCAACGCTGTCGGCCCCGGTAAACGCCCGCTCTCCTGCATGACGCCGACCCTGGTGCTCAAGGACGGCAAGCCGACCATCGCCCTTGGGGCCGCCGGCGGCCCCAAGATCATCTCGCAAGTCGTCCTCGAACTGATCGGCATGCTCGATTTGGGAATGAGCCCCCAACAGGCGCTGGCCCAGCCGCGCATCCATCATCAATGGTCGCCGGACGAACTGATGATCGAGACGACCTTGCCTGAGAATCTGCAGGCTGAGCTGGCCCGCCGCGGCCATAAGCTCAAGAAGCTGCCCTCGATGGGCGTGTCCCAAGTAGTGGCGCGCCGACCCGACGGCCAAGGATTCCTGGGCGCCGCCGACCCCCGCGCGGGCGGCAAGGCGGCAGGATGGTAGAGCATTGAATACCTGCCCCTGTCTCCTCGTCAGATCATCAACAGCGTCAATGAGCAGGGATTAGGGCTCCTCGCCCGGGGTTGGCTGCGCAGGGCTTGACCGCCCGGCTCCCCCCGGCGAAGCTGGAATATACTGAAAGGATATAGACTTATGAAGATGCGGACTTCTCTGATGGGCCTGTTCGCAAGCGTAGGCACAGCTTCCCTCGTGGCCTTTAATGTCACCGCACAGACCCCGGCGCCAACCACGACCGCAGCCTCAACCCCCGCCGCGGCGGGCTCCACCGCGGTCAAACTGCCTTACGGTGCGGAGGATGTGCTCAAGCTGAGCCGGGCGCAGGTCAGCGAAGACGTCACCCTGAATTACATTCGCAATTCGGGCACGATCTATAACCTCGCTCCCAACGACATCGTGTATCTGCGGAACGAGGGCGTTTCGGACCGGGTGATTAACACCATGATGGATCAACGCAAGAACGTGCCGACCGAAGCCGCCGCGCAAGCCGCCCTGGCCAGCGCAACCGCCGCCACACCGGCACCCGCGAGCCCACAGACCAGCACCGTTGCCACCCCGCAATACGCCCCAGCATATGTTCAGCCGGCACCGGTTTACGTGGAAGCCCAGCCCGCGGCGGAGCCGGCCTCTACCCTCTATGTGATTCCGTATCCTTACTCAGGCTACCGCTATCCCGGCTACTACCCTTACCACTACTACGGTGGGGGTTATCCCTATTACGGCTCCTCGGTCGTCTTCAGTTTCGGCTATGGTGGCGGAGGCTATCATGGCCGGCATTACGGCGGCGGACATCCCGGTCACTACGGGCACCGCTAATCTCACCATTCTGGCCGGCTCCACCCAGACTTTAACTCCCCGGACATCACCTGATGGTTGGTTGTCCCGGAAATTGGGGCGTTTCTGGCACTGCCACCCCCCTGGGGAATCCGCGAATTCCTTTGGAATTGGCTGCCCCGGGCGGCCATGAATGCGGGTCATGCCCAAGCCCGCGTAATCCCCCTCGCTGCTGGCTCACCTCACCGTTACCTCACCGTATCCTCACCGTAGTACCTCTGATAGGCTATC
>CAZDOO010000119.1:0-11929 GCA_964507045.1 uncultured Verrucomicrobiota bacterium | reverse complement strand
TCTGCTCTTTCCCCACCTTGTCCCCTTTGATCCTGCACGAAACTGAGTTGCCCCCCCATGCGCTCGGGGCCGCTTCCCCTTCACTTCGGCGCGGCGTTTAGCTTGGCGCTGAATTCGTTGGTGGCAGCCTCCAGCAGTCGGCTGCGGATGATGGGCAGGTAACTACGGGCAATGTCATTATTCTTCGGTTCCAGGCGAAGCGAGCGTTCGAGCCACGGCCTGGCGGCCGCAAAATCACCTGCTTGGATATAGTGCAGCCCGATATGGGCCATCATGTAATGGCTGTTGGGCTCGAGTTGGGCGGCGCGCTCGAAGTATTTCGGCGATTCGGCGAAGCGCCCCAGCCAGTCCAGGCACCACCCGTAGCGCAAATAGCTATAGGCGCCCCACCGGTTCAACTTGATGCTGCGGTCAAACCACTCCATCGCCTGGCTGGCCAGGGCCTGGTAGTCATCCCCGCCCTCGGAGGATTTCATGCGGTAAACCTCGCCGATGGAATAAGCGGTCTCGGAATTCATCGGCTCAATGGCGAACGCCTGTTGCAGGCATTCGGCCTGCGCGGGCGAAAAGAGCTTCGCGCGGGCGGCGCGCTGCAGCCAGGTGTATTCGGCGGCATTGCGCCACCCCTGTTGCCCCAGATACGCCGCGCCCGCCAGCATCACGACGCAGCCCAGCGTCTTCCCCCACCACTTCAGCGTCACCCAATGCCGGTCCGTGGCGAAGCGGAGACAACTGCTCAGAAGGGCCAGCAGCGATACCGCCAGGATCGCGTTGGCGGGGATGTGCGTGTTGAAGTCAACGAAGGAGTGGACCGCAATCGCCGCCAGGCCGAGCGCCGCGCCGAGCACGAAGGCAAACTTGTTGCTGCTCTTGGGCTGACCGATGTCTCGCGGCGTGCCGCGCACGCGGGGCCAGGTTTTCCGCAGTCCCCAAGCCGCCAGCACAAGGGCGGCACCGGCCAATCCGGCGCCGACCAGGCCCCATTCAGCCAGGTACTGCAGGTAATCATTGTGCGCGAAATAGGGGTGCAGCTGCATCGCCAGCGGCCGATAGGGCGGGAACCTGGCGTCGTAATGCGCCAGCCCGACGCCCCGCCAGAGATTCTGCTGCCACACCCGCACGGCCGACTGCCAGAGGATGACGCGCGAGTCTTCCGGGTCCCAGAGAAACGACCGTTTGGCTTCCTCTCCCCGCGGGTCCACGCTTTCGGTTGCCAGGTACGGCCTAAGGCGCAATCGCACGGAGAAACTGCGGGGCAGGAAGTAAGCGCCGGCCACCAGGATGACCGCCAGCAACACGAGCGCCGGCAGCCGGTACGAGCGATGGAACAGCAGCACGCCAAAGAACAGCAGCAGCGCGACCGCTGTCGAAACATAGGTGCCGCGCGAGACGGTGATGACGATGCCCGCCAGGATCACCAGCGCGGCGTAGCCCAGGAAGATCTTGGTCACGGGCTTGAACCGGCTGACGAGGGCGTAAGCCAGGCCCAGCGGCAGGATCATCTCCAGGAACCCGCCCAAGTGGTTGCGCGAGATGTAGGTGCCCGACGCGCCAAAATCAAAGCGCACGTGGAAGCTCCATACGCGATCCATCCGGGTGACGAACTGGTATCCCGCGTACAGCGAGATCGCCATCGCCAGGAAGACCAGCGTGCAGCCGATGATCTGCAGCGACTCCTGTCGATGCAGGTTATTGAGAATGGCGAAGAACAGGCAGGCGTAGATCAGGAACCGGATCAATTCCTGCCGCGCCACATACTCGATGTCGGCGGTGAGATAATTGGCGATGGCGTAAACGACAAACGCCGCCACCGCCCAGCAAATCGGCGGCCACAGCAGTTGCGGACACGGCTGCAACCAAAGGCGCACGCCCCAAAGCAGCATTACGCCAATGGTCAGCCCCTGGATGACCAGAAACTCGGGCGGGCGCACCGCTCCCATTGCCAGCGGCCCGAAAACAAGGATAGCCAGCACCAGGGCGAGGATGCCCCGCTCGCACCAGCCATCCAGCGCCTCGCGATTCATCAGCCTTTCGGCAGCAGCTCGCGCGGGTCGGTAATCTTTCCCGTTACCGCGCTGGCTGCCACCGTGGCCGGCGATGCCAGGAACACTTGCGAGTCCTTATGCCCCATGCGGCCGGGGAAGTTGCGGTTGGTGGCGCTGATGCACTTGAGCGGCGCATTCATCCGGCCGAACGTATCCACCGGGCCGCCGAGGCAGGCCGCGCAGCCGGCATTCTCGGTCATCTGCACCCCGGCGGCGGTGAGTATCTCCCAGACCGTCTGGGCGCCCCAGCGCGCCGTCTGCAGGTCGTGCACGATTTCCGGCGTCGCCGGCACGCCAAAGGTGTCAATGGCCACCCGCCGGCCCCGCACCACGCGCGCGAATTCGAGGAAGTCGCTCGTCTTGCCCCCGGTGCAGGAGCCGATGTAGGCGCGGTCGAGCTTGGTTTGGCCCAGCTCCTTCGCCAGCTTGCGCTGCCCCGGGTTGGGGTGGCAGGCCACCGTCGGCTCGAGCTTCGAGAGGTCGAGCACCAGCTCATAGACGAACTTCTGCTTCCGGTCGCGCTCGACCGGTTCATAAGCCGCCTTCGTCCCGTTCAGCTTGCACCGGTAGTCCACGAAAGCCTGGGTCTGGGCGTCGAACTCGAAGATGCCGTTCTTGCCCCCCGCCTCGATCGCCATATTGGCGACCGTCATGCGGTCGTCCATGCTCAGGCTCGCGGCGCCCGGCCCGTCGAACTGCAAGGCCCGGTAGGTCGCGCCGTCGAAGCCGATCTCGCCGATGCAATGCAAGATGATGTCCTTGGCCATGACGCCCGGCTGCAATTTGCCTTCGAGCCGGAAGTGCATGGTCTCCGGTACCTTGAGCAGCAACTTGCCCGTGCCCATGACGAAGCCGGCGTCGGTGTTGCCGATGCCGGTGGCGAACTCGTTAAACGCCCCCGCCATGCACGTGTGCGAATCGGTGCCGAACAACACCTCGCCCGGGCGGGTGTGGCCCTTCTGGGGCAGCGCCGCATGGCACACCCCCGCGTAATGCGACCCATATTGCCGCTTGAGCACGCCCTTGGCCGCGTCGAACACCCAGTGCCCGTTCGGATCGTCAATGACATCGTAGAAATAGACCAGGCCCTGTTCCTTCGCGAACTCCCGCAGGATATCCACGTTGCGGTTCGACTTCGAGTCGGCGGTAAAGATGTAGTGGTCCGGGATGATCACGACCTTGGTGCGATCCCAGACCTTCGCGGTTTTGCCGAACTCACGGTGGAACACGCCGATTGTCCCCGGCCCGCACACGTCATGCGTCATCAACACATCGGCCTGGACCCAGATATTGTCCCCGGCCTGCACTCGGGCCTTGCCCGCCGCGCGAGCCAATATTTTTTCAGTTAACGTCATACGACAATGGCAAGCTAACCGACCCCACCCCCGAGTTCAATACGCAAACCGGCTCCATCCCCATCGTGCAGGCACTACTCGAAGCTGGGGCTGACAGCAGCCGTCTGGATCACGAGGGCAAAACGCCGCTACGACGGGTCCGGCAGCCGGGTACTGCTGGTGCGAGGTGGCACTCAATGCCTTGACAACGCCGGCGGCCGGTAAATGATAATTGCCATGATGTTTCTTGTTCGAAGGTGTTTTGTCCTCTCGATCATCCTGGTGCTCGGGGTCACCGGGTGCGCAACAAAGCGGTCGGATTCGTCGCAAGCCCACAGCCGTTCAGAATCGCTGCACGTCCTTTTCATCGGCAATAGCTATACGTACGTGAACATGCTGCCTGAAATGATTCGCGAAATGTCGCTGGCCAAACATGAACACCGCCCGCTCGAGTACAAGCTGGTCGCTCCCGGAGGTTGCAGCTTTGAGAAGCATTGGAAGGATGGCCTGGCGGTTGCGGCGATCCGCGAGGGCGGATGGGACTACGTCGTTTTGCAGGAGCAGAGCCTTCGTCCTCTGACCAACGCCGCCGCCATGCACGAGTACGCCCGCCTTCTGCACGCGGAGATACAGAAGGCTGGGGCCAAAACGGTTTTCTACATCACCTGGGCGCGCAAGAATGCGCCAGCCACTCAGCAACAGATCACGCAATCCTACGCTACGATTGCGCGGGAGTTGGGCGCACTCTCTTGCCCCGTCGGGCCGGCTGAAGCCAGGGTCGCCGCCAAAGTCCCGGAGATGGAGTTCTATGCCGTGGATGGAAGTCATCCCAGCCCCGCGGCTACTTACCTTGGGGCATGTGTCTTCTATGGCGTTCTTTATGGCAAGAATCCCGTGGGGCTCCCTCCAACAATCGTCGGCAGGAATAAAGGGGGCAAGACCACGACCCTGGCGGATCTGGATTCGGCTCAAGCGCGGTTATTGCAGCGGAGCGCTGCCGCCACTCTGCGGGAATGGAAACGTGGAAGACCCCCCACTGAACACGCCCTGGAATAGCACCGTTCGCAAAGCGGCTCTCCTGCACAAGCAATCGATGACCAGTTGGCGCGACACCAAAGTGCGGCCAGCTCGAAGGGCTTCAAGTCATCAGCCCGGCAGCGCCGTTGGCGCGGAACGCTCACCCGCGCAGCGCTGAGGACGCGCGGCGTGCAAGGGCAAATTCCTCAGTTCATTTGACTCAGTTCCGCTTTGCCTGCCCGGCTGCTTCCCTGTAGGTTGCACCACGATATGAGGATGATGAACTGCAGGCTGGGGCAATGGCTGAAGTCGCGGCTGGCGGGAAGCCGAATGGCCGGAGTATCCGTTCTGTTGGTCGCGGCCCTGGCCGCCGGCTGTGCTCACTCGCCCCCGGATGCCGGTCCGGTCGGCAGCATGGGTGTGCCGCCGGTGCCCGAGCCGCCTGTCTTTCTGCGCGGCGCCATGGCCTTGCTCTTCACCAACGTGGCCGGGTTCCGCGCCCATGCGGTACTGGAAAGTGGAGTCCCCGCCCGCCAGGTGGCGGTCGGCGAACTGATGGGGCAGGGCGGCAGGCTGGTCTTCGCGCCGGCCTTCGACAAGGCTGCCAGCAAGCGTTCTCCCGCCATCAGCTCCGCGTTCATTTGGGACGTGCCTGCGAACTCCGGTTATATCCTCAACGGCCCCATGCAAGCCTGCGCGCCCATCGTCTCCGGCGTGCAGTTCACGAACTTCGCCGTGAGCGCGGCTCCTGCTGCTGCCGCGTCCGAAAGGATTGACGGCCATCTCTGCCAGCCTGCGGATGCGATCGTGACCGCCATCGATGGGGCGGTGACCGCCTTTCGGCTCTGGCGGGCCGCCGACTTGAACGGTCTGCCGCTGCGCGTTACCTGCGTCTCGGCCAGCACGCCCCTGACGCTCACCTTGTCGAAGGCCCGGCTCGAGGCTCTGCCCAACGACCTGTTCCAGCCGCCAAACGGCTTCACCCGGCACGAAAGCGCCCAGGCCTTGGTTCGCGAGCTGTTGTCCCGGCAAGATAATCTCAAGCGCCGCCCTGTTTACCCTCTGGATGACAGCGAGACCGGCCCGAGCAGCTCCCCCAACCGTCGCTAGCCCGGACACCTCGCACTTCGCACAATTTGCCGACCGTGTGCAGCCGCCGTCAGTCGGCACATTCTTCCCGCACCGGAGGCGGCTCGGTCCTGATTGCTGCCGGCGCCCGCGGTGCAGCCGCATTACCCGCTATTTCTCAAACGCCTTGATCACCTTCAGGATGGCGTTGGCGATCTGCTCCATGTCGGATTCGGTGTAGGTCGGATACGCGAAGCAGGTGAAGGTGTGGGTTTCGTGCCAGCGGGCATGGGGCACCTCCACGTTGCTGTAGTCAACGCTCGCCGGGTCCGCGTATTCCCCGGACTTGAAGGGGAAGCCGGTGCGGCCAAAGGCGTGGTGCTCCTGGAAGGCCCGCTCGGTATGGCATTGCGGCCAGAAGACCTTCCACACCGGCGCGCCCTCGGCCGCCACAGCGGCGACAAACTGCTTGAGGTCGCACTTCATGTTTTCGACCTCCAGCGAGAAGGCCAGCACATACCAGCCGTTCTGGCGCTCCGGGGTATCAACCGGGAAGTGCTCAATGCGCCTGGAGGTCTTGAGCGCGTTCACCAGGATCTGCGCGTTGCGCCGGCGCCGGGGCATATTCCACGTGTCCATCCGTGCCAGCTCGGCCAGCCCGATCGCGGATTGCATCTCCGTCATCCGATAGTTCCATCCCACCATGTTGTGGATGTAGGGCAGCTTCTGCTCGAGTTCGAGCAGGCTCAGCCGCTGCTTCACATCATAGCCGTGGTCGCGAAAGCTGCGCGCCTTCCAGGCCAGCTCTTCGTCGTCCGTCGTGACCATGCCGCCCTCACCGCCCGTGGTGAAAGTCTTGTTTTGGCAAAAGCTGCAGCCGGCCATGTGCCCGAGGGTGCCGGTCTTCTTGCCCTTGTAGGCGCCGCCAAAAGCCTCGGCGTTGTCCTCAATCACGTACAGGTTGTGCCGCTTGGCGAAGGCCAGGATCTGGCCCATGTCGCACACGTTTCCATACAGATGAACGGGCATGATGGCCTTGGTCCGCTTCGTCACCAGCTTCTCCGCCGACTCGACGCTGAGGCAGTGGTCCTCCAGGTTCACATCCGCGAACCGGGGGATGGCCCCGGCCTGGACGATAGAGAAGCTGCTCGCGATGAAAGTGTAACTGGGCACAATGACCTCGTCGCCGGGGCCGATGCCCAGCGACGTGAGCGCGACGTGCAGCGCCGCCGTGCCCGTGGCGACGCTGATGGCGTAGCGGCTGCCCTGCCACTCGGCAAACTGCTTCTCGAACTCCATGCCCCGCTTGCCGGTCCAGTAGTTCACCTTGCCGGAGCGCAGGACGGCTTCGACCGCTTTGATCGCATTCTCGTCGAACTGCGGCCAGCCCTGCAGTTTATTGGTCACGGCCTTGGGGCCGCCACTAATCGCCAGTTGGTTGCTCATATTCAAGTGCTCCCGTCTTGCCGCTGTTGTCAGCGTGCCCCCATCGCACTCGGACGAGCCCCAATCGTCAAGGGCGAAGTTGGCACCGCCCCACGGCGCACCTCAGGCCGTCCGAGCGCGGAAATCCATGCTCGGCAGTGAGATTTGCTCCGGCCGCGGCGCCGGCGCCGGTTCCCAGTCCAGGGCGCAATCCACGATCTGCCGCATCCGCCGGAACCACCACTGCGCGCTCCGGAAGGCCGGGCTGTGGGCGGCGGACGGCGCCAGGCGGGCGCAGCGGTTTTCGAAGCTCAGTTCTAATTGTGCATTGGTCATAGGCATACTTTCAGTTTGTTTGCGCCCACCTTAGAAGCCGGGGTGGGACAAATGCCGTCCTTTCCGTATAAGTACGGATATGGGAATATATGGAGCCTCGAAGAGGCAAGGCAGGGCGGGTGTGGAGTTTCGCCCTGCTAATCAGGGGGCCTTCAGCCCCGCACCAAGGTGCCGTCGGAGCGCAAGCGCAGCCGCTGACCGCGCCATTCGATGCGGTTGCCGAGAAAGGCCAGCAGCCAGAGGGCGGCTTGCAGCAGGTCCTTAACCGGCACCAGCCAGCCGCATGCAAACGCCGGCCGGCTGCGGGTCAGGCGGTGTTCCAGATGTAGCGCGGTCAGGACCCGGACCAGCACGCAGCCGAGGGCGCAGGCGAGCACCAGTGCCGCAGGCCTGGCCAGGAACCAGAGCCCTGGCCAAAGTGTCGCGTTGCTCAGGATGCTGAAGAAGTACGGCACGGGCTGGCAGACGCGAATGGTCCGCGCCCACCGGAGCTGATGCTTCCAGACCGCCGCCCAGCCCATTGGCGGCGTCCAGCATTCGACCACGACGGGCGAGAGGACGATGCGATGGCCCCGCCGCGCAATACGGTTGCCCAACTGGTAGTCGTCGGCCAGACAATCCGCCAGCGCCTGGAAGCCGCCGATCTCGGCGAGTTGCTGGCGGCGCGTGGCCATGACGGCGCCGAGGGCGAAGTCAAGAGGTTTGAGGTTCTGGGATTGCAGCACCTGGCTCCAGAAATCGGCGTTGATGGCGATGGCCTCCCACCGCATCGCCGGGGTCAGGGCATTGGCGAGGCGATAGAAGCAATTGACCAGGCCCACCTCCGGCTGCCGCAACGGGGCGACCACATTCGCCAGGCAATCCCGCGGCACGCGGACATCGGCGTCGCTGATGATAATGACGTCGTGCTTCGCCCGGCGCTCCAGTTCCGCCAACTGGGAAACCTTCGCATTGGCGCCGGGCGGGGGGCCGCACACGACGAGCTGCGCGTCGCTGCCGGGGAACTCCTGCAGGAGCTTGCGAACAATCGCGCACACAGGATCCTCCGCCTCAGCCACGCCCAGCAGAATCTGGACTGGCGCGGCATATTGCTGGACGAACCAGCTTCGCAGGCAGTCTTCGGTGGCCGCGTCGCAGCCTTTGAGGGGCTTGAGCAGGGTGACAGGAGGCTGAGAGTTGAGGGTTGAGAGTTGAGGGGTGCGTTGGTGGAGCGGGAAACGACGCGCGACGAGCCATTGCCACAGTGTCAGGGCAAGGCTCAGCAGGGCCAGGCTGCCGAGAATCAGGTTCAGGATCACCGCCGGTTCCTTATCATGGTTCGTTGACCTCATCGTAAGGGAGCCGGCAACGGGAAGCAAAGGCTCGATTGCGGACGTGGGCGCGCCCGGAACCTCCTTTCAGCTAGACAAAACCAGCGGGCGAGCGCGTCATGGTCTGTAGCTGATGCCGCCGCCCCTCGATTTTGAGCGGTTATACGACGAACACGCCCAAGCCCTGTTCGCGTTCCTGCTCAATTTCACCCGCCACGAGGCGGACACACGCGACCTGCTCCAGGAACTGTTGATCCGCCTCGCCAAGCGGCCCGAACTGCTCGTCGGCGTGCGCGACGAGCGGGCCTTTCTGCTGCGACTGGCGCACAACCTGGCCATTGACCTCATCCGCCGCCGGGGCACGCGGGAGAAGCACCACGAGCAACTCGCCGACGAGACGGCGCCGATCTTCGCGCCGGCCCCGGAGGCCGATGAAGGCGCCTTCCGGGAAGCGCTTTCCGCCGCCCTGGGGGAACTGCCGGCGGACCAGCGCGCGGTGGTCCACCTCAAGCTTTGGGAACGGCTGACGTTTGAACAGATCGCCGAGCTGCTCGGCATCCCCCTTAATACGGCGGCCAGCCGCTACCGATATGGGCTAGACAAACTGCGCGAGCGGCTGCGTCCCCTTTATGACGAGATACGATGATGAACACTGAGGATTTCGAGAAACGCCTTCAGCGCCAGTCGCTGCGGCAGGTTCCCGCCGAGTGGCGGGAAGACATTCTCTGCGCCGCCCGACAGGCCGCCGCGGCTCACCCCGCACCCCGCACCACGCGCCACTCCCGGCCCTCACTGCTCTCAACGCTCAACGCTCAACTCTCAGCTATCCTTTGGCCTCACCCCGCGGCCTGGGCCGGCCTGGCGGCGGCCTGGCTGGTGATTACGGGGCTTCACCTTGCCACCGGTGAAGCCTCGCCCCGTCTCGCCAGGCGCGCCTCGCCGCTCTCGCCGCAGGTCTGCCTGACCTTCCGGGAGCAGGAGCGACTGCTGGCCGAACTCCTGGGACCGCGCGAGACGCCGGTGGCCGAACGGCCCAAGCCCACCCCGCCGCGGCCGAGAAGTGAACTGTGCCATAAACTCTTGGTAGCGTAGATCGCCCAAGGCGAACCCTATGAAGGACAAACTCAAATACGAGGCGAAGCGGCGGTCACTGGTCTCGCGTCTGCTGCGCTGGCTGCTGTTGGTGATCGGCGCGGTCACGGTTTTCCAGTCCGGCTACTTCCTGGTAATGCGGCTGGCGTTTGGGCACGGGATCGCTTTCCCATCCCGCGCGGAGAAGATTGGCTTTGCGCTGGTGAATGTTATCGCCGTCGTATTTCTCGGCTGGCTGCTCTCTCCGATCATGCGCCGAAGCGCAGCGCGGCTGGTGCGGACGCCGGATGGCCGGCCGGCGCTGCTGAAACGTGTTCTAAGCCGGGTGCTTAACAAGAGGATGGTGCCCCGCTACCTGTTTTGCCTGGCCGGCCTGGCCACGTTGATCGGGCTATTCTACGCGGTGGAGAACTGGCGCGGCAAACGCGCGTGGGAGAAGTGCCGGCGTGAACTGGAAGCCAGGGGCGAAGTGCTCGATTGGAACGCCTACATCCCGGCGCCCGTGCCCGACGAGCAGAATATCTTCAAGGCGCCCAAGATGGCCGAGTGGTTCGTAAAGGAATCCTGGACCGGGGCTTTCTCCGGCAACCTGTCCCAGTCTCGCAACACCAACGCGCCCTTCAATGTCGTGCCGCCCCGGGATGTTGATGACGGTCACGTGGTGGTGGCCGAGGTGACCGTCGTCCCGCCCAATGGGCCGCTCCCTTCCGGCAAGGCTGACGCGGTGTTGCGGTTCGACGACCCGCCGGCGCGCGAACGAGCGGCGAAGTTCCTCCGTGAAAGCATAGGACCCTGCGCCGAAGGCGCCCAGTATTGCGTGTTGGTCCCGCGTCCGTTGGATCGAACTAACCCCGCCTGCCTGCTGCTGCGGGCTGACACGACGCCGACCGCCACGGCGCTCGCGGCATTCCTCTCGCTCAGCGGGGAACCGAACCAGCTTAGGACCACGCTTGGCCTTAGCCAGGTTCGGGTTGCCACGGCGGGCAGCAACGGCTTTCGTGTGTTGCTGACCGCTTCGGTTTATACTGCGTCTGATTACCTTGCCCGGAGCCAGCCGGCGGTGCCCGACCTGGACCTGCTGCGCCAGGCGCTGGAACGACCCTGCGCGCGGATGGACGGCGACTATCAGCGGCCCTTTGAGCGCCCGATCCCGAACTTTGTGAGGCAACGGACAGCGGCCCAAGTGCTGTCGCAGCGGGCGCAGTGTTACCTGCTGCTCGGCCAGCCGGAGGCCGCGTGGCACGAACTGGCACTGGTCCGCGACCTCTGCCGCATGCTGGAAGCCAAGCCGGCCAGCAACTGCCCGTTGCTGGTGGAAGCCATGATTGACGTGGCCATCGGCGGACTCTACGTAAGCGTCGTCCAGGATGGCCTGCGCTTGCAGGCCTGGCGCGAGCCGGAGCTGGCCGCGATCCAGAAGCAGCTTGGAGACATCAACTTCATTCCGCTTGTCCAGCGGGCCTTCCAGGCCGAGCGGGCCGGCTCCGGCCACACCTTTGAGACCTACACGCCCACGGAACTCGCAAGGCTCTTTGACCGCGAAGAGCAGGGTTTGTGGGGCAAGCTTAGGAATCCGATGTTCCTGTTCGCCACCTTGGCGCCGCGCGGCTGGATGTTTCAAAACATGTGCGCGGGGGAACCGCCGGAACTGGGGCCCCTCGGGGCATTCGATGTCACGAACAATCAGGTCTGGCCCAGCAAGAACGAGAATGCCCAGGGCCGGATGGCCGCCGCTTTGAAGCGCAAGACGCCCTACAACATCCTGGCCAGGATGACCTTGCCCAACTTCTCGAAAGCCTGCCAAACGACGGCCCGCAACCAAACGCTGGCCAACGAGGCCTTCATCGCCTGTGGGCTGAAACGCTACCGCCTGGCGCACGGTCAATACCCCGAAACCCTCGAAGCGCTCGTGCCGCAGTTCGCGGAGAAACTCCCGCACGATATCGTCGGCGGCCGACCCCTGAAGTATTCCCGCACCGCTGACGGCCAGTTCGTCCTCTACTCCGTCGGCTGGAATGAAAAGGACGACGGCGGAACTGCTGGCAAGACGATTACCGAGGGCGATTGGGTCTGGCCATAGGCGGCAGCTTTGCCCCGCTAACCGCTCGCAGCGCCAGCGGCGCCTGGGCTTTCCGCCCATGGGCGCAGCTCACTTTCCTGTAACAAACCGCGATGCGCCCATTGTGCGCGGTGCAACCCGATACCCCCCCGGTTCGTCCGGGCTCCCTCCCCATCCCTGCACCGGCCCCCCACCGTCACCTCACCGTTACCCCTCCCTAGCACCTCTCATAAATTATGAGAG
>CAZDOO010000118.1:0-12228 GCA_964507045.1 uncultured Verrucomicrobiota bacterium | reverse complement strand
GGCGGTTGGGAGTGTCGCCATAGACTTTGTTGGTGCTGGTGAAGACGAAGACCGCTTCCGGAGAGTGCTTTCGGGTCGCTTCGAGCAAGTTGAGGGTGCCCAGGGCATTGACCCCGAAATCGGTGAGCGGCTCCCGGGCAGCCCAGTCGTGCGAGGGTTGGGCGGCTGTATGGATCACGGCCCGCACTTCCTTGCCGTACCGGGCAAAGACCCGGTCAATCTGGGCGGTGTCCCGAATATCCAGCGCCTCATGACTATACCGTTTGAGACTTTGTTCCAGGCGCGTCCGGGTGGACGCGGTCGAGGCGTCAGGCCCAAAGAAGCGGGCGCGCATATCATTGTCGATGCCCACCAGGTCAAACCCTTCGGCATGAAACCGGGCGCAAGTTTCCGAGCCAATCAAACCGGCCGATCCCGTGACCAATGCAACACTCATAGTGGCCAGCAGTATGGGGTTCTGTCAGCTCTTGAAAAGGCAAAACCTGGAGCTCATCAAGCGAACTAGACCCATGAATTCGCCGCAGATGGCGCGGAGCGCTGGCCTCAGCACGCCACTGGGCCTGCTCCCGCTTCTCCCCACCGGCACGGTGGGGAAGCGGCGCCTTGCCTCCATCCGGTCCCGGTCTGGCGCGGTCCGCGCAAGGTTGACATTCCCGCGGAGCGCCAAGTCAATTCCTGGACTCGCTCAAGTCGCCTGGTTTGCCGAAGGCGGCTGCGCAAGCCATCTCACCCAGAATCCGCTCCACCGGCTGCGACAATATCTCGGTAGGGACGTCGTTGTGCCGGTGGGTCCGCGTGAAATCGAGCTTCTTTTTCAACCACGTTCCGAGGCCTACGCCCACGCCCGAGCAACGCCCGGAGAAGACGATGGCGTCCACACCTCCCAGCGCCGCCAGACCCGCCCCGCAAAACTGGAGCAAACGATACTGAATGAGCTGCCGGGCGGACCGGCATTCCAGCCTGGTCGAGGCGAAGATCTCGCCGAGCGTGGCCCGGTGACCCACCAGCCCCATCCAGCCGCTTTGCTGGGTCAGAACATCGTTGATTTGTTCCGGTCCCCAGCTCTTCTTCTGCGCCAGCATCAACACGATGCTCGGGTCCAACTCGCCGCAGGTGGTCTGCCCCGGCAAGCCTTCCAGCGGAGTGGCGCCGCTGGTCACCACCAGAGGCTTGTGGCCAAGCACGGCCGCGGCCTCCGGGCGCGCCTCCAGACAGATCGAGAGAATCCGAGCCGGAACCTCGAGTCCCAGCCCGCGACGTTTCCGCGCGATCATCTCGGCCGCCGCGGCGTGCAAGATGCCGTGGAAGCCAAAACGCCGCAGCCCGACCAGGTTGACCAGGCTCGGGTCCACCGCGTAGAGGTGTTCGCGCTCCGGCAGATCCACAAAGAAGGAGGTTTCGAAGTGCAGCACCACCGGCGTTTGCCGGAAGACCTCCTGGCAGGCGTTGACCAGGGCCAGCAGGGGGGGAATATGCAGCGGAGCGTGCGGCACCAGTTTCTCCAACTGCCGCACCACCGGGGGTGTGACCACCGCCGGCTTCCTGAACTCCGTTCCCCCGAAGACCCCGCGCAACGCGATCAGGTCGATCCTGGGAGGCTCTTGGCCTTGCGGGACCGCGGCGGAGATGGCCCGGCGGATTTCGGCCAAGGCGTTTCGGCTGCCTTCGACATTGCGGTAATCGTCCATCTGGCCCGAGCAAAGCGGTTGCTCCCAATGGTCCCGATAGAAATGGAAGGCGAGTGTGTGGATGCCTGGCTTGAGGACAAGGACATTCATGCGAGTGCTCCTTTCGTGGCTGCCAAGGCGCGAGTCGATTGGCCGCGCTTCCTGGTGGTCTTGCTGGTTGTTTCTGTTCCGGGTTTTTCAGCGGTCAAACGATGAAAAGTCTTGCGGGCAATGGCTAGTTCCTCGTTTGTTTGAATCACGAGCAGGCGGACCGGGCTGTCGTCTGCGGCCACATCGACCGGGTAGGACCTCACCCGGCTGTTCCTGGCCGGGTCAATCCGGATCCCGAAGGCCTCCATGCCGGTGCACATGGCCCAGCGCACCTGGGGCACGGTTTCTCCGATGGTGTCGGTGAAGATCACGGCGTGGGGCTGCCCAACCACCGCCAGGTAGGCGCCCAGGTACTTCCGCAAGCGCCATGTATAAACCTGCTCGGCTTGCTCGATCCGGGCATTGGGAGCCGCAGGCACGGCGGCCTGGGCCAGCACGTCACGGATATCCGCCGTGGTGCCGGTAAGGCCGAGCACGCCCGATTTCTTGTTGAGCATGGCGCTCACGCACGGCTCATCGCCCTGCGCTTGAGCCAGGAGCCGCATGATCACCGCGGGGTCCAAATCCCCGCAACGAGTGCTCATCACCAAGCCCTGGAGCGGTGAATACCCCATGGTGTTGTCAACGGACACGCCGCCAATGATGGCGCACAGGCTGGCGCCGCCGCTGCCGAGATGGCAGCTGACGGCGTTGAACTGGTCCACCCGGATCTTGAGGAAGGCAGCCGCCTCTTCCATGACATATTGGTGGCTGGTGCCATGAAAACCGTATTTGCGGATGCCGAGCTCATCGCGCAAGCCGCGAGGCAGGGGATAAGTGCGCGCCCAGGCCGGGATGGTGGCGTGAAACGCCGTGTCGAAAACCGCCACTTGGGGCAGGTCCGGATAGCGCTCGCTGCAAGCATACATCAGGGCCATCGATGGCGGATTGTGGAGGGGAGCCAGATCCCGGGTCATTTCGAGCTTCTTCATGACCTCAGGCCCCACCACGGTCGGATTCTTGAAGAAGGTCCCGCCGTGCACGAGCCGATGTCCCACGGCGTCGGGACGGAGACGCGGATCCTGGAGCAGGAGCTTCATGACCTCGGCGAAGGCGGCCGCCTGGTTAGGCATGGGCACCTCATGCGCGAATGCCTCCCGCCCGACGCGGTGAAGAATGACCGAAGGCTTGGCGGTGGGCGGCCCGACCCGCTGGGCTTCCCCGCCCGCCAACTCGGCTTCTTCGGGCATGCTCAGCAACCGGTATTTCAGCGACGAACTGCCGCAGTTGAGAACGAGAACTTTCATGGCAGACCTCAGCGTTGCATCTTTGCTGCTTTCGTGCCCCTTCCGGTCAGATCTCGTCGGAGGTCCAGCCGCACACCGGAATGCCGATCAGCCCGTGAACCATGGCCGCTGTGCCATAGACGGCTTCCGCGACCTTGGCCGTTTCCACAAATTCGCCCGCCGCATGCGCCTGATCTTCGAGTCCCGGGCCGTAGCCGATGGTGGGCACGTTGAATTCACGGACCAAGACGCTGCCGGCGGTGCCCATGCCAAGACGGCCGAGCTGCCACTTGCCGGGACGCACCTCACAGCCAGAGGCGGCGAGCGACTGACAGACCCGGCTCATGAGGGGATGAAAGGGATCGATCGACCAGGCATGGGTGACGTGCTGCACAACGCTGGTCTGGCCATTGTAGAGGCGCTTGGCCTCCTTGTGCACCGCCACATCCACCGCCACCGCGCCGCTGGTTTGGGCAGCCAGAACGGCGTGATGTTTGAACTGGCTGACCACGCTGCCTGCGTCTTCGCCAAAACCAAGGCGCTTGACCACCGGGATAGTGGCGCGGCGAAAACCGCCGACCATCTCGAAGTGGGGCTTGCGCAGCCGGAGGCCCTGGCTTTCTCCACCGTCGTCAGAACCAGCCGCACCCAGATCGGCCAGAATGGCCTTGGCGGCGTCATCCACCAGGAACGGATTGGCCCCCTGAACGGTCACATCCATTTCCATCCAACCGTCGTGGCCATAATAGAGCCCCAGGCCGGTTGGCTCTCCCAGGATGGCAAAACTGGGTTTCATGCCCAGCGAGGGCAGAGTCCGCTCCAAGAGCGCGCGCACGCCGGTGCTTCGTCCGTTTTCCTCCGCCACCGTGGCGGCCACGATCAGGTTCCCCCGGCGGGGAAGCAAGCTGCGCCGCAGGAGCGCTCCCGTGAAGATCTGCGCGGCCAGGCCGCCTTTGCAGTCCGCGGCGCCCGTCCCGCGGAGACGGCCATTCTCGATGGCAACAGGGTTGGATTCGGCGGGTTGCACCGTGTCCATGTGACAATTCAGGAGCACGGTTGGGTCAGCTTCACGCCCGATCATGATGCCCACGACGTTGCCCGCTTCGTCGCGAAAGACCTTGTCATAGCCGGCCTCGCCCATCTTCGCCTGGACCAGAGCCGCGACGCTTCCTTCATGCAGGGTAGTGCTCGGAGTGCCGACCAATTCCTTGGCGAAAGCGATGACTTCCTTTTTGAGCCCTTCGTTCTTGTTTCTCAAAATCGTAAACATATTCAGTGCCTTTCCATTTCTATTTCAATGTGTCCAAGGCCGCCATTTGGTGGCCAAGACCTCCTATGCAAGCTCGATGCTAGGGCTAAAAGGGGGTGCCAGGAGGGTGAAAAGGCCAAAAAACCGTGGCGAAGGCAGCTTTAGCGTGCTAGTCTATTGCAGATTGAAATTGCACCATTTCAGAATGCAATGAGGTTCAATGAAAGCCGCCGACCTTAGACTGGAAGAGCTGGTGGACTTTGCCGAAGGCCGCCTCAGCCTCAAAGAGCGGAGGTTGGTGCTCCACAATGTCCATGCGTTTGCGCAATTCCGGAAAGACCTGATGGAAATGGTGGGTTTGGACCATGCCCGGCGAATCCTGACGCGGTTTGGGTATTACTGGGGCCAGGCGGACGCGGCAGCGATGCGACGGGTGTTCGAGTGGGACAGCATTGCGGAGCTGGTCAAAGCGGGACCGAGGCTGCACACGCTTCAGGGGGTGAACCGAACGATCATCCGGCGGCTGGAAATCGAGGAAACGACGGGCCGGTTCGAGATGGACCTGGTTTGGCATGACTCGGGGGAAGCCGAGGAGCACCAGATGGAACTGGGCAAAGCCACCCAGCCGGTGTGCTGGATGTTAGTGGGCTACGCCAGCGGGTATTGCTCGCTTTGCCTGGGCAGCAACGTCTATTTTATCGAAACGCATTGCGAGGCCTGCGGAGACCCCATCTGCGTCGCGACGGGCAAGGACGTCCGATCATGGGGGGCTGAACTCAAGCCGCATCTCCCGTTTTTCCAGGCGGATGACATCTGGGGAAAAGTGCAGAAGTTGAGCCAGGAGCTGAAGCGGAAGACGCGCGAGCTGGCCGCGCAGCGCAAGCTGCTTGGGTGGGACAAGGGTTCGCCGAAGCCGCCGTTCGTGGAGGTGCGGAGCGAGGCCTACCGGAAAGTGCTTGGGCTGGCCACCCGGGTGGCCCAGTTCGACACGTCGGTGCTCGTCTGCGGCGAGACCGGAACAGGCAAGGAGGTGTTGGCCCGTTACATTCACCGGCAGTCGCCGCGAGGAGGCAAGCCGTTTGTGGCGGTGAATTGCGCGGCGCTGCCTGAGACCCTCCTGGAAAGCGAGCTTTTCGGCCATAAGGCGGGATCTTTCACCGGGGCTTCGCACGATCGCGTCGGTCTATTTGAAGAAGCCGGAGGCGGGACGATATTTCTCGACGAAATCGGCGACATCGGCTCGGCCATGCAGATGAAGATTCTACGGGTTTTGCAGGAAAAGGAAGTGCTGCGGGTCGGGGAAAGCCAGCCCAGAAAGATCGATGTTCGCGTGATCGCGGCCACCAACCGGAACCTGCCGCAGATGATCCAGGAAGGGACATTCCGCGAGGACCTCTATTACCGGCTGCGGGTCATCGAGATCGCGATACCCCCGCTACGTGAGCGCCGGGAAGATATTCTCCCGCTGGCGCGCCATTTTGTGAACGTGGTAGCGCTGCGCCACAAGCTGCCGCAACTGAAACTCGACGCGACCTGCGTGGATTGCCTGACGCGGTACGAATGGCCTGGCAACGTGCGCGAGCTCGAACACGCCATCGAGCACGCCGCCATTCTGTGCGTTCATGGCCTGATACTGCCGGAGCACCTGCCGCCTCCCATCGGGGCCACCGGGACAACCCCTCGCGCCACGGTGTCGAACACATCGCAAAGCCTGGCCCAAGTCGAGCTCGCGCACATCCAAGCCGTCCTCCACGCCACAAACAACAACCAGACCCAAGCCGCCAGGATTCTAGGCATCAGCACCACAACCCTCTGGCGCAAATTGAAGCGCCCTCCCTTGGCCGGCTGAGGCGGAGCGTTCGTCTTGTCCAAACGGCTGTTTGCTCGTATGTTAACTGCGTGAAAAGCAATCTTTGCAGCGTGCCATGGCGGTTCGGTCTGCTGACCCTCAGCTTGGTATTCGGGCAACTCCAGGCCGAAGCGCAAACGAGGCATATCCGTCTTCGCAACGAGACCATCGCCACGGAGAGACCGCAGGCGAACCAGGCGCGCGGCGCGGCCCGCACCCCGGAACCATCCCTGGCCGGGCTGGTTATTGTCCAATTCGACGGCCCGGTGCAGGCAGGGTGGCGCGAGCAGTTGCGGCTCATGCAGGTTGAACTGCTTCATTATGTGCCTGATGACGCGTTTGTGGCCCGGGTCAGGGGCGGGAACGGCGCGGCCTTGCGGCAACTGCCGTTTGTGCGATGGGCGGGACCGTATCAGGCTGCCCACAAGCTCCACTCCGGATTGCTGACAGCCGCGACCCAGGGCGCCCAACAAAGCGCGCCGGTTCGGGTGTTGCTGGCGCCGGATGTGCCGGCCCAGGATGTCCCGGCGGTCCGGCAATCGCTGTCGCAAGTGGACCGTGAATCGCGCTTCCGGTTCGGCACCATTCTCAAAGGGACGGCCACGGGGCCGCAGCTTGGGGCTCTGGCGGCGTCTGACCGGGTGCTGTGGATCGAGCCTGCCTCGAGGATGCGCCTCTATGACGAGCTGGCGAGCCGGATCGTGGCCGGCGACGGCCCCACGCACCAGACCCAGATGATGGAATTAGGCTTTGACGGGAGCGGCGTGACTGTGGCGGTGGCCGACAGCGGCCTGGACAGCGGCGAAATCGACAACATGCACCCGGATATCGCCGGCCGGGTCAAAGCGCTGTTCTTCTACGGAACGCCGGGCCAACTCGAGGACGCGTCGGACGAGCACAGCCACGGCACGCACTGCGCGGGCATCATCGCCGGGAACGGCGCGGTGGGTGAAACGGATGAAAACGGCTTCTTGTACGGGCTGGGAGTAGCTCCCGGAGCCAGCCTGATTGCGCAGCGAATTTTCGACGGCGCGGGCAACTATGCGCCGCCATCGAGCTCCGAGGAATTGACCCGCGACGCGGTTCGGGCGGGGGCGGACATCGGTTCGAACAGTTGGGGCGATGACACCCAAGGCTACTATGACTTGAGCGCGATGGAGTTTGACGAGCTGGTGCGCGATGCGGACTCACTCACTCCGGGCGACCAGCCCTATATTCTGGAGTTCTCGGCGGGCAACGCGGGTCCTGGCTATCAGACCATCGGCAGCCCGGCGGTGGGAAAGAACGTGATCGCCACCGGGGCGGGCCAGAACAACCGGCTGAACCTGCCCATCGAGGACTTCTCGATCTACTCGGACGGCCCGGATGCGATGGCCGACTTTTCCAGCCGGGGCCCCTGCGTGGACGGGCGGATCAAGCCTGATGTGTGCGCGCCCGGCACGTGGATTAGTTCCGTGCGCTCGATCTACGCCAACGACGACTACGCGTGGTGGCCCATCTCGGAGAACTACCTCTACCAGGGCGGCACGAGCCAGGCGGGTCCGCATGTTTCCGGAGCAGCCGCCGTGTTTGTCCAGTATTACCGCGCCACCCACGCCGGCGCCACGCCTTCCCCCGCGCTGGTCAAAGCGGCCTTGATCAACTCCGCCACCGACATGGATGACAACTGGGGCACCGATCCAGTCCCCAACATGGACGAAGGCTGGGGCCGGATCAGCCTGCCGAGCCTGATCGGATCCACGCGCAGTTACGAGTTCGTCGACCAGACCAGCCCGCTCGTCACCGGGCAGACCTACGAGCGCCGGCTCGTGGTCAGCAGCTCAGCGGAGTCGCTCAAAGTGACACTGGCTTACACGGACGTGCCCGGTTCGCCGGCGGCGGTCAAAGCGCTGGTCAACGACCTCGACCTGGAAGTGGTTGCGCCGGATGGACACGTCTTTCGCGGAAACCAGTTCGACTACGGCGAGTCCGTTCCCGATGCCACCGGGAAGGACGAGATCAATAATGTCGAAGGGGTACACCTGTATGCTCCGACGCCGGGAGAGTACGTGGTGCGGGTGCGGGCCGCCAAGGTGCTGCAGGATGCGCGCCAGGACACGCCCGACATCGACCAGGATTTCGCGCTGGTGATCTCGGCGCAGATTCCGCCGCCGGGCACCGGGATCATTGCGTTTGATCGCTCCGCCTACACGGTGCCTTCGACGATCAAACTGACCCTGGTGGACCAGGATCTGGCGGGGCAGTCCAGCGTCTCCGTCCTGCTTCGCAGCGGCACGGAAACCGGCGGCGAAACCATCACCCTGCGGGCGGTGGGTTCGAGCTCGACCTTCACCGCCACGGTGGCCACGGCCACCGGCCCGGCCCGCGCCGACGGCAGCCTGCAGATCGTCCATGGCGACACCATCGAAGCGATCTACCAGGACGCGCACCCAGCCGAGACGAGGGTGTTCACGGCGCGAGGCGACCTGCGGCCGCCGGAGATCACGAGCGTGGAAGCCGCGAACCAGTATGGGCAAGTCTTCGTGCGCTGGAACACGGACGAACCCACCACGGACGTGATCTATTACGGCATTGGCAATCTCTCCAACGCCGCGACCGACCGCTACCTTGAAACCTCCCACGAATTGCGGCTGACGAACATTACGCCCAACGTGACCTACACGTTCATCGTGGTCTCTGACGACGAAGCCGGCAACCGCTCCACTAACGACAACGGCGGGGCGGGGTTCACCTTCCAGGCAGCCCAGCCCCCGACAGTCCTGCTGGTGGACGATTACCACGACGATCTGTTCGAAATCCCCCCGCTCTCCGGCTATACAGATCCGCTGAACCAGCTTGGAGTGGGCTATGAAACCTGGGAGACGGCTCTGCTGGGGACTCCCACGCTGGACGATCTTCGCCCCTATCGGTGTGTCATCTGGCGGCCCACGGAGTTCTCCCTTTACTCGTTCCTCTACCCGGTCATTTCGGTGCAGGGCATCCAGGCCCTGACGAATTATCTGAACCAGGGCGGCTCGCTGATGATATCCTCAATGGAATTCCTCTCGCGCCTGGACGAGAGCGGCTACACGTCCTTTGGCAAGAATGTGCTGGGCGTGCAATCCTACGTGGCCGACGCGACGGTGAGCGCGATCCAAGGCGTGACGGGTGAACCCATAGGAAGCGGGATCAGCGCGGCGCTCCAATACGACCCTTACGATGATCCATCAAAAGCCGATTGGGAAATGCCGGCGGATGTCTCGGACATCATGACACCCGTGTCCGCCTCCAGCGCCGCCTTTCTCGACGACGGAGGGCTGGGTTACGTGGGCATGCGCACCCCCAAGGCGGGTGTGGACCGCGCCGGCCGGGTTGTCTACCTCTCCTTCCCGCTGGATACGGTGCCGTTCTCGAGCTTCGGCTCCAGCCAGCGCACCGCTCTGTTGAACAACATCCTCAACTTTCTGGCGCCACCGTCCGGTTCCCAGGTCATCTCCTTCGATCGGGGCGTCTATACTGTCCCGGCCAGCGCCACGGTCGAACTCGAAGTGCCTGGCCTTGCCGGCCAGGGAACCAACGTGGTCCAATGTAAGAGCTCGCGCCAAACCAACGTGGTTTCGCTAGTCCTGCGCGAAACGGTTCGGCGCGGTGTCTTTCGCGGGGCGGTGGCGCTGGTTACTGCCTCCGTGCCCGGAGCCGGCCCGCAGCTTGTGGTGGCCTCGGGCGACAGCATTCAGGCCGATTACACCGATCCGACCAGCGGCGGCAAGGTCAGCGTCACCGCCACGATCGAAACCACGCCACCGGTTATTACCGGCGTATCGGCCACCCCTGAGTATGTCGAGGCGACGGTGAGCTGGGAAACGTCGGAAGCAGCCGACGCGCTTGTTCAATACAGTGAATCGCCCGGGTCATTTCCGATCAACTTCACCGCCTATGATGACCAACTGGACACCGTTCACGAGCTGGTCCTGGGCGGCTTGCAGCCCGACAAGACCTATTATTATCGCGTGATCAGCCGCGACCTGGCGGGCAACATGGCGGTGGATGACAACGGCGGCGCGCTTTACTCCTTCACCACCCTGCTGCCAACCCTGCCGCCCTGGCAAGACAACATGAACAATGGACCGGGCGATTGGTACACAGACAGCGCGGCGGAGTCCGAACTCAACTGGACGCTTGGCGTGCCGGGCAGCGGGGCCACCGCTCATTCGCCCCCGGATTGCTGGGGCAGCCACCTCGAAGGCGGCGCGGCCGGCCAGGCGGAGTCGTTCCTGGTCAGCCCGCCCATTTATCTGACCGGCGGCAACCGCGCCACGCTTCATTTCTGGCACAACTACTCCTTCTACCCCCTCATGTCTTTCGATGTTTTCGAGTGGGGCGAACTGCGGCTCTACACCAACGCCACCGATTACGTCATGGTGCAGCAGTTCACCGACAGCTCGGCGGATTGGGAGGAATTCACCTACGATCTGACCCCGCATTTGGGGCAGGTGGTCTATGTGGTGTATTACTATTTCCTGCTGGCCTTCGACTATGTGGATGTGCCGGGCTGGCTGGTGGACGACGTGTCCGTGACGGTGGACAACATCATTCCCGGGACCATCCGCGTGACCAACAACCTGGCGCAGGCGGTGTTCATCCTGAGCGGCCCATCCGGGCAGAAAGGGACGGGCAACTCGCTCGTGCTCACCAATGCCGCCCCGGGCCAGTACATCATCGAATTCGGCGGGGTGCCCTACTACAACACCCCGCCAAAACAGACCAACACCCTGGCATCCTCGGGCACGGTGGTCTTCCAGGGGGACTACACTTTCACGGACGCGAACCACAACGGCATTCCCGATTCGTGGGAGGTGCAATACGCCGGGAGCCTGCCTGGCAGCGGCTGGGAGTTTCTGGATTCGGACCACGACGGCATGTCGAACTACGCCGAGTTTGTGGCGGGCACCAATCCGACCAACGCGGTTTCCTCGCTGCGCTTGAGCGCCACGCCGTCCGGACAGGGCAGCCAGGCCCAGATTCAATGGCCAGTGGCGGCCGGCCGCGCCTACCGGATTGTCTCGAGCGAGAACCTGGCGCAATGGACGCCCTTGATGGATTGGCAGCGCGCCAGCTCCGCCGGCACGTTGAGCCGGACGGTGTCGTTGCCCGCCAGCGGCGCGCCGTGTTTCCTGCGCGTGGAAGTCAGACCTTAGCCCGACTATCCTTCGCGACGTCGTCGGATTTCTGGTCAGAATTCCTTTGCCCCAAGCGATCGCCGCATCCGTTGAAGAGCAACGCGCCGGCCAGAAGCACCGACCACCTTGCCATGGATGTCCCAACGGGAAAAGGCGAGACTGGCGACAGGTGGCAGTATCGCGTCGCGCGCTCGCGCTGTTGGGCGGTTGTCATCCAGATCGTGTCGTGTCGGATGCAGGTTACCCTGAGGACCAAGGGCGGGATGGTCCATGGACGTCAATCTAGGCCGGGAAGTGTTGCCGAACAAGCTCGCGGGTCCTGCGCAGCCACGAGGTCCTCTGCTCGGGGCTGCTGGTGATGACAGGCGCAAACAACTCGCGATGCGTGGCGGGAACACCGCAGAAACCCCAGACGCAGCGTTTCCATAGACCGTCGAGGGGATCGCCGTAGAGGGAGACCTCTTTGTCAGGCGGGGTGTTCGAAGTGGTGAAGACGAGCGCAGACCGCGCTTTCAGCAGGCCAATGATGATTCCTTCCCCGCTTGGGCTCGTGCCAAACTTGTAGGCCACCCCGGGGCGCAGAACCCGGTCCATCCAGCCCTTCAGGATGGCCGGAGGCTGGCCCCACCAATTGGGATGCACCACGACGATCCCGTCCGCTTCGGCAATCTCGCGGCTTTGGGCCTCGATGGCCGGCGGCAGCGGCGCTTTCATGGGGACCTCCTCGAACGGCAGGAGCGGGTCGAAATGCTCCGCGTGGAGGTCATGAAAGGCGACCCTGTGACCCAGGGTCTCCAACTCCGACACGGCGGTCTGCGAGATGGCATGGTTGAAACTCTTTGGATTCGGGTGCGCGACGATGACGGATATCTTCATGTTCATTTGGCGGCCCCTATTCTCGACGAGTCAGGGGGCCGGTCGTCAAGCG
>CAZDOO010000117.1:0-12509 GCA_964507045.1 uncultured Verrucomicrobiota bacterium | reverse complement strand
AGTTGAACTCGGACATGCTGACCACGCCGGTCATCGCCGAGGAAAGCACGCACGTCTATTGAGAGCGAGGTGGGCTTGAGCCCCATCCTTACATAGCGAGAAACTCGGACGCCGCCCGGTGGAAACTGGGCGGCGTCCTCATTTTCATCATACCCCTCCCGGAGACAGTTCCTTAGACAAAGACAAATCCGGCGGAAAGGAAACAGAGTATGGCAGGCAAAGCACGCCGCACCACCCACCGAAGCAGCACAGGCAAGAAGCTTTACGCCGTCCGTGACAAGAAGGGGCGCTTCAAAGACATTCAGACTTACGAGCGCGCCCACCGCGCGGACCTGGCTCATAAGAGCAAAGCCGTAAAGAAAAAGGGTTGAAGCGCGATTGGGAACCCGCTTGCGGTCCCTTCGTCAGTCCAGCAGGCGGGCGGGTTAAAACCTGGTCGCCGCCGGCAGGTTCTGTCGCGCAAAAGTCTGGCCGATTCACAAGCAAAAAACCACTGAAAGAGAGAAAGGACCTATGAACGAAATGATTGAGCAATTGACAAAGCAGTTCGCCGCATTCGGGCCCAATTTGTTGGCCGGACTCGCGGTGCTGGTGCTGGGCTGGTTTGTGGCGCTCGTCGCCGCCTACCTGGTCCGCAAACTCCTGAGCAGAACTTCCGTGGACAACCGGCTCGCCAAGTGGATGAGCGGCCCGGAAGCCAAGACGCCGGTGCAGATTGAGCAATGGGTGGGCAAGACGGTGTTCTACCTAATCATGCTCATTGTGTTAATCGCGTTCTTCTCGACAATCAAACTCACGATCGTGTCCGAGCCGCTGAACGCCCTGGTTCAGCCGATCCTGGCCTACCTGCCCCGGTTGGTCGGCGCGACCATTCTGCTGCTGGTAGCCTGGCTGCTGGCCACCGTCATGAAGAAGATCATCACGGGGGCGTTGAAAACCGCGAAGCTGGACGAAAGGCTGGGCGGGGCGACCGGGGAGGAGGCCAAACCGATGCCCTTGAGCCAGACCTTCGGCGACGTCGTTTACTGGCTGGTATTCCTGATCTTCCTGCCGCTGGTCCTTCAGGCGCTCGATCTGCAGGCGCTGCTGGAACCGGTAACGACGCTCTTCAACAAGGTGTTCGCCTTCCTGCCAAACATCATTTCCGCGGCGGCGATCGCGCTCGTCGGCTGGTTTATCGCGCGCATCGTCCAGCGCCTCCTGCAGAGCCTGCTGGCCAGCGCCGGGGTGGATCGTCTCAGTGAGAAATGGGGGTTGGCGGGGTCGCTGGGCAAACAGCGGCTCTCGGGCGTAATCGGTCTGGTGATCTATTTCCTCATCCTCGTGCCGGTCCTCATCAGCGCGCTGGCGGCGCTGCAGTTGGACGCCATCACCAAACCCGCCAGCGACATGCTCGGCAAAATCATGGCGGCGCTGCCCAACATTATCGGCGCTTCCATCGTCGTGCTGATCGCCATTGTCATTGGCAAAGTGGTGTCCGGCATCGTGACCAATCTGCTGGCCGGCGTGGGCTTCAACAACGTGTTGGTCAAACTGGGTCTGGCCAGGCAGCCGCCCCAGGGCCGCCAGGCGCCCGCAACGGTCGTCGGCCTGCTGGTCATGGGGCTCGTCATCCTGCTGGCCTCGGTCACGGCCGCCGACATGCTCGGGTTCCAGGCGGTGGGCGTTCTGATCAAGGACTTCATTGTCTTCGCGGGCCATATCCTGATGGGTGCTTTGATCTTTGGGCTGGGGCTGCTGCTCGCGCAAGTCGTGGCGAAGGGCATCTCCACGAGCGATGCGCGCAATGCGCGGCGCCTGGCGATGGTGGCGCGGGTGGTCATCCTGGCGCTGGCTGGCGCCATGGCGCTGCGCCAAACGGGCGTGGCCGATGACATCGTGAACCTGGCCTTTGGGCTGACACTGGGCGCGGCGGCTGTAGCCTTCGCGCTGGCGTTTGGCCTGGGCGGCCGTGAGCACGCCACGCACATGCTGGATGAATGGCGCTCCGCGGAAACCAAAGGCCCGGCGAAACAGTGAATCAGGCGCGACTATCCCTCCCCAACCGAAGACGTAATGTCTAATCCGCAAAACAGGAAAGGGCTTTGTCCGGCGCGACGCTCTGGGCCAGGTCCCGGTATGAACAAAGTGAAACGAGAAACCTAAACCAAAGTAGCATATGCCATACGAAATCAAGAAAACTGCCAACGGCAAATATATGTTCAACCTCAAGGCGGCGAATTACGAAGTGATTCTGACGAGTGAGGTTTATGAGCAGAAAGCCTCAGCGCTTGCGGGCATTGAGTCGGTGCGTGCCAACGGATCTCAAGATGCGAATTTTGAGCTGAAGAAATCGTCCACGAACCAGCCGTACTTCGTTCTGAAGGCCGCCAATCAGCAGATCATCGGCAAGAGTGAAATGTATTCTTCGGAGGCGGCGGCGAAGAACGGTATCGAGTCTGTCAAAACAAACTGCCGCTCCACCGAGATCAAGGACGCGGCATAAGCGCGTCTCTTAGGAATCGCTGATAAGGCCAGTCGAGCGCAGTTGCAGTTCATTTGCCCCCGCTGGCAATGCGGTTGGACGAAGCGGCTGCGGCACAGTCATCCCGGCAGGCGTGGCCGGCCGCAGGGCTTGGCCTTGTTCGCCGGGAGGCAAAAGCAGATGGACCTTCGACGGAACGGCAGAGAACGCAACCAGAGAAAGGAATAGTGATGAACGTGGTAGGTTTGATTATTCAACTCGTCAGTGGCGCGGTTGGCGGCAACGTCGCCGGGGCGCTGCTCAAGAAATTCAACCTTGGCCCGGTCGGCAACTCCATTGTCGGCATTCTGGGCGGTGGCTTGGGAGGCCAACTTCTCGGGATGCTCGGCCTGGGTGGCGGGGGTGGCGGCGGCGCGCTGGAACTGGGCTCGATTGTGTCCAGCGTGGCGGGCGGTGGCGTCGGCGGCGGTGTCCTGATGGCGATCATCGGGGTCATCCGCAACATGATGGGCAAGTCATCCTGAAAAGCATACCCGCGCCCACATCTCGTCGGCTCGGCCAGAGGCTCCGCCTTGGCGCGTGGGCTCTGTACCGCTGAGCTTCTCTTCGCCCTCGCCCGCCAAATACGGCGCGCTGCGCTCGCACCGTTGGCGAACATTCAGGATAACCTGCGCGGCCGATGAGGCGTGCCAGGGGGTGGCGCATGGCCTGCTCAGGCAGCCCGCTACGGGAGGAGCGCTGCATCTGCCGGAGTTGACGAAGAGCGGCGGTTCGAGGTTGTCAGGCATAACCAGAGCACGGACAGCTAATACGTGCCGGTGGCGACTAAAGCGCGAAGCCGCGGCTCAAGGCAAGTGTCCCCTCACTATTGACACAACAGACGGCGAAAGGCACGACTTGCTTGAGCACTTGCCAGAAGTTCACCAAAACTTTACCAAACTTGACCAAATCCAAGTGTTGCAGGGCACTCTGCTTACACGCGTTTGACCTAAGATGACTTCTGATGACTTTTTGTGACCTGAAATGGAATTCTCCAGGTGCCCGGGGGTGGCCCCCACACGGGGCAGAAGCCAAACCGAGCCCCAAGCATCAGAGATGGAGTAACGAACCGCTGCTCTTTCATCCTACCATTGGTCTTTCTCCGCGGGCCAGCGGCTTGGGATCATCGGACTGATAAGAAATTGCTTCTTGCGCACTCGTAGTTACAGTCGCTGCTACCGCTGCAGCCGGCGTCACGAGAATTATCGCCATGACTACACTTCACAAAGCCGCCATCGCCACCGTGCTCACCGCTGCCGTGGGCACAGGAATCTACGAAGTCCGCCATGCCGCGCAGGTGCCCGAACGAAACCAGGCAGGGCAGCAACCAGTGGAAGAGTCCGAACCCGCGCCGGCGGCCGAACCGGCCCAGCCGTCGCCGGCTGGCGGCGGAGAACTGCCTCCCGTGGTGCCCATTTCCCTGGCCGGCGTGTTGGTTCCGGCCGAGAATGACCAGTGGAGCAAGACCGGTGCTTTCAAGGCCATGCCGCGGGGCAAACAGGTGTTCGGCGGCGTAGAGTTCTGGCTGGAGGGCGTGATCGAACTGCAAAGCAGCGCCGCCCGGGACGATGAGCGAAGCTACCGGCAACGCATCACGGTGCCGTTGACAGAAACCAATGCCACGGCGGCGGGCATCGAGATCATTCAACGTGGCAGCAATGTGGCGGCGGTGCATTTGCTCGGGGCGACCCGCTACAGAGGCGAGGGGGAATGCACCGTGGCCCAGGTAATCTGCCATTACACGGATGGCAGCAGCCGGGCAACGCACGTGCGGTTTGAGAACCACGTTCGCGATTGGATTCGGACCCCGTATGAGTCCCCCGCCTATTTGCCCTACGGTTTCAGCAAAGTTGTCTGGCGGGCGGCAGCGCCGGGGCAGAAAGGCCGCCAGGTGCGGCTGTACCGGTTCAGCTACCCCAACCCGGAGCCGGGGAAAACTCTCCAGCAGCTCGAATTCGCCAGCGCGATGGCCGCCCCGAGCTTGTTCCTCGTCGGCTTGACGCTGGACCCCGTGCGGCTGGGAGAGCGGCCGGATTCCTCGCCGAATCTTGAGCCGACCGATCCCGCTCAAGCGGCGCAAATCGAGGTGGTGGTGCAGACGCCGGACGGCTTGCCCCTCCCCGGGGCCAAAGTGCGCATCCTGGCTGACCAAGCCAGCGGCAAGTCCCCGGCGCGCTGTGAGCATACGCAAGTAACGGGTGTGAGCGGAAGCGCGCGCCTCAACTATCCCCCCGCGCAGGATCTGGAACGGTTGGAGATCAGCGCCGCGCACGAAGACTACGACGGGCGCAAGATGGCGTGGGAAATGCGGGCCGGCGACGTCATCCCGGCCAGTTTCACGCTCAAACTCGGCAACGGCGTTACCCTCGGCGGCCGCGTGGTGGATGAACGTGACGCTCCGATTGCCGGCGCAAAGCTTCTTTTCAGCAGGTTCTGGAACGGTAGCGAAGACCTGGTCCGCCGGGGCGAGCAGCCTGATTTTGCGAGCCGCGCAAGGAACTCGGATGCGCAAGGCCTCTGGCAGGTGAAAGGGGTGCCCGCGGATTTACTCGACCATATCGGCATTCGCGTCAGCCATCCGGACTACGTCGGGACGAACTACCTTGGGCAGCGCATCGGCAACATGGATCAAGAGCTCCGGGCGGGTACCTTCAAGGTGGTCCTGCGCCGCGGCTTGAGCGTAGCTGGAAGGGTGATTGATGAAATCGGCAATCCGATCGCGGAGGCAACAGTCGCGGCGGGCAAGTATAATTACGCGGGCACGCAGGAAACCAAGACGGACGGGCGGGGGGCGTTTACGTTCCGGAATCTCAGGTTGGGCGAAATTCAATTCAGCGCGCTGGCCAAGGGGCGGAAGCCGGAAACCAGGACGGTGGAAGTGACGCCGGACATGCCCGAGATTCTCTTTCGTCTTGGGCCGGGCCAGACCGTGCGGGGCATCGTGAAGGCTGCTACGGGCGAGCCCGTTGAGGGCGTGCGCATCTCCCTGGAAAGCACGCACGGCGGCGTTTCCGACACCTATCAACTGGAGTTGAAGTCGGGCAAGGACGGGCGCTTCGAGTGGGATGGCGCCCCGGATGAAGCGCTGAACTTCTGCTTTCTGAAGACCGGTTACGAAGCCAAGCGCCGTCAAACCCTCAAGCCCAACGAGGACAATGTCATCACGCTCCGGCAAGCGCGGAAGATCGAAGGCCGGGTGCTCGATGCGGCGACCGAGCAGCCGGTGACGAAATTCCGCGTCGGCAGCGGGCGCTGTTACGGCACAGACTCTTTCTATGCGGATTATCCCGGCATGAAAGACTACGCCGACGCCAACGGACGATTCACCCTGCGAGTGAGCGAAGAGGAGACTGGCGCCGTCCAAGCCGAAGCTGCCGATTACGCCGCGCAAGTTGAGCCGCTGCCCGAGGCGCAAAATGGCGTGGTGCAGGTGGTCCTGCGCTTGAAGCCCAGCGCGGCACTTCGCGGGGTGCTGGTGACGGCTGACGGCGCGCCGGTGGCGGGCGCAACGGTGGCAATCCGCAGCGGGCCGGGGGACCCCATGCTCAGCCTCCGGAACAGCCGGCTCGAGGATGGAGGCCGGCGAGGCAAGGTGGTCACTACCGACGCTGCGGGCGAATTCATTCTTCCGTCTCCGCCTGAGAGTGGAACCGTGATCGCTGTTGGAGAAGCGGGATTTGGCGCCGCCCCCGCGCAACAGGTGCGCGACAGCGGCCGGCTCGTCCTGCAACCCTTTGGCCGCGTGGAAGGCACATTCAAGAGCCGCGGCCAGCCGGTCGCGGGGCAGCAGTTCACGCTCTCCATGTGGGACACCGGCATCGCGTTTGATTGGGGGCAATACCGAGCCACCACCGATGAGAACGGGCGTTTCGCCATAGACAAAGTTCCCTCCGGCGAGGGCCAAGTCGTGCGGCTGGTTAGAATGTCGGATAATTCGTGGACCCACAACTACGGGGCGGACGTGACGGTTCGCCCCGGGCAAACCGCGCAGGTCGCGCTGGGCGATTCCGGGGCCACACTCACGGGCCGCATCCGTTTTGAAACGCCGCCAGCAGCAGGAGAGAAACTGAGCGTCGAGGGCGGTCTGCACACGGTGCTGCCGCCGCTGCCGGGCGCTTTAAGCGTGGAAGAGGCGCGCGCCTACCAGCAAACGCCGGAATGGAAGGCTAGAAACAGACAAATGAAGATCTTTGCGGTCAACATGGCCGAGGACGGCTCGTGGAGCGCGGACTCCGTCCCGCCCGGCACCTACATGCTTGACGTGAGGGCGTCGAAGTTCGGAACGCACTCGTGGGAGAGCCCGCCGATCGCCACTGGCTCCGCGCAAGTTGTGGTGCCGGAGGGTGCCACGCCCGAGACGCAGATCACGGTGGACGAGGTCGTTCTGCGGCCGAAAAGCAAGATAGCCCCCCGCTCTTGGCTCACCTCACCGTAGCCTCAAGCTTGAGGCTACGGTGAGGATACGGAGGGGCGCGGGTGCCGGGGTCAGGCCATCGGAGGAGAGTTCGTTCTTCACTCTGGGGTTGCTTTCTGACCCGGCTCGGTGCGACTCTCAGAAGTGCATTTATGAAACGCCAAAACCTCCTACCGCTCGCCATCGGATTGTGGCTGGCGCTCCTGTTCACTGGTCCGGCCACTGCCCAACAACACCGCGCCGTTCGCCTCGGCCACCCCGCCACCCGCTTTGCGCCCACACTCACTCAGCCGGAGCAGCTTCGGGCGTTGTTCGCCGACGAGAAACTGAAAGCCGACGTCGCCGAAATCCTCCGGCAAGCCGAATGGAAGGGGAATGTAGAGGACTTGCGGCGCGCCGCCGCCATCGCCCCGATCACCGAGCTCAGCCTGCCCGTCGGCACCCGGATGCCCTACATGTCCTCGCGCAAAGACGGCCAGCCGATCGCGCTCATGGACGTGCTGTGGGATGGCAAGGAACCGGTCAGCGCGTATGCGTTCGACTTCGTCTCGAACGGCCGGCAGTACCGGTGCATCACCCCCAAACCCTGCAGTAATTTCTACACCGTTGACCTCGGGCCCGCGCTGCCGAAGCTCACGCTGGGGTGCAACGCGCCGGGCCAGATTGTGGCCGGCCGGCCCTTCGATGTGTGTCTCACGGTGACGAACCTGGGCACTGCCACCGAACCCACCACCACTTTGCGGCTGCCAATCCCCGCCGAAGCCATCTCGACCAGTACCACGGACGAAGGGGACAGCACCACCAGCAGCATCGTCTGGTCCATCACCAACCTCCAGCCCCAGACCGCCAAACAAGTCTGTGCCACTTTGAAGTCGCCGCAGCCGGCGCTCCTGGCGCTCACGGCGGCGGCGCAGGGCACCCTCGGCGATGCGGCGGCCACGCGTTGCGAAACCCGGGTCTTCGGCATTCCGGCGATCCTGTTGGAAACGGCCGACCTGGAAGATCCCATTGATGTCGGCAAGGAGGTGGTTTACGAGATCAAAGTAACCAACCAGGGGTCAGCTCCCGGCACCAATCTTAAAGTCACCTGCACCCTGCCGGAGTCGGAGGAGTTTGTCTCCGGCACGGGCGCGTCCCCGGTGCAGGCGCAAGACCGTACGGTGACCATGGACACACTGCCCGTGCTCGAACCCAAAGCGCAGGCCGTCTGGCATGTTACCGTCAAGGCACTCAAGGCAGATGATGCCCGCTTCAAAGTGTTCATCAGCACCGACCAGTTCCAGCAACCCATCCAGAAGGACGAATCAACGCATCTCTTCTGACCCGCCAGATGCCGCTGCGGTTCGCCGGGGCAAATGTCCGGCGGTGAGGGCGGAGCCGGCGTCTGCCCGCTCGCCAAGCCGCCGCCGCCTGGCCAGCACGCTGGGACTCTGCCTCCTGCTGCTGGCGGGCTGCGCCTCCCCGGGGCGGCACCAACCCGGCCCCGCGGACCTGGCCGCGCGTCTGCGCGGGCTGGACCCGGCGGTGGATACGCAGGAGGCCACGCTCACGGCCGAGACCGCCTGCACTTATTCATTGGAGCTGGCCCGGCAATACCGCGTTGTGCGGCCGGCCATCTTCCATAACGTCCTGGTCAATCTCGGGATTAGGCAGCGGGGTTTGTGCTTCCAATGGGCGGATGACCTCTCGGCCAAGCTGGCAACACTGCACTTGCGCACCTTGAACATCCGCCGCGGAGCGGCGCGGTGGAAAACGTGGCGGGAGCACAGCTCGGTGGTGCTGACGGCGCCGGGGCAGGAGTTTGAGCAGGGAATCGTCCTCGATGCCTGGCGCCGCTCCGGACATCTCTGCTGGGCCGGTGTCAAAGAAGACAAATACCCCTGGGTCGAGGTGGAAGTCGTCGCCGACGATTCGGCGCCCGCGCAGCGTCGGCGCCCGGAGGGCTGCCGAGCTGACTGATCCCGCGTACCATTGCGCCACATTGCGGAGTTGACGCCCGCTGGGGTCCGGGTTAAAAGCATCGCGTCAACTGGCAAGCCGGAGCGCGCTGCCAACACCGGCCCGCGAGGGCTGGAGGAAGGCTAAATGCAAACTGTTCTGCCTGAAGAATTCAAACGTGGGATGCTGCTTTTGCTGGATAACATCCCGCATTTGATCGAGGACTCGCACACCTCCGGCACCGCCCAAACCCGGCATAAACTGCACGTCCGCGTGCGCAACCTCAAGACCGGCAACGTTACTGAACGCACCTTCGCCGAGAATGAGCGGGTGCCCGTCGGTGACCTTGAGCACCGCACGGTATCGTTCAGTTACCAGCAGGGCGATACCTACGCGTTCGTAGACACGAAGACCTTCGAGGAGATAAACCTTTCCGCCGAGCTGGCGGGCGAGCGCCGCTGGTTCATCAAGGAGAACGAGGAGTATAAGGCCCTGTTCCTGGAGGGGAACCTCATTGACATCGTCCTGCCGCCGCAAGTCACCTTGCAGGTGGCGGATACCGCGCCCCCAAGTCGCGGCGGCCTCGAATCCTCCTGGAAGCCGGCCAAACTGGAGACCGGCCTGGAACTCATGGTGCCGCTCTTCATCACCAAGGGCGAAATGATTCGCGTGGACACCCAGACACGGAAATACGCCGGCAAGAGCAACTAGCTTGTATTCCCAGCGCCGGACACAGTCCCGCCGGGGCGGGGGGGCCTGATGACGGCCAGCTTACGGGTGGCGCCAAATAACGGTTGGTTCTCCCGCGAGCGGGAGGCTAACTTGTGACCTGCCGATGCACAGCCGCCAGACCAGTTCACATGCCACGCCGGAGCGGGGCGCGCCCGCGCGCCGGCCCGAGTTGCTCGCGCCCGCGGGGGACTGGGAATGTGCCCGGGCCGCCATTGAGAACGGGGCGGATGCGATTTACTTCGGGCTGGAGAAGTTCAACGCCCGGATGCGGGCCAACAACTTCACGGAAGCCGATTTGCCCCGGCTCATGGAGTTCCTTCACCGGCGCGGCGTGAAGGGCTATATCACCTTCAACATCCTGGTCTTCGAGAACGAGATGGCCGAGGCGGAGCAATACGTGCGCACCATGATCGCCGCCGGGGTGGACGCCGCGGTGGTGCAGGACGTGGGCATGTGCCGGCTGATTCGCCGGCTCTCGCCCGACTTCCCGATCCACGTCTCCACCCAGATGACCATCACCAGCGCCGCCGGGATGGAGTTTGCGCGCGAGCTGGGCTGCAACCTGGTGGTGCTGGCGCGGGAATGTTCGCTCAAGGAAATCGAAGCCTTGCAGGCGGCGCCGGCGGGACGGCCTTCCTTGCCCCTGGAGGTCTTCATTCACGGCGCGCTTTGCGTCGCTTACTCGGGCCAATGCCTGACCAGCGAGGCGCTGGGGGGGCGCTCGGCCAATCGCGGCGAGTGCGCCCAGGCTTGCCGCATGCCCTATGAGCTGGTGGCGGACGGGAAACTCGTGCCGCTCGGCGACCGGAAATACCTCCTCAGCCCGCAGGACCTTGCCGGGCTGGAGGTGCTGCCTGAGTTGGTGCGGCTCGGCGTGGCATCGCTGAAGATCGAGGGGCGGCTCAAATCGCCTGAATACGTGGCCAACATCACCCACATCTACCGCAGCGCCCTCGACCGGGTGGGCGGCGAAGAGGGGGTAACCAGCGCGGAGCGTTACGGAATGGAGATGGCCTTCTCGCGCGGGCTTTACACTGGCTGGTTCCGGGGCACGAACAACCAGCAACTGGTGCACGGCCGTTTCGGCAAGAAGCGCGGCGTTTTCCTGGGCGAGGTGTCGCGGATTGAAGGCGAGAGTGTCTGGATCAAGCTGCAAGGGCCGCTGAAGCCGGGCGATGGGGTGGTGTTTGACTCCGGCCACCCCGAGCAGGAAGAAGAAGGCGGCAGAGTGTATGAAGTGCGGAATGCGGAGCGCGGAGTGCGGAATGAGCCGCCCGCGGAACTGCGCTTTGGGCGGGGGGACATCAACTTCCAGCGCATCCATGTCGGCGACAAGCTGTGGAAGACCAGCGACCCGGAGCTGGACCGTCGCCTGCGGCAGAGCTACGAAGGCGACACCCCCAAGTTCCAACGCCCAATCCAGATGGAAGTGCATGGCCAAGCCGGCCAGCCGCTCACGCTCATCGCTCGGGACGAACTGGGCCATGTAGTCCGCCTCGACTCGGCCCTGCCGCTGGCCCGGGCGGAAAGCCGCCCGCTGGCAACCGACCGGCTGCGAGAGCAACTGGGGCGCTTGGGCGGCACGCCGTTCAAGCTGGGCGAGTTGGAGAATTCGCTGGTGGGGGACGTGCTGCTGCCGGTCAGCGAGCTGAACCGCCTGCGCCGTGAGGCAGTTCGGGAACTCGAGGCTCAGCGTGCCCGGCCCAGGCAATGGACCCTTGAGTGCGGAATGCGAAGTGCGGAATGCGGAATGGCGGGCGAAACGGCGGCCTCCGTGATTCCGCATTCTGCACTCCGCACTCCGCACTTAATCGTCCTGGTGCGCGACCTGGCGCAACTCCAGGCCGCCCTGGATTGCGGCCTGGAAACGCTCTACTGCGAGTTGGAGGACCCCAGGCGGTATCGCGAGGCGGTGGCGTCGGTGCGGGACCGCCAATCGGCCACAGGCCAGCGCCGGGAGGTGTTTGTGGCCCCGCCACGGATCTTCAAAGCCGGAGAGGAGTGGATGCTCAGGCAAGTCCGTGCCAGCGCCGCTGACGGCTATTTGGTCCGCAACTACGACCACCTGAGTTTCTTCGCGAACGACCGGCGCATCGGTGACTACTCGTTGAACATCGCCAACCGGCTCAGCGCCGATTACTTCCGGAACCGGTTCGGCCTGGAACGGGTCACGGCCTCGTATGATTTGAACTGCGCGCAACTCGAAGCGCTCCTGCAGGCGGCGCCGCCGGAGTGGTTTGAGGTCACGATTCACCAGCACATGCCCCTGTTTCACATGGAGCATTGCGTCTTCTGCGCCTTTCTCACGACCGGCACGGATTACACCAACTGCGGGCGCCCTTGCGACCAGCATGACTTAAAACTGCGCGACCGGGTCGGCGCGGACCACCCCGTCAAGGCGGACGCCGGCTGCCGCAACACGGTCTTCAACGCGCTGGCCCAAAGCGGCGCGGAGCAGGTCTCGCGCCTGCTGGCGCTGGGCGTGCGGCATTTCCGGGTTGAGTTTCTCAACGAGAGCCCCGCCCAGCTCACCCGGACCGTTTGCAAATACCAGCAACTGCTCCGGGGTGAGGTCTCCGGCTCCCAGGTCTGGCGGGAGTTGAAGCTGCTGAACCGGCTGGGCGTCACCCGCGGCCAGCACGAGGCGCAAACCCGGCGGTGAGCGGGACACGCACCAGGCATTCCGACCTCCCGATCCGGGTCATATTCCGCTCCACCCTAGCCTATCTCACCGTCTCCCCACCGTCACCCCTCCCTAGCACCTCTCATAAATTATGAGAGGTGCTAGGGAGGGGAGACGGTGAGGTGACGGAGGGATGCTGGCGCAGGGATGGTTTCAGGACGAGGAAGCAACTCTGGCGGTTGGGCCGCGGGTGTGATTAAAAGTGGTGAGTCAGTTCCAGAGGGTGAGCCACTGACCGT
>CAZDOO010000116.1:0-12566 GCA_964507045.1 uncultured Verrucomicrobiota bacterium | reverse complement strand
CGCCCTGGTAGAAGAGCAGCAGTATCCTCGGCGTGCGGATGCGCTCGCCCGGGAGCAGGCGCAGATGCGTGCGCGCCAGGCCGGCTTTGAGGCTTACCTGGCCGCCCTTATCGCAGGCGAACTCGGCCGCCCACTCACCGCTCCAGCCCACAGCAACCACCACACCGCCGTCGGCCCCCTGCACGTTGAAGAACGGCAGCACGTCGTTGGAGGATCGGCCATCGCCGGGTTGGAAGCGGCGTTTGTGCCCGGCCTTCAGCAGGGTCGTTTCCGGCGCGAAGTCGTCAAAGGAAGCGACGCCGCCTTTGGCCCAATGGAGCGTTGCTTCGCCGGCAAGCGGTACCGGCAGGACGTCGTCCAGCACCTGAATGTTCTCCAGCAGGGGCGTGTTGGTGGTCCCCTTATTGGCTAACGACATCACCCATTCGACTGCCGGAAAGTCGGTGAACCGCTCGGCTTGCACTTGGAGTTCGAGCCCGGTGGCCGGGTCATGATACACCAGGTTGTGGCGGACCGAATGCTGGCCCGGCGGGCGCTCCTCGACTTTCCTCGACCAATGGCCCAGCAGGTTTGCACTACTGGCTCCGTCATACTGAAACGAGAGCCCGAAGGGGTTGCCCTCCCACGGCAGGGCGTGCAGCGAAACCGGCGTGCCGTCCTCCAGCCACACCGTTGCCTCCGCCCACAATGCCTGGTCCCAGCCGCGGCCGTCGCCGCCGTCCCTAACCTGGATCTCAAATTCGCGCGCGCCGTTCAGTGGCACCTCCAGCGGCAGTGGACCGTCCTTGCGCCGGCGAACCGGGGAGGCAAAGACTTCTTTGCCGCCCACCAGCACGTGGAAGGTGACGGAGCCCTGGCCCTGGGCTTCACCCTGCCGGGTGCTGTCGTTATTCTCCAGGCCGATCTCGGCCGTGAATCGCCGGGCCGGTTTGCCCAAGTGCACCAGAATGTGCTTGGTGGCATTGAAGGCGAGCCCATTGGTATAGGTCTTCTCACCGAGCTGGAAGGGGGTGCCTCGCCAGGAATGCACTCGCGCCACCGTATCCGCCACATCCTCATGAAGCACTTTAAGAAAGGCACCTCCCCCCGTCTGGCCAGCGGCGGGAAACACGCCATCGGCCCAGGCCCGGCAAAGGGAGAACTCTGCCGGCAGGGGTGTGACGGCTCCGGCCGTGAAAAGCAGACCGCTCAGCGCCAGGAGACAACCCGCGGCGAGCAATGAAGCTATTAATCCGGCCGGCTGCCGGATAGACAGGGGCGTGTGCGGCAGGCTGATACGTTCTTCTCTACGGCTAGCTGGCGGTGCCATCCGGCGCGCTCGTTCTCCGATCATATCGCAGGTGCTCATGTTCTGATGCTAGGCGGGACCAGCTCCAGATCAAGACAAAGCGCGGCGTTCTTCCTGAACCGCCGCGGCGCTTTGCCCATGACCAGTCCAACCGCCGCCATGAACAGCCTCGACTTTGCACGCCCGCTTTGCCAGCATGGTGTCATGCTCGGCAATATCAGCAGTCAATTCCCTTGCCCGCGCTGCGCGCAATCCAGGCGCTCGCGGCAAACCAACTCTATGCCAGTCCCGGCATGGGTTTCCACCGAGCCCGGCTTCATGATTTAAAACAGATATGACGTATAACTTGTCGGGGGTAGTCAAGTCGCTTGAAGGTTGTCCTTGCGGACGCAAGCACGAGGTCAACATCAACCGTATTGAGATCGGCGAAGGCGTGCTGGGTCGAGCCGGCAGTATCCTGCTCGAATGCGGCTATGCCAAAGGAACCAAGGTGCATGTTGTCGCCGATCGGAACACCCTGGCCGCCTCCAGCGGCATCCTGGACATTCTGCGCGCGGCGGGCTTTGTGCTGACCACCACGCTATACGAGGACCTGCAAACGGCTGACATGGATAGGGTTAACCAGGTCATCGCCGAGTCGGCCGGGGCCCAAATGGTCTTTTCGGTGGGCACCGGGTCACTGAATGACATCTGCCGTTATGCCTGCTTCAAGACCGGCAAGGATTTCTGCATTTTCGCCACCGCGCCCTCGATGGATGGTTTCGCCTCGAGCATGGCGCCGATCACCGACAAAGGTTTCAAGCGCACCTACAAGTCGGTAGGGCCGAGTGTGATTCTAGCCGACACCGGCATCCTGGCGCATTCTCCGGTAGAGCTGAAGGCGGCGGGCCTGGGCGATCTGCTGGGCAAATACACGGCCCTGGCGGACTGGAAAGTGGCGGCGTTGACCACCGGTGAATATTATTGCGAACGCATCGCCAGGCTAACCCGAGACGCCGTGGACAAGGCAGTCAAGCTCGCAAAGAGCGGCAAGGCTGACGCGCCCGACCCGGCCTACGCGGCCGCCTTGATGGAAGCCCTGGTCCTGTCGGGCATTGCGATGTTCCTGTCCAACTGCACCCGCCCCGCTTCGGGCGCGGAACACCATATCGCTCACTTTCTCGAAATGCAGTATGCCAAGCGCGGCCTCAAGCAGATGTTCCACGGCAAGAAAGTCGGCATCGCCTGCGGCATGGTGGCCGATGTGTATCAGCGCCTGTCACGCCTGGAAGCTATCAAGACCAAGCCGCACGTGATGGAGGCCAAGCTGTTGGAGGCCATGTACGGCGATCTTTACGACGAGTTGGTCAAGGAGAATACGCCTGATCCAGTCAATGCGGTGGACCCGCGTTTCATCCAGGAGAACTGGGGAAAGCTTCGGCAGATCCTGTCCGAAGTACCAACCGGCGAGGAAGTTCGCTCGTTGCTGCGTTCTGCCGGCGGGGTGGCCGATTGGCGGTCGGCGGGAATCCCCGAGGACCTGGCGCGCTTTGCCATTCGCTATGGTTATTACGCGCGTTTCCGCATAACCATGATGCGCATTCTCGGCATCATTGATTTGTCCGGCACCGAGGACGATATCTACGCGTGTTAACCTGACCTGGCTGCGATGAAGACAAGTCAACCAGTCGCCAGGGTCCTTGCACTCGCGCTGGCGGTTTTCATCCCGACAGCTTCCCTCCCAGCCGCCGTGGGCAAGCTGGGTGCGATGGGAGATAGTCTCACGGATGAATACTGGGACAGCGGGGTTTCCTCTTACGCCACGAATTGGCCCGGGCTGCTGGTAATGTATCGCGGGGTGAACATGGGGCCAACCGCCGCCCAAGCCAGCTTGAGCACTTGGGGTGCCCCGCGAAATGCCGGTTACAAGTATAATTGGGCGCTCACGGGTGCGACCTCCTCAACGCTGCTCAGCGGAGGCCAACACACCGGCCTGGGGAGCCAGGCTGCCTCGGACGGAGTCCGCACCGTGGTGCTGGCCATCGGCTGCAACGACTTCAACCCCACCGGCAGCGCCTACCTCAACATCTACTACGGCCTCTGGTCTTCCGCCCAGATTCAAACGTATGTGAACCAGACCCTTGCCAATATCGAAACCGCAGTCGCCATCGTCCACATGGCTGGCATGTCCGTCGTGCTGGCAAACCTGATTGACCCGGGCTTGACCCCAGCCGTCGCCTCAGTTCTTACCAGCGCCACCAATCGCGATCGCGTGGCCGCGGCTGTCCAGAGCGTTAACGCCGGCCTGAAGAATCTCGCCCAGAAATACCAGGCGCCGCTCATGGATTGGTATGGGTTATCCAAGACAATCCTCGGCCCGAACACGGACCTTCACTCCACGCTCAAGGTGGGCAATGTCAGCCTCAACCTCCGTGGCAGCGATCCCGGTCCACCCAGCTCAGCCCCCACCAGAGCTTTCGTCTCGGACGGCTTCCATCCCAACACTGCCATGCAGGGGATATTCGCCAACCTCGTCCTCCAGGCGCTGAACTCGGGCTGCGGCGCCGGACTGGACCTGTTCAGCGAGCAGGAAATCCTCAACCACGCGCTCATTTCTTATGGCGGTTCTGACACGCTGCTGTCGCAGATTGGCGCCTATACCAATTACGTCTTCCTGCCAACGCTGCCGCGGATCACCGTGCCTTGTGTCGCCGGAACGAATATCGTCCTCAGGTTCTCAACGGTGTCTAACCAGCTCTATGTCGTCGAAAGCCGGGACGCCCTTGACGTCGGTTCCTGGGCTCCTCTGGCCAGCAACATCCCCGGCAACGGCAGCATTGTTGCACTGACCAATTGCGTTTCCCCAACCTTGTCGAGCAGGTTCTATCGCGTCCGGCAATTGCCCTGAGCCGCGCGGATCTACAGTTGTCCCGGACACGCGTGTTGCTGGCGTCCACCGGATGACGAATTGCACCGCGCCGCGGGCAACCTTCGTGCGCTTGTCGAACATGGCGGCGGGCTCGGTATGCAATTGGGGATCGAAGCCATGAGCCGATTCCACACCCATCTGGTCAACCTGACCGCGCAGCGCTGGTTGCGGGTGGGCGGGGACGTGCAAGAGCTTATCAGCGAATCCCGCCCGACCGTGCGACCGGGCGGCGGGTGCGAACCAAAGGCCGATTGGCAAACGCCAGGAACCAGCCCGCCTGGCGCAAATGCTCACCATAACCGCGCGTCAGGGTCAACCGCGTGCCGTTGCGCAGGAGCACCTGCCATTCGCTTTGACACATGGGCCGCAGGTGCTTGATTTGACTGAGGTTCACCAGCGCCGAAGGGCTGATGCGCAGGAAACGGTTGGGGGGCAGCTTCGCCATCACCGCCGCAAGCGTGTCGTTAAGCACGTGCGTCTCCTTGCTCACGTGGAGGACGACGGATTGATCGGCGGCCTCCAGCCAGTCAATATCCGCCAGGCGCAGCAGGAGCAGGCGCCCGTTGGAGTTCAGGGCGATCCGTTCCTCCGGGCGCGGTTCCGGGCAGAAGCCGTCCAGCACCCTTTCCGGCTGGTGTGGGGTGGGGGCCCGAACGGGGAGGTCGCGGACAGGGGGCTTCGAGCAGCAGGTCGTTCTGCGAAGCAGGGCCCCGCCTCGGGCGTGCCCTGATCCTGCGGTCAGCCGGCGTGGTTCTAAAGGGCTCTGAGCGAACATTCTGTCCGCCCGTCCGCCGAATCGAGCTCGACCTTGCATAGAGCGAATTGTTGCGTCCGCACCGCAGCATAACAATTCGCCCGATTACGGAAGCCGCTTCCGGGCGAATACGGAACCGGGCCGACCTATTGTCCATTGCCTCGGCCAATCGGGTTGTGTTAGACCCATGCGCATGCGCAGCTTTCTAGTCTTGCTGTTTACTGGTTTGGGCGTCTGGGGCCAAGCTGCGGCTCCCACCGCCCAATCCCATGGCATCGGCCAGGTTTGGGCGCCCGCGCCGGACGACAAGGTGGTGCGCATCAGCGGCGTCTATCCGCACTTGACGGTATTCAACACTTCTGGCGAGTGCGGCATCGGGGCGGTTGTGCCCTGGGCGGACAAGCTCTGGTTCCTCACCTACCCGCCGCATTGCCCCGAGGGCAGCCAGGACAAGCTCTACACGGTGGATCAGGACCTCAAGCTGGAGATGCGCTCCGAAAGCGTGGGCGGCACACACGCCAACCGCATGATCCACCCGGAATCCCGGCAGCTCATTATTGGGCCTTACCTGATTGACCAGTCCGGCAAAGTCCGCTCGCTGGACGTCTCCCGCATGCCCCTGCGCATTACCGGCAGCGCCCGCCACCTCACCGACCCCGCCAGCAAGGTCTATTTGGTCGGCATGGAGCGGGAGCTTTACGAGGTGGACGTGAACACGCTGTCCGTGAACAAGTTTTATGGCCTCTTCGGAGGACCTTACCCGGGCGCCCACGGCAAGGGTGCCGCCACCCTTGGAGGCCGCCTCGTGGTCGCTAACAACGGCGAGCGCGGCTGGAGCTACGCCAAAGACCCGAACTTTGATGGCCCTGCCGGCTGCCTGGCCGAAACCGATGGCAAGGATTGGCAGCAGCCGTGGAAGACGATCGAGCGCACCCCGTTTACCGAAGTTACGGGCCCAGGCGGATTGCAGGGCTTTGCCGCAGGCGACGACCGGCTCTGGGCCATGGGCTGGGACAAGCGGTCCGTCATCCTCAAGCTGCTGGAGCACGGCCAGTGGCACACGTTCCGCCTGCCCAAGGGCAGCTATACCCACGACGCCTTGCACGGCTGGTACACCGAGTGGCCGCGCATCCGCGAGGTGACCGATGGCCGCTGGCTCGCCCACATGCACGGGCTGTTCTATGCTTTTCCGAAGTCCTTCTCTCTGGCCGATCACGGCGGGCTCAGGGCCATCTCCACTTACACGCGCATGCCGGTAGATTACTGCGCCTGGCGCGGCCAGATCGTCATGGCCCGCGATGACGCTTCGATCATGCAAAACGAACTGGCCGGCCAATCCCACTCCGCCCTCTGGTTCGGGACCTGGTCGGACCTCGAAAACTTCGGCGCGCCGGCCGGCTGGGGCGGCCCGTGGCTGGACGACGACCTCAAAGCCGGCGACACCTCCGCGCCGTTCCTCGTGGCGGGCTTTAGCGAAGGGACATTGCATTTGAAGCATTCGTCCGGCAGCACAGTGACCTTCGCCGTCGAAGCTGACCCGGACGGCCGCGGCCAGTGGCAATCCGTGGCCAGCGTGTCTGTGCCTCCCGGCGGCTATGCGTTTCGCGTCCTGGACCAGGAACTGAAAGCACACTGGGTGCGGGTGAAAGCGCTACAGGCCGCCCGCCGCGCCAGCGCCTTCTTCCGCCTCGGCAACCCGGCACGGCTTGCCGACTCGGCCCGATTCGCGGCTCTGGCCGACAGCGATTATCGTGGCGCGGTCGTTGACGGCTTGGTCAAACCCGAGGCGGGCGATGCGCGCAAGCTGCTGTTGGCCAGCAGCACCTGTGAAGGCGCGCAGGTTAAGGAGAAACACGCCTGGGTCTTGGATGGCCGGCTGGAATTCGCGCCCCTCAACAACTCAGCCCGGGAAGCGGTCCTGCGCAACAAATACGGGGTTAAGCACAGCTTCAGCGTGGATGCCGCCTCGGTAATCGTCACCGAAGGCGAAAAACGCTACCGCCTCCCCCGGACTGACGCCGTCTATGACGAACCCTTCCCCACCGGCTGGCCCCGCGACCTGCGCGAGGTCGTCACCGAGCGCAATCTCCTGAACGTCCACGGCACGATTTACGAAGTGCCGCGTGCGGACGTGGGCGGGTTCCAGCGCCTGCGGCCCATCACCACGCACCACAAGCGGATCAGCGATTTCGCCTCCTGGCGTGGCTTGCTCGTCCTGACCGGCGCGCGCGCCAACGCCCAACCGGACGGGCATTGCTACAAATCCGCTGACGGCAAGGCGGCGGTGTGGCTCGGCGACGTGGACGATCTCTGGCACATGGGCGCGCCCGTTGGGGTGGGTGGGCCATGGAAAGAAGCCACAGTCGCAGCCGACGAACCCAGCGATCCCTACCTGATGGCAGGTTATCGCACCAAGTCGCTGGCACTCTCCCACACCGCCGCCCAAGCGGTTACATTCACCATCGAGGTGGACTTCGCCGCTAATGGGGAGTGGAACGAATATCAAAGGATTGCCGTCCAGCCCGGGCAAACAGTTCGCCATCAGTTCCCGCCGGGCTACTCCGCCCATTGGGCACGACTCAAGACCGACCGCGTAGCCACAGCCACAGCCATCTTTGCCTACGCCCCCTAGCAGCCCGCTCATAGACGGCCAAGACCATTGAATCCAAGCCAAACCCGTATTATGGAGCGCCCATAAAGGCGGTGCTCTTTACTGCAGCCGTCGGGAGGCTTCCGTCTCGGGAAATAGCGTGCGACGGTGTTTGCATCAGGGGCTGGGTGTTGCTTATGATAGGCGGCCTAACATGAGCAACGTCGAGACTCAACCGAAGATCGAATTGAAGGCGGTCATCCTGGCGGGTGGAACCAAGGCGGCCCCGGGCGACCAGCCCATGGTGCTGCAGAAATTGGGGGACCGCACGATCCTGGAATACGTCCTGGCCAACGCGCAACAGGTCGTCGCCGCCAGCGATCTCTACGTCGTGGTCGGCCATCGGCAGGACGAGGTGCGCGCCCAACTTGGCGACCAGTGCCAATACGTGGTGCAGTCCGAGCCGCTGGGCACCGGGCACGCGGTGCAGCAACTGGCCCCCGTGCTCAAAGGCTACAAGGGCAACCTGCTCATCCTTTACGGCGATACCCCCCTGTTCCGGCCGGCGTCCATCCGCGGCCTGCTCAATCGTCACGCCTTGCGCCAGGCGCATCTGACATTGCTGACGGCGATTTCTGCTCGCCCACTGCCCTATGGGCGCATCATCCGCGATGCTACCGGCCAGATCGTGGATATCATCGAGGAGACCGCCGCCTCGCCCGCCGTGCGTGAGATTCACGAGCTGAACGTGGGCGCCTACATCGTCTCCGCGCCCGCGATTTTCGCCGCGCTCAAGAAGCTGGCCCCGGCCCCGGACGGCAAGTTTCAACTGACCGATTGCGTGCACGAGCTGATCCGCTCGGGCCTGAAGGTCGAAAGCTACCAGATCTGCGACCCGGACGAGGTTCAGGGCATCAACACGCGCCAGGACCTTGAACAGGCCGAATTCATCCTGCAGAAGCGCCTGTTCCGGCCCCGCCGCGAGGAGGAGCAGCACCAGGTGGCGTTTGGCACGGGCGGCTGGCGCGCGATCATCGGCGAGGGTTTCACCATGCATAACGTGCGGCGCCTGTCGCAGGCGCTGGCCAACGAGATCACGCGCCGGGGCGAGGAAAAGCGCGGCGTGCTCATCGGCTACGACCGCCGCTTCCTCTCCAGCCAGGCGGGCAACGCCTCCGCCGAAGTCTTCGCCGGCAACAACATCCCCGTGACGCTCCTGAGCGAGGATGCCCCCACCCCGCTCGTCACCTACGCGACGGCCGTCCTCAACGCCGCCTACGGCCTCATGTTCACCGCCAGCCATAACCCGCCGGAGTGGAATGGGCTCAAGGTGTTCCGCGGCGACGGCTCATTGCTGCTGGACGATGAAACGCGCAAAATCCAGGCGGAGACCAACCGGCTCGCGTTTGAGGAGGTCATCAAGATTGATTTGGACATCGCGCTGGAGAGCGGCACCGTCAAGCGCCGCGACTTCACCAACGAATACGTGGACGCCGTGGAGGCGCTCATTGACCTGGAGGCCATCCGCCGGGCGGGGCTCAAGGTCATCGTGGACCCGATGTATGGCGTGGGCCAGCTCACCCTGGGCACGATCCTGACCGAGGCGCGCTGCCGGGTGACGTTCATCCACGAACGCCACAATCCGCTCTTCGGCGGGCGCTCCCCCGCTCCAAACCTGGACGCCCTGCGGCTCCTGGCCACGCACGTCGTGGAAGACCGCTACGACCTCGGCCTTGCCACCGATGGCGACGCCGACCGCATTGCCATCGTGGACGAGCGCGGCGAATACATCACCATCAACGACATCCTCCTGCTGGTGTATTGGTATATGCACGAGATTCGCGGCGAGAAGGGCGGCGTCGTACGCAACCTCGCCACCACGCACCTGCTGGACCGGCTGGCGAAGCATTTCGGCGAGCAGTGCGTCGAAGTGCCGGTCGGCTTCAAGCACATCGCCAGCGCGATGGTGGCCCACAACTCGGTGCTGGGCGGCGAATCGAGCGGCGGCCTGACCATTCGCGGTCACATCCTGGGCAAAGACGGCATCTTCGCCTCGGCGCTGATCGTCGAGATGCTGGCCCGCACGCAGCAGAAGATTTCCCAGTTGCGGCAACGCGTCTATGACATCACCGGCCGGCTCTACAGCCTGGAGGACAGCATCCCCTCGACGCCCGAGATGCGCATCGCCGTGCCCCGGCGGCTGGCCCAAACAACGCTCAAGGAGATCGCCGGCTGCCCGGTCGTGAGGGTCTCCCACGAGGACGGGACAAAGTTCTACTTGGGCAACGACAGTTGGGCGCTGGTGCGGTTCTCGGGAACCGAGCCGATCCTGCGGCTGTTCGTCGAGGGAGACTCACCCGAGAAGGCCGCGGCACTCCTGCAGCATTTGCGGGACTTCGTAACCAAGTAAGTTCAGGACTGCCCCCGCATCCCGCTTGATGGGGCTGAACTCGAAAGCGGGTTGAGCGGCGTGTTTTGCACTGCCAACGATTCGCGGCAGGGCATCGGCGGGCGGATGCACCCGCCGATCTTAGCCTGGAACCGAAAGTCGGCCGCCCGCAGATGCGCCGTTAGCGCGCCCCGCTCTTCCGATACGCATCCAGGTAGGCTGCCACCTGGTTGCAAACGTTGGCGGGGGTAAAGCCCAGCTTCTCATCCAGCACCTTGGCTGGCGCCGAGTAGCCAAAGGTTTCAAGGCCGTAAACTTTACCCCGGGCTCCGACCAGGCCCGCCAGGGTAACCGGCAGCCCGGCGGTTAAGCCGAAGGTTGGCAGTTGAGGCGGGAGCACGCTGGCCTGGTATTCGGGCGCCTGCTCGCGGAAGAGGCCTTCCGAGATGACCGACACCACCCGCACTTTGAGACCGTTCTTCGCGGCGAGCAGTTCAGCGCCGCCAATGAGCGTGGAGACCTCCGAACCGCTCGCGACGAGCACGACATCCGGCGTCCCATTGCAGTCGAGTGCGACATACGCGCCTTTCTCGGCCTGCAAGGCATCCCGGTAACGGGTTGACCCAGCCTGGGCTGGAACGTCCTTAATGTTCTGGCGCGAGAAGATCAGAGCGGTCGGCGTCGTCGTATTCTCCAACGCCATCTTCCAGGCGACGGAAGTCTCGGCGGCATCCGCGGGACGCAGCGCCAGGAGGCTCCTCTGACCCTTGTGGTTCTTGAGGTGCTCCATGAGCCGGATTTGGGCTTCCTGCTCCACCGGCTGATGCGTGGGGCCGTCTTCGCCGACGCGGAATGCGTCATGCGTCCAGATGAACTTGACCGGCAATCCCATCAGCGCCGACAGGCGGACTACGGGCTTCATGTAGTCGCTGAAGACAAAGAACGTGCCGCACGCGGGCACGACGCCTCCGTGCAGCGCCATGCCGTTGCAGAGGCCCGCCATCGTCAGCTCGCTGACCCCGGCCTGCAGGAACGCTCCGCTGAAATCGCCCTTGGTAAAGGGCTTGGTCTGCTTCAGGAAACCATCGGTCTTGTCGCTATTGGACAGGTCGGCCGAAGCCACGATCAGGTTCTCGACCTTCCGGGCGAGCCAGCCCAGCACGTTGCCCGAGGCGGCGCGGGAGGCGCTGTCGGGTTTGTGGGCGATCTCCTCGAAGTTGAGCGACGGCAGCTTCCCCGACAGGAACAGTTCGAGCTTCGCGGCCAGCTCCGGATTGGCCTTGGCCCATCGCTTCTGCTTGGCCTTGCGCGCGGCAGCCGCGGCGGCCTTCTGTTCCCTGGCCTTCTGGTAGAGCTCCGCCACCTCGGGGAACACGGCAAACGGCTCCGCCGGGTTGCCGCCCAGGTTGGCAATGGACTTCTCGAACGAGGCGCCCGCCTCGCCCAGCGGCATCCCATGCGTGGCGCATTGGCGCTCGAAGCTGGTGCCATCGGCCTTCACCGCGCCCTTGCCCATGATCGTCTTGCCGATGATCAGGTTGGGCTTCTGCTTCTGCCGGATCGCCTTGGCCAGCGCGACCCGAATCTGCTCCGGGTCATTGCCATCAATCGCGATCACATTCCAGCCCCACGCCTTGTACTTCCTGGCCGTATCCTCGTGCGTAACGGCGTCCGTGCCCGTTGAAAGCTGGATGTCGTTGGAATCATAGAACATGATCAGGTTGCTCAGGCCGAGGAACCCGGCGATGCGGCCCGCCCCCTGCGAGATCTCTTCCTGCACCCCTCCATCCGAAATGTAGGCAAACGTCTTGTGCGCCATCCACTCGCCGAACCGCGCGCACAGGAACCGCTCCGCGATGGCGGCGCCCACCGCGCTGACATGGCCCTGGCCCAGCGGCCCGGAGGTGTTCTCCACCCCGCGGTGAACATCCAGCTCCGGATGGCCCGGCGTAGGGCTGCCCCATTGCCGGAAGCTCTTCAGCTCGTCGAGCGTGTAAAACCCGCTCAGCGCCAGCACCGAGTAGAGCATCGGCGACATGTGGCCCGGGTCCAGGAAAAACCGGTCCCGCAGGTGCCAGCCCGGATCGGCGGGATCGTAGCGCAGGAACTCCGTGTAAAGGATATTAACGAAATCGGCGCCGCCCATTGCCCCGCCGGGATGCCCGGATTTGGCCTTCTCCACCATGGCGGCGGAAAGGATGCGGATATTGTCGGCTGCTCGATTAATAACGTTGTTGTGCATGTTGTTGGGGGAGGATTATTTGGTTCCCGACGCAACTATCAAGCCCAATTGGCGAAATTGCCCGGACGAATAGGCTCCCCGGCTCATTGAGGGCCGGCCGGCCGCGCGGCCACTCACGGCGAACATACGCGGGAATGTAAAGAACACGGGCGGCGGCCCCGTGTAAACCGGGCTGAAGGCCGAAACCGCTTTGGGGTGTGCAAACGGCCAATGTCAAAGAGCGCCACTCAACTTTCAGCCCTCAACTGAGACAAAATGGCACAGTGGGGTCGCGGGAAACCAAGCCCAGTGAATGACCGGCGCGGCTGCAGGAGGCCGAAAATGCCCGGAAATGGCCCTCATCAACCGAGACGAAGCCCCCTTTTGGCGAAACCGGGCCAAGCCAGGCGCCCGCC
>CAZDOO010000115.1:0-13031 GCA_964507045.1 uncultured Verrucomicrobiota bacterium | reverse complement strand
ATTCAGTAATTGTGTGCTCGGCACACGGTTATTGTTTTAGTTCTGCGGGGAGTGCGTAGAACACTCCCCGCCCGATTTACTCAGATGTTACCACATAACCCAAAGGGCTTGGATGGGAGTATCAATCCGGCTGCAGGCAAGGCCGGGATCGCGTCTCTGTTTGCAGTCGAACGCCTTTGCCCCGGCCTGCCTGAGCCGGGTCGTTGGCCGTTGCCTGGAGCCAGCTCCGTAGGAGCGGCATCTTTGTAGAACCGATGAACCCGAAAAGCCCATTTGAGCCCCAGCGGGGCGGTATCCAGGCGGGGAGGCTCTATGGCGCTCCTACGGAGCTCACCCCGGCCAAGGGGTGGGGCGGGGGCTACAAAGATAACGCTCCTCCGGAGCTGGGCGAGGGCGTCGCCGTTCGCCGGTCTGCCAGCGGTAACCGGACGGCCAAGCGCGGTAGAGTGGACTTCGGGACGGCGCTCTGTTTGCATATCCGGCGAACAAGTGTCAGTCCTCACTATTGACACTCCTGCAGGCGAGTGATACCTCGGTGTTGTGCCGCGCATGCTGAGCATTGCACGTCCAGTTGTGTCAGTAGTGAGGACTGACACTTGTTCGCGCCGACAATGACTCCAGCGTTACAGGATTACTGGCGCAAGAACCGCGCCGGCTAACCCCAGCATGCGGCGGATGAGAGCCAGCCGTCCAGGTCAGTTGCAGTTCTCGCGCCAGCGGCGGCGGGCTCTCACCGCTGATGTTTCACGCTAGGCATCTCGCGCCATGAGGAGACTCTACAAGTCTTTGCTTTGGGCAGCCGCGATTGAGGCGGTTGCTTGGGCCATCGGCACGACAGGCCCACCGTCAGGATTTCACGTCGAGGTGTTTATTTGGATGCATTTTGTTCCAGCGTTCCTGAGTCTGGTCAGTCCTGTGTTTGCGTCGGCAGCCGTCATGACCATCACACAGTTTGGCTTCTGGACGGCGCTCACGTATTTCCTCTACGCGGCGTTCGAGCGTCACAGGATTGCAGAGGATACGGACGGAAAGTGAAGCCGATGCCTAATACCTATCAAGCCCGCGCCGTCAATAGGCAACAGTGGTTTTTTACGGAAGGGTGGTGTCCTTCCGTTTAGCGTGCCTCGGAGCGGGAACTCCGTCTTAGTTTTCAGTAAGGCGGCTCGGACATAGGAGTCCGGCTAGACACCTATTCGGGCTCAATTGGGTTCGGCGTAGCGCGAGCCGCACCGGACCTGCCAGCGCGGCGATCAGACGCCGCCAGCCAGTACCAGCCGAACAGGCATTCGGCCCAGACAGTCAGGTCGTGGCGGCAGGGTTTGATGAGCTTGAGGAAGCAGGCGAAGTCGTTGTCCGTGACGTTGCCGTGGACCAGTTTCTTGCCCTGGCGGTCCATGACGCGGACGTACATTGGGCGGGCTCGGTTTCGGCTTCAGTTTTGCATTGCCTTCGGGTGGGTGTTTGCCAATTTCAGCGGGTGAACTTTCTTCCGCTCATCGAGGCCAAGCGCGAGGGGCAGGTGCTTGCTCCCGCTCAAATCAAGGAAGCTATTGCCGCCTACACCGCCGGCGGGATCCCGGATTACCAGATGTCCGCGTTCCTGATGGCGGTGTTTTTCCGCGGCTTGACGCGGGGGGAGACTACCGCGCTGACGCTGGCGATGCGCGACTCGGGCGATGTGTTGCGCTTTCCGGGTGATCCGCGCCCGCTGGTGGATAAGCATTCGACGGGCGGGATCGGGGACAAGGTGTCGCTGCCGCTGGCGCCTTTGCTGGCGTGTCTGGGGCTTCGCGTGCCGATGATTTCCGGCCGCGGCCTTGGGATCACGGGCGGGACACTGGATAAGCTGGATTCCGTTCCCGGTTTCCGGAGCCTGCCGCCGACGGAGCGGATCGTGGAGATTGTGCAGTCGGTGGGCTGTGTTATTTGCGGCCAGACCACCCGCATGGTGCCGGCGGATAAGGGGCTTTATGCCTTGCGCGATGCCACGGCGACGGTGCCGTCCATCCCGCTTATCACAGCGTCCATCCTGTCCAAGAAGCTGGCGGAGAGCTTGGATGCGCTGGTGCTGGATGTGAAGTTTGGCGCGGCGGCGTTTATGCCCACGCTGGAGAAGGCGCGCGAGCTGGCGCGGTCGCTCGTGATGCTCAGCAACGAATGCGGCGTCAATACCCGCGCGCTGCTGACTAATATGCAAATCCCGCTCGGGGCTACCGCCGGGAACTGGCTCGAAGTCAGGGAATCTGTGCTCTGCCTGGACGGCAAGGGGCCGGAGGACCTGCGCGAGCTGGTGCTCGCGTGCGCCGCCCACCTGCTCGTGCAGACGGGCAAGGCCAAGTCCATTGACGCCGCGCTCCAGCAGGCCGCCGCGTGCCTGGCCTCCGGTCAGCCGCGCCGGAAGTGGGATGAGATGCTGGCCGCGCAGGGCGCCGACGTGGAGGCCTGCAACCGGAAGCTGGCTTTGGATCATACGGCGCCGGTCGTTGTCGAGCTGAAGGCGTGGGCTTCGGGCTATGTGTCGGGCTGCGACGCCCGGATTATCGGCGAGGCGGTGCGCGATCTGGGCGGGGGCCGGTTCACGAAGGAATCGGGCATCAACTACGACGTCGGCGTGGACGCGCTGGCCAAGCCCGGCGAAGCTGTCAGGGCGGGGGATGTGCTGGTGCGCATCCACGCGGCGGATCAGGCGCAGGCCGGCGCGGCGTGCGCCCGGGTGAAGACCGCCTTTGACATCTCCGCGCAGCCGCCTGCCGCGCAGCCGCTGATTGCGGAGATTATCGAGTCGCCGAAGTAGGACCGGTTCCGGTCAGGCCAGAATGCCGCGCAGGAACTTGCAGTTGGCCTGGTAGCTTTCCAGCAGCGGCTTGTCCGGCGGCACGGCGCCCTCGATCTGCACCCAGCCGCGGTAGCCGATGTCATCCAGGGCGGCGCGCACCTTGTGGAAGTCCACCTTGCCCTGGCCGAGCAGCGAGCCGTTTTCCTTCGCGTGGAACTCGCAGATGCGTTTGCCCAGCGTGCGAATCTCCCTGCAGATGTCGTAGCCGCGGTCGCTCGAATTGCACACGTCGTAATATACCTGCACCGCCGTGGACCCCACGCGCTCCAGGATTTCCAAGTGCTGCTGGGCGCTGAGCCAGCTTTCGAGGCCCAGAATGACCCCGGCCTTCTCGGCCTTGGGCGCGACCGCTTTGAGCCGGCGCACGACCTCGTCTACCCCGGCCGGGTCGTCGCGCAAATCGCCCTTGCTGAAGAAGGCCAGCAGGACTACGCGCACCCCAAGCGCCATGCACACGTCAATGCTGTCGCTCACCCACTGCACGGTGCGGGGGTCGCTCTTGTAGGGGATGCTATTCAGCTCGCCAATGGCCAGCGAGGCGACCTCCAGGCCGGCCTTGCTGGCGGCCTCTTTGTATTGTTGCTGCACCTCGGGTTTGCGCAGGTGCATGTCATCGGCTGCGGTCCCAAGGCTCACTTGCACGCCGTCCAGGCCGATTTCCCTGGCGACGGCAAAGGCCGCCGGATCGCCCAGCTTGCGGATGGACCAATCACACGCGCCAATCCTGAACCGGCGCTTTTCCGGCGCTGCGAACAGTGGGGCGCAGTTCGCCGCCAGGGCTAGTCCCGCCGTCGCCAGGGCCGACTGCCGAATCATCTCCCGGCGGGAGAGTTGAATACGAGGATTCTTCATAGCGCGTCTTGAGATAGCCGATGGCATCGCATGGCAGCCGACCCTAATGCGCCCGGGACTATTCAGCAATCTCTTTGAGTATCTGCTCCGCCGCCGCGCGCGGGTCTGCGGCGGCGCAGATCGGCCGGCCAATCACCAGCCAGTTCGCGCCCAGGGTGAGCGCCTCGCGCGCGCTGAGCGTCCGCCGCTGGTCATCGGTGTGCACGACCTGGGACCGGATGCCGGGGGTGACGAGCTGGGTGCTGGCGGGCAGCATTTGGCGCAGCTCGGCCACTTCCCGCGGCGAGCACACCAAACCCCGCAGCCCCGCCTGGTTGGCCATGTTGGCCAGGCGGCGCACCTGGTGGCTGACGTTTGGGTCCAGGCCGATTTGGCTCAGGGCATTGCTGTCCAGGCTGGTCAGGACGGTTACGCCCAGCACGAGCGGCGGCCCGTGGCCCTGCGGCCAGGCGCTTTCCTGGGCGGCCTTCTCCGCCGCCTGGAGCATCGCGAGTCCCCCGCTGGTGTGAACCGTGAGCATCTGCACGTCCAGCCGCACCGCCGTGGCCACGGCTTTGGCCACGGTGTTGGGGATGTCATGGAACTTGAGGTCGAGGAACACCAGGGCGCCCAGGCCGCGGATGCGCCGCACGATGTCCGGCCCGGCGCTGGTAAACAGCTCGCTGCCGATCTTGAACCCGCCGCAGGCTGGGGCGAGCTGTTGGGCGAGCTTCAAGGCTTCTTCGGCGGTCGGCACATCCAGTGCCACGAGGATTGGATTCCGCATAGGCGCATTGAAACGGAAACGCCCCGCCGCAACAAGCGGAGACTGCATTTTTGACTTCCGGCCAGCCTTGCTCTAGCCTCTGGGCCTATGAACGTTATTCGCCACACCGACGCCAACTTCTCCGCGCGGCTGCGCGCGCTGGCCGCCGCTTCCAGCCTGTTCGATCCGGCCATCGAGCAGCGGACACGGACCATCCTGGAGGCGGTGCGGACGCGCGGCGACGCGGCGCTGCTGGAGCTGACCGAGCGCTTCGACGGCGCCCGGCTGCGCGCGGACCAACTTGCCGTCACGCAGGCCGAACTGGTGGCCGCCTCGCTTAACGCTGACGCATCCCTGCGCGCGGCAGTGGCCGAGGCGGGAGGGAACATTGCGGCGTTTGCACGGAAATCCCGGCGCAAGGATTGGCAGATGCGCAACTCGCACGGGGCGCTTGTGGGCGAGAAGTTCGACCCCTTCCAGCGTGTCGGCGTCTATATCCCCGCCGGCACGGCACCGCTGGTTTCGACCGCCCTGATGACGGTGACGCTGGCCCAGGTGGCAGGCTGTCCCGAGATCGTCGTCTGCACCCCCTGCGGCAAGGATGGAAGCATCAACCCCGCGGTCCTGTTCGCGGCGCGCGCAGCGGGCGCGACTGAAATCTACCGTGTCGGCGGGGCGCAGGCCATTGCCGCTATGGCCTACGGTACCGCTGGCATCCGGCGGGTGCAGAAGATCTTCGGCCCCGGCAACGCCTATGTCGTCGCCGCCAAGCGCCTGGTGTTCGGCCACGTCGCCATTGACTTGCTCCCCGGCCCCAGCGAGCTGCTGGTCCTGGCGGACGACACGGCCAATCCGAAATACGTTGCCGCGGATATGCTGGCGCAGGCCGAGCATGGCACGGGCAACGAACGGGTGTGGCTGGCAACGGCCTCGGGCAAGCTGCTTAAAGCGGTGGCAAAGGAAATCGAGCGGCAGTGTGCGAAGCTGTCCCGGCGGGAACTGACCCGGCAGGTGCTGGAGCGCAATGGCTGGCTCATCCAGGTCAAGACGCTCGACGCCGCCGTGGCGCTGGCAAACCAACTGGCCCCGGAGCATTGCGAAGTCATGCTGCGCGCTGCGCGAAAGGTTTCGGAGCGCATCACGACCGCGGGCGCCATTTTCCTCGGCCCCTGCACGCCCACGGTGCTGGGCGATTACGTTGCGGGCCCGAACCACACGCTGCCCACTGGCGGGGCGGGCGCCTCCTTTGCCGGCCTCACAGTGGACCAGTTCCAGCGCCGCACCAGTTTGGTTGAGTACAGCCGCGCCGCCCTCAAGAAATCCCTCCCGGCGGTGAGGAAGCTCGCCGAGCTGGAAGGCTTGACCGCGCATGGCCGGAGCGCGGAGGTCCGCAGGCCGTGATTTGAGGAGGCAAGCTCGGAGCTTTACGCCGAGGCGTGAAACGTGGTAGATTGGCTTGCGTAAGAGCGACAGCGACCGAATAGCGTTATGGAAACAGCAACCGTCACCCGCGAAGGCGAGTGCCAGACCGTACGCCTGCCGAAAGGCTTTCACATTTCCACGCCCACCGTGGGCGTTCGTCACGAGGGCGAGACGATCGTGCTTGAGCCGATGAGACCAAAAACCTGGCCCGACGGCTTCTTTGGCTCAATACACATTACCGACCCCGCCTTTTCCCGGCCCGCCCAGGGGCAACTGCCCCCCGTAAAGCCTCTGTAGTTCACCGCCATGACCTACCTGCTCGACACCGACACTTGCATCGGTGTGCTCCGCCAACGTCCCGGCATGGTGCAGCGGTTGGGTCAGGTCGCGCCGACAGACTGTGCCATCTCAATGGTGACCGTTTATGAGTTGTTTTGCGGGCTTGCCAAAGCGCAAGACCCGGCGAAGGAGCGGCAGAAAGTCGAGCGCTTTGTTTCCGCCATCATCGAACTGCCGCTGGACCGTGCCGGCGCGGAAGCCGCCGCGAACATTCGCGCCGAGTTGGAGTGTCAGGGAGCATGCATCGGTCCTTATGACCTGCTCATCGCCGGACAAGCCGTGGCCGGCGGCCTCACGCTCATCACCAACAACGTCCGCGAATTCCAGCGCGTCAAAGGAATGAAGGTGGAATCGTGGCCGTAGATTCTCGTGGAGAAGGAATGGCCCGGAGTCAACACCCAAGGCGTCGTCTGGGAACGGCTGCCGTTTACTGCCGCATGAAGCCGATCGCGCTGATCCGCCCCCTGGTGCGCGCCCTGCACCCCTATGTCCCGGGCGAACAGCCCCGCATCAAGGGCCTGATCAAGCTCAATACCAACGAGAACCCCTACCCGCCTTCGCCCCGGGTCCTGGCCGCGACGCGGGCGGCGGTGGACGGTCGGCTTCGCCTCTATCCCAATCCCGGCGCCGATCTCCTGCGCCAGAAACTGGCCCGGCTGCACCGCTGCCGCCCCGAAAACATTCTGGTTGGCAACGGCTCGGATGAGGTGCTGGCCATGGTCGTGCGGGCATTCGCGGAGCCGGGAGCGGGGCAGGGGGCTCGCCGGAGCCAGTCCCTCGTCCAGTTCTTTCACCCGAGCTATTCGCTGTATCCGGTGCTGGCGGACATTCACGGCGCGGTCTCCAATCCGGTCCCGCTGGATGAGGCGTTCGACATTCCCTCCCTGGCCAGTTTGAGACGCGGCGGGCAATGGGACTTTCACGCCGCCCTGACCTTGGTCACCACGCCGAATGCCCCGAGCGGACGCGGCTATCGCACCGCGCAGTTGGAGCAGCTTTGCCGCGCCCAGCGCGGGGTGGTTGTGCTGGATGAAGCTTACGTGGACTTTGCCCGCGAGCACGCGCTGCCGCTGGCCCTGAAGTATCCGCATGTGCTGGTGGCGCGGACCTTCTCGAAGGCCTATTCGCTGTGCTTCCAGCGCGTCGGCTACCTGGTCGGGCACCCGGACCTTATTGCCGCGCTCCACAAGATTCGCGACAGCTACAACGTCAATGGTTTGGGCCAGGTCGCCGCAGTCGCTACACTCGACAACCTGCCCTACTACCGGGCCAACTTCCGGGAGATCATCGCCACGCGCGCGCGGCTCAGCCGGGAGCTTGAGGCGCTCGGTTTCCAGGTCTGCCCGAGCCAGACCAATTTCATACTGGCGCGCCCGCCGAAGTTCCCCGCCCAGGCGTGGCTCCGGAAACTGCGCGACCGCAAGGTCCTCGTGCGCTGGTTCAGCGACCCAGCAGTCAGCGACTACCTGCGCATCACCATCGGCACCCCGAAGCAAGCCGCCGCGCTGGTCAGGGCCGCCAAAGCCATCCTCTAGCCCGAATGCCCCCGGCCCGGGCGACTGCTGCTCCGAAGCCGCGCCTCCGGCGCGGGACCCCCAAACCGGCCACTTGTATAAGCCCAGCTTTTCAACTCGGCCCCTTTTGGCCTCTGGGGGGGTGGGGTCGGGCCTCTGTCTCTCTGCTGTCTTACTGCTGTCTTACCGAAGGGGGGTCTGGAACTGGCCCAAAACCACCTTTTTGCGGGTAAGTCGGCGGTTCTCGGCAGCCTGCCGGGAAGCGGGATAATTAAGAACTACTAATGACTAAGTGCCCCACTTCCAACGAATATGGTCTCACTATTGACGCTGATTTAGGAAGCTGGCAATACGGGGGGTGCCGCGCGGATTGCGCATTCAGTATCCGGGGGCCATGTATCATCCCCCTTCGCATTCGGCAGAGCGGGAGGTGAGGGCTGAGTTGCCGAAGGTCTTGCGGATGAAACGGAGGTGATGTGGGTTACTGCGGTTTTGGGGTGTGTCCGACGGGACCGAAGGACACTGGTCCGTCTGAGAGCTGAAAGGGTTCCCATCCGTAAGCCAGGTTGCTGTCGGTGGCGATGTGTTTGGCTCGAATGAAGGCGGGGAAGGAGTCTTCAAAGACGCAGAACGCCACATACACGGACGTTCCCGACAGGTTTCTGAAGTAGGCTTTGAGTGCAGCGGCATTAGCCGTGTCAATTCCTCTACCTTGCTTCGGCTGGGCGGTTTCGCTGGAAAGCGTAGAGGCCCAGTCAATATCCGTCTCGTTGCGGCTGAGGTCTGAGTTGCGGCAAGGGTAGATGCGCCCGTAGCGAGCAATGATGTAGATGACCCGCTTGCCAGTTTCGTGCTCCTTGGGGAGGCGTAGCTGGCGCTGAGATTCGTTGACTAGGTCGGATGCCTGCTTCTCTAGCCCGGCGAGACGAGCATTCAGCCGGTTTGTGTTTGCTTTCGAGGCGGCAAGGCAGTTCTGGGCGTCGAGCTTCGTGACCTGAGCCGCGGCAAGCTGGGCGTTGAGGTCCTTCACTCGCTCGGCGGGGTCGGTGCTTGCGGATGCGTCGAGATCCTTGGCGTTCCGGGCGGCAAGGTCGCGGATGGTTTTGAGTTCATACTGGATTTGCTGGCGGCTGGTCAGCAGCGAGACCTGAGTTTTCCACTGCCCGTCGTTGGCTTTGGCCTGCAGAGATGACTGGAGCTGAAGGGATTGCTGCAGGTTGGTCTGCGCCATGACGAGACGGCGCTGGAGCATTTCCTGGGTGTCTGATGCGCTAGCCGAACTGCCTTGTCGCTCCCTGCTGGTCAGGAGTGTCACGAGCACCGCCAACAAGATGATGCCGCCGAAAGTGTTGCACATGGTGTCGAGCAACATGTCGAGGCTGTCGTTGGGGCGTTGGCGGCGGAGGTTCATTGTTACCTAAGGCCGATCCACTCCAAGAAGCGTTGCCACCAACTCTTGGGCTTGGGGGGCGGGGGTGGTGTGGGTTTGGGTGTGGGTGGAGATGGGTTCTTGTTTGGATCTGTGAAGGCGGATGAACTGGTGTCTGCGTTGCGCGGGGCGGCGTCCTGACTTTTTGAGGCTAGCGTAGCGGTGCCATTGGTTCCCGCGGCAACTGAACCGGCGCCATTCCTGTGTCCTGCGCCTGCACTATTGCCATTCCTGGCGCCTGAGCCGGCGCCGCCCCCTGCATCTGAGGTGGTGGCTTTTCCTGCACCCGAGCCAGCACCAGCGCCGAAACCTGAGTCAGTGCCATTTCCTGCGCCTGAGCCAGCGCCCTGACCTTTTGCCGCCTTTCCATGACTCGCGGTTGCAGTTCCGGGCTGGCCTGCGGGGGTAGTGCCGCCATACTCACCAATACCGGCCTGTGTCGGGGATGATTCAGACGGCTGTGGCGAGCCGCTGTGAGCATTTGTCCCGCTACCGCCCCTTGTGGTGGCCGCCGCTGTGCTTGGGGTACCCCGGCCTCCACCATCTCCTGCGGTGCCGGAGCTTTGCGCGCTGCCGACTCCTTTAGTGCTACTGTTAGTGCTTCCGACTAGGACGGTGCCGCCTTTGGAGCCAGAGAAGCCGAGCCACTCCAGGAAACGTTGCCAGAGGGTTCTGTTGTGTGCCGCAGAGGATGGTGCAGGGGGGGCTGCGGTGGTGGGTGGTTGTTTGTGGGGCTCTGCGGATGCGGATGAGCCGTCGCCTGGTGCGTGTTGGCTGCCGTCTGCATCGGGAGCTTTTGGATGCTTTTGTCCTGGGCCTGAGGCGGAGGCCCCGACCTCGCCGGCGCCACCTCTGGGATCAGAGTAGCCACCACTGCCGGGCTGGTACTGGGACGCGGTACGGCGTGGGGGCGGGGTGGTTTCATCCGGGATGGGCGGTGTAGAGAAGTAGACATCTTTCTCTTCCTCCAGCGCATCGAAGCCGACCTCAAACCCCTTCTCGCGCGCCATCTTGACGAGACTGCCAAAGAGCGCGATGCCGGATGGCCTGACCAGGAAGACGACATACTGGTCAAGGGGTTTCGCTTGCGCCAGGTAGGAGCCGAAGTCGGTGCGAGCGCTCGACTTGCCGAATTCCTTGGCGTCGGCCGGATGGTCAAACCGCTCCAATTTTGCACCGGCAGCGCTGATGACCGCAAGAATCGGCTCCTTGATCGTGGAGGTGTTATCAGGAATGAGCCAAAGCTTACCTTCGCGCTCCCGCAGCTTCAGCAGCTTTGATTGGACGCTGGTAACACGCTCGCCAAGGCTTGCCATTTCCTTGCGCACAGCCGCTTCCTGATGGGCGAGGGATTCGACTTCTTGAAGGACACGCTGGATTTGCGCCTTAAGGTCGGTTAGGCCCAGGGTCCGGTCGCGCGCTTCGATGGCGGCTTGGCTCGCGGCCAGTTGCTCGGCGAGGCTTGAGTGTCTCTTCTTCTCTTCGGCGAGCTGAGCCCGGAGGCGGGTGATGTCTGATTCGAGCTTTTCAGTGGCGGGGGCGGTCTCCGCCGCCAAGAGCAAGGTCTGCAGATTCTGGTTTTGTGCGTCCACCTCCACTTGGTGACGGAGAGTTTCCGACAACTGGCGTTCGAGTTCCGGGTCGGCGTCCTGGGTCGCACGGCTACTCGGACGATCCAATTCCGTTGCGAGTATTAGGGTGACGAGAATGAGGATACCGCTAACAGAAGTGATGATGTCCTGAAATGCGAAGAAGCTGATCTTCGTCGAGTTCAGGCTTCTGAGGCGGCTGCTCATGGGTTGGCGTCAGGGGCGGGTGGCGTGGGCGCGGCTGGCGGGCGGTCAATCAGGCGGAGTTTGGAGACGACATGCGAGTGGCAGTAGTCGTTACACTCGTCGAGGAAGGACATTTCACGCTTCTGCTGGAAGGTGATCCATAGTTGCAGGATGAGGGCGAAGACAAGGGCGATGAGGGTTGTCTCGAACGCGGTGGCGAGGCCGGTGGTGACACCCTGAAGCGATGAGCGGATCATCGAGATATCGCCGGAGGCTTGAAGCGTTTGGGTGAACTTGCCGATCGCCATGCTCAAGCCCTGAACCGTGCCGATGAAGCCGAGCACCGGGATCGCCCAGACCAAGCCGTTCAGCAGCGTGTAGCTGGACGCGACCAGATCTTCATCGTTTTCCGCCTGGGCGCGCAGAATGGCGGAGACGTCATTCACCTGGCCGATGTTTTTCAAGCTGGATAGGGCACGGTCGATGCGGTTGAGCAAGACGAAGTGACGGGGGTGGTCTACGAGGGAATGGATGCGGGCCAGGACCGTGGCAGCCGTGGCTTCCGTGAGGACGAACTCCGGCTCGGCAGGGACGGCGGACAGAGACAAGGCGCGCTGCTGAAATACGAGCTTCCTGCCCTTCAAGAAGAGCACCGTCGCTCCACCAAAGAAGAAGAGCGTTGCGGGAATCATCGTGTATTGGTTACTGGGGCGAAGAATCATTGCTGCCGCGGTGTTTGCGAAAGGGAGGCGCTGCAAGACAAATACTGTCAGTGCGTAACCGAGGCCGGTTAGGAGGACCGCAATTATAAATGCGAAGACGTGATTAACGCCGGTGTGACGGCCGCCTTTGAAGCCGAAGCGGTTTTCGATGTCGCTTTGCGACCAGGCAAGGATATCGGGGTTGCTGGCCGTGTCCGTGGGTGACTTCGGGGCTAGTGGGAATTGTGCCATAAGATTAAGCTCTCAGATTTTGCCGTGGGATCCGATGACGAGTATAATTGCGCCAACAACACCAAGGCCGATGCCAATGATGATGCCGTTCTGCCGGTCGGCCATCAGTCCGAGGTTGTTGACCCTGCCCATTCCGCTCTCGACTGAGGTGTCGAACGCGAGAAAAAAATAGGCCGCAACTGCAAGTCCAGCGACTAGAAGGAGGGTGCCGAAGGTTCGAAGTCCGGATGACCCCCCGGGTGGCGAGAATGGATGCGGGATGGGTGCTCCGGGCTGCGGCGAGCGGAGGTTTTCCGCGTCGGCTTGGGCAGCCCTGCGCCTTTCCTCTGCGAGGAGTTCCGCCCGGCGCTGTTCTTCCCTCTCTCTTGCCTGGCGCTCGGCTTCCTCACGCGCCCGGCGATCCTGTTCCTCGCGGGCCTCACGCTGCGCGCGCAGGGCGGCGTCACGCTCTGCGAAATAATCGCGCAACGTGACCCACTGGTCATTGTGGAAGACCTCGTGAAGCAGACCGATCTGGTTTGCGGCGAGTTTCGCCTCAATGACCGCTGCGGTGTATGGGCCTTCCTGCCTACCGCGCCAGCGGAGCAAGAATGAGGCGCTGCTGTCCTCGGAAGGGGGGACGGGCGATGTGGGAGTCGTGTTGCTCATGGCTTGTTGGTGGCGCGAAACATGGGTGGCATAGCGGAAACAAACGACGGGGCGTCCGGACTGACGCCGGCCTTGGCCAGATACTCGGCGCGCGGTACGGGCAGGGCGAAGAGGGGAGAGAGCGGCATTGCCGAATTGGCGACGAGAGTCGGTTGCTTACAGGTGGCGTCGTAAGCCCAGAGTTCGGCGGGAGTTGGATTTTCGGTGACGGTGAGCTTTCCGTCCAAGCCAGCGTAGCCGACATAGCGCAGGCCGTCTTTGGCGACCGATTGCGCCAAGGCTAAATTGCCGGCGGCCTGCTTTGCGTAGGACAGAGGTTTCGCGGCGGTGAAGAACTGGTCGAGCTTCGCACTTAAGGTGTCGGCTTTTGCGGCAACAAACCAATCGCCGCTGGCGACTTCGCCACCGGCAATACCGCGGATGTGGGCGGCGTGGGCGCGCGCGGAGGGACAGAAGGAAAGTCCCCACGCATCGGGTTGGAACTCCATGAGTTCGACCAGGCTGCACAGAAGGTAGGC
>CAZDOO010000114.1:0-13188 GCA_964507045.1 uncultured Verrucomicrobiota bacterium | reverse complement strand
CAATCTCATTTTTGAGAATTTCTGCTTCTTCTTCACCCACTTCTAATCACACCCTCGCGGCGCAACCCGACACCCCGCCGAACTCCCTCCCCATCCCTGCGCCCGCACCCCTCCGTCACCTCACCGTCACCCCTCCCTAGCACCTCTCATAATTTATGAGAGGTGCTAGGGAGGGGTGACGGTGAGGTAGGCCAGGGCGGAGCGGAATATCACCCGGATGGGGAGGTGGCCGGCCTTTGGGGCCAGCCGGACCGCGGGCCGACCCTGGCCCGCAAGGGGTGCGGCGCGCAGTTCGGCCTGTAACAAACGCCTGTATTCCGGTCGGCCCGGCCAGGAGTTGACCCGGTGGCCGACCCGAATGCCGGCGCCCCGCCGGATGGAGTCCGCCCGCACCCAGGGAACGCAGAAGCAGCCCCAGGACAACAGGAAGCATCCGGACTCTCCCGGGACTGCCTGGCCCTATCTCAGCCATACCCTCGCCCGGCCATCCTCCTCTGCGCGGGGGTGGGGGCAGGGTCCAAAAAGATTTCGCGGAAAAATGCAAGAAGGGTGTTGACAAATCTGTCCTTGTGTACTAATTGTAGTAATACAGTAACGGACTAACGTGAACGCGAACATTGCCATCAACACCGGGTCGGCCACCCCGATCTACAAGCAGATCACCGACCAGGTGCGCCTGGCGGTGGCGACGGGCCGGCTGACCGTGGGCGATCAACTCCCCAGCGTGCGCGCCCTGGCCGAGGAGCTGGTCATCAACCCCAACACCGTCGCCCGGGCCTATACCGACCTGGCGCGCGAGGGGCTCCTCGAATCCCGCGCCGGCCGCGGAGTGTTTGTCACCCGCAAGCGGAAGATGTTCACCCGCGAGGAAGGCCGGCGCCGGCTGGAGCCGCTGATGGAGAGCCTGGTCGGCGAGGCGATGGTCATGGACTTCACGCGCGAGGAACTCCGCGAAGCGTTCGAGAAGAAACTCAGCCAGTGCCAGTGGAATTTCAGGAAAGGAGCCGAGCCGAACCATGAATGATCAACCTGTAATCCGGACCTGCCGCCTGACGCGCTATTTCGGCGCCCGGCGAGCGGTGTATGAATTGGACCTGGAGGTGCCGCGGGGCGGCGTATTTGCCCTGCTGGGCCGCAATGGCTCGGGCAAGACCACCACCATCCGCATGTTGCTGGGACTGCTCGCGCCGACTCGTGGCGGGGGCGCTATCCTCGGTCACGACATCCGGGCGCTGCCACCGGAAGCCCGGGCGCGCATCGGCTATCTCACCGAAGAGCATCAGCTTTACGGCTGGATGAGCGTCCGTGAATGCGGCGCGTTCCAATCCCGCTTCTATCCCGCCTGGAACGAGCGGGTCTTTCGCGGGATCATCGGCCACTTCGGTTTGCGGCCCACCGCCCTGGTCAAGAGCCTGTCGCGGGGTGAGCGGGCGGGCCTCTGCCTGGCGCTGACGCTGGCGCCCGAGCCGGAGCTGCTGATCCTGGATGACCCGGCGATGGGCCTCGACCCGGTGGCGCGGCGGTCGCTGGTCGAGTCCATGATTTACCTCACCCGCCGCTCGGACCGGACGATCTTCTTCTCCACCCACCAACTGCCCGACGTGGAGCGGGTGGCGGACCATATCGCCGTGCTCGACCACAGTGTCCTGCGCGCGTGCTGCCCGCTGGAGACGTTTCGGAACAGTGTGCGGCAGGTGCGGCTGCGCTTTGCCGGCACCCCGCCGCCGCTGCCGCAGATTTCCGGCCTGCTGCAAGCGGTCCGGTCTGAGGGCGAACTGCGCGTCACATGCGTCCAGTACAACGGCGCCACCGAAGCGGCGCTGCGCGGGCTGGCGCCGGCGCAGATGGAGGAGGTGCCCCTGAGCCTGGAGGACGCGTTCATCAGTTACCTGGGCGACCGGGGGGAAAAGACATTCATCTTGTCAGAAACGGAGGCCTAATCATGAAAGCACTCGTATTCAAAGAGCTCCGTGAGAATCTGAAGCTGGCCGCGCTTGGCCTCGTTATCTACGTCCTGCTGCTCGTAGTGCAGTATCGCGATTACGTCGTGTCACCGACGAACATGTACCACCCGCTGGCGCGGGGCGACCTGCTGTGGAACACGGCCTGGTTCTGCGGCATTTTCGGCGCGGTGCTGGGCTGGCTGCAAATCCACAACGAACGGCGCCCCGACCTGTGGGCGTTTCTCCTGCACCGGCCCATAACCCGCACGCAGATCTTCTTGGGCAAGGCCCTGGCCGGGCTTGGGCTTTATGCCGCGGTGGTGGGCCTGCCCCTGCTGGTCTTCATCCTTTGGGCGCTGTGGCCAGGGCACGTGGCAGCGCCGTTCGAGCCGAAGATGCTGCGGCCACTGGCGTCTCACATCCTGGCGGGCGTCGCCTTCTATTTCGCGGGCATGCTGACCGGTCTGCGGCAGGCGCGGTGGTATGGCAGCCGCGCGCTGGGGTTGGGCCTGCCGCTGATTGCCTTCCTGGTAATGCAAATCCGGCCCGAATGGTGGCAGGGGTGGCTCGTGATTCTCCTCGGTGCCGTGGTCTTGATCGCGGCGGCATGGGGCGGCTTTCAATCGCACGGCTATTACCGGGGCCAGCCAGCCCTGGGCAAGGCCGCCCTGATCTTCGCCATCATGTTGGGCGGCCTCATTGTCGCTCTCACCGCCGCGCTCTTGGTCAGCAACCTCTTTCCGCAACGGGACCGCTCCATATCCTGGTCCAAGTATGTCATGACTAAGGACGGCACCATCTTCAAGGTGACACGGGGCCCGGGCGAGACGACACAGATTGTGGACCTGGAAGGCAAGCCGCTGGCGGATGCAAAGACGGTGAGCCAAGTCGAGCTGGCAGAGTTCAACCACCAGACCGGAAAGTCGTTCTCGGTTTCGTTAGACGACGTCAAACCGATGCTCCTCCGATCGTGGCTGCATGCAGACCACTCATTGGCTGTGCCCTGGCGGGCGACTTCAGACACGCTTTGGTACTACTGGGGGCGGTATGGTCGGCTGGTCGGGTACGATATCGCCACGCGTCGGTGTATCGGCAGCCTCGGGCCGGAAGGTTTCGCCCCCAACCTCAACGGCAAAGGGGGTCGTTTTACCGACTCCACGGAGCGCCAGGGTTCGCGAACGCTTCATACCGCCACCACTCTCTACCAGGCAGACCTGGAAGGGCGGGCTATGAAGCCGCTGTTTACCACAACGAGCGACGATCCGATTGTCACGGCCTCCGAAATCGTCTGGGGCGATCATAAATGGGAGTACACGGCCGTGGCCACGAAGCGGTTTATCCATCTGCTGGCGGCGGACAGCCAGCCGGTGTTTAAGTTCCCATACGAGTCGAGAGGTGTGGCCCGCAGCCAAGCCACGGTATCCGTGCTGGAGCCACCGGGGAGCTTTGCCCTGTGGCTGTCTCCCCACCCGGACGAGCAGGGGCAGGCCAGCTGGCAACTCCCCACCCAGGTAGTCTGGCTGACTCGCGAACAAGGAATCGTCCGGCGCGCGGAGGTGCCGGCGCTGCCCCATCACCGCTACGAGCCCCGGCCCGAGGAACGGCTAATGGGAGCCGTATTGCCGCCGGCGGGGTATTTCACACTGCCTTGGCTGGGCGCCGGGCTCTGGCTCAGGCAAGTGCCCCGGGAACTGCCGTGGCTCAGTTGGGGGGGCGCGGTGTTGATCTGTTTGCCGATCGGGCTGTGGCTTGGGCGGCGCTACCACTTTTCCCTCGCGGCGCAGGCGGGTTGGGCGGTCTTCCACGTGATCTTCGGCGTGCCTGGGTTGCTGGCGTTCCTGAGCGTGCAGGAATGGCCCGCGCGCGAAACCTGCCCCAACTGCAAGCGCCTGCGGCTGGTAGACCACACCCAATGCGAGCACTGCGGCGCGGACTTCGCCCCGCCCGAAACGACCGGCACGGAAATCTTCGCGCCGCTAGCGGCGAACTCATTGGAGCGCGGCGGCGTCTCGGCGGAGCGCCGCTGACTCCGCGACCGCGAAACGGCTTGAGGGTCGGCCCCGAGGCTGGCTAGAGTGCGGGCCGTCATGGCCGCAGAGCAAACACCAGGGCGGAAGCCCGTCGGGAAGCGCCTGCTCCTGATCTGCCTGCTCCTGGCGTTGAGCACTCTGGCAGTCTATTGGCCGATCACCCGCCACGAGTTCGTTAACTACGACGACACGGACTACGTTACCGCCAACCCTTACGTGCAGGCCGGCTTGAGCGCCAAAGGGCTGGCGTGGGTGTGGCACAGTGAGGTGGCGCGCAACTGGCACCCGGTCACGATGCTCTCGCACATGCTCGATTGCCAGGTCTTCGGCCTGCGGGCGGGCGGGCATCACCTGGTGAGCCTGCTGTTCCACATGGCCAATATCGTCCTGCTGTTTCTCCTGCTATGGCGAATGACCGGGGCGGTTGGGCGCAGCGGACTGGTGGCGGCGCTCTTCGCCCTTCACCCGCTGCATGTCGAGTCTGTGGCCTGGGTGGCGGAGCGGAAGGATGTGCTGAGCACGTTCTTCTTTCTTTTAACGGTGGGAGCGTATGCGTGCTACGCGGAGGCCCGCAGCCCGGCTTACCACCCGCCAATCGTCAATCGCCGCTCCGGCTGTTACTGGCTCGCGCTGGGGCTGTTTGCGCTCGGGCTGATGAGTAAACCGATGCTGGTGACGGTGCCGTTTGTGCTCCTGCTGCTGGATTACTGGCCGCTGCGCCGAATGCCGGCTGCGCTGTCACGCATGGCGCAGCACGCACCACGTCACACATCCCAATCGCAAGTTCAGAATCCTATCCTGCCCCTGATCCTGGAGAAACTGCCGTTCCTGGCGCTGAGCGCGGCGTCGTGCGTGATCACCTTCCGCGTGCAACAAAGCGGCGGGGCGGTGCTGGACGTGAGCAATCTCCCCATCGGCGGCCGGGTCGCCAACGCGCTGATGTCTTATGTGCGGTATCTCGGCAAGCTGGCCTGGCCGGAGAACCTCGCCGCGCTTTACCTGCGAAAGGCGCCCTGGCCCGCGTGGCAGGTGGTTCTCGCGGCTCTTGTTCTGGCAGCGGTGTCAGTAGCCGCGGCACGGTTCGCCCGCAGGCGCCCGTACGTGGCTGTGGGATGGTTCTGGTACCTGGGCACCCTTGTGCCGGTCATCGGTCTTGTGCAGGTGGGCATGCAGACTATGGCGGACCGTTACACGTACATTCCCCTGATCGGCATCTTCATCATACTCGCCTGGGGCGGATGGGAGCTGGCCAGCCGGTGGCAAGTGTCCAAAGCGGGAATGGCCGCCGCAATCGCGGTGATATTGGCGGCCTGCGCCGTGCTCACACGCCAGCAGCTCGGCTGGTGGGCAAATAGCGAGACCCTATTCCAGCGGATGATTGCCGTCAACGCGGGCAACTACCTGGCGCATTACAACATGGGAAACCTGCTGAGCCGGGAGAACCGATTGTCCGAGGCCGTCAAGCACTACGAGGCCGCGCTCCGGGCCGAACCCAACTACGCCGAAGCGCATAACAACCTTGGCTCCGTGCTTGTTCGACAAAGACGCTTCGATGAAGCGCTGGCTCACCATGCGGCGGCCGTTCGGCTGCGGCCCGAATATCTGTATTACTTCAACCTGGCCAATGCGCTCATGGACGCAGGCAGGCCCGCCGAGGCGGTGCCGAATTACCAGCAGGCATTGCGGCTGAACCCGAATTCCAGCCAAGCCCATCATAACCTGGGACTTGCCCTGCAGGCGCAGGGACAGGCCGAGGCGGCGATGAATGAGTTTCGCGCCGCGCTGCAATTGCAGCCGGACTACGAGAGCGCGGAGCATAACCTGGCCAACCGCCTCGCAAATGCGGGCCGGCTGGACGAGGCCATCGCGCACTACCTGGCGGCTCTGCGGCTGGATCCCAACCATGCGGAAACCTACAACGGCCTGGGGATTTGTTATGCGATCCAGGGCAAGTACGCGGAGGCGGAGCGCCAGTTCCGCGAGGCGGTGCGGCTCAAACCGGCGCACGCGGGCGCCCAGAGCAACCTGGGCAACGCCCTGGGAGCGCAGAACAAGCTCAACGAGGCCATTCCCTGCTACCAGAAGGCGCTGGAGATTGACCCCAAAGACTTCCAGACGCACTTCAACCTGGGATTGTCTCTCCTGCGGCTGGACCAGCGGGCCGAAGCCAGGGCGCATTTTGCGGAGGCGTTGCGCCTGCATCCGGACTACCCCGAAGCGCGCAAGGCCCTGGCCGAACTCGACCACTAGGTATTGCTTCCTGGCGGCGACGCCGGCAATCGGTGCCCGGCGTATGATGCCGTCCCAACCGTTAGAATTGCAGGCTCCACTCCGCGGGGCCGGATTCTGGCCGCACCAGAGTGCAAAGCAACGTGCCATCCGGCGCGGCAGCCGTGCTGATCTGCGCGTCACCGGCGGACCGCGCCGATTGGAGGGAGTAGCCGGCTGGCAGAGCAATGGCAAGCCGGGTTGGATGGTTTGCAACCAGCCCAATGACACCCGAGAGCTTGCGCTGCCCGGCATCCCAGGAAAGCTGTTTCAGATCCACGCCTCCCTGGGCAAGGTGCCGATCGGAGAAAACGACCTGCGGCCGCCCCAGGTCCGGATAGACTGCCAGGAGCACATTGCCGTGACTGGGCACCTCGGCCCGCAGAACGCCGCGCACGGGACCGATGAACTTTCGGTTCCAGCAATCATACGCCAGGTAAGTCCGCGCAGCGTCCAGGCCGAGTTCCTCAAGACGGACGCAGACTTCGCGGGACTTCTCCTCCCAATTGAACAGGGACACGACATCCCAGGTTCCAAAGGGACGGCTGATCTTGAGATCCCATACGGGGAGCAAGTCAAAGATGGGAAACAGGTCCAGAGGGCGGATGTCACAAACGGGCAGGCATTGCTGGAGCAGGCTCATGCGCTCGGGAGGCAATTCCCCCAGCTTATCGCCGGCGAACATGGCCTGCCCCGTCAGCGCCACGACGGATGCGGCCAACCGGACGGTTTCCAAGGAATTCGCCGTCCCAACCAGCAGCGTGTCGGGATCGCCATACCAGACGATATTGTTGACGAACAACTGGTTGAGCGAGGTGCGCGCCTGATTGGCGTAGTTGTTCCAGCCGGGGGGATGGTGAGGGGCCACAATGTCCGCTCCGATGCGCCCGGCGTCGGCCAAACCGACCTCCGGGCCGGTATAATGCCCCTGGCAGGCGAGCAGGATGCGGCCGGGGCCAATGCCGCGGCGAAGCGCCTCCACGCAACGGCGGAAGGGATCATCCAAGGCTTTCTTGAACGCCGCGCGGACCTCGTCGCGCTCATAGAAGTGCGCCGAGTAGCTCTCGTTGCGCCCGGACATGCCATCAATCTTGAAGTACTGGTAGCCCCAGTCCCGGGACATGGTGCGGTGGGTGTCTTCCATGTGGCGGCGCACGGCGGCTTGCGAGGGATCGAGCACATAGAGCCCGCACCAGTTCTGCATGGGGCGCCCGTCGGGGCCATGCAGGAACCATTGCTTGTGCGCGGCGTAGAACGCGGGATCGCCGGTGCCGAAGGGAACGGTCCAGATTCCGGGAGTGAACCCAAGGGCGCGAATCTGACCGGCGAGCCACTTCATGCCGCTGGGAAACTTGTGGGGATCGGGGCGCAAGGTAAGGTTGTGGAACTTGCTCACCGGCAGCGCGGGTGAGTTGTCCTGCCAGGATTCGATCGAGAAGATTCGCATCCCGAACGGCTTGAGGGATGCGGCGGCGATGCGCGCCTCTTGAAGGTTCTCCTTTTCGCCGGCGGTGTCGAAGTACGCGTTCCAGGACATCCAGCCGGTGGGCGCTTCCGGACAGCGTTTCTTGTCTATCGGCTGGTAATAGGGAACGTATTGGGCGCGATAGTAATCCCTGACGAGGCTAATGGATATGGCGGCCCGATCCGGCACGGCGATCAGCGCCGTCAGGTTCACGTCGAAAGCGGGCGGCACCGCACCCGCCGGCGCCCGGGTGATGAAACTGGACTGCGCGTTGAATCGAAGGATGGAATCGGCATCGGGATCGAAGAGAGAATCGTTGAGGAGGCTGTTGGCTGGGCCGGAAGCCATTTGCACCACGCGCGATTGAGGCAGCGGCTGCGTGCGGCAGGCGAAGGTGCGCGCGCCGAAAGTCACCCGGGCTTCGAACCTCAATTCGCCATTGTAATGTTGCGCCGCCCGGTGAATCGGACGAATCGCCAGCGCGTTATCGGAGCCGCAGATCGCAAGATACCCCTGCACATTGTTGCGCGTATCCAGCAAAGCGAGCCGGTTGCTCACGGAATCACGCGGAAGTACTACCCGCCACAGCTCAGTCTTATCACCGTTGGTGGCCCGGAAAGAAAGCTTCCCGGTAATGTCCGCACCGGAGGGGGCGTGTTTGCAGTTGAGGGTAGATTCGCCGGGAAGAAAAGTGACGCGCCAGGCGCCGCTGCTCGCGACTTCCCGGCAGCCCGGTTCCCCGGCCTGGACCGCGCCGGCAACAATCAGCGAGGCCACCAGGAAGGCCATCGGGCGGCGCTTGGGGAGGCTATCGAAGAAAGTGGCGCCATTCATGAGCGTGTACCGTTCGGTCTTGGAAGAGGCTGTGCCATTCGGGCCCGATATTGTTCCTCAATCTGCCGCGATGCAAGTGGGGGATACACCAACGGCAAGCATTGGCTTTCTTTAGGCTCCGCTGACCGCCAGGAATCGGCTATTGGTGAAGGGTATTCGCACCCGCCCTTCCCAGGGACTCTAACCGCGGCTGTGCAAATGCCGGTTGGCGCCCGCGCCGGCCCAAAAATAGTTACAAAGAAACCCTTTACTGCGGCTAAGTCTCGCGTAGAGTATCAGCAGGCCGCCAATTGCGAGGCGACCGCGAATGGAACTGAAGAGACGCGACAGAACCAATTGCCTGCGAGCCGATTTGAACGGCAGAGCAGCAAACCGCCCCGCCCATCGGTTCAGTCGCTTCTCCCAGCACGGAGGCTCGTGTCCGCCCGCTTGCCCCTCCGCCGTCGCCGTCAGTCCAATTCCCTCAACGCAGCCAACAGGCTGAACAACAGGAGACTACTCCCATGGACCTTCATCACCCCATCCTGCGCGAGTTTCCGGAGCATCGTGAGACCATCCGGCGACTCAAGAGTTCTGACGACCACTTCCGGAATATTTACGACGAATATCACCGGCTGGACGATGAGATTTATCGCATCGAGGAGGAAATTGATTTCGCCACGGATCAGGAAATCGAGGAGCTCAAGATGCGCCGCACCAAGCTCAAAGACTACATCTACCACCTGATCCGCCACGCCCCGGCGTCCTGCCCGACCTGCGAAGGCACGGGCGTCGCCCGCTAATCGAGCGCCAGGGTATTGTTGACTGCTGCGCCATCCGCAGCAGGACGGGGGGAGTTTATTCCGTCACTACTTTGGCCGCACGGCTTTGGGCAGCGCGCTTGCGCTTAACCTCGTCCAGTATCTTCTTGCGCAGGCGCAGGTTCTTGGGGGTCGCCTCCACATATTCATCCGGGCCGATATACTCCAGCGCGCGTTCGAGCGACAGTTTGAGCGGTGGATTGAGCTGGATGCCTTTGCCGTCGCCCTGCGAACGCATGTTCGTCAGCTTCTTGGCCTTGCACGGGTTGACCGGGATGTCGTTCTCGCGCGCGTTTTCGCCGACAATCATGCCGGCATAAATCGCGTCGCCCGGCTCGACCATCAAGCGGCCGCGCTCCTGGATCATGTTCAACGCGTAGGCCATCGCTTCTCCGGTTTCCATGCTAACGAGCGAGCCGTTCTTTCGCGCGGCGATTTCGCCGCGGTCAGGACCATACTCATGGAACAAATGGCTCATGACGCCAAGCCCGCGCGTCTGGTTCACCAGGTCGGTCTCGAACCCGATGAGGCCGCGCGTTGGAATGAGCGCCTCGATGCTGACCTGGTCTCCGTGGTGGTTCATGGTGGTAATCTCGCCTTTGCGGCCGGCCAGGTTCTCGAGCACTACGCCCATGGCGTCCTTGGGAACTTCCAGGAAGAGCCTTTCAATCGGCTCCAGCAGGTTGCCCTTGGCGTCTTTCCGATAAATCACTTCGGGCCGCGAGACCAGCACCTCGTGGCCTTCCCGGCGCATCTGCTCGACCAGAATGGCGATTTGCATTTCACCACGACCGCTGACCAGGAAGATATTCGGCGCGTCCGTCTGCTCGATTCGCAGCGCGACATTGGTGCGGGTTTCCTTGACCAGCCGCTCCCAGATATGGCGGGCAGTGACGAGCTGGCCGTCCAGGCCGGCGAGCGGTCCGTCGTTGACAGCGAACTGCATCTGAATGGTCGGCGGATCAATGGGCACAAACGGCAGCGGCGGACGCTCTTCCGAATCGGTAATCGTCTCCCCGATGAAGACATCCTCGAACCCGGTCAAGCCGACCACATCCCCGGCATGGGCTTCGGACACTTCAATCCGCTTCAAGCCCTCGAAATGGAAGATGGCGGTAATCTTGGCCTTGCTCTTGCGTCCGTCGCCGTGAATGCAGACGTAGCTCTCGCCCGCCTGCACTTTGCCGCTATAAATCTTGCCGAAGGCAATGCGGCCCAGGTAGTCCGAGTAATCCAGGTTGGCCACCAACAGCTTGAAGCCTTCGCCCGCGTGCGCGCGCGGGGGCGGGATGTGCTTGATGATGGCATCGAACAGCGGCTTCATTGTGGTGCTGGCGTGCTTCATATCCGTCTTGGCGTAGCCGTCCCGGGCGCTGGCGTAAATCACGGGGAAATCCATCTGCTCGTCGGTCGCGTGCAGCGAGACAAAGAGGTCCCACACCTCGTCGAGCACCCGGTGCGGGTTGGCATTGTCCCGGTCAATCTTATTGATGACGACAATGGGCTTGGCCCCCGCTTCGAGCGCCTTGCGCAGGACGAAACGCGTTTGGGCCTGCGGACCGTCGGCGGCATCCACCACCAGCAGCACCCCGTCAATCATGTTCATGATGCGCTCGACCTCGCCCCCGAAGTCCGCGTGGCCTGGGGTGTCCACAATGTTGATGTGGTAGTCCTTGTATTTGAACGCGGCGTTCTTGGCCCTGATCGTGATGCCTTTCTCGCGCTCCAAGTCCATCGAATCCATGATGCGCTCCTCGGTGACAATCGCCTGATTGGCGCGAAACGTCCCGGACTGCTTGAGCAGGCAATCCACGAGCGTGGTCTTGCCATGATCAACGTGGGCGATGATGGCGATATTGCGTATATGCTGCATAATAAATCAAATCTCTCCCAAACCGGGTCAATGTAGCCGCCAATTCAAGCCCGCACGAGGCGGCCCCACATCAAAGGGGCTGCGGCTACAACCTCCGATTTGGAATCAAGGCCTGCAGTCTGCCTGAAACCAGCCAAAGGTCAAGCCCGGCCTCCGCGCCCATCCGCGCCTGCGCATATCCTGGCGCTGCCACCCCATCACAGACGGGGAATTCGTAAATCTCTTCGGGATTGGCCAGTCCGGGCGGCCCGGAATGCGGGTCAGGCTCAGGCCCGGGTAATACCCCCTCCCTGCTGGCTCACCTCACCGTCACCTCACCGTATCCTCACCGTAGTACCTCTAATAGCTTATTAGAGGTACTACGGTGAGGATACGGTGAGGTGACGGTGAGGCTACGGAGATGCGCTGGTGCCGGGGTCAGGCCATCGGAGGAGAGGGAGTCCAGCCGAACTCTTGGGGTGGTGATGTCGAGATACGCCCCCTGCGACTGCAACCGCACGGCAGCCTAAGCCTCCGGCGTCTCGCGCACTGCCCCCGCCCGGTACCGGATCACTCTCACCTTCTCCAACGTCAGCAGGCCGCCGCCCATCATCTGGTCGAGCACCGGCAGGAAGGACTGGATCATTTCCTCGCTGTCCACGATCTCAATCACCAGCGGCAGGTCCGCTGAGAGCCGGAGGATCTTGGCGGTGTGCAGGCGGCTGGACTTGCCGAAGCTCATCGGTCCGCGCAGCACCGTGGCGCCGGCCAGGTGCATCTCGCGCGCTTTGAGGACAATGGCTTCGTAGAGCGGCTTGTGTTCCCAGCGGTCGCTTTCACCGAGGAACACGCGCAACAGGACAGCTTCGTGAGGGATTTGCATACTAGGGAAGGCGGCTCATTGCGGGGCGGTGTTTAGACCTGCGGCTAACAGGTGACCAAGCCAGACGGCAACCAGGCAGGCAACCACCGACAACACGACGTTTGCGGCCGCGTAGAGCCATTCGCCGTCTTGCGCCAGGTTGAAGGTCTGCAGGCTGAAAGAGGAAAACGTGGTATAGCCGCCGCACAGGCCGAGCATGAAGAATTGCTGGCGGAACCAGCCGGGCACCAGCCACCGGCCGTGGGGGCCGGTCAACGTCGCGAAGAAGCCGATCACCAGTGAGCCCGAAACGTTGACCAGCAGCGTGCCCCAGGGGAAGGTCTCGCCGAAGTGGCGGGCGACGACGCCCGAAAACCAGTAACGGGACACGCTGCCCAGCGCGCCGCCAATCGCTATCCACAGGTAAGCCAGCATGAAAAGCCGCTGCCAGAGTCAGTGCTCGCGCCCGGGGAGTCAACCGCAAAGCGCGACAACTGGCAACCGGTCACACACCTCAGGTTAGCGCCCTATTCGCCTCTCGAAGACGTACCCATCTTGACCCGAGCGGCGCTTGCGGCTATACACACAGGGGCTGACCGTTTGCCTTTAGATGTGGCTTGTTCTGAGCCCTTACGACCTGCAGGCCGGTTATGCAAACGCAACACCGTCGCGTTCGCTCTGCGCAAGCGACTGTAAGCAACGGACGATCAGCGAGTTGCCCCCATAGCTCAAATGGATAGAGCAGCGGTTTCCTAAACCGTGGATTCCCGTTCAATTCGGGATGGGGGTACCAGTTCAATACGCGATCGCACCCGCATAGACTGGGCCGGAAATGCACTTCCCCTCCGGTCCCGATCCACGGGACCCAATGCGCCGCAACCGGGCTTCCTGGCGACCTTTCGCAATCACCCGGTTGACTCGGTCCAAGTCAGTCCCTCTGCAACAGGTATGGTGCCAAGTGCGGAACCCAGCTCGGTCCCGGGACGAATTTCCTCTCGATAAGGCAGGGCGGAGTCGGCACTCTGACGCGGTTCAAGCAACGCAATGAAACTGCACACTGTAGATATCGTTATCATCCTGGGCTATTTCCTGACGGTGATCCTGATTGGGCTGTGGGTCTCGCGGCGTGGCTCC
>CAZDOO010000113.1:0-13279 GCA_964507045.1 uncultured Verrucomicrobiota bacterium | reverse complement strand
CTCTTGGGCGTGCTGTGGGTGACAAACGCGCTTGCGGTGGAGAACAAGGTTATTGCCCCCAGTGCCAAGCTGCAAAAGCTGGCGGGCAGTTTCGGCTTCACCGAAGGCCCGGCCAGCGACGGCGAAGGCAACGTGTTCTTCACCGACCAGCCCAACAACCGCATCATGAAATGGAGCGTGGATGGCAAGCTCACCACCTTCCTGCAGCCGTGCGGACGCGCCAATGGCCTGTCCTTCGACCAGAAGGGCAACCTGTGGGCGTGCGCCGATGAGAAGAATGAGCTGTGGCGTATTGACCCCGCGGGCAAGGTGACCGTAATCCTGAAGGATTTCAAGGGCAAGCTGCTGAACGGCCCGAATGATCTGTGGCTTCGGCCCGGCGGCGGGCTGTATTTCACCGACCCCTTCTACAAGCGCCCCTACTGGAAGCGCGGCCCCAAGGAAATGGACGCGTGCGTCTATTATCTGGCGCCGGACAACCAGACGCCGGCCCGGGTGGTTGACGACCTCAAGCAGCCCAACGGCATCATTGGCACGCCGGACGGCAAGCGGCTCTACATAGCCGACATTGGCGCAGGCAAGACTTACCGTTACCTCATTGAGCGGGATGGCACCCTCACGGACAAGAAGCTGTTCTGCGAGCTGGGCTCCGATGGCATGACCATAGATGACCAGGGCAACCTCTACCTGACCGGCAAAGGGGTAACCGTCTTTAATTCGGCGGGCGAGCAGATCGAGCACATTGATGTGCCGGAGCCCTGGACAGCAAACGTGTGCTTTGGCGGCAAGGACCGGCAGCTACTCTTCATCACGGCCAGCAGCGCGGTCTATGGGCTGCCAATGGCGGTCCATGGCGTGGACAGCCAATAACTGCTGAGATTGCTTTTTGCGCGGCGCCCCCCTGCACTGGGCGCTGCCCGTGCCAGCCACCGGGGCCGACCCGGAATCAGCATCAATGAGGATGGCTAGGAGGTTGAATTGCTCAACTTCACCGGTCAAGTTTGGTTGCGAACAGGGTCTGATGACAGTCGCTCGCATGGTTGTGCCCGGACCTCCTGCTTTGCTATCCTCCGGCCATGCGTATCCCAGCTCGCTCCGCCGCCGGCGCGTTCGCCGCTCTGATTTCGTTGTCCGCGCTGGCTGCCGCCAACCCCTCCGTGGCCGCCAGAATCCCCGTCATTGACGGCATCGTCCAACCTCGCCGCCCGCTTGGCGCCGCCATCGCCGACGCGATGGTTTTCCTCAAGAAAGCCGACTGCGGCTACATACCCGGCAAACTCGACGGCCCCCTCGCCGGCTACTTCACCAGCGCCCACGTCCTCACGGACGGTTCGCCCTCCAGCCGCAAGTTCTGCTTCCCCGCCCGTCAGCACGCCTACTTCATCAACACCTTCCTCCGCTATCACCGTCATTCCCGTGAGGCCGAGTGGCTCCAGCGGGCTCGCGACCTGGCCGACTGGAATCTCGCCCACTCCACCGCCGCCGACGCTCGCTACGCCCACCTCCCGTGGTCGGTTTACACCAACGGTCAGCCCGGCGGCTCGCAGGACAAGGATTCCCTCGAACCCGATAAGGCGGCCTTTATCGGCACCGCTTATCTCAACCTCTTCGAGACCACCAAGGACCCTAAGTACCTCAACGGCGCCAAAGCCATTGCCCAAACTCTCGCCGCGCGCCAGGGCGACGACGGTTCGTGGCCCTTCCGGGTGCTGCCGCAGGACGGCGCCGTTCGCCAGCAGTCCGGCGGCGCGCCGGTATTCTACGTCGAATTCTTCGAACGCATCTACCGTCACGATCCCGACCCCGCCTGGCAGAAAGCCCACACCCGCGCGCTCAAGCTGATGATTGACCGCAACGTCGAACAGAACTGCTGGGGCACCTACCACGAAGACATCCGCGAACGGCCCGACACCCACCTCTCAGCTGAGCCGATGTCCTTCACGGCCGCCTGGTTGTTCCGCCACAGCAAAGACCACCCCGAGTACATCGTCATGGGCCGGAAAGTCCTCGGCCGCATGGAGGAAAAGCTCGTCCACACGGAAGGCCACCCCGCCGCCCCCGCCCCCGCCGTCTCCGAGCAGTCCACTTTCCAACACATGATGCCGGGCCACACCGCTCGCTACTGCGCCGCCCTCACCCGCCTGTACGTGGCCACGGGCGATGCCGAAGCCAAACGCAAAGCCCTCTCCGGTTTTAACGCCCTCACCTACATGCAGTCCGAAGCCGGGCTGTTCCGCACCATGTTCCAACTCGTCAACGAACGCCGCCCCAACCCGAACCGCGAGGACTGGTACTCCCAGCATCTCTACACCGTCTGCCATGTCCTGGAGGCCATGCCCTTGCTTCCGGAACTTGACTCCCGACGGCAATAGCCTGGGCGAGTCCAGGGAGCGAGGTTGCTGCTTACAAGGATTGAAGCATTTCCTCCAGGTGACACCACACAAGTGTCGAAATCCCGGACCGCGGCCGACGTCAGTGGCAGCCGGCTGAGTGAAGAGGTAGCCGCAACGCCGTACCCCTGGCTGCCGTAGGGCTGGCGTGCGCCGTGAAACTTGCTGGTGTTCCGCTCGTATTCCTCGCTTTGGTTCCCTGCCCTATCGGCCCTTCCAGTGTCCTGGGGCTGCTGGCGACCACGGCATTGTCAGTGCATGAAGGACGATGTCTTAAACAGGACCGGCCGCAACCCCATGCCGTTGTACCGCATCGAGTCCCCATCGTCACACGTCTGGCTACATCTTCTCCGCCTTTTCGTAGACAACCAGCTCGTCTGAGCCGCGCAGATCGCTGGGATGATAGCGGGGAATGGGCATCTCCAGTTGCTTGAACACGACCGGCGCGACCTTCTTGTCCACCAAACCGACGGCGACCGCCACGCCGTAGATGATGGCCTCGGGGCGCGGCGGACAGCCGGGGATGTAGAAGTTCACCGGGACAATCTTCTCGACCGGCCCGAGCACGGAGTAGGAATCAAACCAGATGCCGCCGCCGCAGGCACACGAGCCGATGGCAAAGACGAGCTTGGGAGCCGGCATGGCCTCGTAGGCGCGCCGGAGGGCCTTGGCCGTGGACCGCATCGCCGGGCCCTGGCAGAGCATGACGTCGGCATGGCGAGGCGAGCCAACCAGCTTGATACCGAAGCGTTCAACGTCGTAGTAGGGCGTAAGGACGTTGAGCACCTCGATGTCGCAGCCGTTGCACCCGCCGCTGTTGGCGTGATAGACCCACAGCGACCGGCCGAACATCTTCTGGCAAAGGTTCTTTAGCATTCTCTAATCCAGTTCAATCTTGATGTCATCCACCACCGGCTCGTTTTGCAGATACGACTGCGAGCGGAGAATCCAGCGCTCGCTCTGCACGTCGTCGAAGCGGTAGCCTTTGAGCTTCAACTGTTCCAGGGGCGATGGCTCTTTGAAGCAGCGGCCGCAGCGCTGGCAGGTGCTCATAAACAGTTCGAGCCGCTGCCGGATGTCGCTGATGCTGTTGGTGCCAGTTTCGAACTCACGGCTCATGGTAATGGCCTTTTCGGGGCAGACATCGGCGCAGCGCCCGCAGTAGGTGCAACGGCGGCCAAGGTATTGCAAGATGCGGACTTCCTGGCAGACATCCACCACCAGGATTTCGCGCGCCGGGCAGTTGTTCGCGCAGCCGGCACAGCCGATGCATTTCGCTGCGTCAAAGATCGGCCGCCCGCGAAACTTCTCCGGCACAGGCCGGGCTTGCGCAGGATATGGCAGCGTCACGCGCCCGGCTTTGAGGCAGACCAGGGTTTCCTGCAATTTGCTTAAGAGTGACATGGGACCATCTCAGTAGCCATAAGTTGCGAGGATCAGCGCGCCCAAAGCCACGACCAGCAGGGAGGCAAAGAAGCGAATGGCCTGGTCAATCCGGTAACGGGCGTGCGTCGCCGCCACGAGCGTGACCAGCAAGACCAACCCGAACACCTTAAGCCAGAAGAGCAGCCAGCCGAGCGGGAACACCAGCGCCGTGCCCCACGGCACAAACAGGTCCACAAACAGCGCGCTGTAGATCACCAGCTTTCCCATCTGCGCATACTTGAACAACGCCAGCTTCGGGCCGGAGTATTCCACCAGCGGCCCTTCCATCAGCTCGGTCTCCGCCTCGGAAATGTCGAACGGCACCCGCTGCACAAATGCCTGAAATGACAGCAACATCACCCCCAGCAGGACCAATCCCGACCACGGGAAGCCACCCACGGCATAGACAGAACCATTGAGGACCGTATCCAGCCGAAACGAGCCCGTGTGGATCGCGCCGGCCACAATGGCCACGGCGAACAGAGGTTCGAGCGCGATCATGGTCATCATCTCGCGGCTGATGCCGACCAGCGAATAGGTGGAACCCGCCGCCAGGCCGGCTAGCAGTGTGCAGATGCCCGCCAGCGTCAGAAGGTAGATAACCAGGATGGCGTCTCCGGCGCCATTCAACGGCGCGGCAAAACCCATCGGCACCAGACCGGCGAGCGCGAGCACTGTGGCCAACGACAGGTACGCCGCGAAGCGTTGCATGGCAGGGGTTTGACCCGATTCGATGTCCTCCTTGCCCAGCAGCTTCAGGAGGTCGAAGTAGGGCTGCCACAGCGGCGGCCCCTGGCGCGATTGAATGAGTGCGGTGAGTTTGCGCAGCACGCCCTGGAAGAACGGAGCCACGAGCAGCACAAGCGCCACGTTGCCCACGACCCCGAGGATGACGCACAGGATATTCATCTTGCCCTCACCAGTTTGATCAATTCTTCCTGCGACCACACCTTGCTCGCACCCGACTTCAGGTCAACCGTTTCCAGCCGGTCCGTGCAGGAGAAGCAGGGATCTATGCTGCCAAGGGAAATGGTCATGTCGGCCAGTTGCTGGTCCTTGATCATCATCGGCACCGCCTGAAGGTTCTGGTAGGTCGGCGCTCGCACCCGCCAACGGTGCGGACGATTATTCTCGCCGGTGATGACGAAGTGGTGGCTCTCACCCCGCGGCGCCTCGACCGACGACAACCCCAAGCGCCCCACCGGCAGCTCATCCGTAATCGGCGTCTGTAACGGCCCCTCTTCCATCTTCTCCAGGCACTGGCGGATGATCCGGATGGCCTCGAACACCTCTTTCATGCGCACCACCACGCGCGACCACACATCACATCCGGATTCAGTGATCACTTCGAAGTCCACCCGGTCGTAGGCGGCATAAGGATGGTCGCGCCGGCAATCAATGTCCACGCCCGCCGCGCGCGCTACTGGCCCAATGAGGCCGGCGTTCTTGACCAGCGCCTGGTCCGCCACGCCCACGCCGCGGGTGCGCTTCTGGATGTTCTTGTCCTTGCCAACCGCGGCCACAACCGCGCGCCACTCCGTCTCCAGTTTGTCCAGCACCTGGCGCAGCTCGACTTTCACTTCGGGCGTGATATCCCAGCGCACGCCGCCAATGACGCACAGGGCGTAGGTCTTGCGATTGCCGCTGATCTTCTCGGCGATCCACATGATCGGCTCGCGGATGCGCCAGCTCTGCATGAACAGGGTGTCAAAGCCCACAATGTGGCAGGCCAGCCCGACCCACAACAGGTGGCTGTGCAGGCGCTCGATTTCGAGCATGATGGTGCGGATGTATTCGGCGCGGGGCGGCAGCCGCAGCGCCACGGCCGACTCCACCGCCTGCGCGTAGGCGACGTTGTGCACGCACCCGCAAATGCCGCAGATGCGCTCCGCCATCATCGGGATGTCGTTGTAGGTGAGGACGGACTCGGCGAGCTTCTCAATGCCGCGATGCACCATGAACCCGCGGTATTCACAGCCGCGCACCATCTCGCCCTCGACGTAGAGCCGAAAATGGGCCGGCTCATCGAGTGTGGGGTGGAAGGGGCCGAAAGGCACCACGGTGCAGCCTTCCGGTGGCTCGTCGAACTTGAACTCGGCCTCCTCATCGAAGCCGGCCGGCACCTGGTTCCAAGGCACGTCCTTCCGGAGCGGATGCATCCCATCGGGCCAGCCGTCGGGGAGCACCAACCGCTTCGGGTAAACATGGCCCACCGGTTCGATGCCGACGAGGTCGCGGAACTCGCGCTCAGCCCAGTTGGCGCCGGGCACCACACCGGAGATGCTATCCACCTTCGGATTGTCGGCGGGCAAATAGACCAGCACGCTGCATAGCAGGTGGTCGGGGTCAAAGGCGAAGTCATGAGCGACGAGGAACTTGCCGGAGCTGGGCCGGTCATCCAGCCCGATGCTGATCACGTAGCGGGCGTCCAGGTCGCGGAAAAGGTACTGGCAAACCGCCTTGAGGGAGCACGGCTCGACATAAACAAACAGGCGGGTGTCACCGGGCAGGTCGGCCCGCTGGATGGCCGGACCAAACTTCTCCTTCAACTGGTTGAGTCGTTCGCGAGCGGTCATGGTTTGGGTGCGGGCTGTTCACGCTGCGGCCGCGGCGCGCCCCCAAGCCAGCGGAAGTAGCGTTTGATCTCGCCGTAGAAGTTATGGGCGGAGTAACGGTGGCAATCGGCCTCGCGCACATAGCCGCAGAGCCAGGGCGCGGCGGCCCGGCGTGACGCGCTGCCGAGCTTCGACAAACCGCGCACGACCAGGAACATCAGGCCCAACACCACCGCCAATACCAGCGGGGCGAACAGCGCCGCGGACTGCAATTGCGCCACACCGTTGCCGAGTGAAACCTGCCTCGGTGCCGCCTGGGCCAGCACTGCTCCGTAGCCCTGGCTGCTGGCGTCCAGCGACATTTGCACCAGCCGGAAGCCGATGGCCGGCACGAGCCCCAACAGCACGCAGGCCAGCGCCAGGCCAAGTTGCGGCAGCTGCATCGTCCAGCCGACCTCCAGGCGCCCGCGCCGGGCCGCCTGTGTTGTCACCAGGGCGCTGGGGCGCGAGAGAAAGCTCACACCGAAGAATTTGACAAAGGAAGCCAGGGTCAGCGCGCTCGTGAGAATGGCAATGACCGCGAACACCGCGAGATACTTCGCCGAACCACTGCCCTGCACCGCCGCCACGTAAATAGTCCACTTGCTGACGAAACCATTGAAGAGCGGCACGCCCGAGATCGAGAAGGACGCGACAATAGCCGTGATAGCGGTCAGCGGCATGAACTTCATCAGCCCGCCCATCTTGTTGAGGTCCTGGGTGCCGGTGGCGTGGAGCATGGAGCCGGCGTTGAGAAACAGCAGCGCCTTGAACAACCCGTGGTTGAGGACATGAAGCAGCGCGCCGAAGAAGCCGATTGCCGCCAGCGCAGCCGCGTTCGGTCCGAGCGCGGGCAGCAGGCTCATACAGGCCCCGGTCCCCAGCAGGATGTAGCCGATCTGGCCGATGCTGTGGAAGGCCAGCAGCCGCTTGGATTGCTCCTGCTTGAGCGCCTGCATCGTACCGGTGAACAAGGTGATGGTGCCCAGCAGGGCGACCACGAACCCCCACTTCGCGAGCGGATAACTGCTCTGCGCAGCGGTCGGCACCAGCCAGAGGAAATAGCGCATCAAACCGTAAACGCCGGTTTTGATCATCACCCCGGAAAGCATCGCACTGACCGGCGACGGCGCGGCGGGGTGCGCGTCCGGCAACCAGAACTGGCCGAACGGCCACATGCCCATCTTAATACCAAACCCCACGAGGAACAACGCGAACGCCAGTGCGGTCGCGCCGGGCCGGGTGCTCAACATCGCCGGCAGGTTCGCGCTCACCGTATCGAAGTCATATTTCAAGGCCGCGTTGCCGCTCGCCGCCGCGCCGGTAACCGCCAGCAACTCCGCGCCAACCATCGTCGCGGCGCAGGCGATTTGCATCATGATCAGGTACTTGTTCGCCGCGCGGACGTTGGCGGGATTCCGGTGCTCAAACCGGATGAGCAGGTAGCCCGGCAGGGTCATCATCTGCCAGAAGATGAAGAAGAACCACATCATGTCGGTCGTGCTGACCAGCCCATACATTGCGGCGAGGAACAGCAGGAAATGGGGATAGTAGCGCGCCACGCTGTAGCCCTCGTAGTTCCGCATATAGACGATGGAGTACAGCGCGGCAGGCACAGAGATCAGCGCGGTCAGCAAGAGGAACACCGCGGTCAGGCCGTCAACATAGACCCGCAGCACCAGGCCGATTTGCGGAATAATGGGGAACTGCGCCTGATGCCCGGGGCCTGACGCGAGAACCTGGGCCACGGTGGAAACGATCATCATCGCTGTCGCCAGGGTAAAGGCGAACGCCAGCCAGCCTGCGGCAGTCTTGTTCCGCGAAACCAGCAAGGTCAGCACCGCCCCGGCGATGCAGAGAACAATGGCGGCAATGACCGATTGCTCAGGCGTCATGCCACCACCTCCAGACCACGCGGACAGGGCTCGCAGTCCTCCGCGCCCGCTGCCGCAAGACCTTCTGTCATTAGCTCCAGTAGCAACTGGAGCGTTGCATTGACCGTTGGGCTCAACTGCCCGCCCGGCCCGAGCGACTCCGGCTGCACACCCAGAAGCCAGGCTTTCGTCCGGCCATTTGATTCCACCGGCTTCGCCAGCAGGCCCAGCGAAAGCTTATGCGTGGAGATTTGCGGGAACCGGGCGGCCATCTCGTCCGAGTCGAGCAGCACCACCGCGCCTGGGGCGGCGCCGAAGTCCACCGCGTCGAGAAAGATGACGTGGTCGAAGGATTCGCCCGCCACGCGGCTGATTAAACGCTCTGGCGCGGTGCCGGCGATGAGGAGGCTCCAGCCACACTCGTGCGCCGACTTGTGCGTTGACGCTGCGCCAGAATCTCCCAGCGCCTCTGCCAGGCGAACCCCAAACCCGTCATCCCCATAATCCACGTTCCCGAGGCCCATCAGGCAGACGCGGCCCTGGAAGCATTGCTGAAGTTGTTCGCGCAGGTTGGGCATCAGATATCCTCGCCGAGCTTCTTGATTTGCTCGTAGGTGAACACGGGGCCATCCACGCACACGTAGGCCACGCCAATGCAGCAGTGGCCGCACTTGCCGACGCCGCACTTCATGTACCGCTCCAGCGTCGAGACAATGTCGCTTTCCCGGAAGCCCATCGCCAACAGGTCCTTGATGACGAAGCGGAACATGATGGGCGGGCCGCAGACGAAGGCGATCGTATTGTCCACCGGCACCTTGACGCCGGGCTTCTTGAACAGGCTGCCGACCACGCCCACGTTGCCATCCCAACCGTCCGCCGCGCGGTCCACGGTAAGGTGGCATTCGACACCCGCCAGTTTCTGCCACTCGCGCAGGTTTGGCACATACATCAGTTCCTTGGGCGTCTTGGAACCGTAGAAAATCTGGATGCGCTGGTATTTATCTCGGTGCTGCAGCGCATAGACGATGCAGGAGCGCAGGGGAATCAGCCCGATGCCGCCGGCAACGAAGACCAGGTTCCGGCCGTAGTAATCCGCCATCGGGAATCCGTTGCCATAGGGGCCGCGCACGGCGAACCGGTCGCCCGCCTTCAACTGGTGCAGCGCAGCGGTACAACTGCCGACCGTGCGAATGGTGAAGAAGGTCTCGTCTTCAGTCGGGCTGGGCGGCAGGGAAGCCGGAAACTCGCCGCTGCCGAAGAGCGAGACTTGCGCGAACTGGCCGGGGCGGAAGTGCTTGAACTTCGCCTGCTCCGCCGGATCCTCGAAATGCCAGTAGAAGGTCTTCACCTCCGGGATATCGTCGTGCACCCGGTCCACCGTCGCCAGCTTCGGCAGGTAGATGTTCTCCGTGGCCGGCGCGGGTGAAGCTGGACTATGCGCTGCGTGAGTCATGACGGTTCAATCTTGTCGGTGGCGGCGGTCGCCCGCCGGATCATCTCCACCACGCTGGGCATGCCGACATCGCCGTGGCACACGGCCGCGCAACGGCCGCAGCCGACGCAGGCCATCGTCAGCTCGCGCTGGATAAAGTAGTGCGCCAGCTTGCGCATGAAGCGGCGGTTGCGGCGGTCATGCACCGCGCGGCGGGGATTGAAGCCCCCGGCCATGCGCGTGAAGCCGCCGAGGGCGCAGGCGTCCCAGATGCGGACCCGCTCGATCTCGTCCGGGCCGACCTTGCGATCGCTCACGGTAAAGCAAGTGCACGCGGGGCAAACGTAGGTGCAGCCGCCGCACTCCAAGCACCGGTTGCCAATCTCCTCCCACGTCTGCTCCAGGATGTTGCCCTGCGACACGTAGCGCACCGTGGCGGGGAACCAGCTCGTGGTAGTCTTGAAGCGCTTGCGCACCTCGCCCAGGATGGCGCGCCGCTTCTCGACGTGCGCCTCAGTGGCCGGCTGGAACATCGGCTGCGCGAAGAACGCCTCGCCCGCCGGCGTTCCCGCCACGACCATGAACTCGCTCCCCAGGTCCATAAGCTGCAGGTCAAAGTGCTCACGCGCGGCGGGACCGGTGTCAGCGCAGGGACAGAAGCATTCCTCGCCGATGTCGCGCTCCGGGTCGGTGCAAACAACATTGACCAGAAACAGGTTCTCCCGGCGTTTCTGGTAATAGAGATCACGGAACTCGCGCCCGAGGTAAAAGCGGTCCAGGTGCCAAATGCCTGACAGGTCACAGGAGCGGATGCCGAAGATTGCGCGCTTGCGTTCCCGGTAGGTGGGCTCGATTTGAAACGTGCCGTCGTGCCGCCGCACCTTGAGCAGCCGTTCGATGTGCGGCAAGACGAAACGTTTGGGCGGGTAATACGGATTCGGCAGGTGCACCTGAACCCGGTCGCGGTTCTCGTCCGTGACCAGGTCGAACCACGTGTCGCGCCCGCGCCCGGCAAACGGGGCGAACACCTCGTACCCTTGCTGGCGAAGCAGGTCCACCAGTTTCAACACGTCCGCGCGCTCCAGTAATCGGGCTTTCATGCCGCCTCCTTGGCCACGCGGACGGCCAGGGTCTGGACGCCATTCTCCGTCGAGCCGCGTATCTGCTGCTGCACCTGCCGCACAAAGTAGGGCACGAAGACCGCCCCGCTGCGCACCTCAGGCGTAACCCGGGCGGTGGTCACCGCCGAACCACCCGCCGCCCATAGCCGGATCTTTTCACCGTCGCGGATGCCAAGCTGTTTGGCGTCGTCAGGGTTCATTTCCACGAAGCCCTCCGGGTAATCCAGCAAGAGGATGCGATACTCGCGCTTGAGTGTCTCGCTGTGTTTAATCAATACGCTCTGGTTCCAGTAGTAAAGTGAGTGGCCAAAAACCAGCGTGAGGGGATAGTCCTTTGAAATCGTGTTTCCTTGCACCGGCCGGGAGATGGGCACAAATTTAAACCCCTGCGCCGGCAGGTCTTCCGCGAACAGGAACCGCGTGCCCAGCGGGCGGTCCTTGGTGCAAGGCCACTGCCGGCCGTATTCGCTCGCCAGGTTATGGTAGTTGGCCCCGCTGTAGAATGGCACCACGGTGCCGATCTCATCCATGACATCCGCCGCCGATTCATACTTCCAATGGGCGCCCATCGCCTGCGCCACCTGGGTCAGTTGCTGCCAGGCGGGGGTCGTGGCCGACAACGGCTCGATCACCTGCTCGGCCAATTGAATGCGGCGCTCGGTGCTCGTAAAGGTCACACGCTCCTCGCCAAACGCCGTCGTCGGCAGCACCACGTGCGCGTACTGGGCGCTGTCGGTCAGGAACAAATGCTGCGCCACCACCAGTTCGCACTGCTGGAGCGCGCCCGCCGCATCGCCAAAAAAGGCGGTATTGACCGGGTCGTAGCGGCAAAGCCAGATCGCTCGCACCTGCCCGTGGCCGCGATCCGCGAAGAGCGAGCGCGAGGCCAGCCCCGGCTTTGCCGGCAGCTTCGTTCCCCAGATCTTCTCCACCTCGGCGCGCGCCGCGTCATTGGCCACCTCGCGATATCCGGGCAAACGGTCGGGCAACGCGCCCATGTCGCAGACCCCTTGCAGATTGTTGTGCTCGGTCAACGCGAAGATGCCCGCCCCTTCCCTGCCGATCTGGCCGGTCAGCAACGCCAGATTGACAACCGCCCGCACCGGTTCCTCGTCACGGGCTTCGATCCCGGTCGAGTAAAGAATGGCCGCCGAATGCGCGCGGGCATACGCCAGCGCCGCCGCTTCAATCAGTTCCGCCGCCACGCCACAAGACTCTGCCGCCGCCAGCAAATCATAGTCGCGCGTCCGCGCCAGGAACTCCTCGTAGCCGCGGCAGTGCGCCTTGATGAACGGCAGGTTCATCAGCCCGCGATCCACAATCACCTTCGCCATCGCGCCATAGAGGACGGGCTCCGTGCCGGGCTTGAGCTGGAGGAAGAAGTCGGCACTCTCGGCCACGCGATGCCGCCGGCTGTCAATGACCACCAGCTTGGCCCCGGCCAGCTTGGCCCGGATCACCGCCCCGCCGATGGTCGGCAGTTGGCGGGCCAGATCTACCCCATCCACCACGATCACCTCGCTCCGGGCCAGCTCGCCGATGGAATTGGTCGTCGCCGGCACGCCGAGCATGTCGAGCAGGACATGAATCGAGTTGTTGCAATAAACCCCGGTGCCGTGGTTCACGTTGTTCGTGCCGATGACCGCCCGGGCCAGTTTCTGCAGCAGGTAAACTTCCTCGTTCGAGCAGCGCGGCGAGTTCAAGAACGCGAACGCATCCGGACCGTGCCGGGCGCGGATCTCCTTCATGCGGCCGGCGATGAATCCGAGCGCCTCCTCCCACGACACCTCCTGAAACTGGCCGTGCTTCTTCAGCAGCGGTCGTTTCAGCCGGTCCGGGGAACTGGCCACCTCGTGCACATGCCAGCCCCGCAGGCAAATCCGCCCCTCGTTGGTGGGATGCGACATGCTCGGATAAGCCCCCACGATCTGGTTGCCCACCGCCTCCAGGTATATCCCGCAACCGACCCCGCAGAAGGTGCAAGTGGTCAGTTTGTGCGCCATGTGTGCGAATGAGTTTGGGGTGGCGCCTTCAGTATCTAGTCGGCTGGCACCCGCCAGAGGCGGTCTCTGCCCAGCCAAGCTCGACAATTCACCTTATGGTATTGTCTTATTCTTCGATTATAAGCACACATACCGCTGATGGAACCATCTTCATACCCGACCGGCGGGAAATGCAAAAGCTTTTTTTGGCTGCCGCCGCAGAAAAACAGCGCCCATCCTGACCCAAAGCTCAGGGCGAGTGTCTTCGCGGGCCCAGCTTTCCTTGCCACCCAAATGGCTCACACCTCCTGTCCCGTGGAATCAGGGTGGGTGGTTCAGTGCAAAGCCGACTTTCGTTCTGAACTTCAGCGGCTCCTGCCGAGCGCACCACCGTCTCCTCACCGTCACCTCACCGTATCCTCACCGTTGAACCTCTGCAAAGCTTGCAGAGGTTCAACGGT
>CAZDOO010000112.1:0-13351 GCA_964507045.1 uncultured Verrucomicrobiota bacterium | reverse complement strand
TCGAGCGTAACCCACGACACCACAATGACTTATAGATCATTTCGTAACACCCTCCTACGGAGTTGGGGGGCGGAGGCTGTGTGGGGGAGAGACGATAACGGCTGATTGGGTCGGCGGGAGGGTGAGCGCGCACGGCCATTGAATTAAGCCTATGATATTGGGGCTCGCGGGGACGCTCGCCCTCCCCCTGACGGTTTGTGGGTTGTCGAGTGTTTGGGTGGCGATTGGCCGGTGAGATGCTGGAGTGGCCCCGGTGAGTGCCCGAGGTGGATCTGGTAAGTGGCTGCGGTTGAGGCACTTGTGTGGCGTTTCAGGCATTCTGCGTCTAGACTTGTGTGTGCATGTTTAGGGAACCCGCATTGGGGCCGTGCCGGCGGAGCCGGGTGGTGGGCCCTTGGTTTGTGTGGGTTTGGGGCGCAGGCTTGCCTTGGGGCGGTTTTGCGGTCATGCTGTGGGCATGGCGTCCGGGCCGTTGGCAGCGGTGGTGGTAGTCTTGGTCTTTGCGGGGGCGAGCTTCTTTTTCGCGCTCGCGGAGACGGCGCTGTTTTCCCTCAGTAAGTGGCAGGTGCGGCACTTGGCGGAGCGGCAGCCGCGTGCTGGCGGGCTGGTGGCGCAGTTGCTGGCGGAGCCGCAGGACTTGCTGGCGACGATGGTGCTGGGCAACACATTCGCCAGCGCGGCGATGCTGGCGGTGGCGCTGTGGACGGCCATTCATGGGCATTGGCCGCTGGCGTGGTCGGTGGCGGGGTTGCTGGCGCTGATCCTGTTCGGCTGCGAGGTGTGGCCCAAGACGCTGGCGGTGCGGCGGCCCGAGCAGTGGGCGTTGCGGGTGGCGGGGCCGATGGCGTTGGTGCTGCGGGTCAGCCTGCCGCTGTGCCGGGTGGCGCAGCGGGTCAATGCGGGCGTTCTCCGGGCGGTCGCGCCGCGAACGGTTTCGGGAGGCGCGACGCTGACAGATGCGGATTACCAGGAATTGCTGGAGATGGCGTTTCAGCAGGGGGCGCTGGCGCAGTCGGAGAAGGATATTATTTTGCAGGTCATCAGCCTGGACCGCCGCACGGCGCGGGAGGTGATGAAGCCGCGATCGCGCATGGCGGCGATATCGGACGACCTGTCGGTGGAGGAGATGCTCGCCGCGGCGCGCAAGTTCCGGCATCGTCGGCTGCCGCTCTATGACGAAACGCCGGACACGATCGTCGGCATTCTGAACACGCGGGCGCTGTTGCTGGACCCGCAGGTGGACCTGGCCGATGCGATCGAGTTCCCGTCGTTTGTGCCGGAGACGATGAACCTGCTGCAACTGTTCAAGAGCCTCCAGCGGCAGCAGCGCGGGCTGGCGATCGTGCTGGACGAGTTTGGCGGCACGGCGGGGATCGTGACGATGGAGGATATCCTGGAGGAGATGATCGGCAAGATTCAGGGCGAGGCCGAGGCGGAAGGGTTCGTGATGGAGAAGCTGGGGCCGGGGAGCTGGCGGGTGGCCGGCACGCTGCGGCTGGATGATTTCCGCCGGGAATACCCGGCGCTGGGGGAAGTGCACGAGGTCGAGACGATGGGCGGGCTGCTGGCGAGCTTGCTGGACGTGGTGCCGGCCAAGGGTGAAACGGTGACGTTCTGCGGGCTGAAGCTGACGGCCCAGGCGGTGGATGAGCGGCGCGTGCGAGAATTACTCGTGGAAGCAGTCAAGTAGTTAAATAACTTAAATGGGTTACATGAGTTGCATGGTTACATAGGCGGAGAGCTTGAGCGTGGCAACCAACCCCATCATTTGGTCGGTGTTCGGCGTGTGCCTGGCGGTGTCGTTTGTGCTGTCGGGCATGGAGGCGGGGGTGTTTGCGCTGAGCCGGCTGCGGATTCGGCAGCAGATGCGGGCGGGCCGGGCGTCGGCCAAGGTGCTGCACGATTACCTGGAGCACCCGGAGAACTTCCTGTGGACGATCCTGGTGGGCAACACGGTGGCGAACTTTCTCATCCTGGGCTGGCTGGTGGTGCAATTGCACGAGGCGCTGGGCAATTACCGGGTGTGGTTCGTAGTGGTGTTTGCAGCGGCGGTGCTGCTGTTCTACGCGTTTTTTGACCTGCTGCCCAAGATGCTGTTCCGGACGTATCCGAACCGGCTGTGCGTCTTGCTGGCGCGCCCGTTTCGGCTGATCCATTTGGTGTTGCGTCCGCTGGTGGCGCTGGTGGAGGCGTTCTCGGGCGCGCTGCTGCGGCTGCGCGGCGGCAAGGCCTTTACCGGGCACTTGTTCGGCAACCGGGAGGAGCTGCGGCTGGTGATGCGGGAGTCGGCGCAGGCGTTCACGTCGGAGGAGCGGACGATGATCAACCGCGTGCTCGACCTGCAGACATTGACGGTGCGGCAGGCGATGCGGCCGCTGGAGCAGGCGGTCGTCATGACGGCGCAGACGCCCGTGAGCGCGGCGCTGGCGCTGTGCCGGGAGCGGAAATTCACTCGTCTGCCGGTGTGGGAAGCGCGCGACGGCGAGCAGCGGATCATCGGGATGCTGGCGTTGAACACGCTGCTTTACCATCCGGCGTTGGACGTGACCAAGCCGGCGAGCGAATTTATGAAGCCGGCGCTGTTCCTGGATGAGGATCTGCGGCTGGAGGTGGCGCTGGGGCGGCTGCAGCGCAGCGGTCAGCGGCTGGCGATTGTGCTGGGCCGCGACCGGCGCGAGATCGGCATCCTGAGCTTGCAGGATGTGCTCAAGGCGATCTTCGGGGAGGTGAGCCTGTAGCATGAACTGGGACGTTCTGCTCTCCATTACCCTGCACGTGCTGGGCGTGGTTGTACTGATCCTGCTCAACGGGTTCTTTGTCGCCGCCGAGTTTTCGCTGGTGAAGGTGCGGGACACACAACTGGCTCCCCTGGTGCGTCGGGGGCAGCGACGCGCGCAGGTGGCCGATTTCATCCTGCACCGGCTCGACTCGTTCCTGAGCGCCGCCCAACTGGGCATAACGCTCACCAGTCTGGGGCTGGGCTGGATCGGCAAGCCGGTTTTCTCCCTCCTGCTGGGGCCGGTGTTCAGCCTCCTGAGCCTGGAGTCGCCGGAGATTCGGGATTGGCTGGCGTTTATCATTGGCTTTTCGGTGATCACTTTCCTGCATATCAGCGCGGGCGAGCAGGCGCCGAAGTGGCTGGCCATTCAGAAGCCGCTGGCGACGACTTTGTGGATTTCCTACCCCTTGCTGTGGTTTTACCGCGCCTCCTGTCCGTTTGTCGTCCTGCTCAATTCATCGTCGCAGTGGATGCTGCGCCAGGTTGGAATTGGCCCGGCCAGCGAGGGGGGACGGGCGCATTCGGAGGAGGAGTTGCGCCTGCTGGTGGGGGCGGCGCAAAAGCAAACCGGGGGCACTGCCCTGGGCCGGGATATTGTGTTGAACGCGCTGGACCTGCGGCGGCGGGTCGCGCGGGAGGTCATGCGGCCACGGCAGGAAATTGTGGCGCTGGACACGGAGGCGAGCATCGCCGAGTGCCTGGACGTGGCGGAGAAGACGCGCTACTCGCGCTTCCCGTTGTGTGAAGGGGGCAACCTCGATAAGACGCTGGGGGTGGTGCACATCAAGGACCTGTTCGCGATGCGGCTCAAGGTGCGGAGCGGGGCGGACCTGCTGCCAGCCGCGCGCAAGCTGATCTATGTCCCCGAAACGGCGCGGCTGGAGAAGCTGCTGCAGTTCTTTCTGGAGCGGAAGCTGCACCTGGCGATCGTGGTGGATGAATACGGCGGCACGCTGGGCATGGTGACGCTGGAGAACATCCTGGAGGAGCTGGTGGGGCAGATCCAGGATGAGTTTGACCAGGAGAAGCCGCTGCTGGCGCGGATCAGCGACAACACTTGGGAGGCAGCGGGGACGCTGCCGTTGCATGAGCTGGAGGAGCTGGTGGGCGAACCGCTGCGCGAGGAGGGCATCACCACCGTCAGCGGCTGGATTACGCAGCGGCTGGGGGGCTTCCCGAAGGTGGGGGATGCGTTGAAGATCGGAGCTTGCGAGCTGCGCGTCGAGGAAATGGCGGGGATGCTGGTGGCGCGGGTGAAGCTGACCAAGGGAGCGCCAAAGGTCGGAAGCCCGGTGGACGGAGGCTGAAAAGGCTCGTCGGGAGATGGACTTGCTGGTAGTTTGCGCGCGCGTGAGTCGGCGTCTGTGGCCCATTCGTGTGGTGCAGTCGGCAGTGCCCCGTGCGGTGTTCTGGTTCGTATTGTGGGTGCTGGCGGCGCCCGTTTGCCTGGTCGCAGCGGAGGAGGTTTACACAGTCAAGCGGGGCGACACGCTCTTCGGCATTGCGCAGCGTTATGGTGTTCCGACCGCTACGCTGGCCGAGCGCAACGGGCTGGGCCGCAACTCGTATGTGTACGCGGGCCAGCGGTTGCGGATTCCGGGCAAGGGCGCGGCGCGGCCGGCGACTCCGGCGGAAAGGGCCGCGGAGCGGAAGATTGCGCGCACCGCGCTGCCCCGGTCCGTGCAACGGGCGATTGATAAGGCGCCGGTGCGGCCCGGCCGATGGAAGTATATCGTCATCCACCACAGCGGCATAGACACCGGGACCGTGAGGAACATGGACAAGTATCATCGCGAGGTGCGGCATATGGAGAATGGGCTGGCCTATCACTTTGTTATCGGCAACGGCAAGGGCATGGGCGACGGAACGATCACCGCCTGCCAGCGCTGGACCCGGCAACTGGATGGCGGCCACCTGGCCAGCGAGGCGCAGAACAAGATCGCGATCGGCATTTGCCTGGTGGGTAATTTCGATCAGCGCCGGCCCACCCCGAAGGAGATGGAGAGCTTGCGGGCGTTGGTCGAGGCGCTGCTGGCGCGCTGCCGGCTTGCGCCCGCGGCGGTCAAGACGCACCAGCAGATCAATGTTGTGCACACGCGCTGTCCCGGGGCGCTGTTTCCCACGCGGAGCTTCCTCGAATCACTGCAAGGACCGCGTCGCTGAGCATCCGCCGCTACCACCGGGCGCCGCGGACCGCGAACACGGCCACCGCGAGGCTGATGGCGCAAGTGACGCCGAGCGCGGGCCAAAGGTGGTGAACGGCGGCCCCGGTGGCGAAGAGGAGGTTGAACAGGAGCCAGATGACCAGCGGCAGGTAGTCCGGAGGCGGCTGCGGCCCGGGCTTCTTGTTGATGAGCGAGGGGGTGGCAAAGGCAAGGATAAGCAGCACGCTGACGGCCCAGCCAAAGAAGTTGATGCAGGGAGTGGTGTACCAGTCGAGCCTCAGCTTGGTGGGATTCCAGAACCAATAGTGTTTCACCTGGGTAGCAAAAGGTTCGAGGCTTACATCCAGCAACACCGCCAGCAGCGTGGTGAGGCCGATGAGCCGGAAGCCGTAGTTCTGGGTCTTGCGCCAGGGCCGCAGCATCAGCCGGGCGACGCCGCGGGAAGCCACAACGACGGCCAGCCAAAGCAGCGGCACGGCCCAGGGCAGGGGATGGAAAAGCTGCTGGCCGATGTTGTCGGTATAGACATAAGGCCCGAAGGGGATGGCGGTCAGCGCGCCGACGCTTTGTACCGCGCCGGCAATGACGGCGATGATGATTGAAGCCAGCATCACGTTTTGGCCAGGCAACTGGCGTGTGAGCGATGCCAGAAGGACCGCCATCGTCAGCACCAGGAGCAGCCCCTCCGGCCAGTGGTGATTCCCGAACAAGGATTGAGGCAGCCAGAACCGCGCCCAGACCAGGGCGAACTGCAGGAGAAAGAGGATGAACAGGATGCGGTGTATCCTGGCCGGCCAACCCAGCGAACGATTGTCCCGCAAGATTATATCCTTGAACATCACTCGGTTCATCTGCGGTTAAGTTAACATGTTGGGCGGCCAGTTCACGCAGATTTTCCGCCTGCGAGTTGCGGGAAGCGGTGCCGATCACGGCTGTTTGTCACGCAACAACTTCGGTTGCAAAGCGGCAAGGCTTGAGTAGGATGTGGCGGTATAGTCCAATTGGACGGTCAGGAAGATCTGGAATATGAAGAGGCATTTTGCGGTGCTGTGGTTGCTTCTCGTGGGCGCGTTAACTCCACTATCGGCCCAAACCTTTCAACTGGTCTCTGCCCTCGACTCTTCGCCGGGCGCTGCCGCAGGGGGCGGCGGAGATTCCGGAGCCCCGGTTATCAGCGCGGATGGCCGATATGTGCTGTTCGCCAGCGCGGCGGGCAACCTGGTAGTGACAACCAGCAACACCCCGGTGCAGTTCCGCAGCCCACCCGCCCTGAATGTCTTCCGGCGCGACCGCACCAACGGCACGACGGTGCTGGTGAGCGTCAACCTGGCCGGGACGAGCGGCGGCAATGCCGATTCCGTGCCGGCGGGCCTTTCGACCAACGGCCGCTATGCCGTGTTCGAGAGCAGCGCGAGCGACCTGGTGGCCGGGGACACAAACGGCGCCGCCGATGTGTTCGTTCGTGATCTGACAGAAGCGACAACTATTCTGGTGAGCGCCAGCACCAATGGCAGCGTGGGCGATGGTGAGTCGCGCAGCGCGGCCATGACTCCGGACGGCCGCTACGTCGCCTTTGTCAGCGCGGCCACCAACCTGGTGGCTGGTGACACCAACGGCATTCCTGATGTCTTCGTCCGCGACCTGCAGACCGGCGTGACTGTGCTCGCCAGTGTTGGGGCCACAGCGATCTCCGGCCGGCGCGCGTCGGAATCTCCGGACATCACGCCGGATGGCCGCTACGTTGCATTCTTCAGCACCGCCACCAACCTGGGCGCTGACGTTCCCAATGCCCAGGACATCTATGTTCGAGACTTGTCTGGCGGTGCAACGATATGGGCCAGCCGCGACGCGGGGGCGGTGGCGCTGTCTGTTCTGCAATCAACCAATGTTGCCTGCTACAACCATGCTATCAGCGGTGACGGCAAGTATGTTGCGTACGAGACCAGCCCGGCATCCGGATCGAGCCCGGGATTGATTCTCCGCTATAGTCTCGACACCGGTTCAACGGACCTGATTCACACGAATGCCGCCGTTCAGCCCGCTGCCGGCCTGGATGCTCACAACCTGGACCTGACCCCGGACGGGCAACGGATCGTTTTCGTTGCCAACACCAACGGCACTTCGGGCGCGACCACCTGCATCCTGCTTTGGGATGCGGCGACGGGCGGCTCGATTTTTGTGAGCGGCGACCTGAGCAACGAGGTGGTTGCCGATTGCACTTGTGATTGGCCGACGATTGACCCCAGCGGCCAACTTGTCGCCTTCAGCAGCACCGCCACCAACCTGACAACCAACGCGCTGTCTGGGGCCTGCCACCTTTACCTGCGCGACTTGCAAGCCGGCACTACTTTGTTGCTGGATGCCGACACCAACGGCATCGGTTCGCTGATCAGCCCGCTTGCGATGCCTCGGCTCAGCGCTGATGCGCGTTTTGTTGTCTTCGAGAGCACCGGCGAGAATCTTGTTCCAGATGATCGCAACCGCGTCTCGGATGTTTTCGTGCGCGATCTGACGACTGGTGCGGTTGAGCATATTTCGGCCCGCGACCCCGGTCTTGCCTCGCTTTCGCCCAATGGGGTGAGCCGGCTCTCGACTTCCTGCGCAAGCGCGGACGGCCGCTGGGTCGCTTTCGCGAGCGAGGCGGACAACCTGGTTGGGAACGATACTAATGGCTTTCGGGATGTCTATGTGCGCGACTTGCAGTCCGGCACGAATGTACTTGGCAGCGTCGCCTCAAACGGCTTTAGCGGAGACAACCTGTCCTTTGAGCCTGCAATCAGCACCGATGGCCGCTATATCGCTTTTACCAGTCTGGCTGGCAACCTCGTGGCGGGCGACACGAACCGGGCGTACGATGTCTTTGCCCGAGACTTGCTAAGCAATGTCACCACCCTGGTAAGCGTCAACAGCAGCGGCACCGGACCGGGCAACCAGGATTCCTACTCGCCCACGATCAGTTCGGGGGGCAGATACGTCATGTTCCGCAGCAAAGCAAGCAACTTGGTCCCCGCCTCGTTCACCGGGGCCGAGAATCTCTTTGTGCGCGACTTGCAGGCCGGCGTGACGTACGCGCTTACCACGAATGGCTTGAGCTGCGCGGCGATGACTCCGGATGGTCGTTTTGTGGCCTTTGGGGACAATGTCGGGACCTTTAGCGGCAAGTTATTTGTCTGGGCTTCCGAGTCTGCGAAGCGGGTTTACACCAATAGCATGAGCGTGATTACGATCGTAGGTATCAGCGCCGACGGCAACCGAATCGCCTACAAGGTTGGTTCCAGCAGCACAACTCTGTATGTGGCGGACCGGGCCGCAAAGACAAACCGGACGGTTACTTCAAGTTCGGCTCTGTCCCGTCTGGGGCTGCACTTCAGCACGGATAGCCGCTTCCTTGTACACACGGCGACTTTGAACAAGACAAACCAGGTCTATCTCTACGACTGGCTGACGGGAACCAACCTGCTGGTCAGCCGCAGTTATGACTCGGCTGCGGCGGCTGGCGCCGCATCTGACTCTCCGGATATTAGCGCCGATGGCCGCTTTGTGGCTTATCGCAGCGCCGCAACCAATATCGTGCCCGGTGACACTAATGGCATGCCGGACATTTTCCTCTTTGACCGCGAGAACGGCGTAACCACGCTCCTGAGCGTAAGCCGATTCGGAAGCTTCGCCGGGAATGGCCGTTCACTTTGTCCGGTCTTCAGCGCGGACGGTCAAACCCTTGTCTTCCAGACCTGGGCGTCTGATCTCGCCGACGCGGATTTCAACTGCGGGAGCGAGGTTGTGGCATACAGCCTTTATGTCTCGGCTTCGATACCGTTGTTCTGTGCGGCAATCCATCCATCCAGCGCATCGAGCCAGAGCCCCTGGATCACATGGCTGGCTGTGCCGGGCAGGAGTTACCGCGTGCAATTCAAGGACAGCCTCACGGAGTCTGGTTGGCAGGAACTCGGCGGGAGTGTGACAATCCTGGGCAATCAGGGTTACTATCAGGACCTCGCGCCTGTCGCCACGCAGAGGTTTTATCGAATTGTGGGCTTTTAACCATTGGAGTTAAAGACATGCATAGCAATACAACTTGTGCTCTCGCTTGCGGCGCCCGGTCGTTTGGAATGGGTGTGCGGCTTACCAAGGCATTCACACTCATCGAACTGCTGGTGGTGAGTGGGGTGCTTGCGCTTCTCGCCGCCCTGCTCGTGCCGGCCTCAGCCCACATCCGACCCAATGCCCAGGCTATCCAGTGTTTGAGCAATCTCAGGCGGTTGGCGTCCGCCTGCGAAATGTACGCCGAGGATAACAGCGGCAAGATAGCCTCGGCTTATCCTTCCTACAATGGTTTTACTAACAGTTGGTGCGCTGGTACTGCCCAGACCGGTGGCCTGCCAGGATCCTACCTTTATGGCGGAGCTGACCCGGCCGGCATTAAGGCCGGTGTTCTCTGGCCTTACACCAGGACGCTGGGGCTCTATCACTGCCCAACCGATCATCGTGTTGCGGATGCTTCTGGGGTTTCCGCGCAATTTAAGGGAAAGCCTATTTTGCGCAGCGTTTCGATGAACTCCTTTATGAACGGCACCAGCTATGGAGTGGCGAACACGACAAACCAGCCGGTTTACACCAAGGAAACGCAGATCAAGCTGCCCAAGCAGACGTTTTTGCTGGTGGATGAAGACCAGGATAGCGTTAACGACTGCATGTTTACTGTTGATGTAGGAGGGTCACTGCGGTTCCTGGATCTGCCGACACGTGCTCACAGGTTCGGCTATAGCATTTGTTTTGTGGACGGCCGTGCCGAAATCCATCAGTTCAGAGATGAGGCCAGTAAGAACTGGCGTGTGGGGAGCGGGGGCGGACTCAACGATTGGATGTGGTTGACGAATGTTGCTACTCATCCGCTGTGAGTGGAAGGTGAGGGCAGGGATATTGCAATCGGGGGTGGTGCCGGTGGATCACTGGTGCCACGATTAGGCGTTCAAGGGATTGACAGTGATTCACGGGCTCAGGCTGTTGGGGCGGCTTGGAAGGTGTGATTACGAATCTGAGGAAAGAGATTCCCGCCACCGATGGGGCGCGGGCTTTCGCTCCGTGCCCAGCGTGAGTCTTCTGGCTATATGGCCTTGGAATTGCTCTATTTGCGGGCAGTCGCCGATGGGCTGTGCCATGACACTTAAGCAAGCAACCAAGCTGATCAAATCGTGCGCCGAGCAGATGGATGCCCGGTATAAGAAGGTCGTCTTTGACGAGTGGGCTGTCGTTTCGCTGGCGGACCGCAAAGGGCGGCTGCTGGCCTATATGGGCCCGCGTAAAGAGGGGTTTCAGAAGAATTTCCTGGCGGATGTGGGCGCGTTGCGCGAGGGCCTGCTGAGCGAGGACTACAGCGTGGGTGATTTCGAGTTTGAGCGCCACGGGGTGGGGCTGGCCTTCGAGTCGTTCATGGTGGTGGGGAAAGGGATTTACCTGATTTGCAACAACACCGTCCAATCTATGGACGGTATTAGCAAAGACCCGCTCTGGCTGGGGGCGCAAGTGCCGTTTGTGGAGCTGAGCGAGCAGTTTCAGTCCGATCCGCTGGAACTGGCGGAGTGAGCCGAACTTCAGGTTCCCAACCCCTTGCCGAGGAACACGGCGTAGGCGCCGACCAGGAACCAGCCTATCAGCCGTGGCAGCCGTCCGAAGATGGCCACGAACAGGAAGTGGAGCGCGGCGGTGCCGAGGAGGATGGCGACGCCGGTTTGGAAGAAGGGCGGCACGCGGATAGGATGGTAAAGGGCGAAGATGCCGATGCACAACGGTATGCTGATGTGCCCATCGCCCACTTGCGAGGTATAGACCACTTCCGGGTTGCCGCGCCAGGCGTAGTAGAAGGCCAGCAGGGCGTTGGGCAGGACCATGAGCCAGCCGCTGAGCCAGCCGAGGTGTTGGGCGCTGACAAAGCCGGTGTGAATGCCTGACAACCAGTCCACCAGCCAGTCGGTGCTCAGATAGATGGCGTAAGCGCCGATGGCTAGCACGGCCAGGTCGAAAGGCAGCAGCCAGCTAAAGGCTTTATTCTGACGGACGTTGCTTTTGAGCACGTCGAAGACGTGGAAGCATTGCCAGAAGAGGAACAATCCTACGAGCACAAGGCCGTCGCCGGAGTCGAGTGTGCCTTTGCGCGCCAGGGCCCAGACCGCGCCAGTGAAGAACAGGACGGCGGTGAGGGTCAGGAGGAGGGAGAGCCGGTTGATCTGGTGTTCCTTGGATTTGGGCGGCTTGTTCTTCTTCGCGGACTTGGCGGTGGGAAGCACGTTCATGCCCCAGAAGATTGTGGGCAGCCCGATGAGCAGGGTCATGTTGGTGACGTTGTTGACCAGGGAATTGGTCAGCACTTCGGCGCCGGGGCCGCCTTTGGCGCCGAGGACGAAAGCAAAGATGAGGTTGCCCATTCCCGAGCAGTAGGGCATGACCAGCGTGCCCAGGACCGTGCCCTCGACGCCGTTCTCGGCCATGGCTTCGAGCCGCCAGATCATCAGGCACGAGGCGGCCACGAAGAGGCCAAGGAACCCCCACGGCGCCCACGCGCCGGTGCTTTCGATCCAGATGATGAGCGATTTCAAGGAGGCGCAGTCTGACAAGGGGGCAGGGCCGCGCCAAGACGGTTTTTGGGATCAGGCCGGGCCGAGCTTGCCGGCCACGTCTTCGGGGCTTAGGCCGTAGAGCTTGATGACTTTGTGGCGCGAGGTGTGGCCGCGGACGATGTCCACCCGGTTGCGCGGGCAGTGCAGTTGCTGGGCCAGGACCTTCAGCAGCGCCTCGTTGGCCGCGGCATCCACGGGCGGCGCGGTGACTTTGATGCGGAGTTCGCCGCCGAGGGCTTCGCCGATTTCATTGGCGGAAGCGCGCGGCGTGAGTTTCACCGACAACAGGACCCCGTCGGGTTGGGCGCGAAGGAAATCTGGCGTGTTCATGGTTCGGAAATGAATTCTGGCCGAGCGCGGCGCTGGAAGCTAGAGTTTTAACGAAGGAAAGCGATATGAGCAAAGCGACGACTCATTTGGTATGGCCATTGGCAAAGGCCGCGCTTCTGGCGGGCCTGGTGTTGGCGGCTGGCTGCGCCTCGGAAGCGGCTAAACCAGCATCCCCGCCACCTGTGTCACCGCAGGCGCCGGCGGTATCGCTGCCCACGGCGGGCGCGGAGGCCAAGCCCGGCCTGCCGCCGGGCGCGGCGCAGCCGCCCGCGCCGTTTGCGGGCGAGGGCTGGCAGGCGTTATTTGATGGCCGGACCCTGGCGGGCTGGCGGGAGACGCCGTTTGCGGGCCACGGCGAGGTGCATTGCCAGGAGGGCGCGATCATTCTGGACATGGGCGACCCGTTTACCGGGATCAATTGGACGAACACGTTTCCCACGGTGAACTACGAAGTGGCGTTGGATGCTATGCGGATTTCGGGCTCGGACTTCTTCTGCGGGCTGACCGTGCCGGTCGGGACCAATTGTTGCAGTCTGATTGTCGGCGGCTGGGGTGGTTCGCTGGTGGGCATTTCGAGCCTGGACGGCATGGACGCGTCGGAGAATGAGACGACGAAGTTCATCGGGTTTGAGACCGGGCGCTGGTATCGCATTCGCCTGCGCGTGACGGAGAAGAAGATCGAGGCGTGGATTGACAAGGACAAGCTGGTGGAGGTCGCCCGGGCGGACCACCGGATTTCCGTGCGGCCGGGCGACATCGAGCTCTGCCAGCCGTTCGGGTTGGCGGCGTGGCAAACCTCGGCGGCGCTGCGCGAGATCAAGTTCCGGCGGGTGAGTGGGCCGGCCGGGAAAGGGGATTAACCGCGAAGATGCGAAGGCGGGAAGCCAGTTGACAAAGAGTCACCGCTCGGAGCGCAAAGCAGGCTCCGCGCTCCAAGCCGTCAAGCCGTCAAGCCGTTCCCGCCAACTGGGCGTGTTAATCGTGTGTCCCGTTAGACCGTGTAGGTGCTTGAAGCGGTGGTGCCCCCGTGGCCGGTCCAGTTGGTGTGGAAGAACTGGCCGCGCGGCTGGTCCACGCGCTCATAGGTGTGGGCGCCGAAGTAGTCGCGCTGGGCCTGAAGGAGGTTGGCCGGGAGCCATGCGCTGCGGTAGGAGTCGTAGAACGCCAGCGCCGTGCTGAAGGCGGGCACCGGGATGCCCTTGCGGGCCGCGAGGGCGACGACCTTGCGCCAGGAACGCTGGGAATCCTTGATGGCCTTGCGGAAGAACGGGTCCAGCAGCAAGTTGTTGAGCCGTGGATTCTTGTCGAAGGCTTCCTTGATCTTGCCCAGGAACACGCTGCGGATGATGCAGCCGCCGCGCCACATGAGGGCGATGCCACCGTAGTTGAGGTTCCAGTTGTGTTCCCTGGCGGCGGCGCGCATGAGCATGTAACCCTGGGCGTAGGAGACGATCTTGGAGGCG
>CAZDOO010000111.1:0-13499 GCA_964507045.1 uncultured Verrucomicrobiota bacterium | reverse complement strand
CTCTGGGTGGTGGACTTCCCGCTGCTCAGCTTCGACAAGGAGCAGAACCGGTGGTATTCCAGCCATCACCCGTTCACGGCGCCAGTGGCGGAGGATACGCCGATGCTGACGACCGATCCCAAGAAGGTTCGCGGCCAGCACTACGACATGGTGGTGAACGGCGTGGAGCTGGGCGGGGGCTCAATCCGTATTCACCAGCCGGACGTGCAAAAGACGGTGTTCGAGCAAGTCCTGCAGATTCCGCCGGAGGAAACGAAGCTGCGCTTCGGCTATATGCTGGAGGCGTTCCGGTTTGGCGCGCCGCCGCACGGCGGCATCGCCCTGGGTTTCGACCGTCTGATCGCGATCATGTGCGGCACCCCGAGCATCCGCGATGTGATTGCGTTTCCGAAAACCGCCAAAGGCGCCTGCCTCATGACCGAATCGCCTTCACCCGCATCGGCGCGCCAGTTGCGCGACCTGCACCTGGAAGTGAAGGCGGCGAAGAAGGACCAGCCGGGTTAGGATGCCTTCAGCCCGCGGAGGGCGAGAGCTTTCCACATGAGCGAGGTGTTGTTCGTAATGAGCCCGTCCACGCCCATGTCGAGGAGCCTGTTGGCCGTCTCGAGGTCGTTGACGGTGTAGGCCCACACCTTCAAGCCGCGCTGGTGCGCCAGCCGCACCGACTCGGCGGAGAGCTTCTGGCTCCACACGGCGACCTTGGCTCCGGTTTTCTGCAACTCATCCAGCCACGCGGCGCTCAGCTCCCTGGGAATTCTCGAGGGTTTCTTGCCGTCGGCCAGCCGGTCCGGCGGGCCCAGCGCGCCGAGCACCTGCTGCGGCTCCTGCTCGTGAAACGCGCGCACATACTCCCAATCAAACGACTGAACGATCAGCCGGTTGACCAGGTTCTTCTCACGCAGCAGCTTGATGCAGTCGGCGGGGGTGCCACTCTTGCGTTCAATCAGCGTCGCGCCTTCGGCTTGAATGGTGTCAAGCGCCTCCGCCAGCAGGGAGATGTGCGTCCCGGCGTATCTCGCATCGAACCAACTGCCGGCGTCCAGGCTTTGAATTTCCGCTGCGGTCTTGCTCTGCACCGTGATCTTCTTCTGCGACCAGCGGCTCGTGGCGTCCGTGGTGCGGTCCAGCTCGTGATCGTGGATGACCACCAGCTTGCCATCCTGGGTGTAATGATAGTCCAGCTCCACCAGGTCCGCGCCCGCCGCCAGGGCCAGCTTGAATGACGGCAGGGTATTCTCCGGAGCGATCTGGGAAAAGCCGCGATGCGCAATGACCAGCGGTCTTTGGCTGGCGACCAGCTTTAACGCCGGCAGGGGGGCCTCGGCGGCATTCAGGTTCAGGGCGCCCAGCACCAGGCTAATTGCGGAGGAAGCTGCCAGGTAGCAGTTCCACGAAGGTTTGCTCGTCATTTGCATGCGCTTACCTTGGGATAGCATTTCGGTCACTGCAAGCGCAAAGCAGCGAGAGCGGACGGCAAACCAAGGGGGCAATGGCAGGCGCCAGCAGAGGGAAGTTCAGAGTGTTTCGGGCTTTTACCCCGGCCGCTCTATGCTAAAATGTAGTGTGCGACAGTTATTGGATATGGCGGGCAACATGCTGGTCGGCTTGCGGTTCCGGCTGGGGTTGCTCGTGTTGCTTGCGTGCGCCCCGCTGATTGGGCTGACGCTGCATACTGCGCACGAGGAACGGCGACGCGTGGTGGCTGCATGGAGCGAACAGTCCCAGAGAATGACCTGGCTCGCCGACCAGGAAGAGCTGGCTTTGCGGAGGCAGGCGCTTGCGTTGCTGATGAAGGTCTCGAAATTGCCCGCGGTGCAGTCGGGCAATCGCAAGGGCTGCCAGAAGGCCCTGGAGGAGGAACTCGCGGGCTACCCGGATTATGCCAACCTGGCAGTGTATGACACCGGGGGAGAGGTGCTGGCCAGCGCGCTTCCGGTTATCGAGTCTGGCAGCCAGGCCGACCGCAAGTTGTTCCGGCGCGTGCTCGCAAGGGGGGGGCGGTTCGCGGTCGGGGATTACACGATTGATAAGCCTAGCGGCAAGCCGGCGGTCACTTTTGGTTATCCCGTGCTTGACGAAGCTGAGAGCGTGCGGGGCATTGTCGCTGCAACCGTGAAGCTGGAGTGGTTGGGGCGCGCCAGGTCTGAGCTCTCGGCGCAAATACCCCCACGGGCGACCTGGACGGAGATTGATACCAACGGGCTCATTCTCGCCCGCTATCCTACGTCGGAGCTTTCGAGCGGTCAGCGTTTCCCGAACGCTGCGCTGGTGAAAACGGTTCTCGGGCGGCAGGACGGCCTCGTGGAAGTGGCGGACGCAACGGGCACTCCCGCTTTCTGCGCCTTCGCCTGGAGGAACAGCCAACTGGTGCCGGGGAAGGTGGCGACGATGCTGAGCATCCCCAGAGACAGGCTCTTTGCGGAAGCGAATCGGGTACTGCTTCGGAATCTGGCGTGGCTTGGAGCGGCGGTGAGCCTGGCGCTTGGGCTTAGCTGGATCGGCAGCAACTACCTATTCGTGCGGCCGGTCAAGAGTCTTGTTCGCGCCAGTACGCGGCTGGCCGCCGGCGAGCTGAGTGCCCGCACGGGGCTGCGCCATGGCCGGGATGAGCTAGGCCGGCTGGCTCGCGCCTTTGATCAGATGGCCCAAGCCTTGGAAGAGCGCGAACGGGAGCGGCAGCTGGCCGAGGAAACGCTGCAAACGCGCGATGACATCATACGCCAGCTCCCCCTGCAACCGGCTGCCGTCTGCGTTTGCGACCGGTTCGGTGCGGTTGAACTCTACAACCAGGCCGCCGTTGATCTCTGGGGCTACGACCCGCGCGACCACCACGGCAGCCGGCGCTTCTGCGGGTCGCACCAGCTTTTTCACTCGGACGGCACGCCGATGCCCCACAGCGAATCCCCGGCTGCCCAGGTTTTGCGCGCCGGCGTTGCCTTGCGGAACCAGGAACTGGTCGTTGGCCGGCCGGATGGCACCCGCGTTCCGGTTCTGGCCAATGTTGTCCCCCTGCGGGATGTGGACGGATCGCTCATCGGCGTCGTCAGTTCCTATCAGGATATCAGTGAACGGAAACGAGCCGCGGAGGCGATCCGGGAATCGAATGACAAGCTCCAGTCCTTGTCGCGGCGACTGGTCGAATCCCAGGAAACCGAGCGCCGCCACATTGCGCGGGAGCTGCATGACGAAGTGGGGCAAACGCTGACGGTTGCGGAGATGAATCTGCAGGCGATGATGCAATCCTCCCGCGCGCCCTCAGCGGGAAGGGTCCGCTTGAAGGAGAGCCTGCAAGCCGTCGAGCGCGTGCTGCAACAGGTGCGCGACCTGTCTTTAAACCTGCGCCCGTCCATGCTGGATGACCTGGGGCTGGAGCCGGCCTTGCGGTGGTACACCAAACGGCAAGCCTCGCTGGCTGGCCTTGCCGCTGAGTTCCGCGCCGATGCCCTGGCGGACCGGCTCGATCCAGTGATCGAAACCGCGTGTTTCCGGGTCGCCCAGGAGGCGCTGACGAACGTGGTGCGGCACGCCCAGGCGCGGGCGGTGACGGTGGAATTGCGCCAGGCCGGCGGACGCCTGCACCTGTTTGTGCGCGACGATGGCGTGGGATTTGATGTGGCGGCTCTGCGCGAACAGGCAGTGCTGGGCGCCAGCCTGGGCTTGCTGAGCATGGAAGAACGTGCTACCCTCAGCGATGGCGGTCTTGAATACAAGTCCACTCCAGAGCAAGGCACCGAAGTTCATGCCTGGTTTCCATTGAAGTGGCGGACTGTGAAAGCCTGATATGCAGAAACCTGCCGCCAAGCTTATCCGTGTCGTGCTGGCTGACGATCACCCGATCGTCCGCGGCGGCATTCGCGAGGTGCTCAAGGAAGTGCCCGGCGTCGAGGTGGTCGGCGAGGCCGGCGACGGCCGCGAGGCGATCAGCCTGGTGGCATCCGCCCGTCCGGATGTGGTCTTCATGGATATTTCCATGCCCGGACTCAATGGGCTGGACGCAACGGAGCGCATCGTGAAGGCCTTTCCCCAGGTGCGGGTGGTCATTCTCTCGCGTTACGATGACGACGAGTATTACTGGCGCGCGCTAAGGGTTGGAGCCACCGGCTACCTCCTCAAGAGCTCAGTGATTGCTGAGCTCAAGGCTGCCGTCCAGCGGGTGGCCGGGGGCGAGATTTATCTGAGCCGGAAAATCGCCGACCGCCTTCGCAAGCAGCTTCCCTTGCATCGGATTGCCCTTGCCCCGCTTCCGGTCGAGAAGTTGACGGGGCGGCAGCGCGAGATTCTGCAGCTCATTGCGGAGGGCCAAACCACCAAGGGCATCGCGCTCATCCTCAAGCTGAGCCCCAAGACGGTCGAGTATCACCGGATGCAGTTGATGCAGTGCCTGAACATCTTCGACATTCCGGGCCTGGTCCGCTTCGCTGTGCGAGCGAAGTTGGTGTCACAGGAGTCCTGAACCGCGCCCCCACTGCGGCCGGCCGCGCGTCTGCCTGGGCGTGCGGGGGGGATGTTTTCGCCTGGCCCGGATCTTTCGCACCCTCGGACGCCGCGTGCCCACGCGGCGCTCTGTGGGCTTTTCCAGCAGAGTGTGAAATCTGCAGCCTAGGGTTTTCCCGGGGTCCATCTTAGGAACCTCCCAGTCGCTCTTTGGGCCATGCCTGTCCAGACTGCGTTATGCATCTGTGCGTAGTGTTCGATGTGATTTGGACGGCAGCATTCCAGCCCAAGCTGGCCGCCCTGCTCACCGGCTGCGCCTGGCTTAGCCGGTCCGAAGATGTGTCCGCAAGGCAGACCCGGGTCCCCGGTTGGGCTAAGCGCCTGGCAGCGGCGCTGGCCCTCGTCGCCTTGGCCGCGTCGGCTCGCGCGCAAACCACCGTGACCCTGGCCTGGGACCCCAGCGCTGGCGTCGGCATCTCCGGCTACCGTGTATATCAGGGGAGCGTCAGCCGGACATACACGAACATCATCACCGTCGGGAACACGACCAACTGCACCGTCTCCAACCTGGTCGCCGGGGCCACGTATTTCTTTGCCGTCACGGCGCGCGGCACCAATGGGCTGGAGAGCGACTTCTCGACCGAGATTAGCTACACCGTTCCTGTGGTCGCGACGGCGCTGACATTTGCCGCGGATTGCGGCACGATCACGGCCCCCTTCGCCGCCACCAATGGCACGCTGTGCCAATCGGTTGGGACCACCCTTACGAATGGCGGGCGGGCCGTCTATTGCTTTACTATTGCCAAACCGGGCAACTACCTCGTTTCCGCCATGGTGAAAGCTCCCAACGAAGGGGCGAACTCGCTTTACGTCAACATTGATGCCGAGCCCACCGACCCATTGATGATCTGGGACATTCCGGTCTGCACGTCGCTGGCCAGCCGCACCGTTTCCTGGCGGGGCAACGGGAATGGCGACCCCGCCTCGTCGCAGTACCTGCCCAAGACCTTCACCCTGGCGGCGGGCGCGCACCAGCTCATCATCCGCGGCCGGGAGGCCAGCACGACGCTGGGCACGATCACGATCGCCGCCGTGCCGCCGCGACTCGGGATTAGGGAGGTGACGACCACCTCGGGCACCGACGATGGAGGATCGAGTTCCAACTCGACGGCAATTGTGCTGAGGGCAACCGGGCAGCCCGGCCAGGTGTATGGCGTCTTCGCCTCGCCGGATCTTAAGGCCTGGACAATGATTGGCACGCTGACGCTCAACGCAAGCGGATCGGGTCAGTTTACGGACCCCGCGGGCACCAGCCTGCCCAGTCGCATGTATCGCCTCCAGGCTATTTCCCTCCCCAAGCTGCAGATTCAACCTCCGGTTGGCGGTGCTGTGGTCTTGAGCGGGACGGGCCAGAGCGGCCAGGCCTATAGCGTCCTCGGCTCAGAAGATCTGAAGACCTGGGCGGTTATTGGGACGGTGACGGCCAACGCCACGGGTTCATTTATGTTCACCGCCCCCGCCGGCAGCATTGGCTCTAAGGGCTTCTACCGCCTGCAATTGCAGTAAGCACTTTCTGGGACGCCACGGCGCCCGACATAGCTGGCACAGTCGCATCCCTGACCGAAAGCGAACCGGCCGTGTTGAGGTGAAACATTCTCGCAAAACCACGCCCCTGTGTTGACCGGGAAAGCAGTACCAGGCGAGCAAGCTGTTGGGATGTCCTGCATAACCGGTCTACCAGCCCCGTCAGGGGCGCCATCGTTGTAGCAACAGCCAGGGAGACAGTTCCTGAGCTCCGTTAGGAGCGGCATCGGCACAGCGAACATCTACACCTGCATCCCAATCGCAAAGCGGTGACTATTGAAACAAGGGCAGGGTGTTTTGGCATCGGGCGTAAGGTTCGGCTGGCCGGGCCAGCAGGTTCGACACATACCTCCAACTACCCATGTGCAAGCGGGTGGCGACCCACTCTTAAGTTCAGCAATAAAGGGTCAGAACAGCGTGTTTTCATAAGTTCCCACGCCTTTCGGCTGCCGATACAGCAAGTGGGCCACCGGCGCTGGGGCCCCCAACTCCAGGTGCTTGGCGATCCATTGCAAGCTCATGGTTGTTTCCTGGCGCAGGCGCAGTGCCATGTCCCTCAGACCAATTGGCAGCCAAAGTGTCAATAGCCACCCCTTTACGCCCTTCAGTCGGCGCAAATCAGGCGGTTCTGGCCGCCAAGAATGCGCCGTCTGAGGGCACGCGGCCTACAAACGCGCACTCCCGATGCAGGCCGCGTGCTCTCACACGGCGTTCAAGGGTGTGAGCCTTGAAGCCGCAATTGAACAGGGAAGACACGAAGACGCGAAGGCCGAAAACCGGGCGATGCCAGTTCTTTAACCGGAGCCGGAGAGCTTCACTCGGCAGGTGAGGCCAAACCACCCTCCGAACTTGACGTCTTGCGGCGGTTTCTTCGCGTCTTCGCGCCTTTGTTGTTCACTTCCAACTGCGGCGTTTGGGGTGAACTGTCTGGGTTAAGGACTTTTTGGTCTTTGGGCATTAGTGGTTCTTGATTATCTCGTTTCCCGGCAGGCGGTCGAGAACCGCCGGCTTACCCGCAAAAGAGTGGTTTTGGGCCAGTTCCAGACCCCCCTTCGGTGAGACAGCAGTAAGACAGCAGAGAGACAGAGGCCCGACCCCACCCCGCCGGAGGTCAAAAGGGGCGGAGTTGAGTAGCCGGGCTTATTCATGTGGCCCGCGCAGGAGGCGCGCCTTTGGAGCGGCAGCCACTCGGGCTGGGGGCATTGGGCTGAAGGGTTCATTTGGCGCGGCCAGGCTAAAAAGATTCAGTGACGGCGGGGGGCGGGCGTGCTAGAACAATGCCCATTGCTTTTGCACAAGACTATATTATGAAAACCAAGACTTCTCTGGCACCCAAACACGTGTATCTGGTTTGCAGCGGCGACCTGCGCCTTTCGGCCAATCTTGAATGCTGGCCGGAACAGGCAAGAATGGAAGCCGCGCTGGGTCGAGCCCTGAAGGCGGAGGGCTGGATTGTCGTGCGCGGGCATCCATTCGACAAGCAGAAGGGACACGGTTTCATTGACTCGCAGAAGATGGGCATGGAGGTGTTCCGAAAGCTGGACCCGAATGCGCCGCTGATCGTGGCCGAGTCCGTCTGGCAGTATACGCATCACGTGTTGGCGGGCCTGACCACGCATCGCGGTCCCATTCTGACCGTCGCGAACTGGAGCGGCACGTGGCCGGGCCTGGTGGGCATGTTGAATATCAACGGCTCGCTGACCAAGGCCGGCGTCCGCTACAGCACGCTCTGGAGCGAGAACTTCAAGGATGACTTCTTCCGCAGCGGCCTCCGCCAGTGGCTGCAAGCGGGTGTCGTGACGCATGACCAGAGCCATGTCAAGGACCTGCGCCTGCTCAAGCTGCCGCTGGCCGACGAGCAATGGGGCAAGTGTGCCGCCCGCCGGTTCCGCCAGCAGAAGGCGATCATGGGCATCTTCGACGAGGGCTGCATGGGCATGTTTAACGCCATTATCCCCGACGAACTGCTGCATCCGACCGGCGTGTTCAAGGAGCGGCTGAGCCAGTCCACCCTCTACGCGGCCATGCAGCGGGTGAGCGACGCGGATGCGCGCGCCGCCTTGAACTGGCTGCTCAAGAAGGGCATGACGTTCAATTGGGGCCGCAAGGAGGAGACGCAGTTGACCGAAGCGCAGACGCTGCAGCAGTGCAAGATGTATATCGCCGCGGTCCGGCTGGCGGATGAATTTGGCTGCGACGCGGTGGGCATTCAGTACCAGCAGGGGCTCAAGGACCTGGCACCGGCCAGCGACCTGGCCGAGGGCTTGTTGAACAACATGGACCGCCCGCCGGTCAAGGCCCCGAAGTCCAACCGGGTGCTGTTCGCCGGCGAGGCGATCCCGCACTTTAACGAGGTGGACGAATGCGCCGGCCTGGACGGCCTGGTGACGTATCGGCTCTGGCGGGAGCTGGGCTTTGCCCCGGAGAACACGCTGCACGACGTGCGCTGGGGCGAGCAGTTCAAAGGCGACGGCGTGAACGCATTCGTCTGGGTGCTCCTGATCTCGGGCGCAGTGCCTCCGGCGCACTTTGTTGGCGGCTATCGCGGCGCGACCAGCCACCGCCAGCCGTCCATGTATTTCCGCCTCGGCGGCGGGTCCATCCAGGGCGTTTCCAAGCCCGGACCGATCGTCTGGAGCCGCGTGTTCGTCATGGACGGCAAGCTGCATTGCGACCTGGGCGTCGGCAAAGCAGTGAAGCTGCCGGAGAAGGAGTCGCAACGCCGCCTGCGTTTGACCACCCCACAATGGCCCATCATGCACGCCGTCCTCGATGGCGTCAGCCGCGACCAGTTCATGGCGCGGCATAAGGCTAACCACATCCAGGTGGTTTATGCGCCCAGCCTCAAAGAGGCGCACCGCGCCTGCCGCATCAAGGCCGCCATGCTCGGCGAGCTGGGCCTGGAAGTGCACTTGTGCGGCAACGTCGCCCTGGAGTAGAGGCGCGGCTGGCCGCGTGAGGTCACGCGGCGCACGGATAGCAGCCCCGCCGCGTGTTCGCGCGCGGCGGGTTGGTGAATTGTCGGAAGCAGGCACTCGTATTTGTCACCGGAGAGCTGATATGAAAGAAACTCCACAAGCATCAGACTTGGCCCGCTCGACGGCGAGGAGGCAGAACTGTTCGCGCCGCGAGTTCATTGCCCGCGGCACAGCGGCAGCCGCCACTTCGGCCTTCGCGGGCGCAGGCATTCCCTGGGTCCACGCCGGTGAGGACAACACCATCCACCTGGCCCTCATCGGCTGCGGCGGCCGGGGCAGCGGCGCCGTCGCCGATGCCTTCGATTCACCCAGCGGACCGGTCAAACTGACGGTGATGGCCGACTTGTTTGAGAGCCGGCTGAGCAAGTCCCTGCAGGTCCTCGGGGAGAAATTCGCCGACCGCGTGGACGTGCCACCCGAGCGGCGCTTCGTCGGCTTCGATGCTTACCGCAAAGCCATTGACTGCCTCCGGCCGGGCGATGTGGCCATGCTCACCGGCTATTCGGCGTTTCGGCCCATGCAGCTCGAATACGCCGTCGAGAAGGGGATTAATGTCTTCATGGAGAAGAGCTTCGCGCCGGATGCGCCGGGGTTGAGGCGCCTGATAAGGGCCGGAGAGGCCGCGGAGAAGAAGAACCTTAAGATTGCCGCCGGGCTGCAGTGCCGCCATTCACGCAATCGCCAGGAACTCATCCAGCGCCTGCGTGACGGCGAACTGGGCCAGATTCAGCTCCTTCGGGCTTACCGGATGCAGCCGGTGGGCGCGCTGGGGAAGAAGCCGGCGGAGGAGAAGGAGCTGTTCTGGCAGATCCGGAACTTCGTGCACTTCCTCTGGGTTTCCGGCGGGCTGTTCGCCGAAATGAACATTCACCAGATTGATGAGCTGTGCTGGATTAAGGACCAATGGCCCGTCAGCGCGCACGGCATCGGCGGCCGCGCGGCCAACAGCACCGATGGCAGCCAGAACCTGGACTCGCTCGGCATCGAGTGGACTTTCGCCGACGGCACCAAGGCCCTGGACGTGGTGCGCTGGCTGCCGAAATGCCACGAGGAGTTCGCCACTTACATCCACGGCACCAAATGTGCCGCTCAATTCTCAGGCTGGAGCCATCTCGGCACGGTGCACATCTACAAGGACCAGCGTTGCACCCCGGACAACATCGCCTGGCGCGCCAGCAAGGAAGAGGTTACTCCCTGGCAAGCGGAATGGACCGCGCTGCTCGAGGCCATCCGCGGGGACAAGCCTCACAACGAAGTCAAACGTGCTGCCTTCTCGAACCTGGCGGATCTTATGGGCCGGGCCGCCGTTCACACCGGCCAGATCGTCACGTGGGACCAGATGATAGCCTCCAACTTCCAGTTCTGCCCGAACCTTGACCAGCTTACCGCGGACAGCGCACCGCCCATCCACCCCGACGCCCAGGGCCGCTATCCGGTGCCTGTGCCCGGCCAGTGGACGGAAGTGTGAGGATTGGTGCCACGGGAAGGGCGCGCACGGAGTCACGCGCCTACCGTCGTTGGCCGGGGCGGCGGCGAAGCGGGGTTTGCGCTGTTGGAACGAAACGACATTCAGTGTAACATTGCCCATGAGTCACGCCCCTGAAAGCGGCTGTAAATTGCCCACCGAGCCAACGGGAATGCCGGTGAGGGATGCCATTGCGCGGCGCACAAGCTGTCGCGCGTATCAGCCCACGCCCATCCCCGAGTCCATGCTGATCCAGATTCTGGACGCGGCCCGGTTGGCCCCGTCAGCCTGCAACCAGCAGCCGTGGCGGTTCGCGGTGGTGCGCGAGCTGGATTTGCGGCGGCGCATCGTGGAAGAGGGCTTTCTGCCCGGCATTAAGATGGTGTGGGCGATAGACGCTCCCGTCCACGTGGTCATCGGCATGGAACGCTCTTTCGTGACGCATCGGCTGGCGGCTTCGGTCTCGGGCGTTGACTATCCCTGGGTGGACATTGGCATTGCCGGGGAACACCTGGTGCTGGCGGCCACCGAGCTTGGCCTGGGCACTTGTTGGATTGGCTGGATCAAGCCGCGTGTGATCGCGGGGATCGTGGGCTGGCCGTCATCGGTGAAGCCGGTCGTCGTCATCACACTGGGCTACGCGCGTGATCCGGATGCGGCAACGCCCCCGGCGTCCCGGCGCAAGCCGCTGGCCAGCCTCGTGCGCTGGCTTTGAGAGTCGGGGCCGGGCTGCGCCTACTTCTTGCGGCTGGCGCCCAGCTCGACGCCGACCAGCTCGATACCCTCGCCGGTCCCGAGATTGCGCGAGTATTTCCGCTCGCGCGGGTTGTTCCAGTGCTCGTGCACGCCCAGGCTGGGCAGCCGCCGCGTGGCGGCGGCATGGTTGGGGTCGTAGAACGTCCCGGACGGCGGATCGTTGGCCCGCGCGGCCTCGTGCAGGTAATCGTCCACGCCGCCCTTAAGGACTATCTCCGGCCACTCGGTCGAGAGCAGGTCAAAGCCAACCGAATCAATGGCCAGCGGGTCCTGGGATGCCAGGAGGCTGCACGGCCACTGGCCGTTGAAGAGCGGCGAGCGCATTCGCTGCGGCTCCGGGTCGCGCGGATGCACGCCCGCGAACAGGCCGTCCACGAGGTAAAGCACCGTCTTGCCGCCCACGTGCGAATGGCCCGTCAAGTCTACCAGCGGACGGTAAATGCCCGTGTCCTTGGCGAAGCAGTTGGGATGGATGTCGTAGTAGCCTGGCTGGACCGGCCAGCGGATCAGCGACCCAAAGTGGTTCTTGGCGCAAAGCGTGACGCCGCCGCCCGAGTGGGCCTTGAGATTGGCGAAGTTGATCAGGTAGTCGGCGTCCGCAAAGCAGCTTGGGAGGAAGTCCTGTGCTTTGCCTTGCGGACGGCTGCTCCAATACAGAGGCTGCGTGGAGGCTTGCACCTTGAACCGCTCAAACTTGCCCGCGTAATCTTCGTAGCGCACCTGCGAGAACGCCCCGTGCAGCAAATCGTAATACTCGTGCGCCAGGCAGGCGAGCGTGTCGCAGATCGTGATGTTCCGGGGCGGGACGCCCACATGGGTGAGCTGGTTCACCAGCGCGAGGATCATCTGCGGCGCCGTGTTCATGTAATCCTGCCGCCGGATCATGGCATAGGTATCCAGGTTGACGTTGCCCTCGCGGAATATCAGGCCCACCCAGTTCGGCTTGATCGCTATCCGCTCGCCCGCGCTGTAGCCCGCATCCCCTTTGCCCCGCGCCTGGTTCAGGTGCCGGAAGAGCTTGTTCCAGGCCTTGGCTGCTGTGGACGTGCCGGTCAATTCGCACACGGCCTGCGCCAGCATGGTGTCCACGCGCTCCTGCTTCACCCGGCTGCCCTCCCACCAGCGCCCATCGCCGGGACCCTTCCAATTCGTGACCTCGGGATCGTGCGCCCACACCACGCGCCCCGGATGGATGCCCTGGGCGGTGCCCAGCGGCTTGGATTGAGCCGGCTCGCGGCCCGCGGTGACGGGGGGAAAGCCCAGGGCCAAGCCGCCGGCGCAGACCAGCGATTGGCGCAGGAAAGCGCGCCGGTCCAGCGCGAGGGAAGACACCATCGGAGGTGTGGCTCCGATCCGGTTGGCAAGAGCAGGTCTTGCTTTCATGAGGCCATGGGACCAGAAACGCCCGAGGCTTTCAAGCATGGACGTTCTCTCAAAGCCTGTTTGAAAATCCAGACTGGGGCGAGCGTCCTCGCGAGCCCTGTGATTGCCAACATGCGGCCTCGCCCTGCCTCAGTTCGGCCCCGCGACCTCGGCGCTGATGCCCGCCGCCGGCAACCGGTTGACCGTGGGGCTACGCCGGGCGGACGCGGGCGCCGAAGACCAGCACGTAGTGGCCGGGCAGGCGGGAGAGCTGAAGCTTCAGTGAGACGGCGTCGGCGGGGTTGGTGACCACGAGCCCGACGACGGGGCATATCCCGAATCTTCATGGCTCCACGCCATACCAATCCTCAGGCTCGGCTTCAAACCAGAGATGAGCCAAACGATGACTGGGTCAAACGCCTGCTGCCAAACGCCAATCGGTCCTCAGACACGCAATAACCCCTCCTAAACCCCTCGTATGCCCCTCGTATGCCCCTCGTATTTTATATACGAGGGGCATACGAGGGGTTTAGGAGGGGATTACGAGGGGCTAAGGATGGACTACTTGGCGGTCCACCTTGGCTGGCGAGGGTTAAGAGTTGAGGGCTATACGCGTTGCTTGAGCGTATCCAACCCGTTCACGCAGGCCGAGGTCAGGGCGCTCGCCGACAAACTCTATGAGCTGATCAATACCTTGAATGCGTAAGCGTGCCTCGGGCGGGCGTCCGCGCGAGCCCAAGTATCCCGTGGGCAGGGGCCGAAGCCAGGGCTCGCGAGGACGCTCGCTTTCCCAAACAGCAATTTTCAAACAGGCTCTCAGAGCCGGTGGTCGTGCTCCAGCCGAGTGTGACTTCCCCAAACGTTCGGGGGCACATCTTGACACTAGCACCATAATAGGGGCGTGAACTGGTTCCTCATCC
>CAZDOO010000110.1:0-13503 GCA_964507045.1 uncultured Verrucomicrobiota bacterium | reverse complement strand
GGACCCGCAGTTCATTGTGGACGCGCTGGCCAAGGGGGCGGACGCGGTCCTGATCGGCGGCTGCCATCCTAATGACTGCCACTACGCCGAAGGCAACTACAAGTGCCTCCGCCGCTTCCAGATGTTGAAGCGCATGATTGCGGACATGGGTCTGGAGCCTGAGCGGCTGCGCCTCGAATGGATTTCCGCCGCCGAGGGCGAGAAGGTCAAGCGCGTCATTAACGAGATGGTCGAGTCCGTGACCAAGCTGGGTCCGCTTGGCCTCCCGCAAGCGTTCGAGGAGTGGGACGCGGAGATGGAGCATTTCGCCGAACACGTTGCTGCCAAGGAAGCCGCCGCCGGTTGCGGTTGCGCCGAACACGGGACCCAACCCCAAACCATGGAGACTGCACATGTCTAAACCCAAAGTTGCCTTTTACTGGTGCGCCTCGTGCGGAGGCTGCGAAGAAACCGTCGTGGACCTGGCCGAGGACATCCTCGGTGTGGTGGAGAAGGTGGACATCGTCCTCTGGCCGGTGGCGATGGACTTCAAGTACCAGGACATCAAGGCCATGCCCGACAAGTCCATCGTCGCGACCCTCCTGAACGGCGCCATCCGAACCACCGAGCAGGAGGAAATGGCTCATTTGCTGCGCCGGAAGAGCGTGTACCTGATCGCGTATGGCGCCTGTGCTCATCTGGGCGGCATTCCCGGATTGGCCAACCAGTTCCCGCGCGAGCAAGTCCTCAAGTTCAATTACGAGGACGGCCCGACGATGGTAAACGCGCAGAAAACCCGGCCCCAGTTGCAGTTCGCCGACAAGGGCCGGGAGCCGAGCCTTCCGGCGCTGCACAATGTCGTACGCGCGCTCGACCAGGTGGTAGACGTGGACTACTACGTGCCCGGCTGTCCTCCGACGCCCAAGCTCACCAAGGCGGCAGTGACCGCGCTGCTGGAGAATCGGTTGCCGCCAAAAGGTTCTGTCATCGCACCGGACATTGCCTTGTGTGACGAGTGTCCGCGCAAAGCTACCAAGCCAGCCAACATCAGCTTCACCGAATTCAAGCGGCCACACCAGGTTCTGATGGATCCTGACAAGTGTTTTCTCGCCCAAGGGATTGTCTGCATGGGGCCCAGCACCCGCAGCGGTTGCGAGGCCGCCTGCACGGTCGGCGGCATGCCTTGCACCGGCTGCTTCGGTCCCACCTCGCGCGTGCGCGACCAGGGGCTCAAGATCATGTCCTCGCTGTGCGCGAACCTGGGACCAAAGGAGACAGCAGAGATTGACACGGTGCTCGCAGGCATCCCGGACCCGGTGGGCACCTTTTACCGTTATGGCCTGCCGAAAAGTATTCTGCGGCGCAAGATGAACATGCCCAAGTGAAAGAACCCCCTATGGAACAAGCAGTCAAAGACACATTCAATCAAGGCTCGGTCCGCGCCAACGCCGCCTACCAAATGGGCCGGCGGCGCTTCACGGTGGACCCCATCACCCGGCTCGAAGGCCATGGCAAGATTGATATCTTCCTGGACGACAAAGGCGATGTGGAACGCGCTTACATGCAGGTGCCCGAGTTGCGCGGTTTCGAGGTGTTCAGCCTGGGCCGGCCAGCGGAGGACATGCCCCAGATCACCAGCCGCATTTGCGGGGTGTGCCCCACCGCGCATCACATGGCCGCAACCAAGTGCCTGGACAGCCTTTACCAGGTCGAGCCAACTTCGCCGGGCCGGAAGATCCGGGAATTGGTCTATAACACCTTCATGCTTGAAGACCATGCCCTGCACGTTTTTGTGCTGGGCGGGCCGGATTTCATCGTCGGGCCGGAAGCGCCCCCCGCCGAGCGCAACATCGTCGGTGTCATCGGCAAAGTGGGCATCGAGGCCGGCAAGAAGGTCATCTCGACCCGCCGCCGCCTGCGCGAGTTGATCGCCTATTTCGGCGGCAAGGTGGTGCATCCCGTGCTGGGGTTGCCCGGCGGCGTCAGCAAGGGCCTCAAGACCGAGGACCTGCCCAGGTTCAAAGAACTGGCCAGGGACGGCGTCGAGTTTGCCGAGTGGACGCTCGCCGTGCTCAAGCAGATCGTCTTCGGCAACCCCGAATACGTGAAGCTGATCACCAGCGACGCCTTCACCCACAAGACCTGCTACATGGGCATGGTGGACGAGCAGAACCGCGTGAACTTCTACGACGGCCAGCTCCGCGTGGTGGACTGCAACGGCAAGGAAGTCTGCAAGTTCCCCACACAGCAATACCGCGATTTCGTGGCGGAGCATGTCGAGCCATGGAGCTACATGAAGTTCACCTTCCTCAAGCCGCGCGGCTGGAAGGACTTTGAAGAAGGTCCTGACACGAGTATTTACTCCGTGGCCCCCCTGGCGCGGTTGAATGCCTCCGACGGCATGTCCACGCCCAAGGCCCAGGCCGCCTACGAGGAGTTCTTCAAGGTCCTCGGCGGCAAGCCGGTCCACCACACGCTGGCCAACCACCTGGCACGCGCCATCGAAATGATCAACGCCGCGGAACGGATGCAGGAACTGCTGAACGATCCTGAGATCACCAGCCCGGACATCCGGCGCGTCCCGACCAGCGTGCCCAAGGAAGGCGTCGGCGTTGTCGAAGCCCCCCGCGGCACGCTGTTCCACCACTACCAGACCGACGAGCGCGGCTGCATCACCATGGCCAACATGATCGTGGCCACCCAGAACAATGCCGCCCGCATCGCCATGAGCGTCGAGCGCGCCGCCAAGGGCCTCATCAAGGGCGGCAAGGTCACCGAGGGCTTGCTCAACAAGGTCGAGATGGCCTTCCGCGCCTACGATCCCTGCTTGGGCTGCGCCACGCATTCGCTGCCGGGCCACCTGCCGCTACGAGTCAACATCTATGACCGCCGGCGGAACCTGGTGCAACAGCTTGTGCAGGAATGAGCCGCGCTTCGGATTTCGGAATTCAGGTTTAGGACATGAGCCCCTGCGCGCTCGAAACGACCGCCGAGCCGGTAACTCTACCTTTCCCGGCCCCGCGGGTCCTGCTCCTGGGCTTGGGAAATGACATCCTCACCGACGATGCCATCGGCTTGCACGTTGTCCACGCACTCCAGGGCGAACTGGCCGACCACCCGGCCATTGATGTTCGCGAAACAACAGAGATGGGCTTGGCACTGCTGGACTTCATCACCGGCTACTCCACGGTGGTCATCGTGGATTCCATCCAGACTGGCAAGGCCCCGCCGGGCTCGTTGCATGAGGTGGACGCGGGCGCGCTGCAGCAACTGACTGGGCGCACCCCGCACTTTGTGGGTGTGAGTGAGACACTGGCGCTGGGCCGGCACCTGGGGCTGGCCATGCCGGCCCAAGTCACAATCTTTGCCATCGAGGTCGAAGATCCGTTCACCCTCGGCACCGTCATGTCCCCTGCCCTGCAAGCAGCCATGCCCGGCATCGTGGACCGCATTCGCGTTGCCCTGCAACCCCTGTGCGAACGCTGACTCCGCCTGGTATCAGACTGTTGCGAGCCAGGCATGGGTCTCTCACCTCCTCACCCGTGATCGGGTCCTGCTCTCCCGTCCAACCCAACACCCGGGCGCACCGACGGCGAGAATAGGGCCACACGCGCACGACTGGCTGGGCACACAGTGGTGAGAGGGCAGCTTGCGGAAGTGCCGCCGGTCCGAGCTCATTTTGGAGCGGGAACCGCGTTGCTTTCCTGCTTATAGCGAACCAGCAGGCTGGTGCCGCGTTTGGACATGCGCAACTCCATGTTGGTTGCAAGCTGCCTGCCGGTGAGCGTGCGCACCTGGTTGGTGCGGCCCTCCTCGCAAATTTCCAGGCGGTAGGCCGACAGCGGATCGAGACCGCGCAGGCCGGCTTGCAGGACCGGGTAAGGGCATTCGCTGCGGCGGAAGGCCAGCACGATGCCGGAGTTGAGATCGCTGCGATGGAGTTGCCAGGCAATCAAGGCGTCAGGACCCAGCGCGCAGGGAGTCAGCGGATAGAAGTCACCATACCAGTATTTCTGGTTCTCTTTGACTTCGGCGAGCGCGGCGCGGGCCGTCTCCAAGGAGAACTTTTCGTCGAAGACCGGAAACTGGCAAACGAGCCCGGCGGTGGCGGCGCTGCGCACGTCGTAGGTATCCGGCGTCCACGCGCAGGCGCCAAACAGAGGGACGTAAAGACTCAGGCCATAGATTTGGCTCTGGTTCCAGTCGGCGTGGCCGGGCGAGCAGCCGGTGTCACTGTGCCAGAGCGGCACAGAGCGCCGGCAGGTTTCGAGGTCAATCCGCCGCCCGCCGCTGGCGCAATTATCAATGAACAGCCCGGGGTGCCTGGCCAGCAGCTCATCCCACAGCGCGTAATGGCCCTCGACATACCGGATCTCCGTAATGCCCTGGCGATTGGTGGCGTCGGCCTGACGCCAGGAACCGAGCGGATCCATGTTGAAGTCATTACGATAGGCGTCCAAGCCGAATTCGGTGATGCGGCGCGACAATAGGTCCGTCAGCCAGCCCCGGGCTGCGGGATCACTGAGCTTGAACAAGCCGCCCTTGTCTCCGCCGAAGACAAACTCGGGATGCTCGCGGGCGATCTGGCTGCCCGGCGCGACGCGTTCCGGTTCGAACCAGGCCATGAACTTGAGGCCCAACTGGTGGCAGGCGTCACTCACCGGCTTGAGGCCCTTGGGGAACCGCTCCGAGGGGCAAAACCAGTTGCCGACGCCGTTGGGGAACCCGCCCTCGAACCAGGCGGCATCCAACCAATGCATGTCGCACCCGGCATTGTAGGCCGCGCGGGCGGCACGGAGCTGGCCGGCTTCCGTTCCCCAATCCGGGAGCTTGCTGACATAGCGATCAAAGCATTGCAGCGCGATTGGCAGCGGGAGCGGCCGCCCATTCTGCTGCGGCCCATACTCGAACAGCATCAGCCGCCGGAAACGATTGTGCGCCGCCAGCAGGTCTCCCTTCCAGGGGAGGATAAGGATGCGCGGCGAGCGGATCTTCTCCCCGGGATGCAGGCTCAACGAAAGCTTCTCCATGCCGGCGCGCAAGGCGGTGGGCCCGGCGGCGGAACGCTCCAGGGAGGCGCGCCACTGGCCAGACCAGCCGATGGCGGTGATCAGCCCCTCGTTGCCATATTGCACATTGAAGAAGGGAAACGCGCCGCTGGAGGAGCGCCCACCCTCCGGCACCAGCACCACGCCCTCGCCCGCATCAACCTCGGTTTCAAGCGGCAGGAAAGAGCGCTCGCCGCAGATATCACCCGTCAACTGGTGCACCTTCACCGGCTTGCGGTGGTAGCCCGTGCGCAGTTGGACATGAAGGGCGTGAACCTGCTCAATCAGCGGCGTGTCCTGTGTCCCCAGGTTCTCGAACTCCAGGACCCACTCGACGGCCGGATAGCGCTGGAACGCGGAAGCGGTGGCGCTCACGCGCAGACTGGTCTCGGGGTCGGTCCAAGTGACCTGATGAGTCCTGCGGCTCTGAGTTTCGCTGGTTTGAACGACACGCTGCCACTTGGCCAGGAAGGCGTCCGAGGAAGCACCACCGTAGCGGAAGGAGAAGGGCCGTGTCGTGCGCGTGAACGGCTGGCTGCCCGCATCCGCCCAGTGGACCTGGTTGTCGCCGGTGACAATGCAGGCGTCGGCCCAGTCGGCCTGGTCGTGGCTGGGGCCGTCGGCGGTGGCATCCACCTTGAGCGTCAGCGTCCGCGTGTCCGCAGGCAGGGCGAGCTTGACCAGCGTGGGCGCGTTGGTGCCGCGCAGGACCGGCGTGCGGAAGACGTTCTTGCCGCCGATTTCCACACTGAACTGCACGGAGCCGCTAACCCCCTCCGTGTCGGGATTGTTGTCTATGCCGACGAAGGCCCGGAACTCCCTGGCATCCGGCGGCAGGTAAAGCAGGATTTCACTGTTGGCATGGGTGCCCAAGCCGTGCTTGAACTTGCGCGGTCCGATTTGAATGGGCGTCTCGATGCACGACTGGCCGAAACGCAGGTCGCTAAATTCCTGACGGCGGAGTTGCACCCGCACAGCCGGCTGGTGGCTGGCGGGGCGGCGCCCGGTCAACACCGCGCTGGCCCAATCCTGCATCTCCTGAATCTCCGCCGGCGCCGCCATGACGGCGTCCTGCGGCGCATTTGTCGGAATGTCCGTGGCGCCAAGGACCGGCAAGGCGGAGGCCGCGAGGAGAACGCCGAACCACGGAGGCGCGAAGGCGCCGCGATTGCACGGGATGAGCGGGCACCTGAACATGCTGGCAGCATATCCTCTTCGCGGGCAAAGAGCAACTGCCGCGTAACTTCTCGCCGCGGTGTCGGAACGGCGGGCTGGACGCGGGACTAACCGCCTTTGGACCGCAACTCAGTCTGGCGACTCACCTCCCGGAGGCGGAGCGGCAGTTCCAGAGTGAACTTCGCGCCCTGACCAGGTCCATCACTATGGGCCGTGAGCGAGCCTCCCAGTTGTTGAGCGACCAGGGCGCCGTTGTGCAGGCCAAAGCCGTGACCTTCCTTGCGGGTGGTGAAGCCATGCTCGAATATCCGCGTCAGGTTCTCCGCGGCAATACCGATGCCGTTGTCAATGACGCAGATCTTCACCGTGTTGTTGCCGTTCATGCCCACCTGGAGCACCAGCCGTTTATCCGTGTGGCCCTTGTCATCCAGGGCATACTTGGCGTTGCGGATGAGGTTGACCAGAATCTGCAGCACCTTGTGCTTGTCCACCAGGATGGGCGGAACCTCGAAATACTCGCGAATGACCTTGACCTGGTGGCGCTCCATGGCGCCGGCATTAAGGCGCAAGGCATCCTCGACCAGGTCAACCACCGGCAGCGTCTCGGCCACCCCCACGACGCGCGCGTAGCTTTGCTGCATCGCAATGATCTCCTTAACGTGATCAACATTGTGGGCCAGAGATTTGAGCTCCTGCAGGAGGTCGTTCTGCTCTCCGTTCAGGTGATCCGCCAGGCTGCTCAAGTAGGCGGGCAACTGCCACCCCCTGGGATCATTCACCAGGAAGCCGGGCAGATCGCCCGCGTGCTCCCGAAACAAGGCGACGGCTTTGGCCAGGTTCGGCGCCTTGGAAGTGCGCACCTTGTCCTCGATCACGGAGCTGGAAACATTGATGCTGTTGAGGACATTGCCGACGTTGTGCAGGACGCTGGTGGCAACCTCAGCCATGCCGGCCTGGCGGGAAACCTCCAGCAACTGCTGGTGTGCCTGGGCCAGTTGCGCCTCGGTCTGCTTGCGGGCAGTGATGTCCCGAAAGATGCTCAGGACCAGCGGTGGCTTGCCCGGCACCTCGAGCAGGGAATTGGACAACTCAAACCACAACTTGGCGCCGTTCCATAAAGTGACTTCCGTCTCCAGGTGCGGCACCAGCGTGTTCGAGTCAACGCGGTGCCGGTAGGTGTCGAGGACAAACCCGGCGTTAGTTTCACTGTGGACGACCGTAATCGGCTGGCCCTCCAGCTCCGCGCGGGGCTTCTGCACCATGCGGCAATAGGCGTCATTAACCCGCACCATGATGCCCTCGCGGTTGGTCAGCCGCATGCCGTCACCGGAGCTCTCCCAGACGAGGCGAGACTGCGACTCGGACTTGCGCAGCGCTTCGTCCGCCCAGATGCGTTCGAGCGCCACGCCGCAACAATCGGCCAGCGTCTGCAAGGTGTTCAGGTTCTTCTCGCTGTAAGCCTGCGGCGCATTGCTGCGGACAGCGAGAATGCCCGTGACTTTATTGGTCCTGAGCCGAACCGGGACCCGCATGACGGAAACGGGTGGGCGGGAATTGCCGTCAGGAAGCGCTAGCTCGGGATCCGAGGCCGGGGCGGAAGCTGCTTCCAAGGTGAGTTGCGCGCCCTCTTCCGTGATCCGGCGGTCCAGCGGGCTGGGTTTGCCATCCCGATTCGGGGTCACAACCTCGACGTGCCGGCCATCAACGGTGTCCATCGAAAGCACCGGATGCACCGTGTTCTCTTCCGGCGAATACAAATGGAAATCGCAGGCGTCCCACTTGAAAAGATCGTTGGCCACCTGAAAGAGAATCCGCGCGGCATCCTCCGGGGTCGTGGCGGAGATCAGGCTCTGGCCCAGTTTGGACAGCGCCAGGGCGGAAAGTTCAGCCTGCTTGCGCTCGGTAATATCTTCGAGGATCCCCATCGAGCCAATGACACGCCCGGCCTCATCCAGGTTTTGCACGGAGGCATCGGAGAGCCACCGCGATTTGCCGTCCCGGGTGACGATGCGCATATCGCAGCGCCAGTGGCGAAGCTCACCACTCTCCACCCGCCGGGCCGCCTCCGTCTTGTCCAGGCCGGCGGCTTCGCCCGCCATGGCGGATTCCTGGATGATGCGGAGCCAGACTTCGCCGTTAATCTCTCTGGGGGAATAGCCGGTCAGTTGCTCGATGCCCTCGCCAATAAAGGAATACGACCGAGTGCGGTAATCGTAAGCGTAGGGCACCGCGCCGGCGCCACCGATGGCGCGGCGATACAGCTCTTCAGTGTGACGGAGCTGCCCCTCGGCACGGATGCGCTCGATGGCCCCGGCACAATAATCCGCCAGCGCCTGCAGAGCATCCATGTCCTCCCGCACATAGGCCTGAGGCGTATAACTCTGGATGGTCAGCACGCCAATTACCCGGGTCCGGCCGCGGAGCGGAGCAAACAGCAGCGACGCCGAAGGACGGTTCACATCCCCAAATGGCTTTAGCTCGGCCCCAAACCGGGGCGCGCCCTCCCGCAATAGTATTTGGGCGCCGCTGATAATGACCTGCCGCATCCCCGGAGACAGCTCTGTGTCGGGCCCCGCCGGGGTGATCTCCGTTCGCCGCCCTTCAACCAGGTCCATCGCCAGGACGCCGCTGGCGCCTCTCGACTCCGGCGAATACAAGTCCAACGCTGCGGCGTCCCACCCCAACATCGCATCCGCCGCTTTCAGAACGATCTCGGCCGCGCTCCGGATGGTGCTCGCCCCATTCAACTTCCAAGCCAAGGCGGTGGGGACTTGCCGGGCCGGCCGCTGAGATTGCACGGCCGGAACGGAAAGCAGACGGTTCTTTTGCGCGGTTACAGGCATAGGGCTAGGCTTTCTTTACTGTGGGCAGGTGCGTCCTGCCCTGCGGGCCGATGCGGCGCGCAGCTTCATCGGATGGGTCGCAACGGTTCTGGCTCGACGCAGCGGTATCGCTCTCCAGACACAGCCTGGCAGCCTTGAGCAGCGCCGGCGGATCGTAGGGCTTGCGCAGGAAGTTGACGCCATGAGTCAAGTGCAGGTCTTCACTGATCACCTCGGAGCTGTAGCCGCTGGTGTAGAGCACACGGAGCTGGGGATCCCTGGCCTGCAGCACGCGCGCGAGCGTGCCGCCGCTGACGCCGTGGGGCATGACCATATCCGTGACCAGCAAGGAGATGCGGGCTGGGCACCTCTCCCATGCGGCGAGGGCTTCCGGGCCATCGCTGGCCTCGAACACCTCATAGCCCCCGCGCTCCAGCGCCAAGCGGCCCGCCTCGCGCACAATCCCCTCGTCTTCGACGAATAGCACCACCTCGCCGGCACCCTGGCCGGGACTTGCCGCGCCGCTCTGCGTCTCGGCCGGAGCCGCCAAGGGTTCGCCCGCCCAGGCCGGCAGAAAGATCCTGAAGGTCGAGCCGTGGCCGACCTCGCTGCTGACTTCGATCCAGCCTTCATGCTGTTGAACAATGCCATGCACGGTGGAAAGTCCCAGCCCCGTGCCCTTGCCAATGTCCTTGGTGGTAAAGAACGGATCAAAGATCCGGCCCAGCGCGTCCTGACTGATGCCGCAACCAGTGTCCGAAACCGTCAAGCAGACAAAACGGCCGGGGCGCGCCTGGGGAACCTTCCGCGCTGCGGCCGGATCGAACACCGCCAAACGGGTGGCAATCTGGATGGTCCCGCCGCCGGGCATGGCATCCCGGGCATTGATCGCCAGGTTGATCAGTATCTGCTCTACGTTGTTCTCATCGGCGCGCACCGGCGGCAGGTTTGCCGCGCAATCCAGGTGCAGCTGGAACGGTTCGCCAATGAGCTGGCCCAGCATCTTGGCCAGGCCCTGGACCGCGGTCGAGAGTTCGATGGGTTTAAACTGCACCTGTTGTTTATGGCTGAAGGTCAGCAGCCGGCGCGTGAGGGATGCCGCCCGCTGGCTGGCCTGCGCGATACGGGCGATAGATTCGGTGGCCGCCTGCGTGCCCAGGGTGCAACTGCCCAGCAAATCCGTATGGCCCTGGATCACCGTGAGCAAGTTGTTGAACTCGTGCGCGACGCCGGCGGCGAGGCACCCGACGGCTTCCAGCTTTTGCGCCTGCCGCAACTGGCTTTCCAGCTTCAAGCGGTCCGTGACGTCCTCGACGATCAGCAGGCGGCACGACCCCGTAGCCAGCGTAATCGGCTCGGCCCAAAGGATGGTATCACGGGCGGCGCCATCACTGCGCCGGAGCGAGCCCCCTTGGTTGCGGATTCGGCCCGCACGCCCCGTCCCGGCGGCGGGCAGCGCCAGCGTTCCGTCCCAGAGCTTGAGTTCGGCATCCGTGCGTCGCAACAGTCCATCTGCCGTATAACCTGTGAGGTCCAGGAAACTCGGATTGGCATCCAGAAACCGGCCGTTCGCCTCGCTTTGAATGGCCATCGGGATGGGGCTGGCGCGGAAGGCCTTGGAAAACCGATCCTCGGAAATCAGCAAGGCCTGCTCGACACGCGCGCGCTCTTCAATCTCCTCCTGCAGCTTCTGCGTGCGCTCACGCACCATCCGGTCCAGGTCTTCCATCCGCAGCTTCGCCTGGCGGGCCAGGTCCCATTTCCGCGTCAACGCGTGTGCCACCTGCAGCACTTCCGCCGTATCAAACGGCTTCTTAAGAATCAACAGGCTGTCGGATTGACCCAGCCGACGCGCCATATCGTCCCAGGAATAATCGGAGTAGGCGGTGCAGATGACCGCCTGCAGTTCCGGTGCGCACGCCCACAGATGCTCGAGCGTTTCCACACCGTCCCAGCCGGGCGGCATGCGGATGTCCACGAAAGCCAGCGCGTAAGGGTCGTCCTCCTGCAGTGCCTGCTGCACTTTGGCCAGGGCTTCCTTGCCCTGGAAGGCGGAGTCAAGGCGGAACGAACCACGTGCCGCCGGGAGGGTCGCGTCACCGAAAAGCGCCTTCTCCAGATCGTCCAGCTGGGCTCCGGTCGCGGGTTGGCGGCTGTCAAGGGTCTTGCGGAAGTCGCTGTGGATCGCGGCGTTGTCGTCAACAATGAGAATGCGAGGCGCACGGTTGGCGGGATCGTCACTCATATTACCCTCCTCCCCGGCGCAGGCGCCGCCGCCGGGCCGGTCACCGCCTGCGGGCAAATCCGTGACACCCACGCCTGGCGATGCGGCATGCTGGATCGAATGGGCCGTACAAAAGCTTGTTTCATTACCAACAATGGTGACCAACTCGTGCCCGCTAGCCCGTGTCTACTCTGCCCCAACCGTTTCCCGCACTTCTTAGGCTCCCCTCCAACACGACTAGCGGGTGCGAAGGGAAGCAATTGTTATGCCTTCAAACAGGAAAGGGGCATGTGCGGCAATACCGCTATCGCTCAACATAAGAAGGAAAGGTGTCGAAGATGTTTTGGAAATAACAATCCGCAGGCTTGCTGATGGCTTGCCTCTCCGATATCGCAAAGGGGCGTTTCTGTCCCAATACAAGACACTCACTGTCGGCACTTCGCCGTTCTCCCCCGCAACGGAAACCTTGTTCATGGCGGTCACATTTCCATCCTCGCCCCCCGGCTGATCCCACCATGGCTCCGTGCTGCGGCCATCGGGCGTATCTCGCCCCCCCACCACCAGTTCGGCCGGAATCCCTCTCCGCCGATGGCGTGACCCTGGCACCAGCGCACCACCGTAGTCCCTCCGTATACACACCGTATACACACCGTAGTACCTCTGCAAAGTTTGCAGAGGTACTACGGTGTGTATACGGTGTGTATACGGTGAGGTGAGCCAGCAGAGAGGGAGTATTACCCGGGCATGGCCCGCATTCCTGGCCGCCCAAGCCGGCCAATCCCAAAGGAATTCACGGATTCCCCGGGTGAGATGGGCTGGTAGTGCCAAGATACGCCCGGGCCACGCCATCGCCAAATTGGCATTGCCTTCGGGAGCAAACGAGCCTTTATTGGGCGTCTATGAATCTAAAACTACTTCTTCCCCTCGGTCTGTGTTGCACTGTCGCTGCCCTGGCCGCACCGCTGCCGTTGTGCGCCGAGAACAGCATTCCCGCCGCCTGCAAGACCGGCGGGTTTGCCATCGGCTGCCAGGCCTACACCTTCAACCGGTTCACGGTCTTTGAGGCCATCGAAAAGACCGCGCAAGCCGGCGGCAAGGTCATCGAGTTCTATCCCGGACAAAAGCTCAGCAAAGCTGAGCCCAATGTGGTTTGGGACCACAGTGCGTCAGCCGCAACCATTCAGAAGGTCAAAGACAAACTCGCCGCCTGCAAGGTCACGGCGGCAAACTACGGCGTAGTCGGTATTCCCAAGAACGAAGCCGAAGCCCGCCAGATTTTTGAGTTCGCCAAGACGCTCGGTCTGCACGCCATCACCACCGAATCGGTTGAGGCCATTGACACCATCGAGAAACTGGTCAAGGAATACGACCTCAAGGTGGGCTTCCACGATCACCCCAAGCGCGCCAACAATCCTGATTACCGCATGTGGGACCCGAACTATGTCCTGTCCGTGGTCAAGGACCGCGACGCGCGCATCGGCTCCTGCGCCGACACGGGGCACTGGGTTCGGTCCGGCCTCAAGCCGGTGGACTGCCTGCGCATTCTCAAGGGGCGGATCGTGAGCTGCCACCTGAAGGATTTGAACCAAATGGAGCCCAGCGCGCATGATGTGCCCTACGGCACTGGGATTTCCGATGTCCCGGCGCTGTTGAACGAACTGAAGGCACAGGGCTTTGCCGGCAACATTGCCATCGAATACGAGTATCACTGGGACAACTCCACGCCCGAAGTCGCGCAGTGCATCGGCTTTGTCCGCGGCTTCGGCACGGCGCAGAAGTGGTGATTGGGATTGGCACGGATGCTGCGGCAATGAACCTGTGTTCTTTGCCAGGCTCGAAGCAGAATTTACCCTGCCTTGTGCGTGATCAACGACCAAGAACTCGAACCGTAAGTTGAACGATTAAGAGGAACCAAAAGCTGCGGCTGTGGCCGACATGCCTTCAATGGACGCCGAAAGCAGCCCGCTTGTTCCGAATGTTGCAACCAGGTTCCGCAGACAGGTCGAACACGGCAAAGGCGGGGTTTTTTATTTCACGGGCGCAGCGGGAGCTTGACGTCGGGGGTGCCGATACTTACGTTAATCCCTGGTTGGTGGCCGTAGCTCAGCTTGGTTAGAGCCCCAGATTGTGGATCTGGCTGTCGCGGGTTCAAATCCCGTCGGCCACCCCACCACTTCAAGAACCCCTCCTGCGGGGTGTTGCGTCCGTAGCTCAATTGGATAGAGCTTCTGACTTCGGATCAGAAGGTTGCAGG
>CAZDOO010000109.1:0-13811 GCA_964507045.1 uncultured Verrucomicrobiota bacterium | reverse complement strand
AGGGCGGTAGGGCCGCGGGCAGCACTGGACGCGTAGGAGAACCCACGACGCCCGATAGCCCGAAGGAGTCGTTTCAACTGACTTTGTCTTTGTCCGGAGCGAGTGGCAGGGCGCATTCCAATTATTGCAGTAGGCGTGCCAGCCTGTGGGGAGAAGGGGAGGCTGGCGCGACTACTGCATCGTAAACGCGCCCGAACGAAGCGGCTCCGGGGGCGTTGGAATTGCTGAGGGCGTTGGTTTCGAGGCGCGCGTTCGATGACGCGAAGCGGTGGGGCGTGCGAACTGGGACGAGCGAAGCAGGCAGCGTGACAGGCGGGAGGGTGGCGGGGCGACTGGCGCGCTGACTGCTCGCGGACGTTCGACTTGGTTAAGGCGTATCGACGGCGCGAAGCGGGAGGGCGTTCGATGTGGCGGGATGCTGGGTTGCTAGAGGCGGGTTCGTGGTCGCGCCAGCGGGGTGGTGGTTGAATCCCTGATCGTGAGCCGCAGGCCCCGCCAACCCCCGTTGCGCAAGCACAGGGGGGTGGCGGGGCCCGCGGCGGTCGTGGGCCTGGGGGCGGTCGTCCTGGTGGTTGTCCACTCCGCCACAGGCGGAGTGGCTGACGTTACCCCGACGGAGCGAGCACGACGAGCGGAGTCGTCCACCTGGTTATCCACACCGCCACGGGCGGTGTGGCTGACATTGTCCCGGGGGTGGGCGTCGAACCGGAGTGATGATAGGGAGCGGCCTGCCCTCCAGCCCCGTTGCGAAGCAGAGGGGCTGGAGGGCAGGCCGCGACCGGTGGTGGTGGCGTGAGCGACTGGCAGGCGGAGCGCCGGTTGCGCCGCCGAGGCGCATTCCGGCGCGGAGCCTGACAGGAGCGGTGTGGTGGGCGAAAGTCGTCAACCGGTTTCTGAAGTTTTTTTTGCCCGCTGTGGTAGCTCAAAGGATCGCTGGTGCCCGCTAATGCAGTTCCAGCTTTTGGGGCCGGGGTTCGTGTGAAAATCACGTGCTAGGGTCGAGTCGTGCCCGTCAATAGCACACATGTTGATTACGAAGCCGCGGCGCTGGATTGGTCGCGCGCGCGCGATGTGCTGGCGGGTGAGGATGCCGTGAAGGCGGGGGGTGAGAAGTATCTGGCGCGATTGGATTCGCAAACGGATGAGGAGTTTGCGGCCTATCGCAAGCGGGCTTCGTTCTTCAACGCGACGGCGCGGACGGCTGAGGCTTACCTGGGGCTGATTTTCCGGCGTCCGCCTTTCGTGAAGCTGCCGAGCGAGAGCACGGGTGTGGGGCGCGCGCTGGCGGAGTTCCAGAATGATGCTGACATGCTGGGGACCTCGCTGACGGGCTACGCCAAGGTTGTGGTGGGTGACGTGGTTGGGCTCGGACGGGCGGGGTCGCTGGTGGATTGGGAAGGTGGCGACGCACGAGGCCAAGGGGCCGAGCGACGGGCCTATGCGGTGTTCTATCCGGCTGAGCGGATCATCAACTGGCGGATGGGGCATGTGCGCGGGCGGAATGTGCTGACGCTTTTGGTGCTCAGGGAAACGGCGAACATCGAACGTCCGACATCGAACACCGAACTTCGAACCGAGCAGGATGAGTTTGAGCCGGAGGTGGTAGAGCAGATTCGCGTGTTGCGGTTGGTCGTCGGTGAAGGCGGCGATGCCTTCTGCCGCGTGGATTTGTGGCAGGAGCAAGCTGTCGAAGGGGAGCAGGGAAAGACGGAGTGGGTGGTGATTGATTCGCGGGTGCCGCGGCGGCTGGGCAGGCCGCTGCCACTGATTCCGTTTGTGTTTCATGGGCCGCGGCATTCGCGGCCGGACGTGGACCGAGGGCCGCTGGAGGACATCGTCGCGGTGAACCTGGACCACTACCGTCTGGATGCGGATTTCAAGCATGGGCTCCATTTCACGGCGCTGCCGACCGCTTGGGTGAGTGGCTTTGACAAGACGGCGTCGCTGCGGATTGGGTCGAGCGCCGCCTGGGTGAGTGAGACGCCGGGGGCGACGGCTGGGTTCTTGGAGTTCACCGGGCAAGGGTTGATGACCTTCGAGCGGGCGATGGACCGCGATGAGCGGCTCATGGCGGTGCTTGGGTCGCGGATGCTGGAGGACGTGAAGAAGGTGGGCGAGACGGCCACGGCGATCGAGCTGAGGCAGTCGGGCGAATACAGCATCCTGGGGAACGTGGCGGCGAGCCTGAGTGAGTCGCTGACGCAGCTCCTTCGCTGGGTCTATTGGTGGAACTCAACAGAGGAGCTTCCTGACGATGTGACCAGCGAGCAGGTGTTGATGACGCTGAACAGCGACTTCAGCACCAAGGGGCTGGCCAGCCAGGATGTGCAGGCAATCGTGGCGGCCTGGCAAGCAGGAGCGATCAGCCAAGACACGATGCATGAGTTGTTCCGGCGGGGTGAGGTCCTGCCTGAGGGGAGAACGAATCCCGAGGAGGCGGCGTTGATCAAGGCCGGGGAGCGGGACCGGCCGGCGGTGAAAGCTTTGGCCCTGGCGCAGGGCGCGGCGGGGAAGAACTGAGTGAGTTATGGCATTGAAGTTCAAAGTCAAATCGAAGGATGAGATTCCGGCTGGACTGGAAACTCATTATGTCGAGCGCGATGGCGCTTGGGTCCTGGATGCTGATGGCGTGGCGGAGAAGGCGAAACTGGATGAGTTCCGCGCCAACAACATCGCGCTGAGCAACCAGCTCGCGGAGCAGCAGAAGCGGTTTGAGGGCATTGACCCGGATGAGGTCCGCCGGCTGGCGGAGGAGAAGCGCCGGCTCGAGGAAGCTCAGCAGCTCAAGGCCGGCGAGACCGAGAAGGTGGTCGAGGCGCGAGTGAAGGCCGCGCGCGGCGAAGTGGAGAAGCAGCTTTCGGCGGTGGTTTCCGAGCGCGATGCGCTCAACTCGCGACTGGTGAGCATCCAGATTGATCAGGGCGTGGTTGCGGCAGCGAGCAAGCGCGGGCTGCGGGCGACGGCGATGCCTGACATCACCGCCCGGGCGCGGAATGTGTTCCGCCTGGTGAATGGCGTGCCGACGGCTTTTGAGGCCGACGGCCAGACCGTGCGCGTGGGCAAGGATGGCAGCACGGCAATGACTTTGGATGAGTGGGTCGAGCAGCAGGTTGCTGACGCTCCTCATCTGTTTGAATCCAACGCTGGTGGCGGTGCTGCCGGCAACGGCTCCGGTGGGGCTGGTGGAAATCGGTCCGTGAGGAATCCGTTCCGCAAGGAGACGTGGAACCTGACGGAGCAAATGAAACTGGAGAGAACTGATCCGGCGCTGGCGGCGCGATTGCGAGCGGCAGCGTGATGGATCGCAACCGGAGATTGAATTATGGCCAAGACGGCTATTGCAGACATCATCATCCCGACGAGGTTCGAGCAGTACGCGATTGAGCGGACGGCGGAACTGAGCGCGTTCGGGCAATGCGGCATCATCGAGCACTCGCCGGTGTTCGATGAACTGGCGGCGGGGGGCGGGCGAACGGTGGAAATGCCGTTCTGGAAGGACCTGACCGCGACACGGCAACTGTTGAGCGATTCGGCGTCGCTCACGGTAAACAAGATCACCGCCGACAAGGACATCGCTCGCATTCACAACGACGCGCAAGCGTGGAGCGTGAATCACCTGGCGAAGGTGATTTCGGGCGACGATCCGATGCAGGCGATTGTGGACCTGGTGGCGGCGTACTGGGCGCGCACGGACGAGGGGCTGGTGGTGTCCTGCCTGAAGGGCATCTTCGCGGCTGCGAGCATGAGCGGCAACCTGCTGGCGATTCATTCGGAGTCGGTGGCGGGGCAGTCGGCCTCGACGCGGCTGAATGGAGCAACGTTCGTGGATGCGACGGTGAAGCTGGGCGACCGCGGGGACCGGCTGAATGCGGTGGCGATGCACTCGGCCACCGAGGCGGCGCTGCGGAAGCTCGACTTGATTGACTTTGTGCCTGACAGCGAGGGCAAGGTGCAGATCAAGAGCTTCCAGGGGCGCCGCGTGGTGGTGGACGACAACCTGCCGACGCGGGCTGGCACGACGGACGGCGTGGTCTATACGACCTACCTGTTCGGGCCGGGCGCGTTTGCCAAGGGCGCCGCGCCGCTGAGTGGTGCGCCGGTGCAAGGTGGCATCGGGACTGAGGGCGTGGAGTTCTATCGCGATGCGCTGGCCAGCGATTCGGACCTGATCAACCGGCGGCGCTACATCCTGCATCCGCGGGGGGTGAAGTTCAACAGCGCCAGCGTGGCGGGCGACTCGCCGACCAACGCGGAGCTGGAGAACGGCGCGAACTGGACGCGGGTGTTCGAGAACAAGAACGTCCGGATCGTGGCGGTGACGCACAATAACTGAGTTGAGGGTTGAGGGTTGAGAGTTGAGGGGAAGGATCCACCTCACCCAACCCTCTCCCCCAGCGGAGAGGGAGCGGCGCGCTGGGACAGCACGCCCTACCTCCGGAAAGGACAATGATTATGGGTAAAGAGATTCCGCGCAGTTTCGAGAAGATTCGGAGCGGCGAGCAGATTCAATATCCGACGTTCACGAACGTTGCCGCCGCTGTGGCGGCTGGTGTGACAGCGGCGAAGTTTCCGCGGCGCATCATTCACTTGAGCGCCGGTGGAACTGGTGCGGTGCCGTGCCTTGCAATCAGCGACGGCACCAACTGGAAGCAGATCGCGATTGGCGCGAACGCCGTCTGAGCATGGACGGGTTGCTTCCAATCGTTCGGCGGGTGAGGCGTCCGCTAGTCCCGGTAGTCGGGGCTGCTGGTGGAGCGGACGCCGAGCCTGCGCCTGGACGGGGCGCAGGCGAGCGAAAAGCGATGCTGCCGAAGGATGAGTCGGCAAAAGCAAATGATGCTAAAGCTGCCGCAAATCAGAGGGGGCGGTAGGCCGTGGGCGGGCTCGCGGCGTTGGTTGGCCTGGCTGGCGACGTGGCTGGCGGACCGGCGACGGGACCGTCAGTCAGCGACGCCGGTGGTACCGGCCCCGAACGCGCCGAGCAACCTGAGCGTGTCGGTGGAAGAGGGGTTCTTCATCCTGCTTTGGCAGGACAACTCGAGCAACGAGGCGGGATTCCGGTTGTACCGGAAGGCGTTCAACGAGGAGTACTACATCGTGTTTGAACCTGACGCGGGCTGGACGTCGTTTGGTGACTTCGACGTGGAATATGGCGTGTATTACACGTGGTACGTGGTGGCGTTCGGCGAGGGCGGTGAATCGGGGCGGTCGAATGAGGTGAGCGCTCAGCTCGCGGGAGGCGCATGAAGATCCTGCTGCATTCCTATGTCGCGGCCCGGTCGCTGGTGGGCCGCTACCTGCACGCGCAAACAATGCTGCGAGCGGCGGAGTTCGAGGCCGATGTGCGGACTGGGGTCAAGGCCGACGATCTGGACGTGAAGGGCTACGACGCACTGGTGAGCCATGATGTTGTGCCGGCGGCGGTGCGGGCGGCGCTGCCCGGGCGGGTGTTCGGCGGGAGACAGTGGTCGCGTCCGGAGCAACTGACGTGGCTGGCGGAGCGAGGCTTTCCGGTGATGGAGTGGAAGCTGGTGTCGAGCCAGGCGGAGGGGCTAGCGCTCTTCGACACGTGGGGCGTGGACCGGCTGATGGTGAAGCGGTCGTTCGTGGAGGGCGGGGCGGGCTGGCATGTGCTGACGCGCAAGCAGTCGCAGTATGTGAGCTGGGACACGAGCCAGGACATCGTGTGCCGGGAGGTGAACGAGAATGACGGGCGGGTGTTCAAGGCGGACCTGTTCGGCGGGTGGATCATCATCGGCTACGTGCTCAAGAAGGCGCCGCTGCGGGAGCGATTGCTCGCGAACGATGACACGCCAGACGGGTATCGGCGGCTGGCCGTGTATCGGGATGAGCGGGTTGCGCCGGATGAGCGTCATCGGGGCTTGTGGGAGTTTTCGGAAGCGGAGCGGGAGATGTTGCGGAAGCTGAGCCGGGAACTAACGCAGGCGGGCTTGGGTTACGTGAGCGTGGACCTGATGCAGAAGCCGGATGGGACGCTGGTGGCGATCGAGGTGAACACGGCTCGGGTGGTGACGTGGTGGACGGAGCGGTTCGCTTTCACGCGGCAGCGGTTTGCGGACGCGCTGCTGGACGTGGTGAGGAGGTTTTGACGCATGGCACTGACACTGATCAAAGAGGACGGAACGGGGAAGGTGGACGCGAACAGCTACGCGGCCGTGACGGACGGCGACGCGTACTTCGAGGGCCATCTGTATGCGACGGCTTGGACGGCGGCGACGTCGGGGACGAAGGCGGCGGCGCTGGTGATGGCGACGCGGCTGGTGGATACACAATTCCAGTTTAGCGGGTACAAGGCGCATGAGGCGCAGGCGTTGCAGTGGCCGCGGGAGCGGTGCCCTGATCCTGACAGAAACCTGGTGACCAGCTCGTTGCAGTCGCCGGTGTTGAGCAGTTTCGTGCCGAACGATGAAGTGCCGGCCGGGGTGGCGTCTGCGGTGTGTGAGATGGCGCGGGAGCTCTTGATCGTGGACCGGACAGCCGCGCCGCCTGGCGAGGGGATTAGCTCCACGCAGACCAGCACGGCGACGCACGATTCGGTCGGCGGGTCGAGCTCGCAGAGCAGCACGACCTATAGCAAAGAGGACACGCGGCCGGTGATCTCGCGGGTCGCGCAGGCGATGCTGGCGAAGTATGGCGCGTTGATCCAAGGCGGGAGCGGCAGTGTGCGGCTGGTGAGAGCATGAAGTGGGTTTGGCCCATGCTGATGCTGGTGTGCGCCGCGGCGGCTGGCGCGGAGCGGCTGACGCTGGCCTGGGATCCGTCGCCCTCGGCGGAGGTGGCGGGCTACCGTCTTTACTGGGGCACGGGCGCCCGCTCGTATCAGTTCGTGACCAACGCGGGGCTGGTGCTGACTCAGTCGGTGGTGCTGCCGTTTCGCGGGCGGTGGTTTTTTGCGGCGACGGCCTACAGCACGAACGGGCTGGAGTCGGACTTCAGCAGCGAGGTGTCGTGGGAGAGCAAGCCGGTGCCGCCGGTGCTGGCTGGCCAGGCCTGGGTGCGGTTGGCGCCTGTGTTTGGGCGGAGCACGAACCTGGTCGCGTGGGGAGCTGTGACTGGGACGGCAAGTTGGTTTCCGGCGACGAACCGGGCGGAGTTCTTTCGCATGAGGGCACTCGTGATGGAGCGAGTGATGGTGCCATGACCAACATGATTTCAACGGATTTGATCAGCAAAGTGGATCACGCAGCCGCCATGAATGACCGGTGGCTGTTCGTGGCGAGCCTGGTGGTGTTCGGTATATTTGCGTGGTTCGTGATGCGGTACTTCGTGGGGGAGCACGAGCGGATGATCGCGGACCACAAGCAGGCAAGGGACTGCTACCAGGAGAGCCTGCGGGGAGTGGTGGCGGAGCAGAGCGCGGCCAATGCCAAGCTCATTGTCTGCCTGGACAACAACACAAAAGTTCTGGAGGAGTGCAGAGACGAACTGCGCTTCGTCCGGATGGAAAGGAAGCAAGTATGAAGATGAGTCGTGGTGAGAAGATTGTTTGGGCGGCGGCGGTGGCGGGGGCTTTGGCGTTGCTGGTGGCGTGCGCGAGCGGGTGTTCGACGCTGGACCGGGCCTACCAACAGGAGGTGACATGGACCAACGCGCCGGTGGTGCATGTGTTCACTAACACCGTGGTTGTGACCAACACGGTGCCGGTGGTCACCGAGCGCACCAATGTGGTGTTCGTGACCAACGCTGTGAGCGGCGCCGTGTCGGGCTACGCCGTGCGTGAGCCGGTGGCGACCAACATGGTGACCGCGATCGTGACCAACATCGTGCCTGTCTTCATGACCAACCTAGTGCAGGTCCCGGTGACGAATCTGGTCGCCAAACCTGAGGCCCTGGCCACGATCGAGGCGGTGGGGACGGTGACCAATACCTTTCTGCCGGGCATCGGGAGCATCCTGGCCTTGGCGCTGGGAGGGCTGTATCACGGCTATCGGCAGGTGCGGAACCGCAAAGTTAACGAGGCGCTGGTGCAGGGCGTGGAGACGGCGCGGGCTGTCCTGACCACCACCCCGCAAGGGCAGGCCGCCGATGCGCAGTTCGTGAAGTGGCTCATGGAGCATCAGAAGGAGGCCGGCGTGTTCGCGACGGTCTCGGGGCTGGTGGACCAACTCAGCGACAATCCGGCGGCGAGGTTGACGGCGCAGGAGATTTCAGCGAGGGTTGAGCGTGCGGCGCAGGGGAGCACCGGGGTTGCGGCGGCGGCAGGAACTTAAGACCGGACCTGCTGACACGGTGCTGACAAGAAAGTTGCGGAACCGTGCATTTTGGTGCGTAAGGGCAGAATGGGCGACATGCAAATTCGCCTTTGTTTGCAGGGGTGGAATGCATGTTGGCGAAAATCGCGTTCAAGTTCGACCCCTGTCGCGCCCACCATTTCATATGAAACGAGTTCGCATTGTCATTCTGGTGTTGCTGGTTGGTGGTCTGGCCGCCGCGGCCTGGTTTTGGCGGCACCGGGAGCAGGGGGCAGCCGAGAATCGGCTGTTGCTGTTCGGGAATGTGGATATCCGCCAGGTGCAACTCGCCTTTAACGGCAGCGAACGGATTGCGTCGCTGCTGGTCGAGGAAGGGGACCGGGTTAAGGCGGGGCAATTGCTGGCTCGGCTCGATACGCAGCGATTCGAGTCCCAAGCTGCCGGCCGTGATGCCCAGGTGCGGGCGCAGCGGGAGGTCGTCGCCCGCTTGGAGGCGGGCAATCGTCCCGAGGAGGTGCGCAAAGCCAAGGCGGACCTGGAAGCCGCACGGGCAGACCTGGAGAATGCGGAGTTGACTTACAAACGGGTCACCCAGCTCGCTGCTCAGGGCGTGAATACTGTGCAGCAAAGGGATGACGCCCAGGCGGCGTTGGATGTGGCCAAAGCGCGGGAGGCGGCGGCCAAGGAGGCTTACAACCTGATGGTTCTGGGGCCACGCAAGGAAGATATTGCCGCCGCAAGGGCGACCCTGCAGGCATATGAAGCGGACCTGGCGCTAGCGCGGCGCCAACTTGCCGACGCTCTGCTCTATGCCCCGACGAATGGCGTCATCCGCAACCGCATCCTGGAACGCGGCGATATGGCCTCGCCGGAGAAGGCGGTGTTTACCCTGGCGCTTGACGACCCCGTCTGGGTGCGCGCCTATGTGCCGGAGACCGAGCTGGGGAAGGTTCGGAGCGGCACGAGGGCGGAGGTGACCACGGACAGCTTTCCCGGGAAACGCTACCCGGCCTGGATCGGATTTGTCTCGCCCACCGCCGAGTTCACGCCCAAGACCGTCGAGACGGCTGAGCTGCGCACCAAGCTGGTCTACGAGGTGCGAGCCTTCGTGCCCAACCCCCAGGGCGAGCTTCGTCTCGGCATGCCGGCTGTGGTCGCCGTGCCGCTCGATCAGCCCCCTAGCCCGGCTGCGGCACCGCAGGCCAGCCCCGCCGCAAGCCCGTGAAACGGGAACCGCATGGAAGATTTCGGCAGGACCGAGAGGGCTGATAGATTGCCCGACGCGGTAATGGAGCTGCGCCAGGTGAGCAAGGGCTTTGTCACCGGCAAGCGCACGGTCCCGGCCCTCCGCCGCGTCAGCCTGGTGGTGCGGGCTGGCTGCGTGACGGGGTTGATTGGACCCGATGGCGCGGGCAAGACGACTTTGATGCGACTGGCGGTGGGGTTATTAACGCCGGATGAGGGGGAGATTCGCACGCTTGGTTTCGATGCCACGCACCAGTCGCTGGCGGTGCAGACAAGTGTCGGCTACATGCCGCAGAGGTTTGGGCTCTACGAGGACCTCTCCGTGCAGGAGAACCTCGACCTCTACGCCGATCTGCAGGGCGTTCCGGAAGGGGAACGGGCAGGCCGTTACGAAGAGCTGATGCAGATGACGGGGCTGGGGCGGTTCACGGGACGGCTAGCCGGGCGGCTCTCGGGGGGGATGAAGCAGAAGCTGGGGCTGGCCTGCACCCTGGTGCGCTCACCACGCTTGTTATTGTTGGACGAGCCGACCGTGGGTGTGGATCCCGTTTCCCGGCGCGAGCTTTGGCAGATCGTGTATCGCCTGGTGCGGCAGGATGGTATGACGGTGCTGTTAAGCACGGCTTACCTGGACGAGGCGGAGCGGTGCGAAGAGGTGTTTCTGATGCACGAGGGCGAAGTGGTGGGCCAGGGTCCGCCCCGGCAGTTTAGCGAGCAAGCCCACGGCCGCGCTTACCTGGTTTCGGCGCCGGGCCGGCGCAAGCGCGCCATCCAGGCGCAGCTTGCCGCTGCGGGGACGGTCCTGGACGCGCTGATTCAGGGCGAGCGTGTCCGGTTGGTCATGAAGAGCGACACGCCGCCAGACCTGGCCGCGCTCCTGCCGGGTTTGGCGGATGCAACCGTTGCACCCGCGGCGTCCCGTCTGGAAGATAGGTTCGTGGCACTGCTCAGACAACGGCAGGCCGAGCGAGGCGCCGCCGCCCCCGCGCCCCAGCCCGCGGGGCCGCCACGCGCGGGCAACGGACGTGACCCGGTGATTGAAGTCCGGGGCGTGAAACGGCGTTTCGGCGACTTCTACGCCGTCAGAGGTGTTACCTTTCAGGTTGGGCGCGGCGAGGTGTTCGGCTTGCTGGGGGCCAACGGTGCGGGCAAGTCCACTACCTTCCGGATGCTCTGCGGGTTGCTGCCTGCCACGGAGGGCGTCCTGCGGGTTGCCGGCCTGGACCTGCGCCATGCCGCCGCGGCGGCCCGGGCGCGGATCGGCTACATGTCGCAGAAGTTCTCGCTCTACGGCAGTCTCAGCGTGGCGGAGAACCTCCGCTTCTTCAGCAGTGCCTATGGCCTGTCGGGGCTCCGCCAGCGCGGGCAGATTGACTGGGCGCTCGCGCAGTTCGAACTCGGCCCAATGGCGGACACCAACAGCGTGGACCTGCCGCTGGGGCACAAACAGCGGCTGGCGATGGCTTGCGCCCTGATGCACGAACCGGAAATCCTGTTCTTGGACGAGCCGACCTCGGGTGTGGACCCGCTGGCACGGCGGGAGTTCTGGGGCCAGATCAACGCGCTGGCTGAGCGGGAGGTCACGGTCATGGTCACCACGCATTTTATGGAAGAGGCGGAATACTGCGACCGGCTGGCCATCATGGCTGACGGCGAGATTCTCGCGCTCGGCACGCCGGAAGAGGTCAAACAGCGGCAGCGTACGACTGAGCAGCCGGAGCCGACCATGGAAGAAGCCTTCATCGGGCTGATTGAGGGCCACAACGTTCCCCCCCAGCCTAGCCTATGAACCCGCCGCCCAACCGATCCAATGCTGCCCCGGTGCCTGCTCGCGGCGGCGGCCGAGTTCGTTTGCGCGGACTGCTGCGCAAGGAGTTTTACCAAATCCTGCGCGATCCGAGCAGCCTCGCCATTGCCTTTCTGCTGCCCCTGGTCCTGCTGTTCATCTTCGGCTTTGGCGTCTCGCTGGATGCGGAATACGTCCCCATCGCGCTGGTGGTCGAGTCACCCGGCCCGGATACTGCCAGCTTCACCAGCGGGTTCCAGCAGTCGCGTTACTTCGCGCCGGTCTTCCAGCGTGACCTGCGCGAGGCCGAGGAGGCGCTGCTTGCCCGCCGCGTATTGGCCATAGTGCATCTGAGGGCCGATTTCGCGCGCCAGTTGCGCCAGCGCGGCGGCGCGCCCATCCAGGTCATTGTCAACGGCGTGGACGCCAATACCGCCCGCCTCATTCTCGGCTACGTCCAGGGGGTCTGGCAGAAATGGCTGCAGCGCGAGGCGCTAGCCCGGGGTGAGCAGCTTGCTGTGCCGCTCCAGCTCGAGCAGCGGATCTGGTTCAACAGCGAGCTGCGCAGCCGCAACTTCCTGGTGCCGGGTCTAATCGCCGTCATAATGACGCTCATTGGCGCATTGCTGACCGCGCTGGTGATGGCCCGGGAATGGGAGCGCGGCACGATGGAAGCCTTGCTGGTGACCCCGGTGACCATGCGCGAAGTGTTGTTGGGCAAGCTGCTGCCCTATTTCGTGCTTGGCATGGGCGGCATGTCGCTGTCCGTGGCCCTGGGCGTCTGGCTGTTCGGGGTGCCGCTACGCGGGTCGCTGTGGGTGCTATTCGCCGCCGCCGCGCTGTTCCTGCTGGCTGCGTTGGGCATGGGCTTGCTCATCTCGACGGTGACCAAGAACCAGTTCGTCGCCGGCCAGTTGGCCATCCTCACGACTTTCCTGCCGGCGTTCATTTTGTCCGGGTTCATCTTTGACATTGGCAGCATGCCGCCGGTTGTCCAGGTGATCACACACGCGCTGGCTGCGTCCTACTTTGTGGCTATTCTGCAAACTGTATTTCTGGCGGGCAATGTCTGGTCGGTCATTCTGCCTAACGCCCTGGCGCTGTTATTGATGGCAGCGCTCTTCCTTGGTCTCAGCCGGCGCAAGCTGCGCAAACGTTTGGAGTAGGAGACGGATGCTAAAGCGAGTTCAAGCCCTGATGATCAAGGAGTTTCTGGCCCTGCTTAAGGACAAGCGCAGCCGGGTGGTCGTCTTTGTGCCGCCCATCCTGCAGTTACTTGTCTTCGGTTATGCGGCCACCTTCGATCTCACCCGTATTCCGTTTGCGGTCTATAACGAGGATCCCGGCCAGCCGGCGCGGGAGTTGGTGGCGCGCTTTTGCGCCTCGCCCAACTTCCGGCAGGTGGCGGTCATCACCCGCGAATCGGAGATTGCCCCGCAGGTGGACGCCAAACGCGTGCTGATGGTGCTGCACCTCGCGCCGCAGTTCAGCCGCGAATTGCTTAGCGGCCGTGCCGGACCGGTGCAGGTGATTGTGGACGGACGCAATTCCAATACGGCGGCAATTCTGCTCGGCTACGTCAACACCATTGTGGCGGCCTTCAACGCGGATTGGCGGCAGCGGAGCGGCGGCCCAGCCGCGTTGGCCAGCCTGCAGTCCCGCGCCTGGTTCAATCCCAACCTGCTCAGCCGCTGGTTCATTGTGCCGGGCATTGTCGGCCTGCTGACGTTGGTGGTCACGACGCTGGTGACTGCCCTGTCAGTGGCCCGCGAGCGTGAGCAAGGCACCTTTGACCAGCTCCTGGTGACGCCGTTCCGGCCCGGCGAGATTCTTCTCGGCAAGGCCCTGCCGGGGTTCATCATCGGCTTCTTTGAGGCCACGCTGATTATCCTGCTTGCCACCCTCTGGTTCCAGATTCCCCTGCGCGGCAGCCTGCCGACACTGTATGTCGGTTTAGCCTGCTTCCTGCTCTCCACGGTGGGCACGGGGCTGATGATTTCCTCCCTGGCAGTCACGCAGCAGCAGGGCTTGCTGGGCGCCTTCCTGTTCCTGGTGCCCTCGATTCTCCTTTCGGGCTTTGCCACCCCCATCGCCAACATGCCGCCTTGGATGCAGCAGGTCACCTGCCTCAATCCCATGCGCTATTTCCTGGTCATCCTGCGCGGCGTCTTTCTGCAAGGCACGCCGTTTCACCTGCTGCTCGACCAGTTCTGGCCGATGGCGGCGCTCGGCCTGGTCAACCTGGCTATCGCCGGCTACCTCTTTCGCCGTCGGCTTTACTGAGCCCCCCGCTGAAAGACCTCGCACTGGAATGTTGCCTGGCGGCGGCTGGCGTTTGGCACTACCACCCAATCCCACCCGGGGAATCCGTGAATTCCTTTAGGATTGGCTGGCCCGGGCGGCCAGGAATGCAGATAATGCTCAGGCCTGGGTGATACCCCCCCGGTGCGGCTCGTTTCGCCCTATACTCACCGTCTACTCACCGTATCCTCACCGTAGCACCTCTAACCTCAGGTTAGAGGTGCTACGGTGAGGATACGGTGAGTAGACGGTGAGGCTACGGGGGG
>CAZDOO010000108.1:0-13854 GCA_964507045.1 uncultured Verrucomicrobiota bacterium | reverse complement strand
GCGCGGGTGAGAATTAGCTACAAATCCGTTTCTTATTTTCATCGCTTCTCCTTAATGGTAAATAGATCCAAAATAGAGTTCAATCTGATCTGGAGAGTAACTGATAAGAAATTGCTTTTTGCGCGCCCGCCCGTACTCAGCGCTGCGCGGGTGAGGGAGAATTGGTTTTGGGTCTCACCAAGCATGACGCGACCCTATTCAGGGCGGGCCCGGGCATCAAGCGCCTTGTTTGTGGCGGTTTTTGCCCGCTCTGGGGGTGCCGCCGGCCGGGTTTGGGCGTAAAGGGTGTGGTTGAGACCGGGATCGAGCCCAATCCGCCCGACTCGCGGGCGCACCCCGCCCCGAGCCGGCTGGACGATGCGGCATTCTTCAGTCGGTTAGCACATTCTCGTATTTTGTATTCTTGACCAGGAACGGCTTCCGCTTAGATTGCCTCCATTACCCAGTCTTGGACCGGCTCCAGTTGGTCGGGTGCGATTGCCGATGAACATCATTACGAACGTATTCAAGTCGTCGCTCGGTAAGAAGTATATCATGGCGATAACGGGCGGTTGCCTGTTGCTGTTTGTCATCGGGCACCTGGCCGGCAATCTGCAGATCTTCCTGGGCCGGGAGGCGATCAATCGCTACGCCTATTTTCTGCAATCCAACCCTGAGTTGATCTGGCCGGCACGCCTGGGCCTGCTGCTGATGGTGACGCTGCACATCTGGTCAGCCGTCAAACTCTCTCTGGAAAACAAGACGGCGCGGCCGGAGGCCTATGAGGTTTATCAGCCTATCGGCTCCAGTTACGCCTCGCGGACGATGCTGGTGGGCGGGTGCATCGTCTTTGTGTTCCTGGCCTATCACCTGCTGCACTACACGGCCCAAGTGCAATACCTCAACTTCACCCATCAGGACTTCACCGCTTTCATGGAGAAGCTGCCGGGCCAAGTGCCGGCCGAGCGGCATGACATCTTTAAGATGATGGTGGTGGGCTTCAGCAATCCGCTGGTCTCGGGCTGCTACCTCCTGGGCCTCGCGTTGCTGTGCCTGCATCTCAGCCACGGGGCGAGCAGCCTGTTCCAATCGCTGGGCTGGAGGGACGAGGCTTATCGCCCGTTCCTGGACAGGGCGGCGCAAGTCGTCGCGGTCCTGATCTTCCTCGGCTACTCCTCCATCCCGGTGGCCATTCTCTGCGGCTATGGAAAGGAGGCCCTGATATGAGTCTGAACGCCCAAATACCCAGCGGCCCCCTGGCCCAGAAGTGGGACAAGCACAAGTTCGACCTCAAGCTGGTCAACCCGGCCAACAAGCGCAAGTTCGACATCCTCGTCGTCGGCAGCGGCCTGGCCGGCGCGTCGGCGGCCGCCTCGCTGGCCGAACTGGGCTACCAGGTGAAATGCTTCTGCTTCCAGGACAGCCCCCGCCGCGCCCACAGCATCGCCGCCCAGGGCGGCATCAACGCCGCCAAGAACTACGCCAACGACGGCGACAGCGTCTATCGCCTCTTCTACGACACCATCAAGGGCGGCGATTACCGCGCCCGCGAGGCCAACGTCTACCGGCTCGCCCAGGTGAGTGGAAACATCATTGACCAATGCGTGGCTCAGGGCGTTCCCTTCGCGCGCGAATACGGCGGGCTGCTTGCCAACCGCTCGTTCGGCGGCGCCCAGGTGTCGCGCACCTTCTACGCGCGCGGCCAAACCGGCCAGCAGCTTCTGCTGGGCGCTTACCAGGCCCTCTGCCGCCAGATCAGCCTTGGCGCGGTAAGCATGTTCCCGCGCACGGAAATGCTGGACCTGGTGGTCGTTAACGGTCACGCCAAGGGCATTGTCGTGCGCAACCTGATCACCGGCGAGGTGTCGTCCCACGCCGGCGACGCCGTCGTGCTGGCAACCGGCGGCTACGGCAACGCGTTCTTTCTCTCGACCAACGCCAAGGGCTGCAACGTCACCGCCATATGGCGCGCCTACAAGAAAGGCGCATTCTTTGCCAATCCCTGCTACACCCAGATCCATCCCACCTGCATCCCCGTCAGCGGCGAGCACCAGTCCAAGCTCACGCTTATGTCCGAGTCGCTCCGCAACGACGGCCGCGTCTGGGCACCCAGGCGCAAAGAGGATTGCGGCAAACCGCCCGGCTCCATCCCCGAGCCGGACCGCGATTACTATCTCGAGCGCAAATATCCGAGCTACGGCAACCTCGCGCCCCGCGACATCTCCTCCCGTGCGGCCAAGGAAGCCTGTGATGCCGGCCGCGGCGTCGGTGGCAGCGGCTTGGGCGTCTATCTGGACTTCGCCGACTCCATCAAGCGCCTGGGCGAGCATGTGATCCGCGAGCGCTATGGCAACCTCTTCGACATGTATGAGAAGATCACGGGCGAGAATGCCTACCAGGTGCCGATGCGCATCTTTCCGGCCGTGCATTACACTATGGGCGGCACGTGGGTGGACTACAACCTCATGAGCACGCTGCCCGGCCTGTTCGTGCTGGGCGAGGCGAACTTCTCCGACCACGGCGCAAACCGGCTGGGCGCCAGCGCACTCATGCAAGGGCTGGCCGACGGCTACTTTGTCCTGCCCTACACCATCGGGCACTACTTCGCGACCTCCAAGCAGCCTAAGCCTTCGGCCAGCCATGCGGAATTCAAGAAGGTCGAGGCCGACATCAACACGCTCACCCATCGTCTGCTGTCCATCAAAGGCAAGCGCACCCCCACCTCCCTGCACCGCGAGCTGGGCAAGCTCCTCTGGGAGAAGTGCGGCATGGCGCGCAACGAGGCTGGATTGAAGGAAGCGCTCCAGCGCATCCCCGAGCTGCGCGCCGAGTTCTGGCAGAGCGTCAACGTCACCGGCACGAGCGGCGGCTTGAACCAGACCCTTGAATACGCCGGCCGCGTGGCCGACTTCATGGAGTTCGCCGAACTGCTCTGCCTCGACGCCCTGCATCGCCGCGAATCCTGCGGCGGCCATTTCCGGGAGGAGTTCCAAACGCCCGACGGCGAGGCCCAGCGCGACGATGAGCATTTCGCCTACGTCGCCGCCTGGGAATACCAGGGCTTGGACAAGCCCCCGGCCCTGCACCAGGAACCGCTCGTCTATGAAGAAGCCCACCTGAGCACCCGCAGCTACAAATGAACCTGACTCTCAAAGTTTGGCGGCAGCAGAACACGACCAGCCCGGGCCGGTTCGAAACCTACCAGGCCCGGGACGTCCTCCGGGAAATGTCCTTCCTCGAGATGCTCGACGTCGTCAATGAAGGCCTGCTGGCGCGCGGCGAAGAGCCGATCGCCTTTGATTCCGACTGCCGCGAAGGCATCTGCGGCATGTGCTCGCTCGTCATCAACGGCGTCCCGCACGGCGGCCACCGCGGCACGGCCACCTGCCAGCTTCACATGCGGCATTTCAAAGACGGCGACACTATCACCCTGGAGCCGTGGCGCGCGAAGGCCTTCCCGGTCCTCAAGGACCTGATCACGGACCGCAGCGCCTTCGACCGCATCATCCAAGCCGGCGGCTTCGTCTCGGCAAACACCGGGGGCACGCCCGACGGCAACGCCATTCCCGTGCCCAAAGACGCTGCCGACCGCGCGATGGATGCTGCCGCGTGCATCGGGTGCGGCGCGTGCGTGGCGGTCTGCAAGAACGCCTCCGCCATGCTCTTTGTCGCCGCCAAAGTCTCGCACCTCAATCTCCTGCCGCAGGGCAAGGCCGAGAAGGACCGGCGCGTCCTCAACATGGTCCGGCAAATGGACCAAGAAGGCTTCGGCAGCTGCACCGTCACCGGCTCCTGCGAAGCCGTCTGCCCCAAGGAAATCAGCCTCAGCTTCATCGCCAAAATGAACCGCGACTACGGGGTTGCCATCCTCAAGGGCCGGTAGGGACGTTTCACCCAAACCTCCGTTCCCTTGCTCCTCAGATGGCAGCACGCGCAATCGAGCCCGGGCTTCATCAAGAACGATCAGCGCGCCTCTCCCCAGCCCGGGATGAACTGGCTCGCGAAAGACCGCCCGGGACCGACTTGTTTCCCGCATAGGCGCGGCACATTCTGAGCTCGATGCACCCCATCGCGAAGGGATTAGGACAGATTCTGCCGTTGACAAGCGGGTATCGGGTAACCGAGTTTACACCTGATCGGTTCGGGTGGACGGCGGAGCCGGACGCGGGTTCGGTCTCCAAGCGCATCCACTGCAAGCAACGAGAACACTCAACAAAAGACTGAATCGCATGAAAAAGAACCTCTTGACGTCACTGTGCAGCATGATATTGGCCACCGGACTGGGCGGCCATGCCCTGGCCGAGAGCGGCGGGTTGCCGACGCTGTTTGTGGCTCCCTTCAGCGGCAGCACCGCGGCCATTCAATACTGGCAGCCGGCGATGGGGGAAGGCTTGTCCGAGATGCTCATCACCGAATTGGGCAAGATCAATAAGTTCCAGATGCTCGAATCCACCGAACTCGGCGCGCTCAAGGAGGAGATTAGGATGGGCGAAGACGGTTGGGTGGAGCAGAGCGAAAAGGTAGAGAAGGGCGGATTCGCGGCGGCGGACTTCATGTTCACAGGCAAAGTGACCCGCTTCGGCAGCAAACAGACCAAGGTGGGCCTGGGCGGCTTTGTGCCGGGCAGCCTGGGCAACCTGGGCGTGAAGCAGAGCGACTCGGATGTGCGCATTGACTGGCGCCTGGTGGACGCGGCCACCCGCAAAATCATCAAGACCGGCTCATCCACGGCGTCGAAGAAAGGGGTGGGCTTCAACGTCGGCGTGGCCGTGGACGGCCACGGCGGGGGCATCGGCTTCGATAACAAGGAGTTTATGGAGAGCGCGCTGGGCAAGGCAACGGTCATTGCCCTCAAGCAGATCACCGACGAGGTCAGCGCCATCACGTTGCCCGAGTCCGGCCGTCAAAAGCAGAAGGCCAATGCCGCCGGCCAGCAAGCCGCCGCGGCCAGCCAGCAGGCGGCCGCCGCCAACGCCGCCGCCCAGGCTGTCCGCGCCGCGCCCGGCAAAGTATTGGCAGTGGCCGGCAAGGACGCCGTCATCGTCTCGCTCGGCAGCAACCAAGGCTTCAAGGCCGGCGATAAGCTCGAACTCTATGAGACCGTGGACACCAAGGACGCCAGCGGCGCGGTGGTTTTCACGGATGAAAAGCTGGTCGGCGAGGTCGTCCTGCAATCCGTGCAGGCGGATCGCAGCAAGGCCTCCTACGCCGGCACTGCCGACATCAAGGCCGGTTGGGTAGTCAAGGCCAAGTAGGCCGCCGCCGCCTCCCGGTGCCCCAGGTCTCGCAGTCTTACCGCGGGCGGCTCGCGCCGTCGCCCACCGGCTGGCTGCATCTGGGCCACGCGCGCACGTTCTGGGTCGCCCAGGAACGAGCCCACGCGCAAGGCGGCACCCTGATCCTGCGCAACGAGGATCTGGATTCCACGCGCTACCGGATGGAATTCGTGGACGCCATGCTCGAAGATCTCAAGTGGTTTGGGTTCGAGTGGCAGGAAGGCCCCGACTGCGGCGGTCCCTTCGGCCCCTACGCGCAAAGCGAGCGGCGGAAGTTCTACGTCGCCGCCTGGGAACAGCTGCGCGCCGCGGGGCTCATCTATCCTTGCACCTGCTCGCGCAAGGATATTCTCACCGCCGCCCGCGCGCCGCACGCCGAGGATGAGCGCGAGCCGATCTATCCCGGCACCTGCCGCGCCCACAACGCCCCGCCGCCCCCGGCGGGCTCACGGGTCAATTGGCGCTTCCGCGTGCCGGAGGGCCAAACGATCTCCTTTGTGGACCGCAACTGTGGCCCGCACCACTTCGTGGCCGGCCGGGACTTCGGCGACTTCGTCGTCTGGCGGCAGGTGGACGTGCCCTCCTATCAACTGGCCTGCACGGTGGACGACGCGGCGATGGGCATTACCGAGGTGGTGCGAGGCGCGGATTTGCTGCCGAGCACGGCCCGGCAATTGTTGCTCTACCAGGCGCTGGGCTGGACACCGCCGCAGTTTTATCACTGCCCGCTGATGACGGACGCCGCGGGCGTGCGCCTGGCCAAGCGGCATGACGCGCTGAGCCTGCGGCGGCTGCGGGCAGCCGGCCGAACCCCGGCGAGCCTGCGCGCCGCCTGGTGAGCGCGCCCGGAGGCTCGCCTGCCCCGGCTCCCGGTTGAATAGGGCTGAGCCGCCGCCCGTCCAACCTTCCGGATAGCAGTGCAGCAAACCTAAACCATCAACAGCGCATGAGGTTATATGAAACTGCGGATATTTCCCGGACGGGTGTTGGGAGTGATGCTGGCCGGCGGCATCATGGCCCCAGTCTTTGCCCAAACCAGCCCTGACGCCTCGCCGGCGCCTGGGTCATCAAACCATGCCGAAGCGGCGATTGCCTCGACCCCGGCGCTCGCCGACCCCGGCCCCGGCACCACTCAACCGCCCCCTCCCGCCCAGCAGCTAGCGCCCGGGGCGCTCGACATCCAAAGGTTGGTCCAGGCACAGGTGGATGAGGGGGTCATCCTGGCCTGCGTCACCAACTCGCCGGGAACCTTCAACGTCACCGCCGATCAAATCATCCAATTGAAGCAGGCGGGCGTCTCCCCGCAGGTGATTAACGCCATGATCCAGCACGACCAGGCATCGCCTCCCCGGGCCCGGCCCGGCACTGTTGCCGGCACACCGGCCGTGGCGGAGGACGCATCCCCGGTCAGCAGTATCCTGATTGTGGAGGACGATTACTGCGCTCCCGAGCAACCCGAGAGCATCGGCCCGGTGCGCGCCCCCTACCCCGTCAAGCTCAACGATCCGATCGTCATTCTCAAGCTCCCCACCCTGACCGTGCCCTATTGGTAATCGGCGTCGCCGACCGCGTCCGCCGCCGGCCCGCCAGCTCAGCCCCAGAGCACCTTGCGCAGGGCCTCGCCCACAAACTTCCTCCGCTCCGGCGTGAGCATCGAGCCCAGCCGCACCTGCCTGCCGTCGCGGGTCTCGATGAGGATGCACGCCTTGCGCTGGCGTGCTCCCTCGCTGTTGCGCCACTGCCGATCCTCAATCCGCACCTCCTTCACGGACGAGGCGTCGAAGCGCCTCCGGTGGCCGACCGCGCCGATGCCGGTGAACACCACGCCCTCGGAATTGTTCATGCGGACCTCCGTCCGGCCCGCGAGCGCGGAGAGAAATGCGCCGATCATGACCAGGCCGATGACGATGAAGGGGGTAAGGAAAATCCAGAGGAAGATCGTCATGCCCACACTCATGGGGCTGTCGTTCATGACCGGCGCGGGGAACCAATGCGGCAGTTGGATTCCGAGGTTCCGCAGCGTGCCGGCCAGCGCCAACAGCACAAACACGGACACGATCCCATTCCAAAACAGCGCGATCGCCAGCGCCCCGAAGGCTGCGCCAAGCGAGCGGTGCGTGGCGCCGATGACCGGCCCGGGCCCGTCGCTGCGGTACCACGTCCCGGGGGGCGGGCGGTTAAGGTCTATGTTCGAATCCAGCTCCGTGCCCTGCGTCAGGGCCGAGAGCTCGTACGAGAGATTACAAACGCGGCAGTAAGCCACATCGTTGCCGACATTGATATCCTCGCCGGGGATTACCCGGCCGCACCGGGAACAGGCCGGGGTGACCATAATAGCTAGTGTCTTGATAATGCCGCCGGGCGTGGCCCATTCAAGGCAAAAGCAGAGCCTCCCCACCCAATTCTTCGCTGCCGGCGGCCAGCGCCAGACGCCCCCGCCCGGGATTCCTTACACCGACTTGGCTGACCGCTGCGGCTGGGAGACTTGCGGCGGCACCGTTGGCAACACGATCTCGCTCCTCTCCTCGTCGAACTTGAGCACGATCTGCACCCCCGTCACCTTGTTCGCCGCGCAGAAATCCAGGGCCGCCGTGGAGCTGACGAAGTTCATCGCTTCCGCGCTATCAGGCGTCCACGAATCAATGTCCTCAAAGTAGAGACCGCTATCCCTTTGCTGCAGGAGTATTCGCATACGCTGGATTATGCATTGCCTTCGCTCACGCGGGCACCTCGCCTGCCGAACCGGAACACCTTCGCATTCCTGAGCTGCGACAAGCCGGGTCCGTCGAGCGAAGTGTGCACCAACCAGCCTCCCTGACAAGTACAAAGTACGCGCCGCCGAGCGGAAACGGAGTGCGACCATCCCCGGGCGCAGCAGTGCGGAAACCTGCCAAACCTCAAGAATCTCTGGTGCCCTGCCAACCTCCTGCGCCACTGCCTCAAGTTAGCGTTTGTGGCCCTGCACCCCCTCATCAGCCCCCGGCATCTTCGGCCGGGCGTCCCGCAACCGGACGCTGGCTCCCACCGGCTCAGCGAATCAGCATGCCCAGGATATTCGAGCGCGGCACCAGCCCATACGAACGGCTGTCAATCGAGTTCTGCCGGTTATCGCCCAGGAGAAAATACTGGTCGTTGCCGCACAGCAGCAATTGATCCCGGTATTTCGACTCCGTGTAGGTCGGCGTGCCCGGGAGCAGGTAGGTCTCGTTGAGCTTGCGGCCATTCAGATAGACGGCCCCGTCCTTCAGATAGATCGAATCCCCGGGCGTGGCGATGATGCGCTTGACCGAGAAGCCGTTGTCGCTGGGGTCGCGCAGCACCACCACGTCGCTGTGGTGCGGCGCGCGAAAGTGATAGACCCAGCGGTTCAGCAGGTAGGGCTCGGAGTCGTGCAGCGTGGGCACCATGCTCCGGCCCACGACCCGGACGGACTGCAGGAAGAAGTGGCTGATGACATAGTAGCTGCCGGCGGCGAGGACCACGATGGCCAGGCCCTGAAGGATTTGGCGGAGAATTGAACGCGCCGCGGAATTGGCCCGGCGCGTGCGCGGGAGCATAACCGGGCTGGCTAACAAGGAATCCGACTCAGTTGATTGCGTTGCCGCGTTCATTAATACACCTCCATCATAATGAACCCGGCCCTGCCGACAAGATGTGGAAAATACGCAGGGTCCTACGGGTCCAGTACGGGTACCGTCCCGCCCCGGCTTGAACCTCCGCGCCGCCCGGCGCGCTCAGGCGCCGGCCTGGTCTCCGCCCGCCCCGCTCGGTGCCCCGCCGCGCATCACTTTGACAATCGCCTCGCGCAAATTCTCCAGGAGAAACGGCTTGCTGATGACGTGGTCAATACCGGGCAGTGGATTGCCCGAAGCTCGGAGTATCTCAGGGTAGGCGGTGATCATTACGATCGGCTGCTTGGGCAACCGCGCCTTGATCGCCGCGGCCAGCGCGTCGCCTTTCATCCCCGGCATGTCATAATCGGTGATGATCAAATCAAACGTCTCATGCTCGAGCATCGCCAGGGCCGCCGCGGCGCTCAGCACGGTCTGCACCTGGTGCCCATCGAACTCCAGCATCATTTTCACGGCATCGCAGACCATCGGCTGGTCGTCCACCACCAGGATGCGTCTTTGTGGAAATGCAGGTCCCTTCATTCGCGCCTTATTTGTGCTGAGCATATGGCTTTCCCCCGGGAATGCCAATCTTCTTTTCACTCGCAAACCGGCCCCATCACTGGTATGTATTGCCTTGTAGCCTGGCGTCCGCCGCAACGTCTCGGGCTTAACCGCTTGAACTTGAAGTCAATCATCGCGCTAGCCGGTGGGCTGCTGTTCGCAGCCGGCCCAGCCGCCCTTTCCCAGACGCTGAACTTGCCGCCGCGCCCCGCCGGCGCCCCGACCGGCAGCCAGTTCCTCAATATCATCACCCCGATGTCGCGGACGCAGCGCGAGAACTGGATTTACGCGCAAGTTGCCGGCGGCAACGTCCCGGACTTTCAGCGCAAGCTCGTGCCTATAACGGTCAGCGCGACGATCGGCGGCACGGCGCACAGCGCCACCTACTACGCGGCCCCGGACTATCTCGCCATCGGCGCCGACACGGATTACTTCCTGGAGCCGATGACGCCCCTGCTGGCCCAGCGGTTGTGCCACCTGCTGGGCTGCACCCTGCCGACGCGCAAGATGGTGGATCAAATCTGGGCCAATGCCACAGTCAAGTTAACCCCCCACCCCTTCAGCCCGGGCTCTTATGACATCATGAGCGTTGCGGTCTTTGCGCTCTCGAACGAGGCCATTCGCAGCGATCGGGCCACCAACTCAAACCCTCTGGGATCCCTGGTCAGCGGCGATAAGAAGGACATCATCGTCTCCACCAAAATCTACACGAACTTCGCCAACGCGGGCATCACCAAACCCGTCGTTATCTACGGCTGGCATTATCCGAGCGGCTCTAACATTCAGCCGCTTTACAATGGCCACGAGGAAACCTACATGGATTACAGCCACGGCGTCCGGCTGGTCCAGAACGCCCTGACGGTGGACGGGAGCCCCAACACCGTCACCAACGTCCTGACCACTTCCAGCCTTGCCGCGCTCCTCAGCGACGAAGGAACCAGCGAAGGCACGACCAGCGACGGCGTCATCCGTGTCCCGCGCTACACCATCTCCGCGCTGGCGCCGTTGATCATGGCGCACCCCCGCAGTCAAACCGTGCTGCCGGGCGCCAGCCCCGCCTTCCGCCCGCTGGTCGCCGGCGACCCGCCTCTCACCTACCGCTGGCTCTATAACGGGGCGCCCCTGGCCGGCGCCACCAACGTCAGCCTGCTGATCAGCAACGCCCAGGCGGCCAACGCCGGCAGCTACAGCGTCATCATCAGCAACAGCGCCGGTTCGGCCACCAGCCGGCTCGCGCTGCTCCGGGTCAACACCAACGTTCATCCGGTTCTCTTCGCCGACAGCTTCAACACCGACAGCTCGACGAATTGGAACCTGTATTGGGGCGCGGCCAACAGCCTCGCCGACTTCACGACGAATTGGGCCTTCGACTACTCCGCAACGGCCTGCACCTTCAACAGCGTCACCAATCTCATTCCGCCCGCGCCCAATTCACCGGACGACCGGACGCGCGCGGTGCGACTCACGGTTAACAACAACGATGCTGCCGCCGCCACGGCGGCGGTGAACCTCTACCCCAAAGGCCGGTCTTTCAGCAACAACTTCGCCCTGAAGTTCGACCTGTGGATCAATTACCCCGGCAACGCGAGCGGCGCCGGCGCGACGGGCTCGACCGAGTACGGCATCTTCGGCCTCAACCATCTCGGCACCCAGGTCAACTGGACCGCGCCCTCGGCCTCCTCTTCGGACGGCGTCTGGTTTGCCCTCAACGGCGAAGGCGGCACCACGAACGACTACCAGGCTTACCAGGGCAACCTCGCGGGAACGCAGATTGACCTCACCGCCGCCGGCACGAGCGGCTTAACCGCTTCCAACAACACCGCCGGCATCTACCAAAGCCTCTTCCCCGCCACGCGCTTCGAGACCGCCGGGGCGCCCGGCAAGACGTGGGTCGAAGTCGAGCTGCGCCAGACCAACAACGTGCTGGTGTGGATGCTCGACGGTACCGTTGTCGCCCAGCGCGCCAACGCTTCCCCGTTCACCAACGGCAACATCATGCTCGGGTTCATGGACCCGTTCTCCTCCATCGCAAGTCCCGCAAAGGATGCTTTTGTGCTGTTCGCTAACCTGCGCGTGGAAGACCTCGGCAGCCCCGCGCTCCTGGCCCCCGCGATCACCACGCAGCCCACCGCGCAAACCGCCAGCGCGGGCGGCACGGCCACGTTCACCGTCGGCGCCAGCGGCTCGACTCCGCTGGGCTACCAGTGGCGCCTTAATGGAACGAACCTCGCCGGCGCGACTGCCTCCGCCCTCTCCCTGAACAACGTCCAGGCGCCAAACGCCGGCGCCTATGACGTCATCGTCAGCAACGACGCCGGGCTGGCCGCCAGCGCGCCGGCCACGCTGGCCGTCAGTTCGCCCGAAGTGCGCTTTCTCTCCGCCGAGGTGCTCAGCAACGGGCAGGTGCAACTGCTCTTCTCCGGGGTGCCGGGACAGAGCTACGTAATCTACGCTGCTACCAACCTGGCTGATTGGACTCCCCTCGCGGTGCTCGCCGTCTCCAACGCCCCCCTGCCCTTCATTGATCCCGACGCCGCCAACTATCCCGCGCGCTTCTACCGCGCCGGCCAGGCCTCCGTGCAAACGCTGGCCGATTTCGAGACCTACGCCCCGGGAACCCAAGTGATGTTCCAGCCGCCCTGGACCTCCGGCTCAACCACCAACTTCCTCGACGCCGCGCCCAACTTCACCTATGTAACCAATGCCTTTCCCGCGGGGCACTCCAGCGCCAAAGTGCTGGCCGCCGCCTGGAGTTTCAAGACCGGCACGATCAGTCCCTGGCTGCGGCTGACGACCTACAGCGCCGCGAATCTGCCCAACCCCACCATCAGCACCAACCAGGTCCTGCAGTTCGACCTCTACACCGATAAGGCCCTCTACGTCGCCTTCGGCTTCCGCGAAACCAGCACCACGGCCGCGATTGGCGCGAACGGCGGCACCAGCGGCGCCATCGAATGGATCGGCGGGACCACCGACAACACAGTCACCCCGCCTAAAGGCCGCCTGGTGCCGGCTGGGGCGTGGACGACGTTGAGCTTCCTTATCCCGCAAGAGCCCCTGCGCGGCTTTACTGGCAATGGCCTCCTGAATACCACCACCGGCAAAGGCGTGCTCGAACACCTCGAGTTCGTGCCCGCCGCCGGCTCCGGCAGCTACAACGTCTGGCTCGACAACCTCCGGGTGACCGATCTGCCCCCGTAGCCCTCCCGCCAGCTCAGATCCGCGCCGCCACGCCCGGCTCGACCCAGCCTTTGGCAATCGCGTAGCGGGTCAGCCCGGCGGTGTCATGAATATTGAGCTTGTTCATCGCCTGCTGCCGGTGCTTCTCCACCGTCTTGATGCTGATGGCCAGCTCGGCGGCAATCTGCTTATTGGCCAGGCCCTCGGCGACCAACTGCAGCACCTCGGTCTCGCGTGACGTCAGGCTGGGAACCTTCTTGTCGGGCTGCGGCATTGCAAAGGCGCCCTGGCCATTGGACTGCAGCCGCCTGGCAATCACCGGGCTAAAGAACGCCTCGCCCTTCTGGACCTGGCGAATGGCCTTGAGCAAGTCCGCCGCCGCCGTCTGCTTGACCACGTAGCCCATGGCGCCGGCCTCCAGCAATTGCGCCACGTAGTCGTCATCTCCGTAGGAAGTCAGCACCAGCACCTTGGTGGTGGGCACGCTCTTAAGGATTTGCCGCGTCGCCTCCGCGCCGTTCATGCCCGGCATCGCCACATCCATCAGCACCACGTCGGGGAAGGTCTTCCGGGCCAGTTGCACCGCTTCCCGGCCGTCTTCCGCTTCCCCCACCACCACCAGGTCCCCTTCGGCCTCCAGCAGCGCCCTCAAACCCTGGCGAACGACCGCATGATCGTCCACCAGCAAAACAGCAACTTTCTTCATAAGCGATGAGTTGTGGCGCGCCCCTCTGTCCTGCAAGGTCGCGCTGCCTCTAGCATAACCGACTTTGGCCCGCTTGCAACCGCGCTTCTTACCCTGCAAGGGTTGGGTCATTCAGCCCAGGGTTGGATCGCCCGGGTGATGGGGCGCGATCCAACCCTTTCAGGGTTGGCGGCTGTTTGCGGGAGGCTTCCCAGGGTAGGACCGCCCCCCTTGCCCCCGGCGGTCTAACCCTTGTCATTACCCACATCTTGCTCAGTCCTCCCTTAAACGGACTTATGTGTGAAGACCAGCGTCTGCGCCCCAGCCCAACCCGTCAGGGTTGGCAGAAGGTAGCCGGTGGGTCGTTTCAGGGTTGCAGGGGGAAACGACCACCGGTTCGCAGACGACGATCCGATTGCATCCTGAAGGGATGCTAGAACCCGACCCGCCGAGCAGGCAAGGAGACAAGTGGCCAAACGTGCCAGGCGGCATCTAGCACCCCTCCGGAGGGTGTTCCGAAATTCAAAAGGCGAAACGCCAAAAACTGGGCGTTTGTGCA
>CAZDOO010000107.1:0-13893 GCA_964507045.1 uncultured Verrucomicrobiota bacterium | reverse complement strand
GGTGAACACCCAAAGCTTACTATGACCAAAGTGCAGAACTTGACGCACACAACTGCCAGAGTCGGGCCCTCGGAGGAGAGGGGTCGGGCCGAATTCGGGGTGGGGGTGTTGAGATACGCCGGCCGGCTCCACCAGGCAAAAGGGGGGGTGCGCAGCTTGGGAACGCCGAACACAACCGGCCTTGGACCGGGTGCGGTTGCTGACTAGTGATTGACGAATGCGGGCCGGGTCCCGAATACTGGGGGCGGTTTCCGGCGGCGACTGGCGGATTGCTGGCCGCAGCCCAGGCACCTGGTGTTAGAAAGAAGCAACTATGAGAAGAAATGGATTGGGTTGGACATTGTGTTTAGTGACAGCGCTGGCGGCATGGGGTGGCATTGCGCCCGCTGGCCGGGCCGAGGTGCGCCTGCCGCACGTGTTTTCGAGCCACATGGTTTTGCAGCAGGACAAGCCGGTGGTGGTCTGGGGCTGGGCGCAGCCCGCGGAGACCGTGAAGGTCGAGCTTGCCGGCCACAGCCAGCAGGTTCAGGCCAACGACCGCGGCGAATGGAAAGCGACGCTGTCGGCTTTGAAGGCGGGCGGTCCGCTCACCCTCACCGTAACCGGCTCCAGCACGGTGCAGTGCGACGATGTGATGGTCGGCGAGGTGTGGCTTTGCTCGGGCCAGTCGAATATGGAGATGGGCATTGGCGTGTGCCTGAATGCCAAGGAGGAGATTGCCGCCGCCAATTACCCGGGCATCCGGCTGCTGAAAGTGGCCAAAAGCTGGAAGCCGGAGCCGCAAAGCGATATTGGCGGCACCTGGAAGGTTTGCACGCCGGAGACCGTCGCTGAAGGCGGGTGGGGCGGTTTCTCCGCCTGCGCCTATTACTTCGGGCGGGAGTTGCACAAGCAGCTCGGGGTAACCGTGGGCCTGATTGATTCGAGTTGGGGCGGCACGCGCATCGAGTCCTGGACGCCGCCGGAGGGCTTTGCCGCCGTACCGGCCCTGAAGCAGCAATCCGAGCTGGTGCAATTGGGCGATCCCCGCAGCGCGCTTCACCAGCAGCGCCTGGAGAAGCTCTTGCAGGAAACCGAACGCTGGCTGATCTCGGCCCGGCAGGCGCTGGCCGACCGCAAGAGCGCCCCCACCATGCCGACCTATCCCGAGGAGCTGCTCGCCCCACACGACCTGCAGCAGGCGACCGCGCTCTATAACGGGCAGATTTACGGGCTGCACCCCTTCGCTCTGCGCGGCGCGATCTGGTACCAGGGCGAGTCCAACGCCACCGAGGGCATGTTGTATGCCGCGCGGATGCGGGCGCTGATCAGCGGCTGGCGGCAGGTCTGGGGCGAGGGGGATTTTCCCTTCTACTTTGTGCAGATCGCGCCTTACACCTATGGCTTTGACCCGGAGATCATCGGCGAGTTCTGGGAAGCGCAGACCGCGGCGCAGGAAGTGCCCAACACCGGCATGGCGGTGATCAACGACATCGGCAACCTCAAGGACATTCATCCCACCAACAAGCAGGAGGTCGGGCGGCGCCTGGCGCTGTGGGCCTTTGCCAAAACCTATGGGCAGGACAAACTGGTCTATTCCGGCCCGACCTTCAAAGCCATGACCGTCGAAGGCGACAAGCTGCGCCTGACGTTCGATCACGTCGGCGGCGGCCTGGCCAGCCGCGACGGCAAGCCGCTGAGCTGGTTCGAGGTGATTGACGCCGACGAGGGCGGCTTCGTCAAAGCGGACGCGCGCATAGACGGCGCGGCGGTGGTGCTCAGCGCCCCGGAGGTGAAGCATCCCGTTGCCATGCGTTTTGCCTGGAGCATGCTGGCCGAGCCGAACCTGATGAATGCCGAAGGCCTGCCGGCGGGCGCATTCCGGGCCGGCCAGGAGCCCAAGCGCGACTTGCTGGCGCTGAAGGTGCCCGAGGCTAAAGACTACCAGTTGGTCTATGACCTCGACCTGAACAAGCTGGGCGCGAACATTACCTATGATGTGGATAACCACAGCAAGCTTGAGAAGGCTTTCGACCGGATTGCTTACTTCCTGGAATTGCAGGGCAAGGATGGGAAGACCCAGTTTCTGTATGCCTCCATGGACGCCTTCACAGATGCGCTGGGCAAGATCGGCGTGCCCACCGTTCAGTCGGGTGCCCGCTTCCAGCAAAACGTGGCAAACCTGAACGTCTATTCCAACGTGAAAGGCGTCGTAACCGGCACCGGCCTGGCGGGCGGCAACATCGAGTTCTGGCCCAACAACTATGGCCCCGTCAACAGCACGAAGGTGCCGCATGCCTCCGCCCAGGTCTGGGACTTCGGAGACGAGGTGGTTGGCGTGCCGGATGGTTACGGCTCAATGCAAATCCACAACCACGACGCCAAACAGACGCTCTTCGCAGTGAACCACTGGAAGGAGGGCGGCCATGCCGACTTGGGCATCGGCAACCAGTCCAAGGGCAATCCCGATTGGACATTCGCCGGCAACGCCGACTCCTACAAGTTCAAACGGCTGCGCGTGCTGGTCCGGTGCAAATGAAGCGTATGAAGCGCAAAGTATTGGTCATCCTGTCCAACCGGCTGAACCGGTTCCAGAAGTCGCGCTTCATCGAGGTGAGTTGCGATGAGCAGGGCAATATCCTGAAGCAAGCCGTGCTGCGCAGCCAACCCCGCGAAGCGCGCTTCGACGAGGTCTGGGAGAACGACGACGGCAAGACCGACTTCGCCTCCTGCCACAGCTTCAAGCGGAAATACGGCCACGCGCTGCAGAAGCCCAAAGGCCCAAGCGCCAAACGCTGACCGCTCTTCGATTGCCGGCAGTCGGGCCGACCGGGCCCCTCAAGCTTGCTCAGGGTTCTTGACCGGGTGAGGTGTCCCCGGCGGGCTTGCCTGCGGGAATAAGGATTCTTTGGCCTATGCGGAGCAAATTGGGATCGAGGCCGGGATTGGTCTTCAAGAGCTCCTCTTCGCTGATACTCTTGCCAAAGATGCTGGCGGCCCGCGCGATACCTGATGCAGAGTCTCCAGCCTGGATCACATAGACCTTTCCTGGAACCGGGTAATCGCTTGCAACCGCTTCGGGTTCGGCTTGGGGAGGCTGCTCCGCAGATTGCTCCGGCGGCGGGTTTGAGGGATTGGGCTCTGACGGCTTGCGCGGCACCAACTTGCCCTGATTGTCCAATTGCGGGAACCAGCGAATCCGATTTGCCTCCGCCCCAATGGGCGTCTTGCGGTTGCGCTGGACAAGGGCTTTGTAGAAAACATCGGCGGCCCGGGGGTCACGGTACTTGAGCCAGGAACCGGCGGTGCAGAGCACACGCGCCGTTTCATCGGAGTTGTCCGGCATGAGTTTCGCCGCTTCCCAGGCCAGGGACGCCGCCTGGTAGCGATAGTGAAACCTAAGTTCAGGATCCACACCATGCCGCGCAGCGCGGTCCAACTCATCCTTGCCGACAACCAGCGCCCGTGCGGCGGCATTGGTGGCCCGGGCCGCCGCAGTCACCCCCTCCTCGTAGTCGCCGCCATAGATATGCCAGTCCGGCTGGACCTCGGTGCCGATCAATTCCATGCCGTTGGTGCGGGTGATCATGGCAGCCTGGAAGAACGCCGTGGCACGCTGGTTCGCAGGCAGCGATTCGTCCCAGGCCATTCGAAGCGCCCGGGCGAGGCAGAGATACTGCGGCGTCCATTCGGGCGGATAATATGCCTGCGCCTCCGTGCCGCGCTGAGAGCGCATCAGGCGGCGCGCCAGGAGGTAGCGGATTTGGGTGCGCAGGAGTGCGGGAGAGAGGTGGCAGTCACTACTATTCTCGTTTTCCTCAGCCGCTTGCTCAGGGGATACCGGCGGCCAGTAAGAGTCCACGTATTCTTTAAGCTCATCAATCGTGAGCACCCGCTCGGCGACGTAGGCCGCGTCCATCCAGAACCCGGCATTGAGCAGCGCGTCGAGGGCCTGGGCGTATTCGCGCCGGGCCAGGCGCAGGACGCCCAACTCGCCCAGGACCTGCTGTTCGGCGGGGATCAGCTCCGGGTAGCAGTATGACGCCGCCTCGACGGACAAGAGGTCCTGAAAGCGGGCACTCGCAAGCCGGTTGGTATTGGACGGCTCGATGGGAAAAGTGTGCGCCACACCGGCCAGCAACTCTGCCGCCGCCGCAGTCTTACCGCTGCGCAACAGCAGCTTGGCGTGCAGCCAGCGCGCCACGGGGGAATTCGGAGCGCGCTGGATCCAGCGCCAGGCCAGGGCCATGTCGTTGTTCTGGTACGCCGCCAGCGCCAGCTTGGCCGCCGATTCCAGATCCTTGACCCCGGCGGCTTCAACAGCCTCCAGCCACGCCCGGCTCGCGTCGGCGTTTAGTCCCGGCCGGCTGCCTTCGCTCGCAGCCTCCGCCTCCATCTCAAACCAGCGCTGGTAGCGCCGGGAAATGACAAATGCGGTAATGACCCGCTGCGCGCGCGGGTTCTTTGCCAGCCGTCGGAGCACTTCGGGACCCTGCCTTATGGCTTCCGCCGAGGTCCAGACCAGCGAGGGCCCCGCTGTCGGATCATCCGTGGCAAGCTGCTCGAGATACCTCTCGATGGCGCGGTCGTATTGCTTCTGCTTCAGGCAGATGCGGGCTTCGAGCCCCAAGCTCGCCGCGGCCAGACCCACGGAATCGGCAAACCCGTGCCGGGCCAGGTCGCGGACTTGCTGAAAGTATTGGACGGCGCGGTCAGGCTCCTCCGTTTCGCACGCTTTGCCGAGCATGAAGGCGGCCCAGGTAGATTTGTAGTGGCGCTCCTGCGGCGGGCGAGCCAGGAGGCGTTTCCAGGCGGCGCGCGCCCGGGCCTTGCCATTTGCCGCGGGGTTATGCCATGCGAGCGCGCCCTCGAAGTAATCGGCGAATTCGCCGGGCAGCCCGGCAGGGACCTCGACATTCGGGAACAACGGCGGCGGCGATTGTGGCTGGCCGCGGCGCGCCCCCTCTTCGTCGAACACCCACGGACGCGAGCTCTCCCTGGCTGCGGAATCTGTGAAGAACTGGTTGAACCGGGCGCGAGCCGCCTCGTGCGCGAACCGGATCCTCTCCCTTTCGTCGTCAGGAACCCGGGCCTGGCTCAACGCCGCCGCAAGGTCGGCCAGTTCCGCCGTCGCGGACTGTTTGGCGAAACCACCTGACTCCTGCGGGTCCTTGACCGGGACTGCCTGGAACCGGGTCTCCACCAGCTTCATGCGCCGGAGTTCGCCGACGAAGTCGGTGACGGGTGCGACCAGCACAGCGTCGTCTCCGCCACCCAGCAGGTTGTTGGGGAAGAACGGGCCGCAGGCGGGCAGGCTGGCCGGGTCTTGAATAGCCAGCAGGAACAGGCACGCGCACCAGACCCGCCGGAGGACCAACCGGCTTCGGCGGGGACTACAGTTTCTCGATCTCAATCTGCACCTCACGGTCTTCGCTCAAACGCAGCCAGCCGACGGCTTGCCTTTCACCAGCCGGCAAACCGCAAGGCTGCGTCATGGTTTGAAATTTAACGGTGGACGGACCGCCATCCACCCACTCGAAGCCACGCAGACCATCACCCGCCACCAGGCGGGCATTGCGCCAGCGGACTTTGATGGCCAGCCGTGAGGAAATGTCGAGCTCGCCATCATTGACGAGGTTGATCTCCACCAACCCCGGCTCGACCCGGCGCGGTTCCGCCCGAAAACTCTCCCGGGGGGATCGCCCGGCTACAATCGCACCCAGCGTCGGCCAGCGCCAGTTCAAACTGTCTCCGCTAACGGGCAGCCGATACCAGATGACGCCGCGCATGCCGGCGGGCCGCCTTGCCGCCCAGCGCTGGACTAATTCCGCCAGCTCGATCGGGTTGGCGCGGATTTCACGCAGCCGGATACCCTCAGGCCAGGTCTTGCCGGCTCCCTCCGCCGACAGGCCGACAAAGCGCCCGGTGGTGTCGAACGCGGTAAGGTAACCATAGGTCGGCAAGGCGACGCGAAAGGGCACGCCGATCCCGGCAGCGCGCTCCACCGCCCGGCGCGCGGCGGCTGGATCGCACAACGTGAAGGGCGCGTCGAAAGCGCGCGGGCGCTGGAGCGAGTGCACTTGCAGGACGTACTCGCCCGCGGCCGCGGCCAGCCGCCGAAAGGCTGGTTGGTCCAGCCAACTGGGCAGCGCGGTGACGGCGAGCGGCACCGGGGCGACTTTGCGGCGGAAGGCTGTCACCCACGCACCGTAGCCGTCGAGCTTTGCCTCCGCGCAGTCGAAGTCAATTTGCAGTTCACGCGGCGTGAGGCGGTGGGCCCTGGCCTCAGCGACCAGTGAAGCCGCGAGGCTGGCCAAAAAGGTTGTGGTGGCACGGTTGGTCCAGAGGTTGGCGGGGCAGGGACCGATGCGCAGAGCCAAGCCGACCGGGCACAGCCCATTCGTCAGAACAGCGAGGCTGGCCAAAAAGGTTGTGGTGGCACGGTTGGTCCAGAGGTTGGCGGGGCAGGGACCGATGCGCAGAGCCAAGCCGACCGGGCACAGCCCATTCGTCAGAACAGAGTAATCGAGGGGGACGCGCACAACTTGCGGCTGACCATCCTTCCAGGAGACTTCCGCCGCCAGCACCGTCAGGGCGGAGAAGTGAATGGCATGATGGGCAATAGCGTCCTGGACCCCCCCACTCCACAGGCGCTGCCAAACGTAAGCTTCGTGGGTGAACGGGCTTTCCGCAGGCGGTGGGGCGTCTTTGGGAGCCGCCGGCAGGCCAGTCGCAGCCGTGCAGAGCGCGACGAGTGCGGCTTGAGCCGGTCGCACGAGTTCAGCGGGCAGTCTCAAGAATGCCGCTCTCCAGGGTCTTCATCGCCCGCACTGGGCGGCCAGTTCCTCTGCCGGGTAGGTCCAGATCTCGGCCAGCGTGGGGTGGTAGTGCGGCAGGGCAGCCAGCTCCTGCACCGTCATGCGCTTGTGCATGGCAGCCACGATCTCGTGGATCAGCTCCCCGCCGGCGGGCCCGACGCAACAGCCACCGATAATCTCGCCGTTCGCGGGGTCGGCCAACAGCTTCACAAAGCCTTCCTTAACGTCCATGATGATGGACTTGCCATGATCGTTGAAGGGATAACTGGCCGCCAGGTAGCGCTGACCAACCGCCCGCGCGCGCTTCTCGGTGAGGCCGACAATGGCTGCCTGGGGCTCGGTGAAAACGACTTCCGTCAGCAGGCGGTAATCTACCGTCTTCGCCTGGCCGGGATGAAGGATGTTGTAGGCAGCAGTCTCGCCCTGCTGGATGGCAATGTGCACAATTTCGTGAAGGCCGGTGCAGTCACCGGCGGCGTAAATGTGCGGCAGGCTGGTCTGCATCCGGTCATTGGTAGCGATGCGGCGGCCCTCAACCTGGACGCCGATCTGCTCCAAACCGAGCGCGGCGATGTTCGGTTCCCGGCCCAGCGCGAAAAGGATCTCCCCGGCGCGCACGCAGACGGTCTGGCCGTTGTGCTCGAAGACAACTTCCTTCTCGCCCCCGACACGGCGGGCATCGCGCAGCTTCGTTCCCGTGTAAAGGTTGACGCCCTCCCGGCGGAAGGCCTTTTCCAGCTCCCCGGCAGCATCGTCGTCGAACGACCGCAAGATATGGGCACTGCGCTGAATCAGTGTAACCCGGGCACCAAAGCGCGCGAAGAACTGGGCGAACTCGACGGCCACCGCTCCGCCGCCCAGCACGATGAGCGACTGCGGCCGCTGGTCGAGCTTGAGGGCGGTGTCGCTGGTGAGATAGCCCACCTCGTCGAGCTGCGGCAGCGGAGGCGAGGCAACCACCGAGCCGGTAGCAATGACGAAATGCGCGGCGGTGAGCCGTTCGCCGGTGCTCAACTCCAGTGTGTGTGGATTGGCAAAGCGGGCGCGAGCGCGCAGGAACTTGAATTTGCCGCGCGCGAGCTGTTGCTGCCGGTAGTCGGCGAAGTCTTTGATCACGGCATTCTTGCGCGCCATGACCTGCGCGAAGTCGAAGCTGACACCGCTGGCGCGGATGCCCCACGGCGCCGCATGGCTGGCCAGGTGCATGACCTCGGCGGCGTAAAGGAGGGCCTTGGTGGGCATGCAGCCGCGCAGAATACACAAGCCCCCAACCTCCTCGCCGCCTTCGATCACTACAGTCTTCACACCCTCTGCCGCGGCGGTCCGGGCCGCAGCATAGCCGGCGCTGCCGCCCCCAATGACAGCCAGATCATAATCGTGCTTCGCGCCAATCCCACTCACGGGGGAAGCATGCGCCAGACGTTGGCGGCTGGCAAGAAGCGGGTCCGGGCGGCGCAGGCAAGTCGGCAGGAACCCTGGACGGAGTTGCCCGGCATTGAGTATATCAATTGTGGTAAACAAAATATCAATTAACCCTTTCGCGGACCGGGCGGTAGAGTGACACGCATGAATACAACCGCACACACGAACGCGCGCAGTATTTGGTCGCGCGTGTTAATCATGGCCGGTGGCATCGCCATGCTGGTCGGGGCCCTTGACCCGATGGAAGGATCGGTCGTCATCCTTCCCGGCAGCGGGCTGGTTGCGCTCGGCACCTTCCTCGGCCAGAGCGAGCGCCGGCTGATCGCCTACCGGGTGTGGGTTTTCATCCTGATTGCGATTGGCGTAGGCGCCATGTGGGGGCTGAGCAGTATCGGCGGCATCGGCGGCAAGTCTGGGCATTCCATGTGGTGGGGAGTGCTGATTCTGCCTTATCTGATCGGCTGGTCTATGGGCATCTGGGGACCGGGATCCCCGCGCTGGCTCTTGGCGCTGGGCATCGCCGTCGGCCTTTGGTATCTGGCGTTGCTGGTGATAGTCCTGAAGAACTCGAATGGGCATCACGGCGCCATGTCCGATTTGCCGGTCATTATCCTCGGCAGCATTGGGTTGCTGACTATTGTCGGCTGCATCGGCCGGCTGCGAACGCGGATCCCAGAGGCGGTTTGACCTGAACTTACCTGGCGCTGAAGGAAACGGCGGCGGAGCTACGCGACCGGGTAGCCTTCTTCGCGAAAGCGCTGGAGCTTGTAGAGCAGGGCGCGGCGGCTGATGCCGAGGGCTTTGGCAGTCTCGGTACGGTTGAAGTCGTGCTTGCGCAGCGCCTGCATGATGGCCTCGCGCTCGATCTCCGCCAGGCGCCGCGCATCCTGGACTTCGGCGGGCGGCGCGGACTCGGCCCCGGCGCGAACCTTCGCCGGCAAATGCTCGGGCAGGATGAGTTCGCCCAGGGACAGCAGCGCGGCGCGCTCCATCGCGTTGCGCAGTTCGCGGACGTTCCCGGGCCAGGCGTAGCGCGTCAGGCAATCGGCGACACCCGACACGAAGCGGGCTTTGCCGCCAGTGAACTCCGCAATAAACGCGTTGGCCAGCGGCAGGATGTCCTCGGGCCGTTCGCGCAGGGAGGGGATGTTGAGCTCGACCACGTTCAGCCGGTAGAAGAGGTCTTCGCGGAAACGACCAGCCTTCACTTCCTCGTCGAGGTTGCGGTTGGTGGCGGCGAGGATGCGGGCGTTGGTGCGCAGCTCGGCATTGGAACCGACGCGGTTGAAGCGTCCCTCCTGCGTGACTCGGAGCAGCTTGGCCTGCAGCGGCGGGGACATGTCGGCAATTTCATCCAGGAAGATGGTGCCGTCGTTGGCCACCTCGAAGCGGCCAATCCGCCGCGTGCTGGCGCCGGTGAAGGCCCCTTTCTCATGCCCGAACAATTCGCTTTCGAGCAGGTTCTCCGGGATGGCGGCACAGTTGACTTTGACCAGCGGGCCGGCGGCACGGGGGCTCCAGGCGTGGATCACATCGGCCAGCACTTCCTTGCCCACGCCGCTCTCGCCGGTAATCAGGATGCGGCTTTCGGAGGCGGCAATCAGTGAGGCGTCGTGGAAGACGGCCTGCATCAGCGGGCTTTTGGCCACCACGCGCGCCGGCAGCTCCTTGTCGGCGCTGAACTTCACGGGCGCGGGCTTGGCGATGCCGGTGGCCTGCTGGACGGTGGTGAGCAGCTCATCCAGGTCAATTGGCTTGGCCAGGTAGTTGAGGGCGCCGTCACGCATGGCCCCGACCGCCTCGCGGATGTCGGCATAGGCAGTGACCAAAAGGATAGGCAGGACGGCGTGCTCCTTGCGCGCGCGCCGCATCGTTTCCAGGCCCGAGAGGCCCGGCATGCGCACGTCGGAGATCATCATGTTGATGCCCCCGGTGCCGAGGGTCGCCAGCGCCTCCTCGCCCGAGGCGGCGGTGACGGTGTCAAACCCCTGGCTGCGCAGGAACGAATCCAGCAGGCTGCGCTGTCCCGGATCGTCATCCACGATCAGGATGCGCGGGCTTCTTGCGCCATTCTTGCGAGGTTCGGACGGCATTTGTTCAAGTCCAACAGTAACTGCCCAAGATCATTGCCAGTTAGGTAGGGCGCGCACGGAGCGCACGCCCTACCTCTATGGATAGGAAGCGTCGGACTGCCCAAATTGTCAAAGAGTTATTCGCCGATACGCCTCCAGCGCCACCTCGCGGGAGACCAGCAGGCTGACGATGGGGCGGGGATAGGTGCGGCCCAGTTCGATGCCGGCGGCGGCGAGCGCGGCGGGAGGCGCTTGCCAGGGTTGATGAATCCACTTGCCCGGCAGCCGCGCCAGCTCAGGCACCCAGCGGCGGACGTAGCCGCCCTCGGGGTCAAACTTCTCGCCCTGGCTAACCGGGTTAAAGATGCGAAAGAACGGCGCGGCGTCGGCGCCGCAGCCGGCCGTCCATTGCCAGCCGAGGGTGTTATTGGCGAGGTCGGCATCCACCAGCGTGTCCCAGAACCAGCGGGCGCCTTCCTGCCAGGGGATGAGGAGGTTCTTAACGAGGAAGGAGGCCACGACCATGCGGACGCGGTTGTGCATCCAGCCGGTGGCCCAGAGCTCGCGCAGGCCGGCGTCCACAAGCGGGCAGCCGGTGCGGCCGCGCTGCCAGGCGCGGAGCCAGGCGGCGTTCTGCCGCCAGGGGAACCGGGCAAATTGAGACCGCAGCGGCTGTTCGGGCGTGTGGGGGAAGTGGAAGAGCAGATGGTGCGCGAATTCGCGCCAGCCCAGCTCCGTGAGGAATTGCCAATGACGCCAAACCACCGCGGGAATGGACTGCGACTCGGCGAAGTGTTTCACCGCGTGCCACACTTGGCGCGGGCTGATTTCGCCGAAGTGCAGGTGCGGCGAGAGGCGCGAGGTCCCCGGCAGGTCGGGCCGGTTGCGGCCGTCATCGTAGGTCAGGAGGCCTTGGCGGAGGAAGCGCTGCAACTCGGCGTTGGCACCGTCGCTGCCCGGGTGCCAGGCGGCGCGCAGGCCGTTCGTCCAACTGTGGGCAGCTTCCAGCCCCAGGGCCATCAGCGGCAGCGACGCGGGCCGCCGTCTTGGCGGGACGAGCTTTCGCGGCGCGGGCAGCGGGGCGTCAGGTTCGCCGGCCGCCAGGCACGTCCTCCAGAACGGGGTGAAGACCTGAAACGGGCGGCTGGACTTGTTTTGGACGGTCCAAGGCTCGTGCAACAATGCCCCATTGTGGCTCTCCGTTTGCAGACCAGCAGTCCGCAGGGCCTCCTCGACCTGGCGGTCGCGGGCAATGGCGGCTGGCTCGTAACGACGGTTCCAAAACACCGCGCCGGCTCCCGCCGCCTCGGCCACGCGCCGCAGTTCAGCCAGCGATGAACCCTGGCGGATAACCAGCTCAGACCCGGCCGCGCCGCAGGCAACCGCCAACTGCCCCAGCGACTGATGCAGCCACCAGCGCGAGGCGCTGCCGGGCGGCCACGCGCCCTCCTCCTCCGGCGCCCAGATGAACACCGGCACGACCGGCCCGCCCCTCCGGCAGGCCGCCGCTAGTGCCGGGTTGTCGGCCAACCGCAAGTCCTGCCGCAGCCAGACGAGGGCCGCCGGGGCCTCCCGATGGGTATGCTTTGCGGCTTTCATGAATAGGCTATTACTACTTGCAGGGCGCACAATTAACAACCACGGAACACGCAACGCGCAAGGCCAGTCCGACCGAGCGGGCGGGGGCGCTGCGGCGGGCGTTTCTCTACACCCCCACCCCAAGTTCGGCCGGACTCCCTCTCCTCCGAGGGCCTGACCCTGGCACCAGCACCCCTCCGTATCCTCACCGTATCCTCACCGTATCCTCACCGTATCCTCACCGTAGAACCTCTAACTTGAAGTTTGAGGTTCTACGGTGAGGATACGGTGAGGTGAGCCAGGAGAGAGGGGGGATTGCCTCGGGCTGAGCCTGACCCGCATTCCGGACCGCCCGGACCGGCCAATCCCGAAGGAATTGACGAATTCCCCGTCGGTGATGGGGTGGCCGCGCCAAGAGATGCCCCGATGCGGCCCAAAGGCAACGTTCCGCTTGCGCGGGTTTGCGGTTTGCGGTTAAGTGTTGCGCGATGGCCAAAGTTCTCTTGGTGGATGATGACCTGACCATGGTGCAGATGGTCAGCGAGTTGCTCCGGCAGGAAGGGCACGAGGTGTTTCCCTTCTCGAACGGCAGCGCCGCCATTGCGGGATTGACGGCGCATACGCCGGACGTGGTGATCACGGACCTTTACTTCGACAAGACGCGGGCGCATGGGCTGGAGGTGGTGGAGAAGGCGCGCGCGCTGTCGCCGCCGGCGGTGGTGATCGTCATCACCGGGTTCGGGACGATCGAGACGGCGGTGGAAGCGATGAAGCATGGGGCGTTCGATTACCTGGAGAAGCCCTTCAAGGTGGAGGAACTCAAGCTGTGCGTGCAGCGGGCGCTGTCCTACAACGCGGCTGTGAGCGAGACGGCCTACCTCCGCAAGCAACTCAAGAAGAAATACGAGTTCAGCCAGATCGTCGGCAACGCCCCGAAGATGCAGGAGGTCTTCAAGATGATCGAGCGGGTCGCGAACACCGACAGCACGATTCTGGTGCTGGGCGAGAGCGGCACGGGCAAGGAACTGGTCGCCCGCGCCCTGCATTACAACAGCCGGCGGCAGTTCGCGCCGTTCGTGCCGGTCAATTGCAGCGCGCTGCCGGAAAACCTGCTCGAATCGGAGCTGTTTGGCCATCGCCGCGGGTCGTTCACGGGGGCGATCAGCGACAAGAAAGGGCTTTTCGAGGAAGCGGACGGCGGCACGATTTTCCTGGATGAGGTGGGCTCGATGTCGGCGATGCTGCAAAGCCGGCTACTGCGGGTGTTACAGGAGCGCGAGGTCCGGCGCGTGGGCGAGAACACGCCGATTTACGTCAATGTGCGCGTAGTCGCCGCTTCAAATGAGCCGCTGGAGAAGCGGATCAAGGAGGGAGGCTTCCGCGAAGACCTGTATTACCGGCTCAATGTCATCGCCATCCCGCTGCCGAGCCTGCGGGAGCGGCGGGAGGACATTCCGCTGCTGGTGGCGCATTTTCTCCGCGGCAAAATGAACCCGGGCACGAGCCGGCTGGTGCAGGTCACCCGCCAGGCGATGGAAGTCCTGTGCGCTTACGATTGGCCGGGGAACGTGCGGGAGCTCGAAAACGCCATCGAGCGGGCGGTAGCCTTGTGCGAGGGCGGCATCATCCAGGCCGCAGACTTGCCGCCCAGCCTGCTGGCCAGCGTCAAGACCGCCAGTCCGGCGCCGGATGCGCAAACCGCCGCGACCCTGCCGGCGGTGCCGCAATCCGCCCTGTATCCGCTTCATCCCGGCGGGGCTCCCGAGGCCACCCCGGCTGCGGGACCCGGCGCGGACGCGCCCCTGGTACCGATGAAAGCCTACCTGCGGCAGCAGGAGCTGGCCTATCTCAACCGCGTGATCCTGCAATGTGGCGGCAACAAGGAACAGGCCGCCCTGCAGCTCGGTATGAGCGTGGCCACCATGTACCGGCGGCTGAGCGCGGACGAGAAGGAATAGTCTGGCGGGGCAGGGGTGTGATTAGAAGTGGGTGAAGAAGAAGCAGAAATTCTCAAAAATGAGATT
>CAZDOO010000106.1:0-13947 GCA_964507045.1 uncultured Verrucomicrobiota bacterium | reverse complement strand
AACGGTCAGTGGCTCACCCTCTGGAACTGACTCACCACTTTTAATCACACCCGGCAAATACCCTGGAGAATACCATGCGTTGACTTGAATCGGTCTGGCGGATACCCTGTGGCTGAGTGACTTGCGAACATGCTTGAGATGATTGAAAGACTCCTGATCCTTCAGGACCGCGACCGGAAGATTGGCCGGGAGCAGGGCGAACTGGCGCGGATTGATCCGGAGCGGCAGGCTCTCAAGGCCAAGGCGGCCAACGCCCAGGCGGCGCTGGAGAATGCGAAGCTGCGAATTAAGCAGATCGAGTCCACGCGCAAAGATCTGGAGCTGGAGGTTGATGTTAAGAAGCAAATGATTACGCGGTATGCAAACCAGCAGTTGCAGACCCGGAAGAATGAGGAGTACCGCGCCTTGACCCACGAGATCGAGACCTGCAAGGCCGCCATCTTCAAGATTGAGGACCAGGAAATTGAACTGATGGAACAGACAGAAGCCGCGCAGAAGGAGATCGGGCGAGCCACCCAGGTCGCGAATGACACCCGCAAGCTTGTGGCGGAGCAGGTGGCGCAACTCGACGCGCGCGAAGAGAACTTGAAGAAGGAATTGGCCGAGTTGCAAGCCAACCGCGAGGCTCTGGCCGCCGCCGTGGATGAGAACGCGCGCGCCCGCTATGAGCGGCTGGTCAGGAGCAAGGGGGAGAATGTGGTCGTGGGGGTGCAACACGGGGTCTGTGGCGGGTGCCACATGAAGCTGCCGCCCCAACTGCTGGTCACATGCCAGGCCGAGAAGGAGCTGGTGTCGTGTAGCAATTGCGGCCGCATCCTCTACTACACCCGGGACATGGATTTGGCGGTGACGGAGTGAACGCAAGACCGAAGGCAGAAAACCGGATGACCGAGGCAGCTTGTCATAGCGCCGGGTGATGGTATATTCCCCTTGATTTTGGAAGGGCGGAGAATCGCTTTCCCCGAAGCAATTCGGGGGAGGAGGAAAGTCCGAACACCAAAGGGCGCGATGCCGCGTAACTGGCCGGGGCCGACGCAAGAAGGACTGCGGCGAGATACACGCGGGAGGTGACGCTGCGAGGCGTCCCGACGGACAGTGCCACAGAAAATCAAACCGCCACGACCTTGGCAACAGGGCCGGGGCAAGGGTGAAAAGGTGGGGTAAGAGCCCACCGCTCCAAGCGTAAGCGCGGAGGCACGGAAAACCCCATCGGGTGCAAGGCCAAATAGGGGACCCCGGAGCGGCCCGCTCCAGGTTCCGAACAGCGGAACGGGTTCCGGGTCTTGGCTGCTGAGACAAATGATTCTCTCCGCTCGCAAGAGCGCAGACAGAATTCGGCTTACAGCCCTTCCAAAATCATCGTCCAGCGTGGCGCCGGTGCCACATGCTGTCAGCGGTTGGGGGTCGCCGTGGCGCGTGGTGGGCCGAGGTGCCGTTCCAGGCAGCCGAGCACTTCGTGCAGGTTGACTGGTTTTGCCAGGAAGGGCAGGCCGCCGACCAAGCCGTGACGCGCGCGCACTTCTTCCCGGGTGACGGTGGCGGTCAGGAACACGATCGGCACGTCTTTGGAGCTCGGATTGGCCCGAAGCCGGCCGGCCAGGTCCCCGCCGTCCAGGTCTGGCATCATCACGTCCAGGAAGACGAGGTCGGGGCGAAACTCCTCCGCACTAGCCAGGGCCGCCAGGGAGCTGTTTTCCGTCCTGACCAGGTAATCGCCGGTCTGTTCGAGGTTGAGTTTAAGCAGCCGCGTGATACTGGTCTCGTCGTCCACTACCAGGATGCGTTTCTTTTCATCATTCATCTTGTGGTATTCAGGTTGAGCCGAAGCGGCCGGCGCATGCAGGATTGCCGCCGAACCTCCGGCAGGGTTGTCTTGTTTTGGTTCATGCCTTGTGGCCCGGGTCGGCCCGGAGCAGCAGAGTCACCATCACTCCTCCGGACGGTTGGTTGCGGATGTCAATGGCCCCATTGTGAAGGTCCATTATCTTCTTTACCACCGACAGGCCGAGGCCAGTGCCGACGCCGGTGGGCTTGGTTGTGAAGAAGGGGTCGAAGATTCTGGGCAAATGGTCTTCGGCTATGCCTTTGCCGTTGTCCTGTAACTCCACGATGACCACCGGGTCGCCGGCTTGGAACTGGGAGAAGGCGGGCCCGCTCAGCTTGAGATCTGCGCCAAACCGGCAATGGCGGGTGGTGATGGCGAGCCGGCCGCCCTGGGACATGGCCTGGAGGGCGTTGATGAAGAGGTTGATGAAGACCTGTTCCATCTTGTTGTGATCCAGCAGCACGCGCGGCAAGTCAACGCCCAGCTTGCGCACGACGGTGATCTGCGAGGCCACAATCTCGCTGTTGATCAGCCACAGCGAGCGTTCCACCAGCGCGTTCAGGTCCTCCGGCTTCGGTTCAAAATCCGTTGCCGCGGACAGTTGGAGCAGCTCGCGGATAATGGTATTGGCCCGTATCACTGCGTCCCGCATATCGCTGAGAACCATCCGGGTGTCGCCGCTGTCCCCGGCCAAAAGGTTGGTTAGATAGTCCAGCCCCATCAGAATTGTCTGCAAGGGATTCTTGACTTCGTGGGCCACACCGGCCGCCAGGGTCCCCACCGACTCCAGCTTGGCGGCCTGAATCAACTGCAACTGGGTCTGCCGTAGTTCCTGGTTGGCGGCTTGGAGCTTTTGCAGGGCGGATTTCAACGCGGCCTCGTTCAGGGACAGCTCTGAATAGGCCTGTTGCAGCCGTTGTTCGGTCTCCTTGTGCGCGGTGAGGTCCACGTGGGAGCCAGCCATGCGGACGGGTTTGCCCGTTGTATCTCGCAACGCCACTCCGCGCGCCAGTATCCAGCGATAGCTGCCGTCCTTGTGGCGGAGGCGGTGCTCCAACTCGTAGGCTGAAGACCGGCCGGTGAGGTAATCCTGAATGCAGGCTAGCGCACGCTCCCGGTCGTCCGGGTGCAACAATCGCTCCCAGGCGGAGAAGTGGTCTTCCACCTCGTGGTCAGCGTAGCCGAGCATATTCTTCCAGCGGGTTGAGAAGTAAACCTGGTTGGTTGTGAGATCCCAATCCCAGATGCCGTCGCTGCTGCCCTGGATGACCAGGGCCAGGCGTTCCTGGCTTTGGCGCAGGGCGAGTTCGGCCTGCTTGCGTTCGGTGACGTCGGAAACCAGGCCGTCGTACGCCCGGAGCCGTCCCTGGTCGTCCCGGTGGGGCACCGGCGTGTTTCTGATCCAGCGCAAACTGCCATCTTTGTGGATGATGCGATGCTCCAGCGGGAAAGGGGTCTCGCCCCTCAGGACCCGCTCGGCTTGCGCCGTCACGGCGGGACGATCTTCATCGTATACCATTCGGTACCACAGAAACGCGTCGGAGTCGAACTCGCTGGACTTATAGCCGGTGACAGCCTCGCAACCCGGGCCGTGCACCGTCGCTGCCGGTCGGCCCTGGTCAACGGTAACCGAGTAAACATAGTCAGTAACTGAGGTGAGCAGGCGTTTATACCTCTGCTCGCTCTCCTGGACCGCCCGTTCAGCCTCGCTCCGATCGCTCATGAAGATCGCGCTGGGCATGCAACTCTAGAGAGAATGACAGAGCTTTTGGCCAACGCCCTGCCGCCGGGGGCGGCGATGATTGATCGAGAACACTCGCCACCGTTGCTTTTCTGACACGCTACTCATAGTCCATCCTCCTCATTGCTGCCTGCCAACGGCACCAATGCTGCACCCAGCCCGCGCGGACATAATCCGCGAGCTGGTGCAAGGGTGACTGATTACTTCTACCATACAGTGTGATAATTGCAAGTATAAGAATGATGAAGCGTGGCAAGCAGTTGCTCCCGGGGTACCGTGGCGGGTAGGTCGCTTTGCCCGCCGACGGCCCGGTTCCGGGCCGGTGCGGGTATCAGGTGCCAGGAATTATGTGTCGGAATTATGTAACCCGCAACAGGGGGCTTGCGTATGCTCCATAGAAGCGAGGTGCCAGGTTGCCTTGCGGTAAACAGATAGCAAAACTGTAAGAGCCAATGATGACTATGAATGCCAACTTTGTGAGAACAGCCATTTGTCTTTGCGGCTTGGCGGGGGCCGTGTTCCCGGTGCTGGCCGCGCCGCTCCAGCGGGCCGATGTGCCGGCCGAGCCGGCGTGGGTACTGCATGTGGACTGCGACAACCTGCGTCCGACGGCGATTGGCCAGTACCTGCTGGCGGAAATGGAGAAGCCGGAGGCGCAGGCCAAATTCGCCGCCCTCCAGACCATCTTCAACTTCGATCCGCGCAAGCAACTGCGCGGGGTGACGCTCTACAGCACGGGCAAGGTGCCGGAGGATGGGGTGCTGCTGGTCTATGCGGATTTCGACGCGGACCGACTGGTCACACTGGCCAAGGCGGCGAAGGATTACCAGAGCACGATTTACCGGCAGCACGTGATTCACAACTGGATTGATGAGAAGCAGAAGAGCCGGCAGGGGGTCCAACGGCGCGTCTATGCGGCAATCCATGGCGGGCGGGTTGTGGTCTTTGCCCAGCAGGAACCGAGGGTGGCGCAGGCGCTGGACGTGCTGGACCACGCGACAGCGAACCTCGCCACCAGCGGGCAGTTCCCGCAACTTGGCGCCGGCGGTCGCAACGACTTCATCCAGGTCGCCGTCCGCAAGCTGGACCTGCCGGAAGGGGATTCCAAGACAGCCCTTCTGCGGCTGGCAAAGGCGGTGCGGTTGGAAGTCGGCGAGGCGCAGGGAAAGGTGCTGGCGGTGTTGAATCTGGAGGCCAACGATGATGACGTGGCCAAGCAAATGGTGTCGGTGGGGCAGGGATTGCTAGCGTTGATGAAGCTCCAGAAGGACAATCCTGGCTCGGTGAAGCTGGCCGAGGCGATCGCGCTCAAACAGGACGGAATAGCGGTGACGGCCACGCTGGCCGTTGCGGCTGCCGATGCCATCGAGCTGATGAAGGCGGACGCGGCCCGCAAGGCGCAGAAGAAGGCGGCCAAGGAATAGCCCGTTGCCTGGAGACCCCTGGCGACGGCATCGGCAGCGGCGTGCGCCGTTAGTTTGCAGTGTCAAACCGGCAGTGCTAGAAAGGCTGAGTGGCCTCTGATTTCCAGACATGCTCGGACGAGGAATTGGCCCGGCAGAGCCAGGCGGGTTCGATGGCGGCCTTTGAGGAGTTGGTCCATCGCTACGAAGACCGTGTGTATGGGTTCGTGGCCCACTGGTGCGGCAAGAGCGCGGATGCCCGGGAGGTGACTCAGGACACGTTCGTTCGTGCGTTCCAGGCCATAGACCGTTTTGATTGTCGGCGCGGCTTTGCGCCCTGGCTCTTTACCATTGCACGCCGGAAGTGCATTGATCGCCACCGCGCCGCGCTATCCGCTGCGGCTGCATTGATGCCGGAGGGTCCGGACGACAATGATCCGGCAGAGTTGCTGGCCAGGCAGGAGGAGCGGCGGGGTTTGTGGGAATTGGCGCGCCGCTGCCTGCCGGAAACGCAGTTCCAATCATTGTGGCTGCGATACGTCGAGGAGCTAAGTGTGGCGGGAATCGCGCAGGTGCTCCGCAAGACGCAGACACACGTTAAGGTGCTGCTGTTTCGTGCCCGCACGGCGCTTGGACGCGAACTCAAGGCGGCAGAAATGCCTGCGGCGGTGGCGAAGATCGCCGTCCCGCATGCCTTGCCGGAGCGGCAAGCCGGAATCTCGCCTTACGAAAGAGAGAGGGGCGGGCTTCGCGAGGGCTGCGCGGCAGGATTGTCCGCGACGGTGGTGAGTCCGCAGGCGCAATGCGCCAGGAAGGGAGCGATATGAAGTCATGGCTGGCAAAAATGAGAATCTCCGGAGTGCTGGATGGCGGACCAAAGCTGCCAGGGCCATTGCGGGAGAGGATCGGTAGCTCGGAGGAACTGCGGGACTTTGCGCAACGGCTCGCGGTGGTGGATCACGCCTTGCGCGCGACTGCGCCGAGACCGCGAGCCCCGGCTTCGCTTCACCGCTTGATTATGCGCGCGGTGGAGAGGGGTGAGCGGCCGGCAGCGGCTTGGTACGGACCGGCCTTGCTGCGATGGCTGGCTGTGCCGGCGGTCGCGGTGGTGGCTTTACTGCTGGCATGGTATTGCGTGCGCGGCCCGGCGAGGCCGCCCGCGCCGGAGCGAGACGCATTGGTTGCCAGTGCAAGCGCGCTGGAGATCGGCGGCCGAATCGCACAAGCCATTCCGTCCGCTGTGGTCGCGCCGCTCGCTGACGAATTAGAGCGGCTGAGCTGTGACCTGAATAATGCGGGGAAGTATCTGCTCGCCAGCCTCCCTTGAATGCGCCGGTTAGCGGATGGTATCCACCTGGATTCGTCGCAGGTCGTCCACGCCGAGCTGGAGCAGGGCGGCGTTGCTGTAAAGCGTGAGGTTGGCTTTCACGGTGGTGGCGAGGGCGGCTTGGCGTTGGCGGTCAAGTTCCTGGATGGACAGCACGTCGAGCGCCACCGGGTCGCGACTGAAGCGCAGCTGGTTCAACACGACAGAGTAGTGGAGCAGGCTTCGCTCGCCGCCTTCGTACTGGCAAATCAGGGCGTCGGTGATGTTGAGCACAACGTGGTCGCCAAGGGGCGGCAAACTGTAGATCTCGGGAACAGCCGTGGCCAAGGTATCGGGGCTGGACTCAAAGCGAACCAGGTTGTCCACGCTGCCGGTCGCCAGGCTGTAAAGGTGGCCTGTAACACCCGCCTGGTTGTGGTTAAGCAGCGGTGTCACGTTAATGAGCTTCGTGATCTCGCGGCTGAGCAGCGTGGAAACAAAGGATTTGCGTCCGACGCCAGCGTCTTTCTTGCCGAATTCGAGGTCGCCCCAGACCAGGTTGCCGAGGATTGGGCTGTCGGGATGGTAGAAGACATTCGCATCCCAGCCCGCTTGCGCGCTTCCGGCAAGGCGGATGCCATACTGTTCCGCCAGTTCAGCGAAGCCGGCGAGCCGCAGGTCGGTGATTTGCCGGTCCCACACAATGATGTGCCTGGGGGGCAGACCCGCGGCGAGCAACCCTTCAACCACGGCCGCCACCACCGGCGGGCGAGTGCCGCTGTTTGGGCCGGGGGCCGAGAACACTTTGATGCCAACGACGTCCTGGGTCGAAACCAAGCTGCGCCAGGCATCCGGGACGGTGACCTGACGGGTCAGGTTTGTCATGGCGCGATTGACCATCAGCCGGACCCGGTCCAGGCGCGGCCGGAAGGAATCGGTAGCGCTGGCATCCTGCGTGGTGACGACATAAGCGCGCGGGGTGATGCCGCGGGTCGAGAGCGGATCGGCCGCCGGTGCCGCCAGAGCGCAGAAAACGGCCAGCCAGACGAAAAGCCCTGCGAGCCGGCGACCGGAAACCCGGCGTGCGAGGCCAGCAGGCCCAAAGAACTGGCGGCCTACAAGTGGTGCGTTGCTTGACACTTCAAGGCGCGGATGTTACCACCCTCGCCGATGCTGACCATCAAAAACGGGGCTGGATGCGAGCTGGTGAACAGGCCAGGAGACGGCGGCTTTGGTTTGGGCCGCCTGGCCTTGTCCATTTGGGTGCTGGCGCTGCTTGCCGGCTGCACTCCGTCGGGCCCGCGCGCCTTGATCGAGGGCCGGCGCCTGATGGAACAGGAGAAATACCCGCAGGCGGTCGAGAAGCTGCGAGCAGCGACGGCATTGCTTGGCGGTACCAACGCCCAGGCGTGGAATGACCTCGGCCTGGCCTGCCATCACGTCGGCGACGTGGTCGAGGCCGAGACAGCCTACCGACGGGCGTTGGCGCTCAACCCCGATTTGAGCGAGGCACACTTTAATCTGGGCTGCCTCTGCCTGTCGCAAAACCGGCTTGAAGCGGCTAAGAGCGAATTCATGGCCTACACGTTGCGCCGGCCAAACGCGGCGCAGGGGTTCTTGAAACTGGGCGCCACACAGCTCCGCGCCCGCGAATTCGGTGCCGCAGAGAAGAGTTTCAACGACGCGCTCCGGCTGAGCCCGCAGAACCCGGAAGCGCTGAATGCACTGGGCTTGGTCTGGCTTGGGCGCGGACGGGCGGGCGACGCGGCACGGTGTTTCGAGAATGCGCTAAAGCAGCAGCCGGATTACCGTCCTGCGCTGCTGAATCTGGCGATTGTCGCGCACCAGTATTTGAAAGATCGCCCGCTGGCGTTGCAGAAGTATCAGGAATACCTCGCTTTGAAACCGCCGCCCGCCAATGCCGACGCGCTGCTGGCGACGGTGCGGCAGCTCCAACAGGAGGTTAATCCGCCCCGGCGGCCTGCGTCCACGAATGCGGCGCCGCAGGTTGCCTTGCAAGCCAGCCCACTGACCAACGCTCTGCGGGTTGCCAGCGCGCCAAGACCGGAACCGGCGCCGGTCGTGCCCAAAGCGCCGGCGGTTAGTAGTCCGAAGCCTGTCACGACCAACGTGCCAAGGCCGGCTCCGACTGTTGTCGCGGTTCCGCGAACGAATGTTGAAGTGAAGCTGGCGCCGCCGCCCGTGCTGAAACCAGGACAGGAGGTTGCCATCGCCCCAGCCCCGGCTCCGGGTTCAGCCGCCGCGCCTGTGATTAGCACTTCATCAGTGCCTGCCATGGCTGCGGAGCCCAAAGCCAGCAAGCGTGGTTTCTTCCAACGCGTCAACCCGGTTAACCTCTTTCGCAAAGGGGAAACGACGTCCCAGCGGCCGACGCCGCTGGGACCGGCGCCGGCAGGAGCTGAACCTGGCTCAGCGGGGACGGTTACCGCCACGGTTGCCCCGCCCGCGGGCCTCTCCTTGAACGAGCCGCAAGGCCCGCCCGCGCGCTACGCCTATAAGCCCGCCAGCCGCCCCGCCGCCGGGAATCGCGCCGAAGCGGAGCGCGCCTTCGCGCAGGGCGTGCGGGCGCAGCAGGCGCGCCGGCTGCCGGAAGCCATACAGGCGTATCGTTTGGCGGTGCAAGAAGATCCGAGCCTGTTTGAGGCGCAGTATAATCTCGGGCTGGCCGCCGCCGAGGCCGGCAACCTGGCGCTGTCACTGACCGCCTACGAGGCCGCCCTGGCCATCCAGCCGGCATCGCTCGATGCGCGTTACAACTTTGCCCTGGTGCTGAAGCGGGCAAACTGCATGGCCGACGCTGTGAACGAACTGGAGCGAGTCGTCGCCAGGTTTCCGAATGAAACCCGCGCTCACCTGGCGCTGGGCAATCTTTACGCGCAGCAGATGAACCAGCCGGCCAAGGCGCGCCAGCATTATCTAAAGGTGCTGGAGCTTGAGCCGCGTCATGCGCAGGCAAGCGCCATTCGCTTCTGGCTGGCCGCCAATCCGCCTTAAAGCCGTGGAACGGACTGTGCCAGGCGCGCTGCGAAAACTGCCGCCCCTGATGCTGGCTTCCGCCTCGCCGCGGCGGGCAGAGCTGCTGCGCGGCTTGGGGATCGAGTTCCAGGTGCTGCCCGCGAATGTGCCGGAAATCCATCACGAGCAGTTGACAGCGCGTGAGCTGTGCCAAATCAATGCCTACCGCAAAGCGCGCTTTGTGGCCAAGAAGGTTCCCGACGCGCTGGTGCTGGGGGCAGACACCCTGGTTTCGCTCGGCACGGAGCTCTTCGGCAAGCCGGCGACGCTGGAAGAGGCCTTTGAGATGTTAAGACGGCTGCAAGGCCGCGCGCACCAGGTGGTGACGGGTATTTGCCTGCTGCACTTGCGCGGACACCGCCAGGCGATTTTTGCTGAAACCACCGTTGTTTCGTTCCGTTCCCTGAGCGATGCCGCAATCCGGCGATACCTCAGCCGGGTGAACCCGCTGGACAAAGCCGGCGCCTACGCCATTCAGGAGGAAGGGGATCTGATTGTGAGGAAGATTGCGGGCTCGTACACGAATGTTGTGGGGCTGCCGGTGGAGCGGCTAACCGCCGAGCTGGACTCGTGGGCGGCGGCGTAAGACGCCGATTCACGCTTCACGCATAGCGTCTCATACGCGGCTCAGCTCCTGCCAGAGACACGCGCTCATCACCTGCCCGTTGGCGAAGCAGCCCAGGTCGAACTTCTCGTTGGGGGAATGCGCATTGTCGTCCGGCAGCGCCAGGCCGAGCAGAAGGGCGTCGGCGCGGAGAATCTTCTTGAAGTCGTTGACGATTGGGATCGAGCCGCCTTCCCGCACCAGCACCGGCTCGCAGCCGAAGGCCGACCGGAGTGCGCGCAGGGCCGCCCGGGCCTGCGGGCCGGTGGGGGAAACGAGGTAGGGCTCCGCGCCGTGGCCGGACTTGATTTCCAGTCGCACGGTGGGCGGGCACAGCTTCCGCAGGTGCCGCCGGATGCACGCGGCGACGTGAGCCGGATTCTGATCCGGCACCAGCCGCACGGTAATCTTGGCGCGCGCCCAAGCCGGCACGATCGTTTTGCTGCCCTCGCCCTGGTAACCGCTGGTGAGGCCATTGATCTCGAACGTCGGCCGGGCCGAACACTGTTCACGCGCGGTGAAGCCGTGCTCGCCGAAGAGCTTCGGCACGCCAAGGAGCTTCCTGTAGTCGCGGGAGCTGAAGGGCACGCGGGCGAACTGTTTGCGCTCGTAAGCGGACAATAATTGAACCCCGTCGTAGAAGCCGGGCACCGTTACTCGGCCCCGCTGGTCGCGCAGTTTGCCCAGCAGTTGGCACAGGGCCATGGCCGGATTGTCCACCGAGCCGCCGAAAATGCCCGAGTGCAAGTCGCGCGCCGGACCGTGCAGAGTTACCTGGAAGCCGGCAATTCCGCGCAGCGCGTAGGTCAGCGCGGGATGCTTCGGCGAAGGCATCCCGGTGTCCGAGATGACGATGGCATCACAGGCCAGCTCCGCCCGGTGCTGCCGCAGAAAGGACGCCAGGCTGCTGCTGCCGACCTCCTCCTCGCCTTCGAGGACGAAAGTGATGTCGCAGGGCAGGGGAGTTCCGGTCTTGAGGTAGGCCTCCACCGCCTTGAGGTGCGCCAGGTTCTGGCCCTTGTTGTCGCTCGCGCCGCGGCCGTAGAGCGCGCCGTGGGCGATGCGCGGCTTGAAGGGCGGCGAGGTCCACAGGTCCAGCGGCTCGGGCGGCTGCACATCGTAATGTCCGTAAACGACGAAATGCGGGCGGCGCGAGCGCGGCGCCTTTGCCCGCGGTGTCCGCGCGACCACAATCGGGTTGCCCGCGGTGGGACAGAGCCGGGCCTGCAGGCCGATTGTCCGGCAATGCTTCACGACCCACTCGGCGCAGGCGCGCAAGTCCGGGCGATGTTGGGGCTGCGCGGACACGCTGGGGAACCGCACGTAATCGCAGAGTTCGTCAACGGCGCGTGACTGGTTCCGCTTCAGGTAGTCAATAACAGCTTGCATTGCGGGCGTTGTAGCAGAGACAGTTAGCGTATGCAAACCTTGCCGACTGTCCTCCTGAAACCAGGTGAAGCCGACCGGATCCTGGCCGGCCATCCGTGGATCTATCACGGTTCCGTGCTCCGGCTCACGCAGCCCGCCGCGGACGGCGAACTCGTGCAGGTCAAAGACCATCGCCAGCGGTTCCTGGGGACGGGCTTCTACAATTCGAGGTCAAAGATCAACGTCCGCGTTCTCTCGCCGGAGCGGGTTGAGGTCAACCAGGACTTCTTCGCGGAGCGTATCCGCGCGGCTTTGGCGGTTCGGCAGCGGCATATGCCCGCGGCCACCTCGTTCCGCGTCGTGAACGCCGAAAGCGATTTCCTCAGCGGCTTGATCGTAGACAAGTACGAGGACGTGCTGGCCGTGCAAGTGTCTGCGCTGGGCATGGACCAGCGGAAGCCGATGATTGTGGCGGCGCTGCAGGCGATCTTTTCGCCGCGAGCCATCGTGGAACGCAGCGAGGCTGCGTCGCGGAAGTTTGAGGGCTTGGCGGAGGCGAACGGGGTGCTGGCGGGGACGCTTGAAGGCCCGGTGCGGATCAAGCTGAATGGCCTGCGCTTCGAGGTGGACGTGGTCGGCGGCCACAAGACGGGTTTGTATCTGGACCAGCAGGTGAATTACCAGCGCGTGGCCGAGCTGGCCAAAGGCGCGCAGATGCTGGATTGCTTCAGCTTCCTCGGCGGCTTCGGCCTGCACGCAGCCCGCGCGGGGGCGGCGCACGCGCACCTGCTCGACCAGAGCGCGGAAGTGATTTCCGCCGCCACGCGCAATGCGGCGGCCAACGGTCTGGCGGAGCAGTGCTCGTTTGAAGCGGTTAACGTCTTCGACTGGCTCAAGGCCCAGACCGCCACCCAGCCCCACGAGATGGCGGTGCCGCGTTGGGATTTGATCGTGCTCGACCCGCCCTCCTTCACCCGCAACCGCGCCTCCGTGCCCGATGCCCTGCGCGGTTACAAGGAGATTCACCTGCGCGCGCTCAAGCTCCTGCGCCGCGGCGGCACCCTTGCGACCTTTTGCTGCTCACACCACGTGGATGCCGGCCTGTTCCAGGACACGGTCCTGTCCGCGGCGTTCGATGCCCGCCGGATTCTGCGGCGCATTGCCACCTACTCGCAATCGCCCGACCACCCCATCATTCCGATGATTCCCGAGACGGAGTATCTGAAGGGGTTTGCGTTCGAGGTGGTGAGGTAGAGCAGGGGGGTGGAGTGATGGATTGTTGGGATAAGGAGTAAAGCACTGCGGAGGTGAGGAAATCCCGGAACCGGTCGGGACTGCAGGACTCCACCGCTCCAACACTCCTCTACCGCTACGCCTTCAGCAACTCACGCTGCCAGCTCATCAGCTCGCCGGCGTGCCGGTCCCAGTCGCGGGCCAGGCTGGAGAGCATGGCGCGGCTGGCAATCAGGGTGGGGTCAATGCCGAGATGCGCGGCGCGGGCGTCGCGCCGCTTCTGAATCTCGCCATACCGGCGCTTTTCACCCTCGCTGGGCCGGTGGGTGACGCGGCGGGGGATGTGGGGATGATGCTCGGGGGAAAGCTGCACTCCCCGCGTGACCGCTTTCATCAGGGTGCCCCGGCGGCGATCCGAGATGTGCCTGGGCAGGAAGGGTTCTATCGGCTGGGCCGCTACGGCGGCGGCGGCGATCTGGACCAATGCCTCATGACTCAGCACGAAGAAGGGGGGGCGGTTGGCGGCGAGAGCTTCCCGCTCCCGCCATTGCCATAACTCGCGCAAGATGGCCAGGCTGGGCCGTTCCAGCGAGTGACTGCCTTTGACGCGCCAGATCGAGTCCAGGTCGGCCGGTTCCTGCGTTGTGGAGTCCTGGATGAGCCGCGCGCAGGCTTCCTGGTGCCAAGCCAGCCGCCCTTTCGCCTCCAGTTCGGACCGGAGGCGGTCGGAGAGCGGCTTGAGGTAGCGGGTATCATTCCGGGCGTAACGCTCCATCCGCTCCGTAAGCGGCCGAATGGCCCAGTTGGCCTTCTGCGGCCCCTTCTCCAGCTTGACGGCGAGGTGGGTTTCGACCAGGTGGCTGAGTCCGAACTGGCGCAAGCCCAGCAAGCGCGCGGCCAGCATCGTGTCGAAGATGGCGCTGGGCACGAATTCGTGGTGCTTGCGCAGCAGGCGCAGGTCGTAGTCCGCGCCGTGCATGATGATCTCATGCCCGGACAAAGCGTCCAGGAGCGGATCGAGGTTGACCCCGGCAAGAGGGTCCACCAAGCGGTCGCCGGAGAGAGTGGTGATCTGGATCAGACAGACCTTTTCCGGGTAGGCGTGCAAGCTGTCGGCTTCAGTGTCCACAGCCACCCATTCGGCTGCCCGCAACACGGGGAGGTAAGCTTCCAACTTCTGTTCGGTATCAATCACAGTGAAGAATATATCGGCGGGTGGCAGAGGAGGGCGATAGTTAAATGAGTGGGCTGCAGGACAAAGGAAAGGGCCGGGTCTTGCGACCCGGCCCCGTGAATTGGGCTTCGTCCTGGGAACCGTGCTATTCGCTCTTGATCCGGTAGAACTGCTGCGGATCAGATCCAGGCGTGATGGTGAATGTGCTAGCGACCATATCGTGAGAGAGATTTAAGCCTGAAACTGGTTGACACTGC
>CAZDOO010000105.1:0-14333 GCA_964507045.1 uncultured Verrucomicrobiota bacterium | reverse complement strand
CGGCCCGGCCCGGAGTTGACCCGAAGGCCGACCAGAATGTCGGCGCCCCGCCCCTCCCCTTGCAGGAAAGTGAGATGCGGCCGAGAACCGCTGGCGCCTCGCTAACCCTGTTGACACCCCCGCGCTATTCCTCAATATGTGTGGCAGATGAGTTCCGAACTGAGAACCGTGAATCGTGCTTCCCGGAAGCGCTGAACGCGCTTCGTTACCCCACATCCCCGCTTTCAAATCAAATGCGCATCTGCAAACCAAAGGAATTAACGTGGCGCTAGCACCAACATTTCCGCCTCCGCCCGAGACGGCCACCCCGGCGTCCGCAGCGCGGCGCTTTCCCTTCCTGCTGCGTATATTCGAGCCGGCGCCGAGCCTGTCGGTGCTGGCGGATGATCCGGCCGTCATCCAAACCCAGTATGGCCGCTGGCGCAAACGAGTCCTGATCGCCTCCATCGTCGGCTATGCCACATTCTACATGGTGCGGAAGAACCTCGGCATCGCTATGCCGATGATGTCGCGGTCGGTAGCGGAAGGCGGGCTGGGCATTACGAAAACCGACTTTGGGCTTTTCCTCACAATGCACGGCCTGCTCTACGGGGTGTCGAAATTCGCCAACGGCTTCTTCGCCGACCGCTGCAATGCGCGCACGTTCCTGGTTGCCGGGCTGCTGATGTCGGCCGTGTTGAATGTTCTCTTCGGCAGCAGCGCGGGGTTTGCGGCCCTGGGCGTGTTCTGGATGCTCAACGGCTGGTTCCAGGGGATGGGATTTCCTCCATGCGCCCGGCTGATGACGCACTGGTTCTCGCCGAAGGAACTGGCCACCAAGATGAGCATCTGGAACGCTTCCACGAACATCGGTGCGGGTTTGGCGGTGGTTGTGTGCGGTTACCTGGCGGTCATTAACTGGCGGCTGTGTTTCTTCGTGCCCGCCCTGTTGGCGGCCCTGGTCTGCGTGGGACTGTTCTTCACCCTGCCCGATACGCCGCCCTCGGTCGGCTTGCCGGAAGTGGCGGGCACGGAGACAAAGCTGGCCGCCGGCGACGCCGAGACGGTGAAATCCATGACCGCCCGCCTGGTGTTTGCCAATCCTTACATTTGGCTGGTCAGCGTGGGCAATTTCTTCGTCTATACCGTTCGTTATGCCCTGTTGGACTGGGGCCCCACGTTGCTGACCGAGACCCGGGGAATCAAGCTCACCCATGCCGGCTGGCTGGTGGCGGCCTTTGAAATCTCCGGGATGATGGGGGCCATCATTGCCGGGTGGATGGCCGACCGATTCTGGGGCGGGCGATGCATCCGCGTCTGCTTCCTTTACATGGCTTGCACGGGCGTCTCGGTGCTGTTGTTCTGGAAGTGTGCGGGGCAATCCGTTCCGCTCAACGCGGCGCTCCTGTGCGTCACCGGCTTCTTCCTCTATGGGCCGCAGAGCCTGGTGGGCATCGCCGCAGCTAATCTGGCGACCAAACGCGCTGCGGCGACGGCAATCGGGCTTACCGGCTTGTTCTCCTATTCCAGCACGCTGCTTTCCGGCTGGGGCCTGGGCAAGTTGGTGCAAACCTACGGCTGGAACGCCGGCCTCACGGCGATGTTCATCGTTTGTATCATTGGCGCCATTGTCTTCGCGGCCGGGTGGCGCGCCAAGGCCCACGGCTACAAGACCGAAGTCTAAAGCGGGCTGCTATTGTTACCGTGGCAGATACGCTGAACCAGGCACGAGCGTGGCTGGCGCGCGTATCTCATTTGTGAAGGGACTGCCATATCTTCAACAATGCGTCCATCAAAGCCCTGGTCTACGGACCAACAATCACCACACTGGATCAAACTAACGAAGGTGGTTGTATCAGTAGAGCCTGCCAGGGGGAAACTCCTCTTCGAGCGGCGGAGCGCCGGGCAGGCGCCAGGGTACTTCATAGACCTTAACTGGGGTGCGAAAGCCCTTGAGATCATGGGGCGGCATTTCCACACAGGAAGCCGCCAGGGCGGGATCATCGCGCAGCAACTGTTGGTAAGTGGTCTGGCCAATGAAAATGCGGCCCCGGCCTGAGGCGTGCTCCAGCCGGCTGGCCAGATTGACCTCTCGGCCAAAAATGGTGTAGTTCTGCATCTCCGTGGCAGAGCCCATTAATCCGACGGTAGCCATTCCGGTGTTGATTCCGCTGCCCAGGAGCAAAATGGGCAATAGAGGTTTGCTCGGCAGGCCGGCAGCGATGCGGGCCGGATTCTCGGCTTGGCGCGTTTTATTCTCAGCCAAGCGCTGCTGGTTTAGCCGGTAGATGGCTTGCTGCGCTTCGATTGCCGCCCGCACGCAGAACAGGGCGTGTTTTGAGTTGGGCGTTGGCGCCCCCCAAAAAGCCATCACGCAGTCGCCGATGAACTTGTCCAGCGTGCCGTCGTGCTTTATCACCGTGTCTGCCACCACCCCCAGGTAAAGGTTGACCGTGCTGAGCGTTGCCTTGGCCTGTTCGTCGAAGCAGTCCTCAGCAGCTCGTCCCACCAGTTCGTGGCTCCGCACAAATTCGGCGACGTGCTCCTGGCTGGTGTCCGTCAGTTCGGTAAAGCCACGCACATCCGCAAAGAACACTGTAATCTCGCGCCGCGCACCGCCCAGCGAGAAGGCTTCAGCAGACAGCAATTCATTGACGATTTTCGGCGAAACAATCTTCGAAAAGATAGACCTCACCCGGCGGCGCTCGGCTTGTTCGAAAACCACCCGCCAGGTAACCAGGCAGACGTGCGTCATCAGCAAAGAGCCGCCTACCGGCAGGACCAAGGGGATCCAGTAGTGGGTCCGGACGTACAATACGAATCCCAACGAAACATAAAGCGCGACCAACAGGGCAATCAACCCCGAGGCGATCAGGACGCGCAACCTCCAGGTCGCGAGCGCGGCCGCGATTCCCAGCAAGGCGATCAGCGCTAGTTCGACCGTCGGGGGCACCCGATGGATGAACCGGCCGGTGAGGATGGAGTTTGCCACGTTCCAGTACTGGCTCACCAGCAAGGTGTCCGGCTTTAGCGGGGTGGCTCCGCGATCGGTCAGATCATTGCCCGTGGCGCTGGAGCCGACCACGACCAGCTTGCCGTTCCAACGGTCCTGCAGCTCGTTGGTTCGTTGGCGCAGCCGCAGGCAATCCTGCCACAGCACTTTCTGCATGCTTGCCTGCGTCAGTTGCGGATGGTTGGGCGGCAGCGACCAGTCAATATAGAAGTAACCGTCGGCATCAACCGGGATGACCCGTTCCACGCCATTCCTGCCGCGCAAGACAATCCGCCCTTCCTGGAGGCGCACCTCGGCTTTGGCCAGATCAATCTCCAGCGCCCGGGCGGCCAGCACAATGCCCATGTGCCAAAGCCGTTCCTCCGTGAACGGCTTCGCTTTGCGGGCCACACCGGCCGGGAGCTTGTCTCCGCCGAAGTCCGCCAGGTCAAAATTGCCCTCCGCATCAAGCGGCACCTTGATGTCGTCCGCGCCGTGGCGAGGCAAGACCACTTGTCCGGACTCCACGCGTGCCCGGCGCAAATCCACCCCGAATTCCGGCTCCGCTTCCACTTGCTGAAAAGCGAAGTGCCATTGCCGGCGGACGCGAAAGGCCTGGGCGCGGCGCAAGATGCCTTCGGGGTAGTCCTTGCGCGTCGAGATGTCGCCCAAGGCCGCCGCATTGGTCCGGAACAGCGGCGGTAAATCCAGATTCTCCGGCACCGCCAGGATAACATTCTTCGCCCGCCGCATTTGGAGCGCGAAGAACTCATCGGATTCGCACAGACTGCCGTCGGCCATCTGCACCGGCGGGTGATCCGGCCGCAATTCGTGGAAAACAATGTCGAGGGCCACCGCCCGCGCGCCCTGTGCCGCAAGTTCCTCGACCAACCGGCCGTAAACCTGCCGCGGCCAATACAGGCCGTAATTATAGCCCAGGGCCGTGTTGGTGCGCACACAGGCAATGCTGGCATCATCAATAAAGACGAATCCGAGATTGGTTGCCGCCGGAGCGGCGTGCTTGAGCGCGACCCGGACACGCAGGTCGTAGGTCATCCGCTCCAGGCTCTCCAGGAAGTTAAAATTCCCCCAGCGCACGAGACTGACCAGGATGATGACTCCTGCCGTGATCAGGACAGGGACACGCTTGATGGGCTGCCGCTTCACTGGCGCGCATTAAACAAACAGACCCGCATCAACACAAGACGGAAGCGGCGAGCCGGGGACTGGGGCCGTTCCCCGCAACGAGCCCAACGGCGGCCAGCCCGAACGGGCAACACGGCTCGCGCATTTATTGGCCCCTGCGCCCGGCTGAGTCGCTGGAATGCTCGAGTCATCACCAGCCCAACACACCGGTCAGGACACCGGCCCCGGCTTGCCACTTGCGCCGCCTTGGTTTGCTGGTTAGAACTTCGCCCGTGAAAGCGCTCAAGTCAGCGGCTCCCCGCCACGCAATGACTGCCGGAACCTGGATTTGGCCGGCTACGGCAGCGACCATCCTGTTCCTGCACCCGGCCCAGGCGGCCGCGCCGGAATCCTGGCACAAGCTGTGGAACGATCCCGGCCTCCAACAACGCCTCGAGCGCAACATCGAGCAGTTTCGCAAAGGCGATTGCCGGCTGGAGGTCGTGGATGCGGCCGGCAAGCCGGTGCCGGGCGCGCGGGTCGAGGCGCGCCAGACCCGCCACGAATTCCTGTTCGGCTGCAATGCTTTCGTGTTGGGCCAGTTGCAACCGGAGGACCTGGAGCAGCGCTACGAATCGGCATTTGCGCGCCTGTTCAATTTCGCCACCGTGCCGTTCTACTGGGAAGGCACCGAGCCGGCGCGCGGCGAGCTGCGGTATGCCGACCCGGCGCGGGACATCTGGCGCCGCCCGCCGCCCGACCGCTTTCTCCCCTTTGCCGCGAAGCACGGGATCACGCTCAAGGGTCACCCGCTGTTGTGGCACGCCTATAATCCAGCGTGGCTGCCCCAGGATGCGAATGAGTTGCGCGAGCTCTACCGCCAGCGCTTTCGCGAGATCAGCCGCCGCTACGCCGACCGGATACCCATCTGGGACGTGGTAAACGAATCGCTGGTCTGCAAGACCAATTACCCGCTCTACAGTCCGGCGCGCGAATACGTCGCCTGGGCGTTCAAGGAAGTGGCGCCCCTGTTCCCAGCCCAAACCACGCTGATGATCAACGAGGTCACCTCCTTTAACTTCCCCCCAGCCGACACAAATCGTTACCTGGCCCAAATCAGGAATCTGCTCGCCCAGGGCGCCGCCGTCCGGGGAATCGGCTTCCAGTACCATTTCTTTCGCCGTGAAGGACTGGACAAGTACCTCGCCGGCAAGGATTGTGACCCCCGGAAGCTCTTGGATCTGTATGAAGAGGCCGGCCGCTTCGGGCTGCCGCTGTTCATCACGGAAATCACCTTCCCCTCGGCTGGGCCGGGCGGAGACGAACTCCAGGCGGCTGTGGTCCGCGATCATTACCGGCTCTGGTTCAGCGTGCCCCGGATGGCAGGCATCACCTGGTGGAACCTGGGCGACGGGACCGCGGTAAAAGGTGAGAATGAGGCCATGGGCGGCCTGCTGGACGCCCAGTGTCAGCCCAAAGCGGCTTATCGAGTGCTCGACCAGCTCATCAACGAAACCTGGAAAACGCGCGCCCAGGTCCAGACAGACGCGGACGGGAAGGCCCGGTTCCGCGGTTTCTACGGGAAATACAACGTGGCGGTGCGGTGCGGCGGCCAGACCCGCGAACTTGAACTGAGCCTCACCCGTGAAGGGACGGCCCCCACGCGGGTGGTGTTGGCATCACCTTGAGCCAGTCAACAGGTCGCCGACCTTGCGCTTGAATCGCCTCGCCGAAGGACGCAGGCTGTTCAAGCAACAGGAACCGCCGCAGGGGCGCGGAGCTGAAAGTCATTCCAAAATGCGGCGAGAGCGCAGGTTGCTCGTTGCTTCGCGCAGGGGGAATTGTTACTGGATAACGTGTTATTAATGAAAACTGGCATACTAATTAAAATCGGCACCCTTTGGATAATGGCCGCGGCGGCGGGTCTCGCCGCGGCTTCGGCGCAGGTGATTGACACGTCGGAGACGCGCGTGCAGACCACCCTGAACCCCGGATTCAAGAGGATTGGCACCATCACCCCGCGCAGCGTCGGCCAGATCGCCGGGCAGAATTGGTCCATCGGCTGCGAGACGCTCGATCGGGGCTTCGCGAACTACGACTCCTACAAGGATTACCTGGTGCCGCTTGGCATCCGCAAAATCCGGCTGCAGGGCGGTTGGGCGACGACCGAGCGCGAGAAGGGACGCTACGACTTCCGCTGGCTGGACCGGGTGATCGAAGACGCCCGCGGCCGGGGGCTGGAAATCCTCCTGGAGACTTCTTACGGCAATCCGATTTACCCCGGCGGCGGCGGACGCGGCTTGTCCGGCGGATTCCCCACCTCCGAGGAGGCGCTGGCGGCGTGGGATAAGTGGGTGGAAACCATGGCCACTCGCTATAAAGGCAAAGTGCGCGATTGGGGCATGTGGAACGAACCCGACGGCAACAAGACCCACACGCCGGAGATGACCGCCGACATAGACATCCGCACCGCGGAGATCATCAAGCGCGTGATCCCCGACGCGCGAATCGCCGGAGCCGTCCTGTGCGGTCCCAAGCCGGACTGGGCGGAGGGCTGGCTGAAGCGGGTCACGGCGCAGCAGAAGGAAGCGCTCTTCACGTGGTTCGTGTACCACGGCTACACCCGCAACCCCGATGAAGGCCATTATGAGGACGTCGAGCGAGTCAAAGCGCTGGTGAAACAATACGCGCCGGCAATCAAGCTCTGGCAGGGCGAGTCCGGCACGCAGTCGGAGTATTGCCTGGGCGGCGCATTGCGGAAATACCCGTGGACGGAGCTGACGCAGGCCAAGTGGCAAACCCGGCGCATGCTGGGCGACCTGGGGCACGACGTCGAGTCGCTGGTCTTCTGCATCGCGGACCTCGACTACGGCCGCTGGGAAGGCTACCGCCTGGGCGACATGGACCGTTATGGCCTGATCAAGACCGACAAGCAGTACCGCGTGCTCAAGGTGAAGGTGGCCTATTATGCCGTGCAGAATGTGGTCGCGGTGTTCGACGACACGCTGGAGCGGGTGCCGGATTATCCCTGCGAAGTCCAATGCCCGCAGCCGACCGCCTGCTTCGCTTACAAGAACAAGCAGACCGGCCAGCAATTGCTCGTCTTCTGGGACAAGGGCGGCGTGCCGTCGGACCGGAACGATACCGTTGCCGCCACGCTCACCATCGCCAAAGGCTCCTTCAGCGAGCCGGTCTGGGTGGACCTGATCACCGGCGGCATCTACACCATCCCGGCGAAGAATATTGCGGTGGAAGGCGAAAAGGTAGTCTTCCAAGACATCCCCGTGTACGACGCCCCGGCGTTCATCACCGACAAGAGCCTGGTGTTGAAGTAGGGGATGCGTAAGTTCTGATGTTGAACATGCGAGCCAGCCGCAGCCTGTTATCCGGGCCTCTCCTGCCTCTGCTGGCGGGCGCGGCGAGCCTCCTGGCGGCCGCGGTCGAACCCGGCAGCACCCCGGTTTTCCCCGCGCTTAACACGACGCCCGGCGCGGAGTACTCCGAGAGCGTGCGCATGTTTCAGGGCATCCCCGCCCTCGAACGATCTGCCAACGGGCGGCTTTGGGCGGCGTGGTATGGCGGCGGCGTGTGGGAGGACAAATACAATTACATTTTCCTCCAAACGAGCGGCGATGATGGACGGACATGGGACCGGGCGCTGGTTCTTGACCCGGACCGCGACGGCCCCGTGCGAGCGTTTGACCCCTGCCTGTGGCATGACCCGGAAGGGGGGCTGTGGCTGTTCTGGGCGCAGCGGGAGGAAGGACGGACGCCTTACACCCTGGCCATCCATACTACGGACTCCGGGCGCGCCACGGCCGCCTGGACGCAGCCGCGTGTGATCGGCGAGGGGGTCATCATGAACAAGCCGATCGTGGACAGGGAAGGGCGCTGGCTGCTGCCGATGGCGCTGTGGCGCACGAATAGCAGTGCGCGCGTGGTCGTTTCGACGGATCGCGGCAGCACGTTCACGCGGCTCGGCGCCGCCAACATTCCCCGGGAAAAGGATCGCGACTACGACGAGCCGATGCTGGTGCAACGGCAGGATGACGCCCTGTGGCTGCTGGTGCGCACGCGTTATGGCATCGGCGAGAGCGTCTCCCCGGATGGCGGCAAGACCTGGCCTGATATTGTCCCTACTACTATTCCGCATCCGGTAACACGCTTCTTCATTCGGCGTCTGTCCAGCGGCAACCTCCTGCTGGTGCGGCACGACCCGCCCGAGGCTGCCAAAGTCCGGTCGCATCTCAAGGCGTTTGTGTCCGAAGACGACGGCCGCTCCTGGAAAGGCGGCTTGCTGCTGGACGACCGCGTCAACGTCTCGTATCCGGATGGAGTCCAGGCGGCCAACGGCCTCATCTACGTCATCTACGACCGGGAGCGCCAGCGAGACAAGGAAATCCTCATGGCCACCTTCCGCGAGGAAGACGCGCGCCAAGGGAAGAGGGTGTCGCCGGACGGCCGGGCACGGGTGTGCATCAACCGGGCCACCGCCCTCAATCCGAAGGTCGCGCCGCGCAAGGCGCGATGACCAACGCGGCTGGCCGCCCACTGCTGAGCGGCGCCTGCCTCGTCAGCGGCTGCGGATGGCAATCTGCCTGGCCGCGCTGATGGTCACCGGCCCAAGCAGCCCGGATTCCTGCAAGGGCGAATCACTCTTCCACAGCCGCCAACTGGTGAACGTGTGCCGGCCCGTGGGGCTGGGCTTGCCTTGCTCCAGCCACGGCGGCCATTGCTTGAGCGTGCCGTTGGGATTGCGGTCGCTGTCCTCGGGCAGCAGCTCGTCGCCGATCTGCCGGTTCACCCAGAGGTTGACGACTCTGACCTCCAGCACATTGTTCTTCGGCTTCAAAGCCCGGGTGATCTCCACGCGGAACGGCGCCTTCCAGAGCGTGCCCAGCAGCTTTCCGTTGAGCCGCACCTCGGCCATCACCGCCACCTGGCCCAGGTCCAGGTACAGCCGCTGATCCCTGGCCCTCAAGCCGCGCGGCGCGGCAAATGTCGTCGTATAGGTCGCCGTGCCGCTGAAATGCCGCACTCCCTGGTCGTCGTGGTCGGCCCATGAAACCAGCTTCGGGAACGTCAGCCGGTTCGGCGCGCCGCCGCCGGGGGCGAACTCCACCTGCCAGGGACCGGTCAACTCCAGCGGCGCCGGCAGTTCCGCGCACTCGAAGCGGCCCTGGTCCCCATTGGCGCAGTTCAGCGCATACTGCCCCGCCTGCCGCACCAGGGCCGACATCCGGCCGCGCTCTCCCCGCACCAGCTCGGCGGCATTGCCGCCCGCGCTTGCCTTCGTTGACAGGCCGGCGGCCGATCCGCTGGTGGCCAGCAGCTCCTGGCCATTCCGGCTCAGGGAAGTAACCCGGTCTGGCTCGATGCCCGCATCGGCGCGAAACACGACGAACACCGATTCGTTCGGCTCGAAGTGCAGGGGCACTCGCAGGCAGCCTTCCGCCTCGTCATACATTGCCGGGCGCGAAGTCTGGCCCGTCTCCGGGTGCCACAGCTCGGGGCGCTTGCCTTTCACGCGGAAGGAGCAGAGCGCGTCCCGGGCCTCCGGCGTCTTGTTCGCCACGAAATACACCTCCGCCGCTTCGAGGCGCTTATGGATGAACCGCAGGCACCGGCTCGCGTCGCTGGTGGTGTAGGCGAAATCCGGCGCCAGGTATTCGTCGAGCAGCTCGCCCAGCAACCCGAGGTCCGGGTAGAGCCTGGAGGCCAGCGCCCTTTGCTCGATGTTGCCCCAGGGGCTCATGCCCAAAGGCCCCAGCACCTTCGCGGGGCGCCAACCGCTGGCCGGGCTGGCAGCCGATGGCCATTGATCCGGCGTCTTCGAGGCGGAATCCCAGCCGGCGTCCGTCGGCACGGCAACGCTGCGACCGTCGCTATACTGAATCCTGAGCAAGGCAATCAGGCCCGCCGGGTTGGGCGCGCTGGCGCCATTGACCGCCTTTACGGCAATCACGTTCGAGCCCGGGTGAAGCAGCCCCGCGATGTCTTGATCGTAAAGCTGGGTGAAGTCGCCGCCCGAACCCGCAACTTGGCCGTTCACCCAGCATTGGAAGGAATTGTCCGCTGTCAGCAGCAGATGCGCCGAGTCAACCCTGGCCGACGGCTCCACCTCCACCACGCGGCGGAAATAGCGCTCCCCCACCGGCGCGGCCGAGGCGGGGTTGCCTTCCGGATACCAAATCCATTTCGCTGCCGAAAGGCCGGCGAAAAGCTCCGCCTCGCGGTTTGGCTCCGGCCCAAAACGTGTCCCGCAGACAATCTTGCCATTGCCATGACGGAGCGTGGTGATCTGGTTGGTGATCTCAGCGGTGCCCCACAGTTCATCGGCCAGGGTCTTGAGCTCCGCGTCGCAGGCCGGATAGCCGCTCAAGCTCGGCGACTGCAGCGGCCGGTTCCCGGCTACCGTGGCGCCCGCGCGCACCAGCTCTTCAATCTTGCGCAGGAGCGGCGGCGTCATCGTCTCACTCCGCGGCAGCGCCAGCAGGTAATAGCTCATCCCGTCGGGCAGCACGATCTTGCCGTCTTTGACCGACATCCGCGTCAGCACCACTTCCGGCGGGCAGGTGTCGAAGTTATGCCCCGGCCGGTCCAGCGGCTCCCCGAGGCTGCCGGCTGCGTTCGAGAGAAACGCCTTTTGCCGGTCAATGGTCTGCGGCGACCCTTCCGGGCTCAGCAGGCACAGGTCCGCCACAAACAAGCCCTGTTGCAGCAGGTATTGACACCGCGCCAGGTACTCATGCCACGCCCGCGACTGTTCCCACCACGTCTGCGTCCGCTCGTAGTGCAGGCCCCACGGCCCCATGGACATGCCCGGCCGAACCGCCTGCGGCCACGGCTGCAATGCGTAGCGGTGAAACACAAAGCGGTTGATCCCCTCGCAGAACGCCCAATCCCCCAGCGCCTTGATGTTCCCCGGCTGTCCCAGCCACTTCTCCTGACTGTTCGCCGTGAACGCCTCCGCCCCGACGATGCGTTTCCCATACACATGCGCCGCCCCCGTCATCTCCGTGCAACTGTACGCCGCGTCATACTTGGTCCAGGACCAGAACTCGCCCATCGGCTCATCCGCCCGGCCCGCGTAGGCCATCTCATCCACCGGGCAGGTGGTATACGCCTCGATCGAGAGCCGCAGCCCCTGCCGGTGTGCCAGCTCCCGGAAGCAGCCCGCGTAGTTCTCCAGCACCAGCTCCGAGATCGTTTGCCGCAGGTCCCACAGGAACCGCTCCGACACTTCCCGGCTCTCCACCACCCGGCCCGTCATCGCAGGCAGATACGGCAGCAGGTCATACCCGCGCCGTTTCTCGAACTCCTGCCGGAACGCCGGCGTCCAATTCTGCGAGCCGACTTCCCAGCTATCAATGTGGGTTGCCACCAGCGACTTCCCGACCAGCGGCCTCGAATCGGCCGCCAGCTTGCCCATCAAGCCGTCGAACATCACCTCGGCGGCCTTTCGGCTCAGCTTGTCGCATTCCAGGCCCCGGCCCGCCTCCGGCGCCGGGTGGTTATCCTTGCCGGTGGGCGTATGGCCGAACCGCACGATGGTCCATTTCCCCTCCGGCACGTCCCAGTCCAGCCGGCCGGTGGCATCCAGGCGTCCGGCCAAAGCTACGACCCGGTCGCGAGCGATGGCTTGATCCGCCGGCACCGGTGCGAAACGCGCCTGCGGCCCGATGAATGTCGGCGTGAAGGCGGCCTTGGCCCGAATCGCTTCGATGCGCGCATCCCCGGCAGGCGCCGGGAAGGCCACGGTCACAATATCGCGGTAATAGTTTGCCACCGCCTCGGGCTGCGCCAGCGGGCTCGCAAAGTGCATCGGGCCCTGCACATTCGTCTCCGTCCAGACCACCTTCTGCATCGCCAGGTCCGGCGTGATCCACGGCCCCCCGCTGCCGCACCAGCCGGCGTCGTTGTTCATGTTCACCTCCAGCCCCAACCGCTGCGCCTCACCGGTGACGTGCTTGAAGAGCTCGCGCCAGCCCGGCTGGCCAAATGCCGCCCGCCCCGGCGGCGCGCCCTGGTCCACCTCCATGATCAGCACCCCGCCGATTCCCACCCGCTGCATGGCTTCCAGGTCCGCGGTGATCCCGTTGCTCGTCACATTCCCATTCAACCAGAACCAGTAAACCCACGGACGGGCCGAGGCCGGCGGACGGGCGAATCCCTTCTCCAGTTTGGCGGCGCGGCCGGCTGCCTGGCCCACGTTGACGAGTGATACGGCGAGCAGGAAGGTGCAGAGAGCTTTCATCTTGGAGCGCATAGGGTTCGGATTGCCACTCCAAACGTGCACAACCCGTACCTGCCTGTAAAGACAGGACCGGCTGCGCCCAGCCATTCTCATCTTGGCGATCCAGACCGGTTTGGTGTCCACCCTTTAGGACGTCGCGGCGCCTCAGACACCCTAAAGGGTGGACACCAAATGACCAGCAAGTGTCACCCCTTAGGGCCTTAATGGGTGCCCCCTTCTTCCCAATGGGGACGCGCTAAGCCGACCCCGGAACCGCGGACACACGCCGAGTCGAAGCCCCCGCCCGGTGAGAGCCCCGGGCCTGCAACCCATGACAAATCCGGTCATTCCCTGCAGGCCGCGTCCCCTCACCCGGCGAGCCGTATATCGGTTTCCTGTGCAACCAAGCACCAGCTCCCTCCCCATCCATTGCGTGAACCGATAAGGAATTGTTTTTGCGCGCCCGCATATACTGAGCGCTGCGCGGTTGAGATCGAGCCCCTGCCCAAGTCCCGGCAGGTCATCATTGACGCCTGCGGCCTGATCCCCTACACACGCAGGCGCTTGCAGCAGCAGGTCGCCGCTTGAGGTTCAGGGGGCCTTACCCCGGCCTGACACCATTCTGGTTTCACCAACTCCCTTCACGGCGAGCGCAGCCGATAAAAGCGGGCAGGAAAGCTCGTCCACTGCGAATCGCTGAAGTGTGACCAGCCGTCAAGGAGGCTGTTCGTTCCGGCTGCCGACCAGGCGGGGTTGGCCGGGTTCGTGCAAGCTTCCACCACCACGGCGGCGTTGGTGGCCCAGGAGATAAGGAAACCGAACTGGTTGGACTGCACGCCAAACCCGGGCCCGAAGTTCAGGATCACCGGATACGGCAGCAACCAGGGCGCAGTCGCCATCCAGCCGTAAGTCGGGCCCCAGCCCGTGGTTCCCGGCAGGTAATACACGGTGGCGTAGGTGCCCTCGAAAGAACGCGGGTCGTCGAAGCTCGGGGCGTTGCCCTGGCAGTAAATGGCCGTCAGGCTGCCGCAGAACGAGAAAGCCGCCATGTAGGTGACGCCGCGGGGAATGGTAACGCCCGTCAGGCTGGTGCAGTTTTCGAACGCACCTTTTGCGAGGTTGGTGAGACTCTCGGGGAACATGATGCGGGTCAGGCTGGTGCAACCGGCGAAGGCTTCGACTCCGATGCTGGTGAGGCCATTGCCGAACGTGACATTCGTCAGGCTGCGGCAGCCCCGGAATGCGCCTTCCGCTATTGTGGTGACGCCGCCGGGGATGGTCACACTGGTCAATCCGAAGCAGTATTCGAAGGCCGCGTTCCCGATGTTGGTGACACCGCTGCCAATCCAGGCGTTGGTCAGGGTGTCGCAGTCGGCGAACGCCATGGCCCCGATGCTGGTGACGCTGTCGGGGATGGTGATGCTATGCGGGGTTAGATGTCTGCAAAAGAAGAACGCCTGATCCGCGATGCCGGTGACGGGCAGGCCGTCGATCGTGTCCGGGATGGTCAGGGCTCCGGTACAGCCGCATCCTCTGGTTATGGTAATCGTGCCGGCGTTGGTGACGTAACTGAAGCAAACTTGTGCCTGGACGGCGGGGGGCAGGCAAGAAAAGAGGAGGACCGCCAGCGTTGTCACCACTGTGTAAGTTGTGGTTTTCATATGCGGTCCTCTGTTCTGCGGGTGCTTCTTGCTCGCCCGCCTGTACTGGACGCTGCGCGGGTGAGGAAGAATTGGTTGTGGGTCTCACCGAGCATGGCACGACCGTATCGGGGGCGAGCCGGGGCGTCAAGCGTGTTGTTTGTGCGCTTTCGGCTCAAATGGCAGGCGGGCCGGTTCGAGGTTCGAAGTTGGGCGTTGGAAGTTCAATGTTCGTCTGCCGCCGCCGGGGCGGCGTTACAGAGCAGGGGGAGCGAACGCCGAACATCGAACACTGAACATCCAACCTGCTTTGTTGAAAAGATTATGAGTGCAACTGGGCCCCTACCGCCGGAGGGCGTAG
>CAZDOO010000104.1:0-14419 GCA_964507045.1 uncultured Verrucomicrobiota bacterium | reverse complement strand
CTCTGCAAACTTTGCAGAGGTTCAACGGTGAGGATACGGTGAGGATACGGTGAGGATACGGAGGGGCTACGGAGGGACGCTGGTGCCAGGGTCAGGCCCTCAGCCGAGGGGAAGTTCGGCCGAACCTCGTGGCGGGAGTGCCGGAATATGCCCTCCACACGTTTAAGGAGACGAAGCAAAGAGCACCAACCGCCCCCCCGCGCAATCCTGCTTCTACCAATGCGCGGGAGGCTGTATACTCCCACTACTATGCCCACCAAGAGCAGCTTTCACATGACACCGGACGAGTTTCAGCGCTGGGGCCACGCGGTGGTGGATTGGGTCGCCGATTACCAGCGGCGAGTCGAATCCCTGCCCGTCTGCTCCCGCGTTCAGCCCGGCCAAATCCGCGCCTCGCTCCCGCCGGAGCCGCCCCGGCGCGGCGAACCCTTCGACGTCATCCTGGCCGACGTGGAGAAGCTCATCCTGCCCGGCATCACGCACTGGCAATCGCCGAACTTCTTCGCCTTCTTCCCCGCCAACAATTCCGGGCCGTCCATCCTGGGGGAGTTGCTCTCGGCCGGGCTGGGCGTGCAGGGAATGCTCTGGGCCACCAGCCCCGCCTGCACCGAACTGGAGACGCATGTGCTCGATTGGATGGCCGGGATGCTGGGCCTGCCGGAGAAATTCAGGTCGTCGGGCGCGGGCGGTGGCGTCATTCAAGACACCGCCTCCAGCGGCGTGCTCTGCGCCCTGCTAGCCGCGCGCGAACGCGCCACGGGTTTCCACTCCAACGAACGCGGGTGTGACGGGCGCCTTGTGGCCTACACCTCCAGCCAGGCGCATTCCTCCGTCGAGAAGGCCGTCAAGATCGCCGGCTTGGGCAAGGCGAACCTGCGCTTCGTCGAGCTGGACAGCCAACTCGCGATGCGTCCCGAGGACCTGGCCCGGCAAATCGCCCGCGACCGCGAGGCGGGCCTGCAGCCGTGTTTCGTCTCTGCCACCGTCGGCACCACCTCCTCCAACGCCTTCGATCCCCTGCCCGAGCTGGGCCGCATCTGCCGCGAGCAGGGTCTCTGGCTGCACGTGGACGGCGCCATGTGCGGCACCGCCGCCCTCTGCCCCGAGTTCCGGCACATTCACGACGGGTTGGAGCTGGCCGATTCCTACTGCTTCAACCCGCACAAGTGGATGTTCACCAACTTCGACTGCGACTGCTTCTACGTCGCCGACCGGCTGGCGCTCATCCGGTCCCTCAGCGTCCTGCCGGAATACTTGCGCAACAAGGCCAGCGAATCCGGCGCGGTGATTGACTACCGGGACTGGCAGGTGCCGCTGGGCCGGCGGTTCCGCGCGCTCAAGCTCTGGTTCGTGATCCGTCACTATGGCGTGGAGGGCTTGCGCCACCACATCCGCCGCCACGTCGCGCTGGCGCAGGAGTTCGCCGGGTGGGTCAAGGCGTCGCCGGACTTCGAACTGACCGCCCCTGCCCCGCTCAACCTGGTTTGCTTCGTCCACCGCGCAGGCGATGACTTCAACCACCGGCTGCTGGAGAGCCTCAACCAAACCGGCAAGCTCTACCTCACTCATACTGTCCTGAACGGCCACTACACCCTCCGCCTATGTGTCGGTCAGACGCACACCGAAGCCGCGCACGTCCGTCAGGCCTGGGAGATGATTCAGCACCACGCCACGCGCCTTTAGCTGGAACGGCCGTTTTCCACCCGGCATACTTGACTTCCGTTTGGATTACAGACCATCCTCCCGCATGGCGGTAGCGCTGTCTTATGGCTCAAGCCGATCTGGCGGAGTCACCGGTGCGTGCTTCAGGTCACGCCGGGTTGGGATTTGCCTGGCCTTCCTCATTCGCGCGGTCGCCGCATTGTCATTCGGGATGGGTTGGGACGCCCCGGCAAACGCCGGCACCGAAAGCACCCCGCCGCCGCCCCCCAGCCAATCCCAGCAGACCAATTCACTGGAGGCAGTCGCCTATCTGCAACTGCAGGAGGCACTTCACGCCACCCAACTCGCCATCGAGCAGAACCGTCAGGAAGCCAAAGTGGCGGCGGCTCAGGCTGCCGAGGCCCTGAACAAAGGACTGCAGACGACCCAGGAAGCACTCGCCTCCCAGCGGGCGCAGGAATTCGCCGCCATGCAACAATCGAACAGGATTGTGTTCATCGTGGCTGGCACACTGGCTGGAATGGGGTTCCTTAGCTTGTTGCTGGTGACCTACTTTCAATGGCGCATGAGCAAGGGGTTGGCCGACATTTCAGCCGCCCTGTCAACGGCGCTGGGGCTGGAACCCGAGACTGGGCTGCCCGCGCTGGGCTCGCCTGAATCCTCTGATTTGCAGCTCCAGCACTCGGCAATGGCACAGGGTAATCGGGCGCCCCAGGCCCTAAACCCACCCCCTGCCGTCCACAGGCCCCGCACCCGTGCTGGTCCGCCTGGCGAATGGCGATTTTTCCCCAATCCCACGGACTTCTTTCGTCGTCGGCAACTCCGCACCCTCAAGATGGCCCTGCTCGTGGGTCTGGTTTGCGCGTTGGCAGTCGCGCTTCTGCTTTACCTTGATTACCTGCGCCGGAGTCATTGATTACCTCGGCTCGCCCAGCCCCTAACGCTTGGTGCATCACGGTCTTCCAGGAAACACCACCAGCACTCGAGCATTTCAGCCGGTCGGTTTATGCGCAGCAAGGAAGTCCCCGCATTCACACCAGCATGGACCGGCGGCACACACGTGCCACACAGCTCTGATTTCGGATACCTAATCCGGCTACCTCCGGCACGCAAGAGGTGCTTTGTTTATATTTGAGACAGTGCGCCTCCTTGGCCGGTTCCACAAACCACCAGTGGCTCATCCCCAGCCAGTCGTGCGCGTGTGTCCACGGTGTGAAACGTGCGCCTGACGCTGAGCATTTCCCTTTGGAGGGACACCGTGGTCTTGCTTCAGTCTGCCCGCTCCTTTGCGCGACGGGTCGGAATGCCGAGCTTCTCCATCTTCGTGTAAAGGGTAGAGGGTTTGAGGTCCAGTTTCCGGGCGGCGCCATTCGGACCTTTGATGCGCCAGCCGGTGCGCTCCAACACCCCCAGAATATGCTCCCGCTCGGTCTCGGCCAGGGTCATGGAAGCGGACGTCCGTTGCGCCGATTCCACCGGTGCGGTTAGATTCAGAACATCGCCCGCGCTGATGATGACGCCGCGCTCGATCAGATTCCGCAATTCGCGGATATTGCCCGGCCACGAATAAGCCTGCAGCGCCTCCATGGTCTTGCGGGACACCTTGGTGATGTTCTTGCCTATCCGCGTGGAGAATTCTCTCACAAATGTCCAGACCAGCATCGGGATGTCCTCCGGCCTCTCGCGCAGCGGTGGCACCCGGATTGGAAAGACGTTCAGCCGATAATAGAGGTCCTCGCGGAAACGGCCGTTCCGCACGTCCTGCGCCAGGTCGCGGTTGGTGGCGGCGATCAGGCGCACATTCACTTGGAGCGTGCGGGAACTGCCCAGCCGCTCGAACTCACCCGACTCGAGCACTCGCAGCAACTTCGCCTGCACTTCAGCCGAAAGCTCGCCGATTTCATCGAGGAAGATCGTGGAACGATCGGCCAGTTCAAACCGGCCTGCCTGGCGCATGAGCGCGCCCGTGAACGCCCCCTTCTCCCGCCCGAACAATTCGCTCTCCACCAGCGCCCCCGGCAGCGCCGCGCAGTTGATCATGACCATCAGCCGGTCTTTGCGCGGGCTGAGCCGGTGGATGGCACGGGCAATCAGTTCCTTGCCCGCGCCCGTTTCCCCGCTGATGAGCACGGTCGAATCGGTGGGGGCGACCTGCCCCACCTGGTGCAGCACCTGTTTGATCGCCCGGCTCTGGCCCACGATCTCCCCTCGGGACTCGCTGACCTGGATCTCGGCCCGGAGGTAATTGCTCTCCACCTGCAGCCGGTCTCTCAATTCCTTGATCTCAGCCAGCTGCCGCAACAATGCTTCCTCGTCCCGCTTGCGGTCGGTGATATCCAGCGTCACCCCCATCAGTCGCTCCCCCTTGCCCGCCGGATCCAACTGCCGGTGTCCGCGCGACGAGAGCCAGCGCTTTGCCCCTCCCCTGAGCACGACGCAATAATCAACCTTGGTTATCTCGCCCGAGACCAGCGCCTGCCGCACGGCTCCTCGCACCCGCTCGCGATGCTCGGGATGGATGACCTCGAACATTCCCACCATAGTGAACGGACGGTCGGCGGCGAATTCAAACATCTCTCGAACCCGGTCGTTCACCCAGATAAGACCGGTGGCAGGATCCAGGCTCCACAAGCCGGCGCCCGCCGACTCCGCCGCCAGGCTCAGACGCGCCTCGCTTTCACGCAACGCCAGGTCGGAGCGTTTCCGCGCAAGCGCGTTGGCGAACAACTGCGCCACCAATTGCAGCCGTTTGATCAGCGTTTCCGGCCACGGATGTTCCTCCCGCATAGAATTGAAGGACAAGGTGCCAATCAGCGGCCCCCCGCCCGCTGAAAGCGGAAACGCCAGATTGCTTTTGACGCCGTAATGGCGGTAGGTCTCCTGGTCACGAGCCGCCTCCGGCGGCAATCTCTCCACGGACGATACAACAACGACCTGGCCGGCCTGCAGCATCGCCAAGTTCCAGGGAAACACCTCCTGCGCGTCCAATCGTTCAGGCACGGGCGGCCCCCCCAACGGACGATAGAAGTGGGTCAACGTGAAGAACCGCGAGGCATCGTCTGACCATTGCCAGAGCGTGGAAAGATCAAGTCCAAGACATTTGCAGATCCGGCGCTGGGCATCCTCGATGTTGTCATCCACTTGGTCGGCAGGAAGGTTTATGAACCTCGACGAAAGATCCGCCAGCAGCGTCTCGAACCGTAAGCGCGCTTCAAGCTCCACCCGCAGATTGATTTCCGTTTGATCCATTTCTTTCCAGCCCATTGCCCGCACCATAGCCTGTGGCTTCCAGTGCCACCCTGCTCCTCCGCAGTTCAACACTTGGAGAATCAACTCGCCAAGACCTTCTATCACTGCAGCCCGCCAGGTGTCAACCTTTTTGACGATAGAAAGACGGGATGCCGACCCCGGGATGGTATTACGACCGTAAATGATGCCGTCCAGTCGGCGTGCAGGAGCGTGGTCGTCAGGTGTAAGTAATTGCAGGACAGTGACTTAGGCATGGACGCCGGAGGGTGTGTTGGCATCTGGCACAATTCTCGCGCTAGGTGTCAGCGTGGAATTATCAACCCTATGGATTCTTCCGACCCGAGACAAACGGCAGCAAGCGCTTGACCTGTTGCATTCGGTTCAAGGCCCGACCCAAGCCGAGCCTCATTGCCTGGCTTGCCGAGTATATGAAGAGCATGGTTCTGACGAATCCATCCTCTTCTTCGAGTGTTGGGACTCAAAGGAGGGCTTGGAACGTCACATCCGCTCGGATATGTATCACCGAGTGCTGGAGGCGATGGAACTTTCGCAGGTGCCGCCCGACCTCAAGTTCTACCACGTGGCCCAGACCAGAGGGATGAGCCTGGTTGAAGCGCTGCGGAGCGGGGTGCCAGAGCCCGCCGGCAATTGATGACGGGCGCCGTCGCAATGAGGAAGTCGGCAACCAAGTCAGGCAGATCAAGCCTTTCAAACAAGTTACCAGAAGTGGTTGCGATTCTAATTTGACCGCTTTCAACAAATCACTGAACCCCTGCCTTTGAAACACAACACTAAACTCGCGCTTACAGGGACAGCGTTAGCCTGCTGCATCATCGCGATGCAAACCGCCCGGGGCGGCGGCATCGAACTCTACGAAATCGCCACGCCCGATGTCGGCCTGGCGTCCGCCGGCTACTCGGCCCGAGCCGAGGATGCCTCCACGCTCTTCAAGAATCCCGCCGGTATGAGCCTGCTGCAAGGCTCGCAGTTTCAGGGCGGGCTCCAACTGACCTATGGCAGCGTCTCCTTCAGCCCCGACGTCGGCACCTCGGCACAGTTGGGAAACAACGGCGGCGGCAACGCCATCGGCGCGCTGCCGGCGGCTAGCGGATTCTTCGTCTATGATCTCTCCGACCGGTGGAAGGTTGGCTTGGGCATGTTGAACTACTTCGGCCTCGCCGAAAAGTATGACGATAATTGGGTGGGTCGTTACTACGTGCAGAACAGCGCGCTGCTGGGCATGACCCTGATGCCCTCCGCCAGCTTCAAGGCGACGGACTGGCTCTCGGTCGGCGCCGGGTTGAATGCCATGTACGGCTACCTCAAGACTGATATGGCCGTGAACAACAACAGCCCCGTTGACGGCCAGTTAAGTTTGAAAGACGAAACGTGGGGCTTCGGCGCGAATGTGGGCGTGATGATCGAACCGCGCGAGGGCACCCGCTTCGGCATCACCTATCTTTCCCCGCTCGACCTGGACTTCAAGGACCGGCCCGAGGTCAGCGTCTTTGGGGGTAATCTCGGCTCCCTCCTCGCGACGCCGGAGTTGAAGCTCGGCGTCAAGGTGCCGCAGTCGGTCATGGTCGGCTGCTACCAGGACCTCAGCTCCAAGTGGGCGGTGATGGCCGACGTTGGCTGGCAGCAGTGGAGCCAGTTCGGCGAAGTTCAGGTCGGCGTGGAGGGCGCCGGCGGCGTGCCGCGGATAGTCACGGCCAATTTGAATTACCAGGACACCTGGCATGGCGCGCTGGGCGCGCGCTACCGGGCGTCGGAGAAATGGCAGTTTATGGGCGGCGTCGCCTTTGACAGTTCGTCGGTGGACAGCGCCAACCGCACGGTGACCTTGCCGATGAGCCAGGCCTGGCGCTTCGGCGTCGGCGCCGGCTATCAGCTCAGACAGGCGATCCATGTCAACGCCGCCTACGAATTTCTCTGGGCGGGCAACATGGCGGTGACACAGGGATCGGACAACAGCTCGCGTGGGCGCGTTTCGGGCTCTTACAACGACGCCTGGTTCTGCTTCGCCACACTAAATCTTACGTGGAAGTTCTAAACGCAAACCAACACCAAGAAAGGATAGAATAATGAAGACCAACACACTCAAATGGGCAGGCGCAGCGCTGCTGCCGGCAGTCATGCTCGCTCTCACCTCGTGCTCATCCACCCACAAAACTGAAAAGTCCACAACCGCCGTGTACCAGCAAGGCGTGCCGGGCGGGATCATAGTCGAGACTTACAAGAAGACCGCCACCGTCACGGCGATTGATGCTGCCAGCCGCAAGGTAACGCTGGTTACGCCGGACGGTCGCAAGGAGACCTTCAAAGCCGGGCCGGAGGTCATTAACTTTGACCAAATCCGGATCGGCGACCAGGTCAAGGCCACGGTGACGGAGCAACTCGCGGTGTATATGGCCAAGGACAACCCGCCCGCGAGTGAAGGAGCAGCCGCGCTGGTCGCATTGGCGCCGAAAGGCGCCAAGCCGGGCGGGCTGATGGCCAACACGGTGCAGGTCATCGCCAAAGTTACGGCGATTGACCTCAAGCACCACAAGGCCACGCTCAGCTTCGCGGATGGTACCACCAAGACTGTCGCCGTCCGCAAAGACGTTGACCTGACTCAGCGGCAGATTGGCGAAGAGGTGGTGATCCGCTGCACCGAGGCAATGGCGATTGCGGTCGAGAAACCATGAAAAGAAGCACCCTCCTCACCGCCCTCGGCCTCGCGCTGGGAACGGCTTTCGCACTGCCTGTTGGCGGGCAACAAACCGCCGGCACGCCCGGTTCACCCGGCGCCGCCGAACTCAAGCATCGTTCGCATCTGCCCATGCCGAACACCGTCCGGCAAAGCTTCGTCAATTACGATGCGAAGAGTCCGGACACAAAGAATCCCCCCATTGAGCAATTGCGTCCACCCAAGGGCGCCCCCAACGTGCTCATCGTCCTCATTGACGACGCCGGCTTTGGCTCGTCCAGTGCGTTCGGTGGGCCCTGTCAGACGCCGACTCTGGAGAAGCTGGCCACGGGCGGACTGAAGTACAATCGTTTCCACACCACCGCCCTTTGCTCGCCGACGCGGCAGGCGTTGCTGACCGGCCGCAACCACCACTCCGCCGGTATGGGCAACATCACCGAGATCGCCAGCGGCGCGCCGGGCTACAGCTCGGTGCTGCCCAACTCCATGTCGCCGCTGGCACGCACGCTCAAGCTCAACGGCTACTCCACCGCGCAGTTCGGCAAGTGCCACGAGGTGCCGGTCTGGCAGACCAGCCCCGCCGGCCCCTTCGACTCCTGGCCTACGGGCGGCGGCGGCTTCGAATACTTTTACGGCTTCATCGGCGGCGAGGCCAACCAGTGGTATCCGACCCTCTACGAGGGCACCACGCCGGTGGAGAACAAGAAGACGCCCGAGCAGGGCTATCACCTTGTGACTGACATGACCGACAAGGCCATCAAGTGGATCGGCCAACAGAAAGCGCTTACTCCGGACAAGCCGTTCTTCATCTATTTCGCCCCCGGCGCCACTCACGCACCCCACCATGTGGCCAAGGAATGGGCCGACAAATACAAGGGCAAGTTTGATCAGGGCTTCGACAAGCTCCGCGAAGAGATCTTCGCCCGCCAGAAGAAGCTCGGCGTCATCCCGGCCGATGCCCAGCTCACTCCGCGCCCCAAGGAAATTCCCTCGTGGGAGGAAATGCCGCAAGCGCTGAAGCCGGTGCTGCGCCGGCAGATGGAAGTCTATGCCGGGTTCATGGAATTCACCGACTACCATGTTGGCCGCATCGTGGAGATGCTGGACAAACTGCAGATCCTTGACGACACGCTCATCTACTACATCTGCGGCGACAATGGCGCCTCGGCTGAGGGCACTTTGAATGGCGCCTATAATGAAATGGCCAACTTTAATGGCCTCGCCGCCCTGGAGACGCCGGAATTTCTCATGGCCCGTCTCGACAAACTCGGCGGTCCGGAGTCCTACAACCACTACGCCGTGGGTTGGGCGCACGCCCTGAACACCCCGTACCAGTGGACCAAGCAGGTCGCCTCCCACTGGGGTGGCACGCGCAATGGCACTGTAGTTCATTGGCCGAAGGGCATCAGGGCTAAGGGCGAAATCCGCTCGCAGTTCGCCCACGTCATTGACGTGGCCCCGACCATTCTCGATGTGGCCGGTCTCCCGCAACCGGAGTTCGTGGACGGCATTCAGCAGGCCCCGATCGAGGGCGTCAGTATGCGCTACACCTTCGACGAACCCAAGGCCGCTGACCGGCATGAGACGCAATACTTCGAAATTTTCGGCAACCGCGGCATCTACCACAAGGGTTGGACCGCCGTGACGAAACACCGGACCCCCTGGCTGTTGATCGGCGCTAAGACGGTAGCTTTCGATGACGACGTTTGGGAGCTCTATTCGGACAAAGACTGGAGCCAAGCGAACAACCTTGCCCAGCAGATGCCGGAGAAACTCCACGAACTTCAGCGCCAATTCCTGATCGAGGGAACGCGCTACAAGGTGCTCCCGCTGGATGACCGGGTGGGCGAGCGGATGAATCCCGATACCGCTGGCCGGCCGACACTAATCCGGGGGAAGACCCAACTCCTCTTTGGCGGGATGGGCCGCCTAAGCGAAAACTGCGTGCTGAGCCTTAAGAACAAATCCCACTCCGTCACCGCCGAAATCGAGGTGCCGAAGTCGGGTGCTGAGGGCGTCATCGCCTGCCAGGGTGCGAACATTGGCGGTTGGAGCCTCTACGCGAAGAGCGGGAAGCTCAAATACTGCTACAACGTGGCGGGCGTGAAGCACTTTTTTGTTGAATCCCCCAATGCGCTCCCTGCCGGTCGGCACCAGGTACGCATGGAGTTTGCCTATGCGGGCGGTGGCCTTGGCAAAGGCGGCAAGGTGACCTTGTACGTGGACGGCAAGTCCGCTGGCGAGGGGGAAATCCCGATGACCCAGGCGATGATCTTCTCCGCCGACGATGGGGCTGATGTGGGTGAAGATTCCGGCGCCCCGGTATCGCCGGACTACGGCCCGGTCGGAAACGCCTTTAACGGAGAGATCAGGGGCGTGCAGCTCTCGATCGCGGATGATCCGAACAATGCGGATAATCTGGTGAAGCCCGAGGACGCCATCAAGGCGGCCATGGGGCGGCAGTAAACGCCATTTCGTTCGTGAACCACGCGGGCCGCGGAAGAACATGCTGAAACGCTGAAATGGCACGCGCTGCACCTGTGCTTGCGGTTTTACTCTTCCAAGATCAGCTTTCTCCGTGTGGCCGCGCATTCGCAGTCGTAACTATGGACAAGAGTAGCATGACAATATGAAACCAATAAGACACCTGATCCAATTGGCCCCTACGCTTTGCGCCGCGTTCATCGCGGTCGCCGCGCAGGCGGCAGACAAAAGACCCAACATCCTGGTCATCTTCGGCGACGACATCGGCACGTGGAATGTCGGCGCCTACACGCACGGCATGATGGGACGCACGCCCCACATTGATAGCCTCGCCCGGGATGGCATCCTGTTCACGGACCACTACGCGCAGCCCAGTTGCACGGCCGGCCGGGCTGCCTTTATCACGGGTCAATTCCCCATCCGCACCGGCATGACCACCATCGGCATCCCGGGCTCGACGCGAGGCATACAGAAGACGGACCCGACGCTGGCGGAGGTGCTCAAGAGCCAGGGCTACGCCACCGCGCAATTCGGGAAGAACCATCTGGGCGACCGGAACGAGTTCCTGCCGACCATGCACGGTTTCGACGAATGGTTCGGCAACCTTTACCACCTTAACGCCGAGGAGGAACCCGAACAGTTGGACTACCCGGGACAGAAGAACCCGGCCTACCTCGAGAAGTTCGGACCGCGCGGGGTCCTGCATACCTGGGCGACCGATACCGACGACTCCACCAACGACCCGAAGTTTGGTCGCGTCGGCAAACAGAAGATCGAAGATACCGGCAAGCTCACCCGCAAACGCATGGAGACCTTCGACCAGGAGGTGACTGACCAAACGCTGCAGTGGCTGGACAAGACCGGCAAGAGCGGCAAGCCCTTCTTCTGTTGGTACAATACCACCGCCTGCCACATCTGGTCCCATTCTCCCAAGAAGTATATCCAAATGGCGGTTGATGAAGGCCGCGCCGAAGAAGACGTCTATCGGGCCAAAATGATCGAGCACGACGACCTGGTCGGCTCGCTGCTCAAGAAACTGGAGGAGCTGGGTGTGGCGGATAATACCATCGTCATCTACACCACCGACAACGGCAACGAGCTGATGCTCTGGCCCGATGGCGGGTATGCCCCCTATCGCGGCGAGAAGGGCACGACCTGGGAGGGCGGCGTGCGCGTTCCATGCCTAGTCAAATGGCCCGGCAGGATCAAGCCCGGCAGCGTGTCGAACGGCATTCAGAACCACGAAGACCTGTTCGTCACGCTGGCCGCGGCGGCCGGTCTGCCCAGCCTCAAAGACGAGCTACTGGCGGGCAAGAAGATGGGGGAGATGACTTACAAGGTTCACCTCGACGGCTACAACAACCTGCCCCACTGGGCGGACTGCGAGAACACGAAGTCCGCCCGGCGGGAAGTCTTCTACTACGACGAGATCGACCTCATGGCCTTGCGGGTGGACGGCTGGAAGATGCACATCGGAGTCAAACACCATGGTAGCTGGTTCGACGAGAAGTCCTATCCGAGCGTGCCGTATGTCGTGAACCTCCTCATGGACCCGATGGAAAAGATGACGCCGGACTCCGAGGAATGGGGCTACATCGGCAAGAAGATGTTGGCCTGGAAGCTCTGGGCGCCCACGGCCGCCACGCCGTTCCTGGTTGCGCACTTGAAGAGCCTCGCGGATTACCCTCCCAGCCAGGGGGCCGATACCCTCAGCATGCAGAAGGCCATCGAGAAGGCAATGCAGATGATGCAAAACCCGCACGGCAGCAGCAATTAACGCCGATCACCGCTTCGCTCGCGAACCACGCGGGCGGCTCGGCACGGAGCGGCCCGCGCATTCACAGCCGGAACCAGTAAACAAGAGACAGGATAGAAAGGCACAGAGAGTAACCGCCTGTGAAACGAACACTCACTCGCACGAACCTGGCCGCCGTCGGCAGGAAGATCAACGGCTGGACTGTCGCCTCTGCGTTCGGCAGCCGGCAATCCATCTCGTCATGCGGCTCTACTGGCCCAAGACCGAAGCGCCCTCGATCCTGCCACCCGGCGGAGGCACGTGGAAGCCGCCGGGCATTGTGGCCGTGAACTAAGCCAACACGAAGCAGCCAACATCCCCTTCCGCCTATAATAAGATTGCTAACAAGATGACACGCCCCCTTCTTCATGGCTCACTGACGGTTCTCGCTGCCTTCGTCTTCACTCCGCTGGCGGCCCGTGCCGCCGATAACAAGCCCAACATCGTCTATATCGTGGCCGACGACCTTGGTTGGAAGGACGTCGGGTTCCACGGCTCCGATATCAAGACCCCCAATCTGGACAAGCTGGCGGCCAGTGGCGCCCGCCTGGAGCAGTATTATGCCCAGCCGATGTGCACGCCTACCCGCGCCTGCCTCATGACCGGGCGTTACCCCTTCCGCTATGGCCTTCAAACCGCCGTCATCCTCTCGGCCCATACCTACGGGCTGCCGACCGACGAGTGGCTGCTCCCCCAGACGCTCAAGGACGCTGGCTATGCGACGGCGATCATCGGCAAGTGGCATCTTGGTCACGCCTACCGCAAGTACTGGCCCCGCCAGCGCGGCTTTGATTACCAGTACGGGCCACTCATCGGCGAGTTGGACTACTTCACCCACAAGCAGCACGGCGTGACCGATTGGTACCGCAACAACAAGGTGGTCAAGGAGAAGGGCTACACAACCACCCTGTTCGGCCGGGATGCGGTAAAGCTCATCGAGCAGCACGATACTGCGGCGCCGCTTTACCTTTACCTGGCCTTCAACGCGCCGCATACCCCTTACCAGGCGCCTCAGGAGTATCTTGACCAATACCGGGCCATAGCTGACCCCAGTCGCAGGGCCTACGCGGCCAGTATTACCGCCATGGATGACCAGATCGGCTTCGTCGTGCAGGCCCTGGAGCAAAGGGGCATGCGCGCCAATACGCTGATTGTGTTCCAGAGCGACAACGGCGGAACCCGCAACGCCATGTTTGCCGGCGAAGGCGACATGTCCAAGGTTAGGATTCCCTGCGACAATGGGCCTTACCGGGACGGCAAGGGATCCCTGTACGAAGGCGGCACCCGGGTCGTCGCGCTTGCCAACTGGCCCGGGCATATCGTTGCGGGCGCCATAGTCAACGAGTTGATCCATGTCGTGGATATGTATCCAACGCTCGTTGGCCTCGCTGGAGGCTCCACCGCTAAATGCAAGCCGCTGGATGGCCTGGACGTCTGGCCTACCATCAGCCAGGGCAGGCCGTCCCCGCGTACCGAGATCGTCTATAACATCGAACCGTTCCGGGCGGGCATCCGCCAAGGCGATTGGAAGCTGATCTGGCGCACACCCCTGCCGTCCGCCCCTGAGCTCTATAACATCGCCCAGGACCCCAAAGAGAACACCAACCTTGCTGGCCAATACCCGGACCAGGTGGCCACCCTGCAAAAGCGGGCAAACGAGTTGGCAGCCACAATGGCCAAGTCAATGCTGCTGGAGACAGAATTCAAGGCCCTCCTGCAACGGCTCCACCTTCCCCCGGCGCTCCCAGGTGAAGAGTTCCAGATCGTAGAACCAGAATGAGCCGAGCAATGAATAAAACCCCTTGAGACAAGTCAGCCCAAGCTGCTTCGCGTCCTACACCACCAAGACCTTCACCAGCTTCGGTATCAACACGGATTCCAGTTGTGACTGGAGCGACTCACGGTGGACCGTGCCAATCAACGTGTTCGTACAGCAGTTGTTGAAGGTAGGCAAACAGCCCATCGCCCTGCAAATCGGCGGACGCTATTACGCGGAAGGCCCCAGCGGCGCGCCGGATTGGGGTCTCCGTTTCCAACTCTCCTTCCTGTTCCCGAAATAAATCCCTTGAATTAACCACCCCAGAAAAGAGACAATTCAGCAAACGACATGGAATCAAGAATGAGGCAACCGTCAGCGTCACCGAACTGGGCTTTCCCCTTGCATCGGCCTGTCTGTAGTTCTCCACACGGCGTTGGTGCCCCGCTACGTCACGGGCCCCCTGGGGAGAGTAAAGTCAAAACCACCAACAAGAAACACCTGCTCCGTGCCGGGTTGTTGGCTACCCTCGCGGCGACGATTGCGACCTCGCAGGCTGCCGGTCCCTCAACCGCCTCCACAAGCAAGCGACCGAACATCGTGATCATCCTCGGGGATGACCTGGGCTATTCGGACATGGGCTGTTTCGGCAGCGAGATCAAGACGCCACACTTCGATTCCCTCGCCCAGGCCGGAATGCGCTGCACCCAGTTCTACACCAGCGCGAGTTGTTCGCCCACGCGCTCCATGCTGCTCAGCGGCACGGACACGCATCTCAACG
>CAZDOO010000103.1:0-14586 GCA_964507045.1 uncultured Verrucomicrobiota bacterium | reverse complement strand
TCTGCAAGGTTTGCAGAGGTTCAACGGTGAGGTAACGGTGAGGATACGGTGAGGTGAGCCAGCAGCGAGGGGGTATTACCTCGGGCTGAGCCTGACCCGCATTCCGGGCCGCCCGAACCGGCCAATTCCAAGGGAATTCATGAGCTCCCCGTCGGCGATGGGGCGGCAGTGCCAGGATATTCCCGGGAATATCCCGGCGCCAATTCCCTATTGTTTTCCCCCCGTAAACGGGCTATCTATCAGGCTCACAGAAAAGCGAGTGAACCATGCGAGTGGCCCTGATACCAAATCCGGCCGTTAACTGTGTCCAACGACACGGGCGGTTTTGGCGGACAACCAACCAGCGGCTGCGGTTGCTGCCGGGCTCGGATAGCCGTTCCCAGCGCCCGGCGGCTGCCGCTGAAGCCTGACTCCACCTTGCCCATGAAAACCGTCACTATTTGGCAACGGCTGAACACCGCGTTCTGGCTGCTGGTCTTGCTGCTGCTGGCCGGTGTGGGCCTGGCGCTTTGGGCGGCCAGCGCCCGCACGGCCGCCGACAAGCGCAGCGAGCAATTGGCCGCGGCCCGAGCCACCATTGCCTACAAAGCGGTGCTCATCAGCGACACGGTCCGCGGCCTGTTGCTGGATCCACAAAATGAATTGGAGAAGAAGAACAAGCGTGAGGCGGAAATGAACCTGGCCGCTCAACTGAAGTTCATCCAAACCGAATTCCCCGACTCCCCCGACTTGCTGCGCTCCGTCGGCACCCTGGGCGAGTTCACGTCGAAGACCCTCGCCGACTTCCACAACCAGGTGCTCAGCACCGCGGAGCACGACCCGGCCAGCGCGATCATCCTTTACAACAAGGAGTATCCCGACATCCGCGAGAAGCGGGCCAAGCTTTTTGCGGACCTGACCCTGGCGATTGAGCAGGTGCGCAACCTCGAGTCGGAGCGCAGCCGGATGCTCGGGTGGGTGGGCCTGGCCCCCATTCTCCTCATCCTCCTGGCGATTCCCATTGCGGGCCGCGTGCATTCCACCACGGTCACCCAGCCTCTGAATCGCCTGGTAGCCGCCCTCGAACGCATGCGCCAGGGCGACTTCACCGAGCGCCTGCCGGTGCAGCGGCGCGATGAAGTCGGCATCCTGAGCGAGGGGCTCAATCGTGTAGCGGATAACCTCTCTGAACTCGTCGGCCAGGTCCAGCGGTCCGGCATTCAAGTCACCACCACCACCACGGAAATTGCCGCGACAGCCCGGGAACAACAGAGCACCTCCCATGAAATCGCCGCCACCACGGCGGAAATCGGCGCCACCTCCAAACAAATCTCCGCGACCTCCAAGGATCTGGTCCGAACGATGAGCGAGGTCACCCAGGTGGCCGAGCAAACCGCCGACCTCGCCGGCAGCGGCCATACCGCCATCTTGCACATGGAGGCAACCATGCGCCAGATCATCGAAGCGTCCGGCTCCATCACCGCCAAACTCGCGGTCCTGAGCGAGAAGACCGCCAACATCAACTCGGTCGTCACCACCATCACCAAGGTGGCGGACCAGACCAACTTGTTGTCGCTTAACGCCGCCATCGAGGCCGAAAAGGCCGGCGAATACGGCCTGGGATTTGCCGTCGTCGCCATGGAAATCCGCCGCCTGGCCGACCAGACCGCCGTCGCCACTTACGACATTGAGAAGATGGTCAAGGAGATGCAATCGGCCGTCGCCGGGGGCGTGATGAGCATGGACAAGTTCTCGGAAGAAGCGCGCCGCGGCGTCGAGGAGATCCGGCAAGTCAGCACGCGCCTGGCCCAGATCCTCCACCAGGTCCAAACGCTGACCCCGCGGTTTCAAACGGTCAACGAAGGCATGCACGCCCAGGCCACCGGCGCGCAGCAGATCAGCGACACGCTGACGCAATTGACCGAGGCGGCCCAGCAGACGGCCGAATCCCTGCGGCAATCCAACCTGGCCATCGAGCAGTTGAACGGCGCCGCTCGCGGCCTGCAAGCCAGCGTGGCTCAGTTCAAGCTGTCACCGTAGCCGGGTCATGCTGTTTCTGCTTTTCCAGTTGGGCAACGATCGCTACGCGCTGGAAGCCAGCCGCGTGGTCGAGGTGGTGCCGCTGCTCGACATGAAGCAACTGCCGCAGGCTCCCAGAGGCGTGGCTGGCATCTTCAACTATCGAGGCCACCCGGTTCCCGCCGTGGACCTTTCGGCGCTCACGCTGAACCAGCCCGCCAGCCAGCGCTTCAGCACCCGGATTATCATTGTCAATTACCCGGATGGGAACGGGACCCACCATTTGCTGGGCCTCATTGCCGAGCGGGCCACCGACACGCTGCACAAAGACGCCAACGACTTTGTGGATTCCGGGGTGAAGCTCGGCCAGGCACCTTACCTGGGGCCGATCCTCATGGAGGACCAAAGCCCCATCCAGTGGATCTACGAGCAACGTCTGCTCCCGGAGCCCGTGCGCGACGTGCTGTTCTCCGAGACTGTGCTTTCTGGCCATGATACGCATTGAACAACTGCTCCGCAGGACGATTGGGCTCGAGGCCGCCGCCGTTGGAGCCTCGGGCATCCAGCGCGCGGTCCGGTTGCGAATGCGGAGTCTGGGTCTCAAACGGCCGGAGGATTACGAGCAACTCCTGCGAGACTCGCGCATGGAATGGGATGAGCTGGTCGAATCCGTGGTGGTCGCCGAGACCTGGTTCTTCCGCGATTCCGAAGCCATTGCCGCCTTTGTGCGTCACGTGCTCCAGGAATGGTTGCCCGCCCATCCCGTCACTCCGCTGCGTTTGCTGAGCCTCCCCTGCGCCTCGGGCGAGGAGCCTTACTCGCTGGTCATGGCGCTCCTGGATGCCGGCGTGCCGCCCAGCCGATTCCAGGTCGAGGCCGTGGACATCAGCGCTCGCTCCCTCGCACGAGCTGACCGGGCGGTCTATGGCCGGAACTCTTTTCGCGGCCGGAACCTTGCCTATCGTGACCGCTACTTCCGGCTGTTGGAAGCAGGGTTCGTTCTGGCCCGGTCCGTTCGTCAGTGTGTGCGCTTTTCCCAGGCCAACCTGTTGAGCGACACTTTCCCGCCCGGGCACGCGGGCTACGACTTCATCTTCTGTCGCAATCTTCTCATTTATTTTGACCCGCCATCCCAACAGCGAGCCATTGCCAAGCTCCAGCGCATGCTGGCCCCATCGGGACTGCTGTTTGTCGCACCCGCCGAACAGCCGTTGGTCCTGCGCCATCGCTTTGTCAGTGCCAAACTACCCACGGCCTTCGCCACGCATAAGACGAGCCGCGCCATCCACCTCCAACGACCGGCCCGGCTTTCGCACCGACGAACCCTGCCGCCCACCCCCCAGCCCGGACGCCCGACCAGCGGCGGGCTGCTGCCATCCCCTGCCCCCAAGCCATACTCCCCGCCCCAGGCGGACCTTGAAGCCGCCCACCGCCTCGCCGATGCCGGGTGCTTCCAGGAAGCGGCTGAGATTTGTGAAGCCCACCTGCGCCAGCACCGGCTGTCCGCCCAGGCGTATTACCTGCTCGGAGTAGTGCGCGACGCCACCGGCAACGCCGGCGCGATAGACTGTTACCGCAAGGCAGTTTACCTTGACCCGAACCACCACGAGAGCCTGCTGCAAATGGCCCGCTGGTCGCAGAAGAACGGCGACGAAGCCCGCGCGCAGGCTCTCAGCAGCCGCGCGCAACGCGCCCGGATGCGAGTTTAGAAAGCTCCTGTGAACACGAGCGAACTGCAACTCAAGGACCCAGCCACCCTGGAAATACAGGCTTGCTGGCTTGAACTCGGGGTGCGAGGCAATTCCACCTGCCCGAGGTTGCAGGAGGTTATCCATTGCCGCAATTGTCCGGTTTACGCCAAGGCGGGGGCTCAGTTGCTCGACCGTCCGTTGCCGCCCGATTACCGGCAAGCGCGCACGAAGCATTTCGCGTGCAAAAGGGCGCCGGCGGCGCCGGCAAGAACCTCCGCCCTTCTCTTCCGCATCCATGCCGAGTGGCTGGCCCTGCCGGCGCAGGCGTTTCAAGAAGTGGCTGAACGGCGGCTGATCCACTCTCTGCCCCATCGGCGACAGGGCCTGGTGCTGGGCCTCGTCAATATTCGCGGCGAGTTGTTGATTTGCGTGTCGCTGGGCCAGTTGTTGCGGCTCAACCAAACTTCGCGCCGCGAGGCACGGCTTTCATCTTATGACCGGCTGCTCGTGGCAAAGTGGAGTGGGCACCGCTTTGTCTTCCCGGCCGACGAGGTCCGCGGCATCCACCGGTTTCAAGCGCCGGAGTTAACGGAGCCGCCGGCTACTCTGGCCAAAACCAACCTCAGTTATACCCAGGGCATTCTGCAGTGGCAGGGCCGGTCGGTCGGCTTGCTCGATGCCGACCTGCTCTTTTCGTCCCTCAATCGGAGCCTGACATGACCAAGCCCAACCGCGAGGATCCGACCACTCCCCCGATGCTGGAACTCTTCCGCGTCGAAGCCGAAAGCCAGGTTGCCATTCTCACCCGCGGTCTGCTCGAACTGGAACGAAGCCCCGGAGCACCCGAACAACTGGAGACGCTTATGCGGGCGGCTCACTCCTTCAAAGGGGCGGCGCGCATCGTGAATCTCCAGGCCGCCGTGCGCGTCGCTCATGCCCTGGAAGATTGTTTCGTCCTCGCGCAACAAGGGAAACTGGCCCTGCATCAGCCGGAAATTGACTTGTTATTCCGCGGCACAGATTTTCTGCTCCAAATAGCCAGACAAACCGAAGCCGATATCACTCGCTGGGAATCTGACCACACCGACGAACTCCAGGAACTGCTGCAAGCCTTGTCCGGCTTGACTCATACCCGCGCTCTGACCCCCACCGGCCAACTGGCAGACCCCTCCCCGGAAACGACCGGGCTCGCCGCCCCGGAATCTCATGCCCAAGCCGTCCCGGCGCGCAGCCAGGAAGCTCCCGAACGCGTCGTGCGGCTCACGGCTGAGAGCTTGAACCGGCTGCTCGGGTTGGCGGGCGAATCGCTCGTTGAATCCCGCTGGCTGCATCCTTTTGCCGACTCCCTCCAGCGCCTCCAGCGCCACCAGGCCACACTGTCGGAAGCACTGGATGACCTGCGCCAGCGGTTTCATGAAGAAGGCGTGTCCCCGCGCGCGCAACACCAGTTGCGCCAAGTGGCCGGCAAGCTGGCCGGCTGCCAGCAGTTGCTGGCCGAGCGGCTCCAGGAGCTTGACTTGTTCGACCGCCGTTCCGCGCAACTCTCCCAGCGCATGTACCTTGAAGTGCTGCGCACGCGGATGCGCCCCTTCAGCGACGGCATCGGCCGTTTCCCGCGCATGGTGCGCGATCTGGCGCGCGCCCTGGGCAAAGCCGTGCGGCTTGAGGTCATTGGCGAGAACACCCAGGTGGACCGCGAAGTCCTGGAGCGACTGGAGAGCCCGCTCGCTCACCTGCTGCGCAACGCGGTAGATCACGGCTGCGAAACCGTTGAGCAACGCCGCCGCAGCGGCAAGCCGGACGAGTGCACCATCCGCCTCGAAGCCCGCCACAGCGCCGGCATGTTGCTCGTCACCGTGGCCGATGACGGCCCCGGCGTCCCATTGGACCTTGTCCGCGACGCCATCCGGCGACGCAAGCTGGCCTTGCCGGCGGTCGCCGACAGGCTTACCGAGCCCGAGCTTCTTGAGTTCCTCTTTCTGCCGGGCTTCACGCTCAAAGAGACCGTGACCGAGATTTCCGGCCGCGGCGTCGGCCTCGACGTCGTGCAGAACATGGTTCGTGGCGTGCGCGGCAGCCTCCGTGCCGCCACTCAGACCGGCCGCGGCATGCAGGTCCAACTGCAGTTGCCTCTCACGCTCTCCGTGCTCCGCGCCTTGTTGGTTGAAGTGGACGATGAGCCATACGCTTTCCCGCTGAGTCAGATCATCCGCGCCTTAAAGCTGCAGACGGCGGACATCGAAACGCTCGAAAACCGGCACCATTTCCGTTTTGCCGGTCGGCAGGTCGGTTTGGTGGCCGCCCACCAAATCTTTGATTGCGGCGCCCCCAAGCCGCCAGGCAGCGAGCTGCCGGTTGTCGTGCTTGGCGACCGCAACACGCGCTACGGCGTGGTCGTAGACCGGTTTCTGGGTGAACGCGAGCTGGTCGTGCAACCGCTCGATTCCCGCCTTGGCAAGGTCAAAGACATCAGCGCCGCCGCGCTCATGGACAACGGCGCGCCGGTCCTAGTGGTGGATGCGGACGACATGCTTCGCTCCATCGAGAGGATCGTGGCGGAGCCGTTGCTCAATTCTGGCCCGCACAACCTCCTCGAACTGGCCGCCCAAAGACCAAAACGCATCCTCGTGGTGGACGATTCGTTCACCGTCCGCGAGCTGGTTCGCAAGCTTCTGACCAGCCGTGGCTATCTGGCTGACGTCGCCGCAGACGGCCTGGACGCCTGGAAAGCCGTGCGCGCCGGTCAGCATGACCTGGTGATTGCCGACGTGGAAATGCCGCGCCTGGACGGCGTCGAACTCACCGCCTTGATCAAGAAGGATCCGCAGCTAAAGTTCCTGCCGGTCATGATTGTTTCCTACAAGGACCGCGAGGAGGACCGGTTGCGCGGTTTGGAAGCAGGTGCCGATTACTACCTTACCAAGAGCGCCTTTCACGATGAGACGCTGCTGCAGGCAGTCGCAGACCTGATCGGCAAACCCGGCCCATGAGAATCGCGCTCGTCAACGACATGCTGCCCGCGGTCGAAGCCATGCGCCGGGTGGTGCTCGGCGCGAGCAAACACCAGCTCGCCTGGGTCGCACGCAACGGCGCCGAGGCACTCGATTGCTGCACCCGCGACACGCCCGACCTTATCCTGATGGATTTGATTATGCCGGGCATGGATGGGGTGGAAGCCACCCGCCGCATCATGGCGCGCAAACCCTGCGCGATCGTGGTGGTCACCGCGGATGTCGGCGGCAATTGCTCCAAAGTGTTCGAAGCCATGGGCGCCGGCGCCCTGGACGCGGTCAACACGCCCGTGCTCGAATCCCAGGGCGCGAGCGCCAGTGCCAACGCCTTGCTGGCGAAAATCGAGACTATCCACAGGCTGATCCGCGTTGATGGCGCAAGAGCTCAGTCAACTGCGGCTCAATGCCTGCCCCGCTCCGCCGCTCAGCGCCACAACCCACTGGTCGTCATCGGCGCCTCCGCCGGCGGCCCCGCCGCCCTGGCCAAGGTGCTGGCTCATTTGCCGGCGGGCTTTGCCGCCCCCGTCATTATTGTGCAGCACGTGGATGCTCAATTCGCCGCGGGCCTGGCGGATTGGCTTGACCGCCAAAGCCCGCTTCAGGTGCGGCTGGCTCGCGAAGGCGATCGTCCCCAGGCTGGCACCGTCCTGCTGGCCGGCCAGGACCATCACCTCGTATTTGCCAGCCCCACCCGCCTGGTTTATGACCGCCACCCATCGGATTGCTCCTGCCGGCCCTCGATTGACCTGTTCTTCAAGAGCGCGGCGCGGTTCTGGCCCGGAAGCATGATCGGGGTGCTGCTGACCGGGATGGGGCGTGACGGCGCCGAAGGGTTGCGCCTGCTGCGGGCCCAAGGTCATCTTACAATCGCCCAGGACCGACTCAGCAGCGCCGTTTACGGCATGCCCGCCGCCGCCGCCGAACTGGGCGCCGCCAGTGAGGTTTTATCTCTCGACAAAATCGGTCCCAGGCTCACCAATATCGTTATGCAGCAAATTCAAGTGCATGGCTGACGAACTCAACAACTACCCCGCTGACCCGGAACACCCGGCGCTGCCCGCCGAGTACCACGTGATGGTTCTCCTGGTGGACGACCAGGCCATGGTCTGCGAAGCCGTTCGCCGCGCCCTGGCAAGTCAGCCCGATATTGACTTTCATTACTGCGCGGATGCCCGCGAAGCGCTCGCGGTCGCTAACCAGATCAAGCCCACCGTGATTCTCCAGGACTTGGTCATGCCCGGCGTGGACGGCCTCACGCTGGTCAAACAGTTCCGCGCCAACCCGGCAACAAAGGATACGCCGATCATCGTCCTCTCCACGAATGAGAATCCGCAGGTCAAAGGCCACGCCCTGGCTCTGGGCGCGAATGATTACCTGGTGAAGCTGCCCGATAAGATCGAGCTGGTTGCCCGCATCCGTTATCACTCGAAGGCCTGCCTCAACCTGCTGCAGCGCGACGCAGCCTACCGGGCGCTCCGCGAGAGTCAGCAACAGCTCATCGAAAGCAACGCCGCTCTTATTTCCCTCAACCAGAAGCTCGAGGAGGCCACGCTGGCCAAGTCCCAGTTCCTGGCAAACATGAGCCACGAAATCCGCACCCCCATGAACGGCGTCATCGGCATGACCGGTCTGCTCCTGGACACGGACCTGACGGATGAACAACGCGATTATGTCGAGGCCACCCGCGCCAGCGCCGAGGCGCTCCTGACCATCGTCAATGACATCCTCGACTTCTCCAAGATTGAGTCCGGCAAGCTCGAGCTGGAATATCATCCCTTCGAGCTCTCGACCTGCATCGAGGAGGCGATGGATCTGCTTGCGCCCAAGGCCGCCGAGAAGAACCTCGATCTGGCCTGCCTCCTGGATGACAGCATTCCCAAGATCCTGGTCAGCGACGTCACCCGGCTGCGGCAGATTCTGGTCAATCTTGTCGGCAACGCCGTCAAGTTCACCTCCCAGGGGGAAGTCGTCATTGAAGTAAGCCCCGCCGCCCACGGCCCGCGCACCATCCCCTTTGGCCATGAGCACGACACTGAATTCCTTCGCCATCCGGAGGAATGGCTGCTCCATTTCTCCGTGCGCGACACCGGCATCGGCATCCCGCTGGACCGGCAGGACCGACTCTTCAAGTCATTCCAGCAAGTGGATGCCTCCACGACCCGCCACTATGGCGGCACTGGGTTGGGGTTGGCCATCTGCAAACGCCTGGTGGAGTTGATGGGAGGGAAGATCTGGGTGGAAAGCGAAACCGGAAGGGGCGCCACCTTCCACTTCACCATCTCCACCCGCGCGCCAGCGGCCAAGTCCCTGCCCGCCTGGCAAAACACGCAGCCCCAGCTCGCGGGCAAGCGCCTGCTGGTGATCGAAGACAGCCCCACCAATCGGAGCATCATCACCCAGCGTGGCCAGCAGTGGGGCTTGACGGTCGAATCCGTCGCAAACCGCCGGGATGCCCTGGCCGCGCTCGCGCAGGGCGACCTCTTCGATGCTGTGATCCTTGATTGGGAGTTGCCGGACAAGGAAGGGTTGGCGCTGGCCGAGCAAATACGCCGTCAGCCTTCCGGCCGTTACGTGCCCCTGCTCCTGCTTTCCTGGGCGCGCCCGGGCGGCGATGATGCGCACCCCCTGCCTGCCAGCTCTTCCGCCGCTATCCATAAGCCCGTCCGCCCGGCTCAGTTGCTCGATGCCTTGTGCCGCGCCTTGAGCGTCCGGGTGCAGCGCGAAAAGAAACCGCCGGCGACGCCCGCGCTCGATCACGATCTTTCCCGCCGCCTGCCCCTGCGGGTGCTGCTGGCCGACGACAACCCCATCAACCAGAAGGTCGGCCTCAGCGTCCTCAGCAAGCTGGGCTACCACGCCGACATGGCCAGCAACGGCCTTGAAGTCCTTAAAGCCCTCGAACAGAAGGCTTACGACATTCTCTTCCTCGACGTGCAGATGCCGGAGATGGACGGCCTGGAAGCGGCGCGTCAAATTTGCCAGCGCTGGCCGGCGGACAAGCGCCCGCGCATCATTGCCATGACCGGCAACGCGCTCCTTGGCGACCGCGAGAAATGCCTCCAGGCCGGCATGGATGACTACATCTCCAAGCCTGTCCGCGTCACCGAACTGCAGACCGCGCTGGAACGCTGGGGCCCCAAGACAACCCGAAGGAGCGAGACGGCGTTCCTGCTCCGCCCCAGGTCGGCCCCGGCGGATCACCTGCTCGACCAGACCGTTATTGCCGAGCTGCGCAGCATGCCGCCCGCCGAGGGCGTCAGCATGCTCCAGGAGCTTGTGGACCTCTTCCTGGAGGGAGCGCCGCAGCGCATCGCCCAGATCAGCCAGTCCATTAACGACGGCCCCATGCTGGCCTTTCACGCCCATGCGCTCAAGAGCATGGCCCTCAACCTCGGCGCCAAACGAATCGCCGAGCTGTCTCAGAAGCTCGAGAATCTTGGACGCGCGCGAAACGTGCACGGCGCGCCCGCCCTGCTCCAGGAACTCGAATCCACCTTCGCTCAGACCAAAGCCCAGCTCCTCACGCTCCGCAGCCAATAGCTCGCTCACCCCAGGCTCATGCTCATGCCAATTATCCCTGACCGTCTTCACTACGGCGATACTGTCGGCATCATCGCCCCCGCCAGCGCGCCACCGGACCCGAAGAACATTGACCGCTCTGTCGCCGTCCTCGAACGCCTCGGCTTCAAACCCAGGCTCGCCCCCAACGTCCGCCGCCGGTGGGGTTATCTCGCCGGCAGCGACCGCGATCGCGCCGCCGACCTGATGCGGATGTTCGCCGACCGCGCGGTCAAAGCCATCCTCTGCGTCCGCGGCGGCTACGGCGCCTCGCGGCTTCTGTCGCGGCTCGATTACCGGATCATCCGCGCCCACCCCAAGATCTTCGTCGGCTACAGCGACATCACCTCGCTCCACTGCGCTTTCCTGGCAAAGTCCAACCTCGTCTCCTTCCACGGCCCGATGCTCAACTCGGACTTCGTGAAACCGGACCTGCCCGACTTCACCCTGCAAAGCTTCCTCCGGACCCTGATGCACCCCGCCGCGCCAGGGAGCATTTGCCACGGCTACCGGCGCAAGACCGTCACCATCATCCGCCGCGGCGTCGCCGCCGGCCCGCTGGTGGGTGGCAACATCACCCTGCTCTGCGCCGCCCTCGCTACCCCCTACCTGCCCGCCTTCAAGAACTGCATCCTGTTCTTTGAAGACCTCGATGAAGTCCCTTATCGCTTCGACCGGATGCTAACCCAGCTCCTCAACGCCGGCCTCCTCCAACAGGCCGCCGGCATTGCCATCGGCATCAACGCCGGCTGCAAAGACCCCAAGGCCGCTCATGCGCACGAGTACCGCCAGACGCTGGAAGATGTCTTCCGGGACAGGCTTCTCCCCCTCAAAATTCCCATCGTCGCGGGCCTGCCCTTCGGCCATATCCCGCTCAACGCCACCCTGCCCGTCGGTGTGCGCGCCACCCTCGACGCCGTCAAAGGGGACCTGCTGATCACCCAGCCCGCCGTAAAATAGCCCAGCGGCAGCCTCGCGGTCGCACCCCTCCTTAAACAGGGCCCTTCGGTCCTCGGCCTTCGGGCTTCGGCCTTCGGAGTTCAGTCCTCCCTGCCCGCCTCATGCACGCGGATGAAGCGCCGCAGCAGGATCAGGCCGACGGGTGCGATCGCGGCGATAAGGCCGATGACCAGCCACATCGAGCCCGAATGCCGCTCGCCGACTTCCGGACAATACTTGGCCAGCAGCCGGAACGAAACCGTGCCGACGATCAGCTTGGCCAGCAGGAACGGGATGTAGGAGAGCGCCGCGTAGGAGGCCTCCTGGCCCTTCGGCGCGATGGCGGCGGCATATTCATACACGCGCGGCGAGTAAAATGCCTCACCAAACGACATCAGGATCACAAAGAGCGTGATCATCACGTAGTACGGATGCACGTCCCCCGCCAATCCCAGGTAGCCATGCCCGATCCAGCGCCCGACCAATCCATCCGCCAGCACCTGAAACCAGCTTGCGGGCAGCGCCATCACGAAGACCGACAAGGCCGAGATCACGCCGCCCACGACCACCATGCGATACGCGGAGAAACGCTGCGTCATGGCCCCCACGAACGGCACGAGGAAGACGATCAGGATGTTGTTGATCGCCACGAGGCGACCCACCGGCGCGCCTTCGCCCAGCTCACGGATGCCGAACTTCGGGAAAACGTAATCCATCTGCATGAAGATCAGCTTCAGGAAGGCAATCAGCATCAGGAACGCCAGCAGGCGATAGAATCCAGCCTGCTGCACCAGCCCGCCAAACAGCTTCACCGTCCCCTGCGCGCCCTCGCTCACCGTCCGCCAGCAGGAACTCCACAGACCCGCGCCCGCTTGCTTTGGCGCTTCCGGCGCCACCTGGATGCCGTCGTCCGTAACCTCGACGCCGCGGCGGATAAAGCAAATCAAGGGCAGGATGGCAATCTCGATAACCATCGCCGCGAAGAACAGGGTGCGGTAAGTGCTCAACTGGCAGTTCACCAGCGGCAGCGTGAGCTGCCCGCGCTCGCCCAGGCTCTGGCGGAGGTAATCGAACAGAAACGCCGCCACCAGAAAGCCAAGATTCATGATGGTATAGAACAGCGAGTAGGAAATGGAACGCTGTTGCGTGGTCGAGTATTTGCGCACCGCCGCCACCAGCACCGGCGTCCCCAGCGCCTCGCCGACCGCCAGCGGGAACAGCCCGGCCGCCAGCGCCAGCCATTTGATCGTGGTGAAGGCCATCACCGCTCGCGCCCCCACGCAAATCCAGACCCCGAGAAAGAACGTCCGGCGCAGCCCGATCGCGTCCGTCAACGAACCCACCAGCAGCGTGACAACCGTCATTGAAACGGACCACGCCGCCACCAGATTGCCGGCGCCGGCATCGCCATAGCCAAAATCCACCATCAGCCACAGCGCGAGCGTCAGGACCGTCACCTTGTATGCCATGACTCCCAGAAACTTCACCCCAAACGTAACCCAAAGCTCGCGGGAAGCCCCCTTCAGGACAGTGAACTTGGCGATGAAACCCGCGCCCGCTTGCGCCTTTTCAGCCATGCGTCAGTCTTGTGAAGGGCTTCAGTGTCATTGTGCGCCCGAATCAGAGCCCAACCCCGGCTCCAAGTAAAGCCCGAACATAGCGCCTGGGTGTGGTACCTGCGCAACGGCAAACAGCATCGGCGGCGCTACGTCCGCCCCCATGACCCGTGCTCGCTCTCCCAAAGCCGAAGAAACGGAGCTTGCTTAAAGCCTCTCACCCACAGCAAACGCCCGCTTGACGCAACCCCATCTACTAACAACACAATCAAGAGCGTCAGTAAACCCGCAAGCGCGGTGAGGTTCCGGTAAGCGTTTCGCCGTCGCACCGCCTCAATTTGGGTCGCCGTCTGCACAGCGGCCTGAGAGCGGTCAGCCCCCAAATGGGTAGGGGCGTTTGATCGGAGCGCCGCAGATCACGCAGGAACCCCGCTTCGAACTTGTCTTCCGTCCGCACGACGGACAATCAATCGCCTGGACCCCTATCTTGCCATCCACACAGCCATCGCGGCCGTCAATCTCGAGGACCTTCCTCTCGATATCCTCCTCGGTCAGGTCCGAGCATTCCCGCAGCAGCTCCCACATCGCCTGGCACGCCAGCGACAGACGCTCCACCTGCCGCCGGAGGTCCTCCACCGTCCGGTTGCACCGGTCAACCTTGGCCTCGGCGCTCTCCGCAATCTGCTCCGCGCCCGCTATCCTCGTTTGCTGATAAGCTTCCCAAAGCATAGCTCTGCTAGTTCTTAGCCATAACGGCGCGCCTCACCTACCGCCGGGGAGGCAGGTGGAGCGCAATCAGAGCAAACAAATTCTCCCAAGCCGCCCAGCGGAACGCGCAGGCGGCGGTTAGGTGAAGGCGCTTGGTTCGGCATCATTGTCGCGCCTTTCTCTCTCTAATCTTCGCCTGCATATAGTCGGTGAGCTTTCGATCTTGCTCATCTAGCCAGGTGTCGATCCTATGGAGGCCAGCGCCCGTCACAGAAAGCTCCGGCATGGTCTGCTCGGCTTCTGCTCTTGCGGTCTCTGCATACGCCGCCAGGTCCTTCCGGCATTCCTCGCACCAAAACTGGTACCGTTCTCCCAAGAGCGGGATCGAGCCACCGCAACCAGCGACCGCCTGGGCCCCGCAAAAGCGGCATTTTCCGGTCCGCACCGCCTCCTGATACTGACGTTCCGACTCCTCCATGCTCGGAATACCCGCGGCGTCGAAGCAAATCTTGCACAAATGTCGGCTGCGCTGGAGGTGCGGCTCGCAAAGATAATGCGTCGCAACACGCTCGTGGCAAACTTCGCAGGTTATCGTTGGTTCAACCATACGCGCGGAGGCGGTCTCATGCCGAACAAGTGATTATACAGGTCTGGATATCCACCCATTTCGGGGTGCTATCCAAACGCCCCCTCTCCGCGGATGACAGGACTCTCTTCATCAAAGGCCTCTCTACTGCTCCCGCGTTCGGCTGTAAAGCCCAATTCTGACAGGTATTTCCCTTGCCAGGGATGCCTCAAGCTCAGAACGTGCCGCGCCGATGCGGGGAACATGTCGGTCCTGGGTTACCCTTCGCGAGCCAGTTCATCCCGGCAAGGATGAAAGAAGGCTGAAGCTCGCTCGGGGTAAGGGGGCCGCAACCTCCGGAAACTGGCGGCTTTGCCCCCTTCACCCCGGATGTGAGCATTACCCACAACCCAGGACGGGAAATCCGTCAATCCCGAAGGAATTGGCCGGCCCGGGCGGCCCGGAACGCGGGTCAGGCTCAGCCCGAGGCAATACCCCCTCTCTCCTGGCTCACCTCACCGTATCCTCACCGTTACCTCACCGTTGAACCTCTGCAAAGT
>CAZDOO010000102.1:0-15487 GCA_964507045.1 uncultured Verrucomicrobiota bacterium | reverse complement strand
GCCGGCCAAAAAAGCGCCTGAAAAAACACACTGACCGGGAGAGGGGGCCGCCGCTCCGCGGCGGAAGTCCGAAGTTCGAAGGCCGAAGTCCGAAGGACGATCAATTTGCGCCTCTCTCCATCTGATGGTGAGAGGCTGATTTGGGTGCGGGCGCCGTCGTTGGCCAGGGCGGCAGCCCTGGGCAACGTCGGCGAGCGCGGGGGCCGCCGCTGTGCGGCGGAAATCCGATGGCCGAAATCCGAAGTCCGCAATTCGAAGACCCCTCACCCCGTCCCTCTCCCCATCGGATGGGGAGAGGGTGAATTATTTCGGCGCGCGTTACCCGGGGTGGCGCTCGTTCCTCGCTTACCCCGGGCTATTATCTTGCTGCCCCTTCGGGGCGCCGGGCTGAGAGGGGTGACAAATACTGTCCCCCGTGATTACAAAATGGTTGTCGGTTGAGAGTTGATGGTTAGGGGGAAGGAGTGAAATACTGAAAGCAGAAAGCTGAAATGCGGCGCGCTGGGGACAGCGACGCCCTACCAAACAGAAGGAAAATTATGTCGAAACAGAAACGATTGGGCGCGAGCCGGGCGGCGATGGAACGGATGCACCGGATTCATCAGCTCCTGCAGAACAAGCAGTATCCGAACTGCACCAAGCTGGCCAAAGAGTTTGAGGTCGCGAAGCGGACCATGAAGCGGGACATCGAGTTCATGAAGGACCAGATGCGCCTGCCGATTGGCTTCGACACGGGGGAGAATGGTTATTTCTACACGGAGACGGTGGACCATTTCCCGGAGCTGCCGATGAGCGAGGCCGATGTGTTTGCGCTGTATGTCGCAAGCAAGGCAATTGAGCAATACAAGGGCACCCCGTTTCAACGGCTATTGGAAACTGCGTTCCGTCGGTTGACCGGGCGCTTGGATGAAAGCGTGAAATTCTCGATCGGGAGTCTTGATAGTGTTCTCTCGTTTCGGCCATTTGCGCCTGGTGATGCGGATCTGCGGGATTTTGAGATCCTGGCCAAGGGTGTGAGGGAGCACCGGGCGGTGACGTTCATGTACCGGAACCACGGCGCCCAGACCGCGCAGCGGCGGCACGTGCACCCGTACCACGTCGCCTACGTTAATAACCAGTGGTGCCTGTTTGCGTTTGATGTGAAGCGCCAGGCGATGCGGACATTCGTGTTATGCCGGATGACCGGGCCGAAATTGACTGGCACGCGGTTTTCGGTGTCGAAGAAGTTCGATTTGAACGAGTACCTGCGCGACAGCTTCAGCCTCTTCAAGGGCCCGGACGGGGACGATTACGAGGTTGTGGTGGATCTGGACGCCTGGGCGGCGGACGAGGTTCGGGGCCGGCGATGGCACGCGAGCCAGGAATTGACCGAGCTACCCAAAGGCATGCTGCGGGTAACCATGCGGCTGAACAATATCGAGGAGGTGGAAAAATGGGTGATGGGGTTCGGGACACACGCTACGGTGGTGCGGCCGGAGTGCCTGGCGGAGCGGTTGGGGAAGACGGGGGTGGAGTTTGTGAAGAAATACCGGAATGATGCGTGATGCGTGACGCGTGATTAGCCGCAGAGAACACAAAGAGCGCAGAGATAGTCGGGTTGGTGGCATCAGATGGTGTGCCGAACTGGTGTGGGTTGGGCGGAGTTGATCTGGTTGCTGGCGGCGAGGACCGGGCGGAGACGGTCGGCCAGGTCCTCGCAGAGGTCCTGCCAGTTGGTCTCGGTCATGGAGAGCAGGCCGTCGAGGATGTCGGAGAGCAGGGCGGGATAATCGGTGGTCTCAGCGTGTTCGTGCATGATGGAGTCATTGAGGGCCAGGGTTTCTTTTCTGCCCACCCGCTTGCGCCAGCGGACCAGGTCGAGCATGGCGCCGTACGCCGGGCCCCGGTTTTCCCACTGGGTCAGGGTGTAGCGCATCATGGAGTCGGTGATGCCGAGCCGGCGGCCAGCTTTGGCGACGTCGCCCTCCGCCAGGATCGTGCAGAGGATTTTGAAGGAGGTCGCGTCCACTTTCCGAATGAAGGCGAAGGTGCCGTCGGCCTGCATCTTCTCGAGCCGCTGCTTGGCGGTGCGCAATTCGACGAAGTCCTTGCGCACGGCGGCGATTTCCCGATGGATGCTCAGGAGTGTGCCGGGGCTCTCGCGCTGGCTGGTGACGCGGGCGGACCAGGCGGCCAGAATCGTTGAGAGTTGAGGGTTGAGGGTTGAGGGCCTGGGGGCAGGAACCTTGGACTTTGAACCGTCGAACCTCGAACCTTGAACTGAGGCCAGTGCAGCGGGGTCGAGGATGGTCGAGAGGGCGGCGTGGGCGCATGCGGCCCGCGTGAGGACCGCGTCAACGGCCGGGGTGAGGTAGCTGGGCGTCGGGAGCAGGAGCAGGAACGGGCCTGGGCGGTCGGTGAGCATTGCATGGACGCCGGCCAGCAGGGCATCGGTGTTTGAGGGGGCATAGAAATAGACCGGGGCGTGAAGGGGGGCATGCTGGCCGATTTCCAAAAGGGTTGATGGTTGAGGGTTGAGGGTTGAGGTAGCTGCCGGCGCGAAGCCGAGCGCCTGGCGCAGGGCTTCGCCGAAGGGGCCCCGATTCAGGGCATGGATTACGGTGTCCTGGCGCTTGAGCGGGATGGGTTCGCAGTCACCGCAGGTGCAAACGCCAACCTGTTCCCATTCGGCGTCTTCGCTGACTTCGTGGTCGCATTCGCACCACGGATTGGCGATGCAGGGGTAGAGCAGGCTGTGCTGGGTGGTCGGCTGGAGGAAGGGTTGTATGCTGGCGAAGTCCTTCCCGAACAGGGATTGCCAGTAGATTGCGAGCGCGCGCCCCGATGAAAGGGAATCAAAGGCGTGCCAAAAGCCAACTGGGCGAATTGAAGCCAGGGTCTTTGGAATGGAAGTCATGGGACTCATGGTGTGCCTCCTCTCCCCTTTATCCCCTCTCCTCCAGCGTGGAGGAGAGGGGAGATCTATTGTGGGCGTGTTTACCCAGGGTGGCGCTCGTGCCTCGCTTACCCTGGGCTACCTTCTTCTTGCCCCGTTGGGGCGGCAGACAGCGCGCTAAGCGCGGAACTTGGTGGTGCAACATAATGGTTGGACGTGATGCGTGATGCGTGATTCGGCGCGTTCGGAGAGCTCGCCCTACCTCGGCGCGGGCGCGGGGGTGAAGTATTCGTACCATTGTTTCGGGTCGGGTTTGCGTGGCGGGAGGAGCTGTTCGCCGGGGCGGCGGTGCCAGAGGACCTGGCACTCGTACTGGAAGATGTTGCCGCAACGGTCCTCGTCGCGGGCCATGCTGAGGGCCAGCTTTTCGTAACGCCGGCCCCGGAACTCGAACCGGGCGCCAAGCGGAAGCTGCTGGAATTGGATTGTTGGAGTCGTGGAGTGATGGATTAGTGGATTCATGGATTGATGTGTGATGCGTGATGCGTGATGCGTGAAACGTGTCCGAAATAGCCGATAGCCGATAGCCGATAGCAAATGGCGGATGGCTATTCCGATGGGGACTTCTCACCTGAGTCGATGAAGCCGCGGAGGCGCATGAACTTTTGCAGGATACGGCTGTCTTCCGGGCGGCCGTAGATGACGTGGTTGCAGGGCAGGATAGTGAAACGGCGGGGTTTGGGGGCGCGACAGAACTTCACGAGAAAAGTGGCCCGCTTGAGGTGGTTAATGTTGGCCGGCCAGCGGAGGCCGCCGCTTTCGACCAGCTCGAACACGTCGGCGGCCTGTTTGCTGTCGCGGTGTTTGGGGGCGTCGCAGATGTCGCGATCCACGCCAACCAGGCGGACCCACTCCATACCGGGGATGTCGGCGCAGGCCAGACAGGCGCGACCGTCGCGGACGAGGGGATGGAGCGTGTACTTGGCCGCAGCGGGGAAGAAGTCCGGGCGGCCGAAAAGGCAGGCGCCGAAGAGGCGTAGCAGGACGCGGCGCTCGGGGTCGGAGCAGCAGTTCACGTCCATTTCGCCGTGGGGCGCGCCGTACTTGAGAACGTCATGGCGCTGGGGGCGGAAGAAGACGCTGGTTGGCGCGCCGTCTTTCATGGCGCCTTCACGGCGGAAGGGTGCGCCGTGCCTGACAACGTAGATGAAGGTGTCGCCTTGCTGGCTGGGGAAGACTTTGGCGCCTTTGCCGCGCTTGGCGGCCTGGTAGTAGGAATCGAGCCGGGCTTCCAGGGCGGTGAGCTGCTCGGGCGTCGCGCCGCGAAACGCCGGCAGCGGGTCGGCGTCGGTGGCGAAGCACTTGAATGAGCGTGGCCGTTTGAGGTCGAGGCGGTCATGGAGGGCCTCGACCAGGCGCGGAGCCAGGGTCCAGGCGCGAACGACGACGTCGAGCGGAGTGGCTTCCTGGTCGGGGCCGAGGTCCAGGCCTTGGTGTTGGGCGGCGGTGCGGATCGCGTCCATGGCGCTGTCGTTGTCCATCTCCCGGAACAGGCAGAGGGACTCGAGGAGCTCGGCGGGCATGTCCGCGCCCGGGTCCATGAGGATGCCGGCCAGGGTGTCGCAGTTGAGCGGACCATCGGAATCCGGCGCCGGAAGTTGGAGGCCGCGGCGCGCGAAGTAGTCGCGCATGGGCCAGAGCCAGGCGAGCAGGAGGTCCTTTCGGATTTGGCTGAGGATTTCGGGGTTGGAGTACTTTAGGGTATTTAGATTTGGCATAAGCCTGTTGCGTGTTGCGTGATGCGTGATGGTTCAGGCCGCGAAGGAGCTGAGGCCGACGAGACCGGGCGCGGGGAGTTTGAGCTTGGCGGTTTCCCTGAAGAACCAGGGCGAGCGGACGGAGACGTGCGTACCCATAGAGTAGGCCCAAGAGGCAATCTTGAGCAGGTCCGGGAACGTGACGGTGGCTCGGAGAACAAGGCTATCTTCTTCGGGGCCGAGAGAGAGGCGGTCGATGCCCAGAGGGCTGAGGAATAGGTTTTTTGCGGCGTAGGCGTCGAGCTGGATAATGACTTCGTGGAAGAGTGGCGCCAGGCGGTCCAGGTCCTTCGGGCGGCGCGCGAACTTGCGAAGCGGCTTCTGCTGCGAGCGGTTTCGGTTTTCGTTTTGTTTTTTGTTTTGTTTCATATTTTCAGTTTTGTTTCGAGGCTAGCAGGTGGGGGGTGACAAAAACTGTCCCCCCTCGAAGAATTCTTCAAAAAGTTATTCACAGGTTGCTTTCCGTACTCGGCCCGACGGGTGGTGGGGATTTGCCAGGCGAAGGGCAATAACGGTTGGGCCAGCCTCCTCTCCCCCTTCCCCCTCTCCTCCGATACGGAGGAGAGGGGGTTTATTGTTGTTGGGGCGTACCCGGGGTGGCGGCCGCGGGACACGGGAGCGGCCTTACCCCGGGCTACCTTCTTGCACCGCCTACGGGGTGCTGATCCTGTCGTTTCTCGGAGGCGGGACTACGATTTTTCCTACGATTTTTTCAAAAATCGTAAAACGCTGTACTGCAATGGTTTGCGTGCACTTTTGGCCCTGGTTTTGAGGTCGAAACTACGATTTTTTCGGGTTTTAGAATGGCAAACCAGAAAGCAGATAATCGAAAGCCGAAGGCGGCGGGACGGGAGCACATCATCCTACCCTCACCCCAGAGCGGAGAGGGCGCCGCTGGCGAGGCGGTCGCTGCCGAGGGGTTGGTGACCAGGGCGGGAGTGGCGGCGGCGTTGAAGGTCTCGGTTCGGACCGTGGACCGGATGCTGGCGGCTGGGGAGATCAAGCCGGTGAGAATGCGGGGATGGTCTGTGAGATTTTCTCTGGCGGAGGTCATTCGGAAGTTGGCCGCGACGGCTGCGACGCGAAAACACGGCCCGGGGAAGCTCCTTGCGGAGGGCCACCATCCGTGAACTCCAGGGCTAAAGGCGCGCGCGGTGAGCGGCAGTGGCGGGATGAACTGCGGGCCAACGGCTATGCCGCCCGGCGGGGGCAGCAGTTCAGCGGGTTGCCGGATTCCCCGGACGTGGTGTGTGACTCCCTCCCTTGGGTCCATTTCGAGGTCAAGGCCGTGGAGCGGCTGAACATCGAGGAGGCCATGGACCAGGCGCGCAGGGATTGCGGAATGCGGAGTGCGGAATGCGGAGTGCAGAAGGTGCCGGTCGTGGCGCACCGCCGCAGGTTCCGGCCCTGGTTGGTCACGATGGAGGCGGAGACGTTTTTCCGGCTGGTGAGAGGGGACTTCACAGAAGGCAACAAAGGCAACGAAGAAGGGGTGGCGCGGAGTGGGACAGATGGGACGCCGGATGGCCAATCGCCGATAGCCAATAGCCAATTACGGATTTGAGATTTCAAAGGCCCTGGCGGGCCGGAGAGCGAAGCAGAAAACAACAACACAGAAAGAGAAAGAGAGATAGCAATATGAAGATCAAAGGAAATAACAGCAACTTCGAGGCTTGTCCGGAATTCACCGGCAAGGCCGTGTGTGTGGACGTGACGCCGCTGCGCAAGCAGCAGAGTCAATTCGGCGAGCGCAACGTGTTCAAGCTCGTGCTTGAGGTGGACCTGCTGAAGGAGGACGGCGCCCGGTATTGCGTCTGGTCCCAGAACTTCACGCCGACGCTGAATGAGAAGTCGAACTTCCGCAAGTTCCTGCGGGCCTGGTTTGGTCGCGACTTGATGGAAAGCGAGATGGCCGAGTTCGATACCGAAACACTGATCGGCAAGCCGGCCCAGTTGGTGGTGGTGCATGAGCACAAGGACGGCCAGGTGTACGCCAACATCGCCGCCTGCACACCGGACAAGAGCGGCGCGCCGTTGACGGCCTCGGGCAAGTTCACCCGCCGCAAAGACCGCCAGGATGCTGGCGGAGCGGCCGGTGGCGAGTTCAGCGGCGGCGGTGGTGGGTATCGCCGGGCAGAGGGCGCTGGCGGTAGCAACGACACCGACCACGGGGCGGTGAAGGTTCATGTCGGGAAGTACAGCGGCATCGAGCTGCGCGACCTGAACCCGGAGGCGGTCCAGGCGCTCGTCGAGAAGTGGCTGCCGACGGCGAAGGCGAATGCCAAGCCGACGGCGGATGACAAGCGGCTCATCGCCGCGCTGGAATGGTGGGCGGCCGCCCGCGAGGGTGCGGCGGACGACGTGCAGTACTGAACCGGGCTGAGGGGGTGGCGCGGTGAGCGCGCTGCCCCCCACCCCCAGTTTCAACAACTAACCAACGATTAACGATATGACACTGATTGAACGACAGGCCCCGAGCCATTGGTATTTGCGCGATGGACGGGCATTTCATGAGATCGCAAAGAAGGACGGCACCGGGAACCGAGCGGTGACCCTGGCTGATGCCCGAAAGGTGCTGGCCTACCCCAGCGTGACCAACGTCCTGGGCGTGCTGGCCAAGCCCGGTCTGGATGCCTGGAAGATCGAACAGGGCATCATGGCGGCGCTCACGCTGCCCCGGCAGGCCGATGAACCGCTGGATGCTTTCGCCCGCCGGGTGGTGACGGACATGGGCGAGCAGGTGGAAAAGGCGGCGGACCTGGGGTCGGCAATCCATAACGCCTGCGAGGTGTACGCGCTCAACAAGCAGGTGCCGACGGACCCACAGCTATTGGGCCTGTTTGAGCCGTGGCGGAAGTGGTTCGACGAGAATGTCGAACGCATCGGCAGCATCGAACAGACCTATGTCCATCACGAGCACGGTTATGCCGGGCGCGTGGACATGGTGGCCCTGATCAAGGGCATCGGCTGGGCCGTGGTGGATTTCAAGACGCAGAAGGTGAAGCGATCGGCGAAAGGCGAAGCCAAGCCGGCGTTTTACGAGACCTGGCCGCTGCAACTGGCCGCCTATCGGCAGGCGGTCCTGGCCAGTGGGGCGAAGAATGTCACTGCCCTGGTGTCGGTGGTGATCGACAGCGTGCAGCCGGGGCCGGTCCATGTGAAGCAATGGACTGAAGTGGATTACTTCGGTTCGTTCCTGGCGGCGGCAGCGCTGTGGAAATACGTGAAGGGCTACGATCCCACGCAACCGGAAGCTGGGAAGCCTCAAGTCCAGATCCCGGCATGTCCGCGGCCGGAGCTGAACTGAATGGTGCGTGATGCGTGATGCGTGAATGGCGAGGTTTGAACCGTTGGGGACAGATGGGACGAATGGGAGGAATGGGACGGATAGCCGATAGCCAATCGCCAATAGCCAAGGGCAAACAATCAATGATTGCAGATTTCACATCTCAGACTTCGTGGAGCGGTGATCCGATTACGGCGAAAAGGTTTCTTCCGCCGGCCAAGCCGAGCCGCTGGTCGGCGGAAGACCTCGCCAAAATGGACGCGCCGATTGATGAAGGCAATCGGTTCCTGGCACTGGCCCACGGCGGGCGCAACGTTTTCCTGACCGGCATGGCCGGGACAGGAAAGAGCTGGTTGCTGCGGAAGTTCATCGCGGAAGCCTCGGGGGTCAGTCCTCAGTATTTGCCGCCCACAACCCCGCAAATACATGCAGGACTGACCCCACTCGGCAGGCACGTCAGCGTGACAGCGCCGACGGGTGTGGCGGCGCTCAACGTCGGCGGGATGACACTGCACCGGTTCTGCGGGATGCGGCTGGGGCCGAAGCCGGGGCAAAGCGACGAGGAGTTTTATCGTGAGCTGAAGGATGAGAGGCATCCGGCGATTCTGGCAGGGTTCCGGCGGGTGCGGCGGTGTGAAGTCCTGGTGATTGATGAGGTGTCCATGTTGCCCGGCCGCATCCTGAACTTCGTCGATTTTCTGTTTCGGCTGGAACGCGACAGCGACCAGCCGTTCGGCGGGTGCCAGGTGATCGCTACCGGGGACTTTCTCCAGCTCCCCCCGGTGAGGACCTCGGACAAAGAGCCGCATGACTGGGCCTTCATGTCGCCGGCATGGGAAGCGGCGGCGTTCCGGACAATTCTGCTGGAGGAAGTGAAGCGCCAGGACGAGCCGGAGTTCGTCCGCGCGCTCTCGAACTTCCGGCGCGGCCGGGTTTGGGGCGAGGATGCGCGGCTGCTGCAAAGCAGTATCCGGAGTTTCCCGCCGGCGAGCCTGACGCGGCTGTTTACCCACAACGTTCAGGTGGACAAGTGGAACAATTTCCAGCTTTCCGAACTGCCGGGCGAGCCGGTGGTGTTGGAAGCGAAGACGCAGGGGCCGGAGCACCAGGTTGAGTTCCTGCGGAAGAACCTGCTGACGCCGTCGAGGCTGGTGCTGAAGCCTGGCGCCCTGGTGATGTTCACCATCAACCGAAACGAGCCGGGGAGCGTTGAGGCCGGCGAGTATCGGCCGGGGCCGGTGCTGCATGTGAACGGCGAGCTGGGGGTGGTGGAGAAGTGCGAAGTGCGGAGTGCGGAGTGCGGAATAGGGACCACCTCACCCCAGTCCTCTCCCCGGAGCGGAGAGGGAGGGGGCATTTGGGTCCGGAAGAAGGGCGGGACGCTGATCCTGGTCGAGCCGTTCACGTGGGAATTTGACCGGAACGATTCGAATTGCGGCACGCTGACGCAGTACCCGCTACGCCTGGCGTATGCCATGACCATCCACAAGGCACAGGGCCTGACGCTGGATGCCGCCTACCTGGACATCCGGGCCGCCCGGGAGCCCGGGCAGGCTTATGTGGCAGTGTCGCGGGTGCGGACCCTGGCAGGTTTGCATTTCAAGGACTGGTTTAAGGGGGTGTGGGTGAGTGATGAGGCGATTCGATTTTATGAAAACAACTGAAACGATGGTTGCGAAAAGCAGTGGCAAGCCGCGGTTGGGGGGACGAGACCCGAACTTTTTCAAAAAGAGGTGGGCGAGACTGCGGCGAATGAGGCGGCAGGGGCCGTGGGTGCCGGATGATGTAGGGAGGTACCAAGACCGGATTGCGCAGGCTGTCCGCCGGGAGCGGGAGCATCGGCAGGTGGGGACATTGGAGTCCGACTCGGTGATCGGCCATGTGTTTCAGTGCGTATGCTGCCGAAGGACTTGCGGGGATGAGGAACGGCGCGAGCCCAGCAGCGAGGTCTGCATGCGGTGCGTGGGGGATGCGGGGTTTTGGAACTGAGACAGAAAGGAACCATATGGTAGGCGTTGATGTTTATGCGGCAAGTATCGTGCGGCCGGATGGCTCAGAGGTTGAGGTGGTCGTGGCGCGGGGGATGGACGGCAGGTTCTGGATGGACTCGTCCTTCCTGGGCATGAACCGGACCGACCTGAGGGGAATGTGGGAGCATTGGCCGGGATGTGTTCAAAGGGAGCCTAGAACCGGACGGGTGCTTGTAGAAACGGGAGCCTTCATTGCGCAGAGTTCTTCGGCTGAGAGGCGAAGGGATATGACGCACGTAGTGAATGATCTCCGGAATCTGCTGCATGCGAGGTACAGCCGATCATGAGCGGCTACGAAACCATTGTCGGCCTGTTTGGAGAGGATGCGTTTCTGGTTCCCTGTGAGTGGGGGACCAAGAAGCCCGTGGTGACCTATGTCGAGCGGCCTTTCGAGGGGACGAAGACGCCGGCTTACCGGGCGCTGTTCGACAGCGCCCCGCGCAACATCGCCGTTTACCTCGGGAAAGCTTCCGGCGGATTGTGCGCGATCGATTTCGACGCCGATGAGGATTTGGCGGCTTTCCTGGCCGCCAACCCGAAGCTGGCGCGAACAACCAGGTCGCGCGGCAGCCGCGGCGGCATGGTTTGGCTGCGCATTGACGGGGAGTACCCCGCAAGCTGCAACACCGCCCGCTTTGAGTGGCGGGCGGATAAGCGGCTTTCGACCATTGCGGGACGCCATCCCAAGGGGATGGATTACGGTTTCGTGGTCGAGGCGGCACCGCTCCAGGTGCGCTTCGACGAGGTCATCTGGCCGGAAGGGTGGGAACTGCCCTGGCGGCTGACGCCGTTGCAGCAACTCGAGCGCGAGCTCGGGCCGGCCATGTCGGTCTCGGAGAAGGGTGCCGTGAAGCTGAATCAGGGGCTTATCGTGGGTAAACTCATGCGGGAGCATGACGTCCTGTACGATGACCTGACGGGGCGCTTCTACCGGTACAGTGCCGACAACGGTGTCTGGTCGCATGTGTCGGAGGTGAAGATCCGCAAGTGGTTCGATGAGGAATTTCGCCGGTTGATCGCCGAACTGAAGGCCCTTAACAACGGTGACCCGCGCCTGGACAACCTGTATTTCAGCATCACGCAGACGTTGCTCCGCAACCTGGCAGACATGTTGAAGGGCGCGGCGGCAAGGTCCGGAGCCTTTCACAAGCCCAATCGCGTGATGCACGCCGCCAACGGCATGGTGGACCTGACCGAGCGGCCGTTTGCGTTCAAGGGATACGCCAAGGAGTTTTACAGCCGCAACCAGTCGCCCATTGCCTATGACCCGGCGGGGAAGTGTCCCCGGTTCCTGAATGAGCTGCTCCGGCCCGCGCTGAGCGCGGATGACATTACCCTGCTGCAAAACTGGTGCGGCCTGGCCCTTCTGGGCCGGAACATCCCCCAGGTGATGCTCATCCTGAGCGGCACGGCGGGCGGTGGCAAGGGCACGATCGTGGATATCATCCAGGGCATTATCGGCGAGATGAATATCCACCAGCTCCGGACCGAGCACCTCGGGTCGCGGTTCGAAACGAGCTTTTACCACGACAAGACGCTGCTTTGCGGCGCAGACGTGGAGCCGAATTTCCTGAACACCCCGGCAGCGCACCATCTGAAGGCGCTGACCGGCAACGACCTGATGACGACCGAGCACAAGGGTAGCTCGATGTCCAACCTGCTGCGGGGCGATTTCAATATCCTGGTGACCTGCAACTCGCGCCTGATGGTGAAGCTGCAAGGCGACTCGGAAGCCTGGGCGCGTCGGTTGTTGTGGATCGAGTTCAACCAGCCGAAGGCCGCCAAACCGATCCACGGCTTTGACACCTGGCTGTTGCGGAATGAAGGGTCCGGGATTCTGAACTGGATGCTGGAAGGGGCGGTCCGGTTGCTGGCCGTGCTCGACGATCATGAGCCGTTTCCCCTCACGACTGAACAGCGGGAACGGGTCAACAACCTGTTGTCGGAGTCGGATGCGGCCAGGACGTTCATTATGACCGGCGTTGAACGGTCGGCCTTCCCGCTGGATTGCGTCACCTCGTCGGAACTATTTGCCGCCTACCTGACGTTCTGCGACGCCCGCGGCTGGACACCGCTGGCACAACGAGCTTTCGAGATGAAGGCCAAGGACCTGATGGTCCAGGTCCACCGCGCCTGCCCTACCAACAAGGTCAACCGCGAGGGACATGGCGGCCTTCAGCGGGGGTACCAAGGCGTGGTAATCAAGACCGCTGACACCGCCGACACCGCCGTCGGCAGCGAGGAGGGGGATAATGAGAACCCCTGGTAATACATATATGGTACAACCTGGTACGACCTGGTACAACCTTTTTTCCGAGGTTGTACCAAAATTAGTGCCTGAGAATACGGCACTTACACCGGTTTGGTACGGATGGTACGACCTTTTGCTATCTCTTGCGCACATGGGAGAAAAGTTGGCGGTTTCTGTGTTCTTTCCCCTGTACGTAAGGAGTTGGCAAAAGGTCGTACTATCCGTACCAGCGCATTGTAAGTCGTTGAAATTGCGGGAGAAACGTTGGTACAACCTCGCTTTTGAGGTTGTACTAGGTCGTACCAGGTCGTACCAACGGGGGGCGGCATGAGCCTGGATGTCCGCAAATTGACGGTGTCGCGGCGGTTGGACGACGGAACCGTCGTTGCCCGGTGTCCGGCTTGTGCAGCCGCCGGGCAGGATCGGGGCGGCAACCATCTCGTCGTTTACCCGGATGGGCGGTTTGGCTGCGTGGTGTACCCCGGCGACGCCGGATGGGTGCATCGGAAGGCGATTTGGGAAGCGGTCGGCGAGCGTAAGCGGCGACCGCGGTTGGTCCTGAAATTCACGGTTAAACCGAAAGGATGAATATGGCAATGGCGTTTGAACAACAGCCGCGCGAGAGCAATAAGGCGTTTGCGGCGTTTAGCTTGTATTTGAGCCTGGGGCCGGAGCGGTCCACGGCTGCGGTGGCAACAAAGTTGGCAAAGAGTGAACAGCTTGTGCGGCGGTGGGCGGCGAAGTTCGGATGGACTGGGCGCGTTGCTGCTTATGGCACGCACCTGGCCATCGTCGAGCGCGAAGCGATCGAGGCCGCGGCGCGAAGCAAGGGCGCGGAGTGGGCCAGCCGGGAGCAACAGCTCCGTGAAACGGAGTGGGCGATGCACGAGCGGGCCATCGCAGCCGCCAAGCGGGGCCTGGATGCCTACATGGCGCGCGAGAAGGTGTATGCCAACCTGGCCGACATCGCCCGGATGCTGGAAATCGCCAGCAAGCTGGGGCGGCTGGCGACGGGGCTTGGCACCGACGGCGATCGGCGAAAGGGCGACGAGCTGCCGGCGGTGCGGGTGGAGGTGAGGGTGGCGCTGGAGAAGATTTACGGTGAACCACTTCCAGGGGAAGAGGCGGCGCCTCCTGCCATTGTTGACGTTGAAGCGGTGCCGCAACTGCCGGAGAAGACCATATGACGCCCTGGGAACGCTATTTCCTGGTTGGGCGCCGGGCTGGGTGTCCGATGGACCAGATGGACCGGTTCCAGGCGGCCGATGTGGTCCTGCAGAGCCGCCAGCTCGCCGCCTCGGCGGCGGCGCGGCTCTGCGACCGGGCCGACGGGCCGACGGCAGTCGGCTACGGCGGGGCCCGGGGCGGCGGCAAAAGCCACTGGCTTTTGGCGCAGATGGGTGTTGACGACTGTCAACGCGTGCCTGGGCTCAAGTGCCTCTTGCTGCGGAAGGTTGGCAAGGCCAACCTGGAGCACTTTGAGGACCTGCGCCGGAAGCTGTTCACGGGGCTGGGGCATGAGTTCTCGGCCTTCCGTGGTATCCTCACGTTCAACAACGGGTCGAGGATCATCGCGGGGCATTTCCAGAACGAGAAGGACATTGATGCCTACCTGGGGCTGGAATACGACGTCATTGGCATTGAGGAGGCCACCACGCTGACGGCGCGGAAGTATCAGGACATTACGACGTGCTGTCGCACGTCGAAGCCGAATTGGAGGCCGCGCATTTATTCGACCACAAATCCCGGCGGCGTCGGGCATGCGTGGTACCGCAAGCGGTTTATCGAGCCGTGGCAGCGGCACTCGGAGACCGAGACGCGGTTCGTCGCGGCCCGGGTGACCGACAACCAGTGGAACAACCCGGAGTACATGCGCGTGCTCGAGGGCCTGACGGGGTGGCAGCGGCGAGCCTGGCTGGATGGGGATTGGGACATTGCGGCCGGGCAGTTCTTCACGACGTTGCGCCGGGAGGTGCATATCGTCTCCGACTTGGATGAGACTAGGGCGCGGGAATGGTTTTGCGCCCTGGACTATGGGTTCACGCACTACACCGTCGTACTGCTCGGCTGCACCGATGGCGACGGGAACCTGTTCGTAGTGGATGAGCATGCGGAGCGGCTGTGGCTGCCGCAGCGGCACGCGCCGGCCATCGCGGCCATGCTGGGGAGGCACAAAATAGCCGATCGCCAATTGCAGATAGCCGACTTGAAACGGTTTGTGGCCGGCGCGGACGTGTTCAGCCGGCAGAGCGACGGCTCGACCGTTGCGTCGCAGTACGGGAAGCTGGGCATCACGCTGAAGCCAGCGAACATGGAGCGCGTCAGCGGGTGGGCGGAGATCCTGCACCGGTTTGGCGATCCGGCCAACGGAGTGAAGCCGAGGCTGTTCATCCACGAGCGGTGTGCCCGGCTCGTGGAAAGCTTGCCGGCGTTGCAGCATGATCCGAGTCGGCCTGAGGACGTGCTTAAGGTGGACTGTGACGAAGATGGCGCCGGCGGCGATGATGCCGCCGACTGTCTGCGGTATCTGGTGGCGACGAAGTCGCGCACTGTGACGCAGCGCAAGCTGCGCGGGCTGTAGCGCAGCCCCCTGGGATGGAGGGGGCGAGCATGTGGGGCGGGTGGGCTGCGACCCCGCCTGACTGACAAAGGAGCGTAGTGAGGGGTGTGGCGTGAAGGATGCAGGAGCGACTGGCGCGCGCGCTGCGCTGGTACTGGGGGCCGGGGACCAGCACAGCAGCGAGCGTGACAGGCGCGACAGGCTCCCGGCCACAAGACGCAGTTATATTTAGCGGACGCCAGCACCGGGGGTCCTGCGTCAGCGGGCGCCGGTGCGGTCTTTGCGCCGCTATATATAACTGCTCTTGTGGCTGGGAGTCGGAAGCATCCTTCATGACGCACCCCGAACGAAGCGAAAGCACCACTGGCGGGGTCGCGGTCGTAACGGGTCGCGGGGGCCGCGTTGCTCTGGCTTCTGGGCGGGCAGGCCGAGGAGGGAGGGGAGCAGGGACGAGTTGGCCTGCCCGACCAGAGGCCAGACTGACTTTGGTCCAAGCGCCAGTCTGCCAGCTTTTCAGCACCATGCTGTCCCGTGCTGAAAGCTGGCAGTCTGGCGCTCTTCGTTTGGGTCGCGGGGGCACGCGCTATCCTCACTTCTGGCTGGGAGTGCGGAGCGCCTGGCCGTGGCTCAAGGGTTGCAGGGTGAGCCGACAGGCCAAGCGCTCCGCA
>CAZDOO010000101.1:0-15932 GCA_964507045.1 uncultured Verrucomicrobiota bacterium | reverse complement strand
GCAACAAGCTGGTCAGGTGATGCCCCGCCGGCTTCAGCCCCCAGAGCTGCACATCGAGCTGATGGGACAGCCAGGTCAGCGGATGCCAATTGGCGGCATGACCGGTGCGAAACGCCCAGACCACACCCTCCGCGCTCAAGCCGGCCTTGACGTGGGGATTGTTGGTGACGTAGTCCGGATCGTCGTAGCTGATAAACCCATGGCGCACGACCGGGTAAAACACCGCCAGGGTCGCTGCCGCCAGCATCACGCTCACCAGGGCCGGGTGCGCCAGCAGGCGCGCCAGCCGGCAAACCGGCTCCGTGGCCGGTGGCGGCGGGGTGGGCTTCGGTTCACTCATGCTGTCGCGGTTCGATGCCAATGGCCCATGTTTTAGCTCAATTCCGCAGCCGGGGAAACAGAAATGAGGCATCCCAACCCGGAGGAGGTGCAGGACAGGTTTCTTCCGTCCTTGTAGTTTATTGGCCTTTTCGGCCTGGAGGTATATGAGACGCCATATACTGCGCCAGCCAGGTCTCATTAACACCCCGCTTCAGCGCTTGTCATGGTTCCTCCACGTTTTCAGTGGAATAGGAGGCGGTGGGGGGGGCCACCAGCTCCGTAGGAGCGCCATACTTGTAGATCGAGCCGCCACACCACGCCAGCCAAGCTCCGTAGGAGCGGCATGGCCCTTTCTCCCGCAGCCTCCGAACTCACGTCGCAGTAGCAGTTTAACGCATCCCATGCCGCTCCTACGGAGCTCACGCGCTGCTTTCAATGCCGGTGCTACAAATATGGCGCTCCTACGGAGCTTTCTACCGGCCTCTGCCATTCCACCGAAAACGTTGAGGAACCCTTGTCATTACCCACATCTTGCTCGGTCCTCCCTTGAACGGACTTATGTATGAAGGCCAGCGTCTGCGCCCCAGCCCAACCCGTCAGGGTTGGCAGAAGGTAGCCGGTGGGTCGTTTCAGGGTTGCAGGGGGAAACGACCACCGGTTCGCAGACGACGATCCGATTGCATCCTGAAGGGATGCCAGAACCCGACCCGCCGAGCAGGCAAGGAGACAAGTGGCCAAACGCGGCAGGCGGCATCTAGCACCCCTCCGGGGTGCACACCTTCCGCGCGTCGCACCGGTGGTCGGCAGGGTAAGAGGGGGCCGACCACCGGAACCATGACGCGCGAACGTCCGTGCACCCCGGCAGGGGTGCCAGAAGATAGCCGGAGGAAAGGGACTACGACCTCCGGAAACCGCAGGCAGCCCCCCCAGACCGTGTTCCGGCTATGGGTTTGATGCACCCCTGAGGCGCGCCGCCGCCTCAAGCTGATACCTCCATCCTACCTCCATTGCACCTCCATCCTACCTCCATCCTACGTCCATCTATAGATGGAGGTATAATGGAGGTAGGATGGAGGTGCAATGGAGGTATAATGGAGGTATGACCTATGAACTAGCTTGAATAACTGGTTTACCTGGCGACCCGTCAACAAACCTGCCCGGTGAGGGCACCGGGCCCTCAATGCGTATCGAATTCCGAGGAAATCCGGTAAGCCGTGTGCCGCTACGCGACGGGTCAGGTATCGCCTATTCAGGCAATCCAGTGGCCGGCGGGGTGAAAGGGGGCCGACCACCGGAAAGCCAACGCGCGAAAGTCCGCGCACCCCGGCAGGGGGGCCAAAAGATAGCCGGAGCTCGCCGGGAGAAAGGGGGCGGCGACCTTCGGCTGCTCTCGGCCAGCCCTCCGGGTTGACGGTTCCAAAGCCTCCAAGCTACCACCCAGCCCACCCATTCCAGCCACGGGCAGTGACAAAGTCGGCGGCGCGCGGGCGTCCTCGCCCGCTTTGGGGCTGGGAACGTCGAAAACCTGCCCCTTCGAGTGCGACTCCAAACCGTTTAAGCGGGCGAGGACGCCCGCGCGCCGACACGATGGGGACTTTGTCACTGGCCCCGCCATTCCAGCCGGGGACTGTGGTATTGGACTTGCGGCAGTGCCGATTCGGGCATAATGTTAGGTATCTGGTAATGGCCAGATATTGGCTTGCCGCAGGGCAAGAATAGTTGGAAATAGGGTCAGAAATAGTTCAAAAAAAGTTTAGAAAACTGTTGACAGAGACTGGCTCTCTTGCAATAGTGGCAGCACACACGGTAAACACATAACTACATAAAACACATGAGAACAATGAAAGCATTGGTATGCGCGGCTGTATTTGCCGCAGGTCTCGCCACCTCCATGGCGCAGAACGTTTACTCGCTAAACGTTGTCGGTTACTACAACATCCCCTGCCCGGCTAACGCGAAGGTGATGATTGCGAATCAACTCAACACCACCAACAACACGCTGCCCGCGTTGATCCCCAACGGCCCGGCGGCGGCGAACTTCTTCAAGTACGCTGGCGGTTTCTCGGCTTACATCTTTGATGACCTTGAAATGGCTTGGCTGCCTGATGCGAGTGCGGTCACCCTGAATCCGGGTGAAGGTGCCTTCTATGTCAGCCCCGAGGCCACGACGCTGACGTTCGTGGGCGAAGTGCTGCAAGGCACGCTGGTGAACGACCTGCCGGCTGGCGTGAAGGTCATGCGCTCCTCGAAGGTTCCGCAAGCGGGCCTCATCTCGACCGACCTCGGTCTGCCTGGTGAAGCCGCTGACAACCTGTTCACCTATTCCGGTGGTTATTCGGCGTTTATCTTTGATGACCTCGAAATGGCTTGGCTGCCTTATGAGCCCACGATCGCCGTTGGCCAGGCATTCTTCTATGTCAAGAATACCGGCAACCCGAGCACTTCCTGGACCCGCAACTTCACTGTGCAGTAACCCTCAACAACAAACACACAAACTAAACTATTTAGAAATCCCACAACAAACATAACAAAACACCTATGAAAAAACTGATACTCGCAGCAGTCGCTGTAACCTGCGCCGTGAGCGTTTATGCTCAAGGAACAGTACAATTCAACAACCGCACCGCCGCCGGCACCTCCCACGTCTGGGGAGTTGCGACAACGCCGAGCGTGAGTCTCGTCGGGCAGGCAACTACTGGTGACACCCCGGTTGGGACTGTCAACTACGCCGCAGCTGGATGTGCCCTCCTCGCGGGAAACACGTTCTATGCGCAGATTCTCGGCATCAACGGTGCGGGCGCGGCAGAAACCAGCCTCGTTCCTCAGAGTGCGACCACGACGTTCCGCACTGGCACGGGCGCAGGGTTCCTCGCTGTGACCACAGCCACCCTGGCGACCATCCCCAAGGACTCGGCAGCCGCGACCCTCGAGCTGGTTGCTTGGGCCAACACGCCCGTTGCAGGGTATGATCTGTCATCTTGGGGCCTTGTGGGCGAGAAAAAAGCTCTTGATGCTTGGATGGATGGCAAGATTGCCGCCGGCAAGGGCGGGGCTCAAACTGTGAACGGGATTGGTGGCGACGTGAATACTTCTCCGACCATCGCCTTCACGAGCTTCAACCTGTATTTCATTCCTGAGCCGAGCAGCATGGCGCTGGCCGGACTGGGTGCTGCGGCGCTGTTGATCTTCCGCCGTCGCAAGTAAGCTAATACAGCTTTAATCACACAGAAGCCGCCCTTCGGGGCGGCTTCTCTTTTTTAGGGGGCAAGAGGCGAGGATCGAATGGAGGCGCATTACCCTAAACGCCGCGGTTGGAAGTGAACAACCAAGGCGCGAAGAGGCGAAGGCCGGAAACAGGGCAATGCCAGCCATTTAACCAGAGTCGGAGAGCTTCACTCGGCAGGTGAAGCCAAACCACCCTCCGAACTTGTCGTCTGGCGGCGGTCTCTTCGCGTCTTCGCGCCTTGGTTGTTCACTTCCAACTGCGGCTTCAAGGTTGAATCTGCCTCGGCACGGTTGATCTTCCGCCGTCGCAAGCCCGACTTCACCACAACACGGGCACACCGTAGGGGGCGAAGTGTCCGTCGTCGGACACCAGGGTCATTGCTTCGTTCTGAGCCTGAGCGAGCAATAGGCGATCGAAGGGATCACGGTGATGAAGGGGAAGCGTGAGCAAGGCGGCACAATGCGCCGGTGTAATGGGCAGCAGGCCGAAGCCGTTAATCTCGAGTTGCCGGGGGAAGATGTCGGCGTACGGGGCTGGCAAGGTCAGTTTCGAGAGAGCAACTTTGATAGCCACCTCCCACAGGCTGGCGGCGCTCACGAAGCAAATGTTCCCTCCAGCCTCAATCGCAGTACGGGCCTGCGCGCTCAGACTCCGATCATTCGTCAGGAACCACAGCAACGTGTGGGTATCCAGCAACAGCTTCATTCTGAATAGGGCCGGAAGTCCTCCAGCGGCGCGTGAAAGTCCGGAGCCAATACCACCTGGCCGCTCAAAGTGCCGGCGCGCCGGACGGCGGTCGCCGGTTTCGTCGCGGACCCGGCCCAGACGAGCAACACTTCCTGTCGGCCCGGCGCCATCTCCGGGGGTGCGGGCGTCCGAATCCGCAACCAGCCTTCCTGGTCCACTTCCGCTTCTGCTGCCAGCGTCTTCATGCTCAAACCTCTACCAAAGAACCGCGGTTTGCAAAGGACAAAATGCAACGCCGCTACGCCCACGGGTTCAGGGGTTCCATTGTGCGCTGGAAGAGCGGACCGGAATGTCGGCGCACCTTCAGGTGGACGCGGCGAAGCTTGGGCGGCTGGAAACGGAAACCGTCGGCGCTTGAATCTGCCTCGGCACGGTTGATCTTCCGCCGTCGCAAGCAAGCGAATACAGCTTTAATATCACAGAAGCCGCCCTCCGGGGCGGCTTCTCTTTTGTACCCCCGACTCGGAAGACCGCCTCCCGGAACGCCGCGCACCCCGTCAGGGGTGCCAGAAGGTAGCCGGAGGTCGGCAGGGTGAAAGGGGGCGCCGACCACCGGAACGATGACGAGCAAAGGTCCGTGCACCCCGTCAGGGGTGCCAGAAGGTAGCCGGAGGTCGCCTGGGGGCTTGGGGGCGGCGACCTCCGGACAGCGGCGGCAAAGAGTCCCGCACCCCGTCAGGGGTGCCAGATTCCTTGCCGGCTCGATTTGCGCAGCCCTCTGGCACCCCTGCCGGGGTGCTCGATTATCTGACGTAGCCTTCCGGTGGTCGTTTCCCCTTCTGCCCCGGAACGACCACCGGCTACCGTCTGGCACCCCTGCCGGGGTGCCTTGGGCTTCTGGCCAACCGCATGTTGCGCGTTATCCCGACTCGGAAGACCGCTCCCCGGAATGACGACGCCCCCGGTGGAATCGCATTGCCACCCGGGCGCGGTTGCGGTCATAGTAAGCTCCCTGATGAGCGATGCAGCGATGACCACTGGATGCGTATAGTATGAACTCTGCCCGGCGCCCGCTCCTGTTTTTCCTTTTCTTCGTGTCGGGGTTTTGCGGCCTGCTCTACCAGGTGGTTTGGACCCGGCTGGCCTTCGCCTCGTTCGGCATCATCACCCCCGTTCTGTCGGTCGTCATTTCCGTCTTCATGCTGGGGCTCTCGCTCGGCTCGTGGGCGGGGGGGCGCGGGATCAGCGGGCTGGCGCGGCGGACGGGGCGCTCGGCGGTGTACTTTTATGCCGTGGCGGAATTGATCATCGGCCTGGGCGCTTTTGCGGTTCCGACCCTGTTTGCGCTGGGGCAGCGTTGGCTGCTGGCGCTCGGTGCCGCCGGCTCGCTGCAGTACCTGGTCTGCTCGGCGCTGGCGCTGGCGCTTTCGATTTTGCCCTGGTGCGTGTGCATGGGCGCCACCTTTCCTTTGATGATGGCCTATGTCCGGGAGCGCGAGCCGCAGAGTTCGGAGAGCTTCAGTTTCCTGTACCTGGCGAATGTCCTGGGCGCCCTGGCCGGCACCTTGCTGACGGCGTTCGTATTGGTCGAGTGCCTCGGCTTCCGGCACACCCTCTGGGTCGCGGCCGCCGGCAACTTCCTCATTGCCGCCATCAGCGTGTGGCTGGGCCAACGAAGTGCGGAGTGTGGAGTGCGGAGGAGTCTCAGTGCGGAAGGCGGAGTGCGGAGTGCTGAATCCGCGAGCACGCCCCACGCAACCCGCAACCCGCAACCTGCAGCCTTCATCCTGTGGATTCTTTTCTGGACCGGCTTCGCCTCGATGGCGATGGAGGTGGTGTGGATTCGCGCGTTCGCGCCGGTGGTCAAGACGCAGGTTTATTCCTTTGCCCTGGTGGTCGCCGCCTACCTGGCGGCCACCTTTGTCGGCTCGCTGCTTTATCGCCGCCATTTGGCGGCCCAGTCGGCGCGGCCAACGGCCGAATTACTGGCCCTGCTGTGCGCGGCGGCTTTCCTCCCGATCCTGGTGAATGACCCGCGCTGGGTGAAGGCCGATTGGCTATGCGTGCCCGACCCCTGGAGCGTGGCGCTGGTGCTGGCCAGCATCGGCCCGTTTTGCGCCATCCTGGGCTACCTGACGCCGGGCCTGGTGGATCAGTACGCCGGCGGTTCCCCGGCGGCGGCGGGCAAAGGCTACGCGGTGAACGTGCTGGGCTGCATTCTGGGACCGCTCTGCGCCGGCTACATCCTGTTGCCGTGGCTCAGCGAGCGCGCGGCGCTCCTCCTGCTGGGCCTGCCCTTCTTCGGCTTCTTCTTCCTGACCGGCCAACACCTGCCCGCCCGGCGCCGGCTGGGACTGGGATTGGCCGCCGGCGCCGCCCTGGCGTGCGCGCTCTGCTTCTCCGACAGCTATGAGAACCATGTCCTGCGGTCGGAGAAGAACGCGGTGGTGCGGCGCGATTACGCGGCTTCGGTCCTGTCCTACGGCGAGGGGCTCCAGAAGCTGGTGTGCGTGAACGGCATCGGCATGACGACGCTGACACCGGTCACCAAGTTCATGGTGCATCTGCCGCTCGCCTTCCACCGGGGACCAGCCGAGTCGGCGCTGGTGATCTGCTTTGGCATGGGCACCACCTATCGCTCGGCGCTGAGCTGGGGCATCAAGACCACCGCGGTGGAGCTGGTGCCCAGCGTCAAGGACGCCTTCGGCTTCTACCACGCCGATGCCGCGCGCGTCCTGCAGAATCCCAACGGCCGCATCGTCGTGGATGACGGCCGGCGCTACCTGGAGCGCACCCGGGACCAGTATGACGTGATTGTCATTGATCCGCCGCCGCCCATCGAGGCGGCGGGCTCCAGCCTGCTCTACTCGCAGGAATTCTATGAAGTGGCCAAGCAACGCCTCCGGCCCCACGGCATTCTCGCGGCGTGGCATTTCGGCGACGACCTGCTGGCGGGCCGCGCCATAGCACGGTCGCTCTGCGAGTGCTTTCCGCACGTGCTGCTTTTCGGCGGGGTGGAAGACTACGGCACTCATTTTCTGGCCTCGATGGAGCCAATCGAGCTGCTGAGCGGCGCGGAGCTGGCGGCCCGCCTGCCCGCCGAGGCGAAAGCGGACCTGCTGGAGTGGAATCCCGGCCAGGACTTGGCCGCCTGGTTCAACCATGTCCTGTCGAGGCAATCCCCCGCCGACCAGGTCCTTGATCCGGACCCCAAGGTCCGGGTCACCGACGACCGGCCCTTCAACGAATACTTCCTGCTGCGGGGCCGGCAGTTGTAACCCCATGAGCGGTGGCGCAATCCGGGAGCCGGACGGCGAGGGCAAGCCCAGATACGTCCGGCTGATGATTGTGCTGGCGGGGCTGCTGTTGGGGCAAGTGGCGCTTTACGGGCCGTCGCTGGCGGGATGCAAGCTGTTGCTGCCGCTGGACATTCTCGGCGAGCCCGGCGGGTATCTACCCGCGCCCCCGGCTGGCGCGAGCATCGAGCCGCGGAATCTGTTCCTGAGCGATATCCTTTACCTGTACGAGCCGGCGCGCCGCTTCGCCGTGTCGGAACTTCATGCCGGCCGGCTGCCTCTGTGGGAACCTTATGACTTCGCCGGGGTGCCTTTCATCTGGCCGAAGTTCTCCCCCCTTCTGGCGCTGCAATACTGCATCGCCTCGCCGGTGGTGCTGGCCTGGACCTGGGCGCTGGCGGCAATCGTTGCGGGCCTGGGCGCCTACCGGTTCTTCCGCCGCCTGCTCGCTGTCAGCTTTTGGCCGGCGGCGGTGGGCGCCTGGTGCTATCCGTTAACCGCCTTTTTCATCTTCTGGCAAGGCTATCCCACCGGCCTCGCGGTTTATTGGCTACCCTGGATTCTGCTGGCGGTGGCCGGAACCGCGCGCGCCGCGCAGGGCGCGGCGCCGGTGGCCCTGAGCGTAACGACGTGGCTGGTGGTGGTGAGCGGGCAGCTTGATGTCGCGGCCCAGGTGCTCTTGATTTCGGGTTTGTTCGCTTTGTGGTGTCTGCGCGACGCTTACCCCCGCCAATGGCTCCAGCCGCCGGCTCGAAAGGCCGCGCTGGCCATGGCCGCCGGGTTCGGCCTGGGGTTGCTGCTGGCGGCGCCGTACATCCTGCCTTTCCTGGACTACGCGCAAAGCAGCGCCCGCATGGAGCGGCGGTTCGGGGGCGAAGAAGATCACCCGCCGGTTGGGCTCGCCGCCCTGCCCCAGGTTGTGCTGCCGGACATGTACGGGTCGGTGCAGACGGGGAGCTTCCGGCTGGCGAATTACAATGAGATGGAGAGCTCGGCCGCAGCCTACTGCGGAATCCTGGCCACCCTGCTGGCCGCGCCGCTCGCCTGCTGCAGCCGGCGCCACCGGGGGCTCAACGTGTTTTTTGGGGGCGTCTCCTTCCTGGCGCTGGGGTGGAGTCTGAATGTGCCGGGCCTGGTTCAACTGCTGCGCCTGCCGGGTCTGAACATGTTTCCCCATCGCCGCCTCGTGTTCGCCGCTTCCTTTGCCATCCTGGCCCTGGCGGTCGTGGGCCTCGAGGTCTTGCGGCAGGGCCCGCTGCGGCGGCGCTGGTGGTTCGGCCTGCCCGCCGCCCTGCTGGCCGGGCTCGGCCTCTGGTGCGCCTATCGCGCCGTCTTTCTGCCGGAGCCGGTTGATACTCAACTGGGGACGGCGATCTTGAACGGAGAGTCCATACCGCTGGTTCGTGACCTCGAAGGGGTGCGGCGGGTGCAGTCGTGGTTCGTGCGGCACTATGCGGCAGCGGCGGCAGGGTGCGGACTAGGGCTGATCGGCTGGTGGCTCCTGTGGTCCGGGCGGTTCTGGCGCTGCCGCGGGCTGCCCATCCTGGCGGCGGCGCTGGTGGGAGACCTGCTGTGGTTCGGCTATGGCCGCAACGCGCAATGTGATCCCGCGCTTTACTTTCCACCGGTGCCGGCTCTGGTCGAAGTGGCCAGGTCCGCTCCCGGCCGGGTGATCGGCTACAACTGCCTGCCGGCAAACCTGGCCGCCATGTGCGGGCTGCGGGATATCCGCGGCTATGACGGCTTGGACCCGAAACGGCTGACGGAGTTGCTGCTGAGCGTGGCCGACCCACAGTCGGCGGTGCTGCCCCTGGCCCAAACCCAGTGGCTTATTCCCCGGACCACTTTCACCCCGGAGGGGGCGCTGCGGCTGCCGCCGGTGTTTGACATGCTGGATGTCCGGTATGTGATCTATCGCGGCTCGCCGCCGGCGGGTGCGCGCCCCGCTTTCCGGGGCGCCGACTACTGGGTGATGGTCAACTCGAATGCCTTGGGCCGCGTTTTTGTGCCGCACCGGGTCGAAACGGTGACGGAGGACCGGGCGCGGCTGGCGAAGCTGGCGGGCGCGGACTTCGATCCGCGGGAGGTTGCTTACGTCGAGCGCCCAGTCAGCTTGCCCGGGCCGGCCCGGGGCACCGCCAGCATTGTGGAGGAGGTTCCCACCCGCGTCGTTGTCGCAGCAAACCTGGAGACGCCGGGGTTGGTGGTGCTGGCCGACCGGTGGGATGCCGGCTGGCACGCCTATGCCAATGGCCGCCGCGTGCCCATCCTCCGGGCCAACCACGCCCTTCGCGGCGTGCTCCTGCCGGCGGGCGCCAGCCGTTTGGAGTTTCGCTACGCCCCGGCCAGCTTCGCCTGGGGACTGGGCCTGGCGGGCCTGGCCGCCGCAGTCCTGCTGGCCTGGGTTGGATTTGCGGCCAAGCGTCGGACGGCAACCCGGAGGGTTGGCAGCAGGTAGCCGGTGGTCGGCAGGGTGAAAGGGGGGCCGACCTCCGGGCAGCGGCAGCAGAATATCCCGCACCCCGAGAGGGGTGCCAGAAGGTAGCCGGAGGTCGCCTGGGGCCTGGGGGTGGCGACCTCCGGACGGCGGCGGCAAGGAGTCCTGCACCCCGGTAGGGGTGCCAGATTCCTTGCTGGGAAGCTGCTCGATTTGAGGATCAGTTCTGGCACCCCTGCCGGGGTGCTCGATTATTCGACGCAGCTTTCCGGTGGTCGTTCCCCCTTCTGCCCCGAACGACCACCGGCTACCTTCTGGCACCCCTGCCGGGGTGCGCGGACATTCGCGCCAGGCGCCCGGTCGGGCGTGAGGCTGGAATCTTGTGCTGTGGCCGCGGTGCGGTATGCTGGTCGGGTTCTGAGAAGTCAACGATCAGGCTGGAGCCGGGTTGGGCGTACGGCCCGGCCAATCCAGCCACTGGCATTTTTGTTTCTGACAGCCTCTGTCCGATCCGCATGAAGACCTTTGCCGATATTGGCGATGTCCTGGTTTGCGCGCTGTTCCTGGGCCTGCCGGTTCTCATCGGCGCGGCGGGCGTCTGGTTCACCCGCTGGTCCGGCCGCGCCGGGCGGCGACGGCGGGCCGCCGCGGTCATCCTGGGCAACGTCCTGATCTCGGTTTTCCTGGTGTCCCTGGTCCTCGCGGCCGGTGAGTTTTACTTTCGCTTCTGCTACGACACGACCGATGCCTTCGGGCTGACGCGGGTCAACCAGCGCTGGTTCGGCCGCCACTGGCAGACCAACAACGCCGGGTTTCGCGACAGCCTCAGTGATTATCCCCCCAACCGCACTCCGGGCCGCCGCCGCGTCACTTTCATCGGCGATTCGTTTACCGCCGGCCACGGCATCGCCGACGTCGAGGACCGCTTTGCCAACCGGATTCGCCACCTCGGCGGGGAGGAGGTGCACGTGATGGCCGTTAACGGCTACGATACCGGCGATGAGCTTTTTGTAGTCGAGGAGCTGGCCCGGCAAGGATATCAGTTCGACCAGGTGGTCCTGGTCTATGTGCTGAACGATATTGGCGACGTTACTGACGAAGCTTACACCGTTGACGCCCGGGTTCGCTCCAAGCCGCCCACCAACTTCTTCATCCGGCACAGTTACTTTCTCGACACCTACTATTACTGGTTCCGCGGCCGGTTCGATCCGGATGTGTCGGACTATTACCAGTTTGTCCGCAAGCTGTATGACGGCCCCACCTGGGAAGCCCAGAAGAAGCGGCTGCTGTCCCTGCGGGACTTTGTCGAGAGTCATGGCGGCCGGTTTCGGGTGGTGACGTTCCCTTTTCTCCACCGCCTCGGCCCCGGCTACGACTACCGTCCGGTCCACGCCCAGTTGGACCAGTTCTGGCGCGACGCCGGGGTGCCGCACCTCGATCTGCTGCCGCTCTTCGAGGCGCAGGCCTCCGCAAGCTGGGTCGTCAACCGCCACGACGCGCATCCGAATCAAGCGGCACATGCGCTCGCGGCGAAAGCCATTGCTGATTTCCTGCGGCCGGACTTAGCGCCGCCGCGCTGAATCGGGCAACTCTGTTGGGTGACCGTTCCGGGCCAAAGGGCAGCCGCCACCGAAAGGCCACCCCCCCAGCCAAGAGTCTGGCACCCCTGCCAGGGCGCGGACTTTCGAGCGTCGTAGGAATGAGGAGGAGGCCGAACCGGGGGGGCGGGTTGCGCCGCGCACAGCGGGCGCATCCCGGTTTATTGAAGGAAAGCGAGAAGCGCCTTGTTCGCCGGGGAATGCGGCGGGGGCAGCTTGGAGGCGTGCCGCGGGCCAGTTTCCAGGATTGCCTCCCCGGGCCTTTGGCTTCACCCTGAAGCGCATGCCGCAAAGGCCCCCAACCGATGCCGGCCGGATGAGCCCGCCGGCCGCAGCGCAATCCGACACTGCGCCGCCGGTGCGGTCAACGAGGTGGCAGGCGGAAACCTGGATCGCGATCTGCCTGACGGTTGTCGTCGTCGCGTTCCACGCGGCGCGGCTGGCCCGGGCCGGAGGCCTGTGGCGGGACGAGGCGGCAGTGGCGCAACTGGCCACGCTGCCCTCCATCGAGGATGTCTTCAGCAGCTTCCCGCACGAGGCTTTCCCGGCCGGCTTCTTCCTGTTCGTGCGCGGCTGCGCCAAGGTCGCCGGGGATAGCGACACGGCATGGCGGGTGTTGGGCGCGCTGGTGGGGCTTTCCATTGTGGGCGCGCTCTGGTTGAACATGTGGATCCTGCGCCGCAGCGTGCCTCTGTTGAGCCTGGCGCTGCTCGGGTTCAATGGCGCATTCATTCAATGGGGCGATTCCCTGCGGGGCTACGGCCCGGGCGTCTTGCTGATGTTGCTAACCGTGGGGCTGGTGTGGGCGGTTGTAAAACAGCCGGCGGGGTGGCGGGTGGCGGCGGCGACGCTCGCGGCGGTGGGCAGCGTGCAGTGCCTGCTGGGCAATGCGGTCCTGCTGCTGGCCATTTGCCTGGGGGCGGCGGCGGTGACGCTGCGGCGCCGGGCCGGGCGGCAGACCCTGGTCGTGCTGGGGCTCGGTTTGGCGGCGGCGGTATCCTTGCTGCCCTACGCCGGGCCGGTGGCCCGTGCGCGCCAGTGGGACGTGGTAGTCCGCTGGCCGGTGAGCCTTGAGTATCTCGGCCAGCGAATGAGCGAAGCGCTTTCCGGCGCCGGTTGGTGGGGGGGGCCGGTTTGGGCGGTGCTGTTGCTGGCCGGCCTGGCGGCGGCGTTCGGCAACCAGCGCGGGCGCGCTGGCCGAGGTTGGTGGAGGGCTTCGCGGCGGCGACAACCTCCGAGCGAAGCCCGGCAGCGGGCGCGGAAAACCCGGGACCTGCGGCTGTTCGGCGGCACCCTGATTCTGATCGGGACGGGAGGATACGCCTGCTTCCTGAAGGTCCTCGGCTACCCCACGGAAGCCTGGTACTACCTGCCCCCGATGGCGCTGGCGGCGATGAGTTTGGACCTGGTCTTCGACACGCTCAAGGAACGGCGCGGGGTGCGGGTCGCCGGGCTGGCGCTGGTGCTGGCGCTGGCCGCCCTTTCGGCCTGGCCGGCGTGGCGGCAGGTGCGGGTGCGGCAGACGAACGTGGACCTGGTCGCGGCGAAACTGCGGCAGGCGGCCCGCCCCGACGATTTGATCGTCGTCACGCCATGGTACAATGGGATTTCCTTTGCGCGCTACTACCGCGGGGCGGCTCCCTGGCGCACCGTGCCGCCCATCGAGTTCCACCAGTTCCACCGCTACGACCTGATCAAGGACCAAATGACGGTTCCGGACCAGGATGAGCCCATCCAGCCGCTGCTGGATCAGATCAGCCAGGCGCTGGGGAAGGGACATCGGGTCTGGGTGGTCGGAGCGGTGGCGTTCCCCAAGGCCGGGGAACCGGTGCCACAACTGCCGCCCGCGCCGGATGAGAAGTGGGGATGGTACAACGAGGCCTATGTGCAGGCGTGGTCCCAGAAAGTCTCGGGCTACCTACAGGCCCGCTCCCGGCGGTGGGAGAAGGTAACCGTCGAGCGCCGGGGGGACGTAAACTCGTTCGAGGACCTGCCGCTGACCGTCTTCGAAGGCGGGTAATCCGCGGCAGCCGGCCCGGATCGGAAGGTCCAGCCCGGGCCGTTCGGCGGAACTCGCAACCTCTCGTTGACATTCGCCGGGGGGCGGCTACTATGGCTGCGAGTGGCCGAGCGGCGCGTTCGTCTATCGGTTAGGACACGGCCCTCTCAAGGCTGAAAGATGGGTTCGATTCCCATACGCGCTACCAGTCGGAATGTCGAGGGTCGAGAGTCGAGGGTCGAGAGCCCGGGTGCCCTGCGAACCCCGTTAGCATCAACCATCATCGAAAAGAAGCAGCTGTGAGAAATCGTTTCCGCTTTGAGAAGCTGAGTGTTTGGCAGGATGCCCGGGTGTTGAATCGAACTGTCTATCGGCTGACACGGGGCTTCCCCAAGCATGAGTTGTTCGGCATGACCTCGCAGATTCGACGCGCGTCGGTATCAGTCTCGTCCAATATTGCGGAGGGGTCGGGCCGCAACTCGGACAGAGACTTTGCGCACTTCCTGGAGCAGGGTTACGGGTCGCTGATGGAGGTCGCATCACTCATGTTCCTGGCCTGGGACGAGGCCTATGTTGCGGAGAAGGATGCAAACGCGTTATTTGACGACATTGACAAGCTTGCCGGAGGGGTAGCTGCATTGAACCGCAGCCTGGAAGTCAAAACCTCCAAGACCTGTTTTGCGCGCTAGAATTGTCTCGACTCTCGACTCTCGACCCTAAACCCTAGACCCTAGAGCCAGATGCGCCCATTTCAAATCATCTTTAACCCGACCAGCGCCGCGGAGTTGGCGCGGATGCCCAAAGAGCTGCAACTCAAAATCCTCGGCGAGTTCCGCGGCCTGCCCCAGCAGGTGCTGGGAACCGAGCTGGACCAGTTTGGCAAGCTCGAACGCGCCGGCCGCGCGCTCCACCGGTTCCGCGTCGGCGATTACCGCGTCTATTTCGAGCGGCACGAGCTGGGCTTGGTCGTGCACCGCATCCTCAGCCGGCACACGGTCAAAGACTTCCTCTTCCGGTCGGGCTTGAAGGTGCAGGAGGACGAGGCCCTGCAACAGAATCCGAAGTTCTGGGAGCTGATCGAGGCGGCCCGGACCGCCAGCTCCTGAGCGCCGCCAGCCGCCGGGCGGCTTGAATCACCTGTCGGGACGCCCGCCCTACCGCACGTCCTCGCCCAATTCGACGTTCCAATACGCCAGGTCAATGAAGTGCTTCCAACTGTCGTGCGGGTGCAGCGCGAGGCTGATCTGGACGAACGGACGCCACTTCGGCCGCTTAGGCTTGCGGATCAGACGCATGCCGGCTTCCTGCGGCGAGCGGTTGGCCTTGAGCGTGTTGCACTCGATACAGGAGCACACGATGTTCTCCCACGTCGTCGGCCCGCCGCGGTCCCGCGGAATCACGTGGTCCAGGTTCAGGTCTTTGCGGTCGCAGACCGTGCCGCAGTACTGGCAGGTGTTCCGGTCCCGTTCGAAGATATTGTGCCGCGTGAACTTCACTTCCTTCTTCGGCAGATGATCATAGATCAGCAGCAGGATCACGCGCGGGACCCGGAGGCGGAACGAAACCGTGCGGACCGATTCCGGCCCCGGCTCCTGCTGCGAGAAATCGTACCACTGGGTGAAGTTGAAGGTCTGGAAGGAGCCGTCGCTGCGGTTGAGCACAGCCTGGGCGTGGCCCTGAAACAGAAGTGTCAGCGCCCGGCGCGCGGTGCAAACATTAACCGCCTGCCAGAGGCGGTTAAGCACCAACACATGTTGGTTGAGCACAGAACTCATAACCGAGCCAACTGCGCCCATCCTACCCAACCCGCCCCGGCCTGTCAACGCAGGTCCGGCGCAGGTTCGGCGCAAGAGAAAGCGGCGGGCGCAGGACAGATTACTTCGGCACTGCTGGCACGTCTCATTAACACCCCGCTTCAGCGCTTGTCATTACCCACATTTGCCAGTTCGTGAGTGAAGCGCAGTTTATGGCAGGACTGCCCGGGGCTCTCCTTGCCGCTTCCCATTAACCGTTGTAGGCAACCCGGCAGGGTTGCCAGACGGTAGCCGGTGGTCGGCCGGGGTGAAAGGGGGCCGACCACCGGTGCGACGCGCGGAAGGTGGTGCACCCCGGAGGGGTGCCAGATGCCGCCTGCCACGTTTGGCCACTTGTCTCCTTGCCTGCTCGGCGGGTCGGGTTCTGGCATCCCTTCAGGATGCAATCGGATCGTCGTCTGCGAACCGGTGGTCGTTTCCCCCTGCAACCCTGAAACGACCCACCGGCTACCTTCTGCCAACCCTGACGGGTTGGGCTGGGGCGCAGACGCTGGCCTTCATACATCAGTCCGTTTAAGGGAGGACCGAGCAAGATGTGGGTAATGACAAGCGCT
>CAZDOO010000100.1:0-16037 GCA_964507045.1 uncultured Verrucomicrobiota bacterium | reverse complement strand
CTACGTTTCTGACGAGAAGGTCGGTGTGGCAGCCTGTGTCGGTGCCACTTGGATCGGCGGGGGAGTGGTCGGCACTATCGAGCTTCTGGCGCGGAGCCTGCGCCCTGGAGGGATCCTCCTCATCGGCGAGCCCTACTGGCGGCAGTTGCCGCCGACGGAAGATGTTGCCAAGGGGTGTCTTGCCGGCTCCCTCTCCGACTTTCTCATGCTTCCAGCGCTTCTCGCGTCTTTCGGCTGCCTCGGCTACGACGTCGTGGAAATGGTTTTGGCAGACCAAGACGGCTGGGATAGGTACGAGGCGGCCAAATGGCTCACCATGCGCCGATGGCTTGAGGCCAATCCCGACGACGAGTTCGCGAAAGAGGTTCGAGCCAAACTGACCTCGGAACCCGAGCGCTACGCCGCTTGCACGCGTGAATACTTAGGCTGGGGTGTGTTCGCGCTGATGAGGCGGTGATGATCGCAATGCGCATCCTGATACTGATGCTCATATTGGCGTAGGCCTGCACAATTCTGTCGCTTGGCGTGCTGGCATGCGTGCGAGCCAGAGTTGGCTGGCGCAGCACCTGCGCGCACCCACTGGCAAAGGTCACTCTCGCACTCTTGGTCCCGGCTCAACCGGTGACCGCTCTTCGGGCAATGGCGGGCTTACGAATATGACAGCAGATGCGGCTCCCTAGCTGTGCCGGGAGGCTCCCTGTCGCGTGGCGTTGCGGGGCTTCCCGAGGGAAGCGGGTCTTGCGTGGGATTGGGCTGGCGGCGCGCGTCAGGGCGCGGCGGCGGGCTTGAGGCGGATTGCCTTGAGATTGACCGGGTGCCAGCCGTCTTTGACCGGGCGGAGGGCAAGGGTCACTTGGCCGGGCGCGGGGATTTCCAGGGTGCCGAGCTGGGCCACCTTGAATTTGCCATAATCGCCGGTGACGACCACGGCGTGGGTGGTTTCGCTGTCACCGACGGAGACTTGCAGGGAGGCCTTGTCCAGGGCAGCGGCCTCGGCGGCGACTTCGAATTTGCCCGGCTTGGTTACCTGGAAGGTCCAGTCGGCCCAGTCGGCGGGGTTGGTCCAGAAGCCGAGATTGTCGCGCTGGTGGCCGGTCTCGTATTTGATTGTTGTGCCGTGAAGGCGGGCGTCACTGGCGGGCAGCACGACCGAGCCGTCGTAGTCCTGTGCCGGGCCGGGCTGGGTGATGTCGAGGGCGCCCAATACCTCCAGGACGATGGTGGAAGACACAGGGTCAGGCGCGGCGGCGGGCACGGTCAGCACCAGTCCGTCCGGGCTGCTTTGCGTGACAAGCGCTTTCTTGGCGGGAAGTCTCAGCACGTAGGCTTCTTTGACGGTGTTCTTCAGGCCGGGAACAAGCAGTCGGCCGTCCGTCGGCCAGTTGAAGACGTGGAGGTAAAGCGTGGCGCCGTTCCGGGTGAGCTTCTTGGTGCAGCGGCCCCAAGGCAGGCGTTTGAAGGGGCTGGCCGTGGTACCGTAGATGCCCATGAAGTTGCTCTTCATCCATTGGCCGATTTGCTGGAGGCGCTCGATGGAGGGGGCGGGGATGAGGCCCTCGGAGGTGGGGCCGACGTTGAGGAGGTAGTTGCCGCCTTTGCTGGTGATGTCCACGAGGTTGCGGATGAGGGTGGCAGCGCTCTTCCAGTTGTCGTCGTAGCTCTTGTAGCCCCAGGTGTCGTTCATGGTCATGCAGGTCTCCCAATCGCGGCCGCCGTAGCCGGTGGCGGGGATGAATTGCTCGGGGGTTTCGGTGTCGCCGCGGTAGCCGCCGCCGAGCCGGTTGTTGGAGATGATGCCGGGCTTGAGCTTGAGCAGGGGCAGCAGTTTCTCGGCGCGCTCCTTGTTCATGTCCGTCGGCGTATCCCACCAGAGCACGGCGGGGAACTCGCCGTACTGGGTGAGAAGTTCCTTCACCTGCGGCACAGCGACCTTGTCGAGGTAATCGTCCATGCTGTGTTCCTGGGCCGGGTCCCATTTGCCGCCGTTGGCGGAGCCGCCGTTGTTCCAATCCTGCGCCTGGGAGTAATAAAAGCCGAGCTTGATGCCGTGCTTGCGGCAGGCGGCAGCCAGCTCCTTGAGGGGATCGCGGCCGAAGGGCGTGGCCTTGACGATGTTCCAGTCGGAGGCCTTGGAGTCGAACATGGCGAAGCCGTCGTGGTGCTTGGAGGTGATGACGATGTACTTCATGCCGGCGTCCCTGGCCATGCGGACCCACTGGTCGGCGTCGAACTTGACCGGGTTGAAATCCTTCGCGTATTCGCGGTATTCGGCCATAGGGATCTTGCCCCGGTTCATAATCCACTCGCCGATGCCCTTGATTTGCTGGCCATTGTAGGTGCCGGCGGGGACGGAATAGACGCCCCAGTGAATGAACATGCCAAACCGCGAGGCGCGCCACCAGGCCATGCGGGCGTCGCGCTGGGCGGGTGTCTCGTCGGCGTAGGGGTCGGGCTTGACGACCTGGGGCGCGCCGTGGATGTCGAGGACGACCACGGAGGCGATCTTGTCGGGGGCGGCCTTGGGCAGGGTGATGGTGACGGAATTATTGTCAGCGGTGAACTCGAGTGAGCGGCGGCCGGCGAGCAGATAGGCGCGCAACGGGGTGTTGGCGAGTCCGGGAACTACGAGCTGGCCGTTGGTCGGCCAGTCATAGACGAAGAGGTAGAGGCGGGTGCGGTCCGTGCGGGCTTCCTGGCGCAGGTTCTTGAAGGGCTGGGCGGCATGCTGCTCGGGGCCGTTGGTGGCAGCGGTGGGGGCGAATTGCTTCTGGGTGCAGCGGCCCCAGGGCAGATTCTCGAATGGGCTGGCCTGCGTGCCATAAATGGCCTCCTGGTTGACCTGCATCCACTGGCCGATGTCCTGCAGGCGTTCGATGCAGGCGTTGGGGAACACGCCTTCCGAGGTGGGACCGATGTTGAGCAGGTAATTGCCGCCTTTGCTGGCGCAGTCAATCAGGTTGCGGATGAGCACGGTCGAGGACTTCCAGTTCTGGTCGTGCTTGTTGTAACCCCAGTGATTGTTCATGGTCATGCAGGACTCCCAGTCCACGCCCGGGCCGAAACCGGTGGGGGGGATTTCCTGCTCGGGGGTGCCGTAGTCGCCCACGCGCTCGGCCCCTTTGTCCATGCCCTGCATGCCCGCGCGGCCTTTGCCCACGCGGTTGTTGATGATGATGTCCGGCTGCAGACTGCGCACGTAGTTGTAGAGGTCCACGCCGCGCTCGTGGGTCCAGGGCGCCTCCCATTCACCGTCGAACCACAGGATGCCGAGCGGGCCGTAGCGGGTAACGAGTTCCTTGAGCTGGGCTTTCATGTAGGCGACGTAGCGGTCCATGTCGGGCGTGCCGGCGGCTTTGTCATTCCACGCGCGGCGGGTGCCCCAGTCCGGGTGGTGCCAATCCATGATGGAGTAATAGAAGCAGAGCCGGATGCCGGCGGCGCGGCAGGCATTGGCCAGTTCCTTGAGCGGGTCGCGCCGGAACGGGGTGGACTTGAGGCACCAGTCAGTCTGGGCCGAAGGGTAGATGCCAAAGCCATCATGGTGTTTGGAAGTGATGACAATATATTTCATCCCGGCTTCCTTGGCCAGGCGCACCCACTCCTTGGCGTTGAACCTTACCGGGTTGAACTGGCCGGCGTATTGCTCGTATTGGGATACGGGCATCTTTGTCTGTTCGAGGAACCACTCGCCGTAGTTGGTCTTGCCGTTCCACTCGCCCGCCGGGACGGCGTAAACGCCCCAGTGGATGAATAGGCCGAACCTGGCGTCGCGGAACCATTCCATGCGCTGGTTGCGCTCCGCGTCGGCCTCGGAAGTCTGAGGAGCGCAAGGTGCTGTGATGGCGGACACAAAGAGCGGGAGCAGCGATAAGCTGATAAGCTTGGTTGAATTCATAAGCTTTGCCGGGTAAGAGTGTTCATTCGGGGGCATTTTATGGTTAGAGCGGCGGCGGTTGCCAAGTCAGAAGAGTGGCCATGCTGCTGTTTCACGGTCTGGCGAATGCCCACAGTTTCGGTGAGTGTTGTTCCGCGTTGACCCGGAAAGTCACCCTGCGCACAATGCCGGCGTCATGTTCAGACACCGCTTTACGCTGTTCATCACGGGCCTCTCCCTGCTGCTGGTGGCTTCTCTCTCTCATTCCGCCGACTTGGAATCTGCCGCTGCCGGAGAGGCTGGCGTTGCAATCACGAAGTTGGACAACCGGCTGCGGGTCGAGATCAACGGCCGGCTGTTCACGGAGTACTACTTCAAAGATGTGCCTCGCCCCTACTGCTACCCGCTTATGAGTCCCGGCGGCTTGGCCATGACCCGTGATTGGCCGATGAAGGAGACTCCCGGCGAGGCGCAGGACCATCCTCACCACCGCTCACTTTGGTTCGCCCACGGCGCGGTCAATGGCCACGACTTCTGGTCGGAGCAGAGAGGCTTTGGCAAGACGGTTCATGAGGACTTTGCGGAGGTGGCCTCCGGCAAGAAGACGGGCGTGATCCGGGCGCGGAACAAATGGGTGACCGCCGACGGCGCGGTGGTTTGCGCCGATGAGCGCACCTTGCGCTTCTATACGCCCGAGCGTCCCGGCGAGCAGTTGCTGGATTTCGACATCACCCTCATCGCGTCGAATGGCGAGCTGGTTTTCGGTGACACCAAAGAAGGCACGATGGCCGTGCGCCTGGCCGAGACCATGCGGCTCAAGGGTAAGGTGGGGCAGGGGCATATCGTCAACAGCACCGGGGTGCGCGACGGTGAGACGTGGGGCAAGCGGGCGGAATGGTGCGACTATTACGGGCCGGTCGAAGGCAAGACCGTGGGTATCGCTATTTTCGATCATCCAAAGAACCCGCGCCACCCCACCTGGTGGCATGTGCGCGACTATGGCCTCTTCGCGGCCAACCCCTTCGGCCAACATGATTTCGAGAAGCTGCCGGACAAGAACGCCGGCAACCTCGTGATCCCCGCCGGCAAGAGCGTCACTTTTCGCTATCGCCTCTACCTGCATGAGGGCGACGACCAGGAGGCCGGCGTCGCCGCCAAGTATAAGCAATACGCGAAATGAACGCCGATAAATACCTGCATGGATAGCCTCAACCGCCGCAGTTTTCTTAAGGCCTCGCTTCTCGCCACCGCCTCCTTCAGCCTGTTGCCGGCCTTCGGCGCCGATAAGACCGCCAAGCGCAAAGAGCGGAAAGCCGTCGCTTCCCGAGCCACCGGCGCCAACAGCGACATCCGCTTCGCCGTCGTCGGCTTCGGTGGACGCGGCATGGCCCACATCCAGGGCCTGCGCGAGGTGGCGGGTACCCGCATGGTGGCGCTGTGCGACGTGGATTGCGCTATCCTCGACCGCGAGGTTAAGAAGTACCGCGACCTCGGGGAGAAGATCGAGGGCTACACCGACATCCGTAAGCTCCTGGAGAACAAGGACATTGACGTCGTCAGCTTCGCCACGCCAAATCACTGGCACGCGCTGGGGGCCATCTGGGCAATGCAGGCCGGCAAAGATGTTTACGTCGAGAAGCCGGTCTCTCACAACGTGTGGGAGGGGCGCCGGATCGTGGAAGTGGCGCGCCAACTCAACCGCATTGTGCAAACCGGCACGCAGTCCCGCTCCAGCAGCGGCATTCGCGAAGCCATCGCCTGGGTCCGCGAAGGCCACATTGGCAAGATCCTGCGCGCGCGCGGCTTCTGCTATAAACCCCGCCCCAGCATTGGGAAAGTGGATGGCCCGCAGCCGGTCCCGCCCGGCATTGATTATGACCTGTGGTGCGGCCCCGCCCCCAAGGAGCCGCTGATGCGGAAGAAGCTGCACTACGATTGGCACTGGGTTTGGCCTACCGGCAACGGGGACTTGGGCAACCAGGGCATCCATCAGATGGACATGGCGCGCTGGGCTTTGGGCGAGACGGCGCTTTCGCCGCGCGTGCTGAGCGTCGGCGGCCGGCTTGGCTACGCGGACGACGGCACTACGCCCAACACGATGATCGTCTTCCACGATTACCCGACCGCCCCGCTCATCTTTGAGGTCCGCGGCCTGCCGGCAAGCGCCGACGCCAAGAACATGGACAAGTACCACGGTGTGGATATCGGCATCGTGGTGGATTGTGAAGGCGGCGCCATGCTGATCTCCAACTACACCGGCGCGAAGGTTGAGGACAAGGACGGGGTCGAGCTTAAGAAGTTTTCGGGTGCCTCGAGCCATTTCGCCAACTTCATTGACGCGGTGCGCAGCCGCAAGCCCGGCGACCTGAACGCCGAGATCCTGGAAGGCCACCTTTCCAGCGCCCTGTGCCACACCGGCAACATCTCCTATCGGCTCGGCAAGCCCCAGTCACCTGAGGAGATTCGCGAGGCTGTCAAAGCCAACCAGGACCTCGCCGAAGCCCTTGGCCGCATGGAGGAACACCTGGCTGCCAACCATGTGGACCTGAGGAAGACCCCGGCCACGCTGGGCGCGGTCCTTAAGATGGACCCGCAAACCGAACGCTTCGTTGGCAATCGCAAAGCCAATAGGCTGCTGACTCGCGAGTATCGCAAGCCTTTTATCGTCCCGGCCAAGGCGTAAGGCAGGCGGACGCCTCGGCTCGGCGGCAGCAACTGTTGCTCCTGCTGAAGCAGCGGCGGGGTGGGGGCATTGTGAACCTTGGCTCGATGATGGGCATGGTAGGGCCCAGCCCTGAGTTCCATGAAGGTGCCGACATGGGCACACCCGTCCCCGACTACTTCTTTCAAAAAGGCGGTATGATCAACCTCACCCGTTACTTCCCAAGCGTGTTCGGACCGCCAAAGGATCAGAGCGCAGAAGCGCTGATTCAGGCTGGCTGTTCCTCACTTCTCAGACAGGCAATACAGGTACTCGCGCCCGCGCAGGAATAGGTCCTTGCCGGCGGCGGCGGGCGAGGCGTCGAACTTCTCGTCGAGCCGGTTGACGGCCAGCACTTCCAGCTGGTCGGATTGCTTGAGGACAACGGTGACGCCGTTCCGCCCGGGGAGATAGACTCGGCCGGCAGCGCCGAGCGGCGAGGCATAGACGCCTGACAGGTCCGCCAGCTTCTGTGCGTCGAACAGCGCGTCGCCGGCCTTGGTGTCGAGACAGGTGAGTTCACCCCGGTTGTTGGCGAAGAAGTAGAGCTTGCCGTTGTAAAGCAGCGGCGAAGGCACGTACGGGGTGCTTTTGTTGTGGGTCCAGGCGACGGCGTCGCTGCCGGTGAGGTCGCCGGTGCGGCCGAGGCGGATCGCCAGCAACGCGTTGCCTTGAAAGCCGCTCATGCAATAGACCGTGCGCGCGTCAGCGACGGGGCAGGGGATCACGTTGCGGGTCAGGCCGCCGCACTCCCAGAGCACGTCGCCGGAGGCCACATCGTAGCTGCGGATTCTGCCGGTCGCGGACACCACGGCCTGGGCTTTGCCGTCGCGCTCGATGATGAGCGGGGTGGCCCAGGAGGTGCGCTCCTCGCGCGGCTTCTTCCAGAACGTTTTGCCGGTGTTCTTGTCCAGCGCGACGATGCAAGAGCTGTCCTCATGGTCGCGGTTGACGATGAGGGTGTCCTTGCAAAGCGCGGGCGAACTGCCTTCGCCAAAGCTCATGGCCATGCGCATCTTGCCCAGGTCCGCGCTCCAGAGTTGCTTGCCGTCCAAGTCATAGCAATACAGGCCGCGCGAGCCGAAGTAGGCGTAAAGATGTTTGCCGTCGGTGAGGCCCGAGGACGAGGCGAAGCTGCCCTCGCCCTGGCGATAGCCTTCGTGCGGAACCTCTTCCCGGGCGACCTTCTGCCAGAGCACCTTGCCGGTCTGACGGTCCAGGCACAGCACAGCAAATTGGTAGGCTTCCGTTGGTTTGGCGCCGCCGCCGAAACCGCCTCGGCCCTTTCTGCCGCCCGGACCACCTGGTCTGTCTTCCCCCTTTCGAGCCGGTTCGCTGCCGGGCTCGGGGCGGGCTGCGGGGGGTTCCTCGGCGGCCTCGGCGGGCTTCGCCTCGACCTTCTTGCCGGTAGGAACTGCGGTCTGGATGAAGACCCGGTCGCCCCAGATGATGGGTGTGGCCTGGCCGCTGCCGGGAAGCTTTACCTTCCATTTGACGTTGTTGGTTTCGCTCCAGGTGGCGGGTGGATTCGCCTCTGGCGCCACGCCGGTCTGAAGCGGGCCGCGCCACTGCGGCCAGTTCTGGTTTGGCGCAGGGGCCGCCGCAGTTACCGCGGCAAAGGCGAGCGAGCCGGCCAAGCCGACCAGGGCTGGCCAATCAGGTCGTTCAATTCGTAGCTTCATATCTCTTCTCAGGATTACTGTACGCAAGGACAAAAGTCACGCCGCGGGCGAGCGTCCCCGCGAGCCCAAACATCTCGGGGAACCTTCCGAAATCAGGGCTCGCGGGGACGCTCGCCCAAACAGCTAGTCCAGCGCTTCCAGGGCTGGCTCGATCGAAGCTGGAATGCGGATCGTGTTCAACGCGGCCTCAACGTCCTTGAGGCCGTGGCCGGTGATGAGGAGCACGATCTGCTCTTTGCGGTCCAGCAAGTCGGAGCCTTGAAGCTTTCGCAATGCGGCCACGGTCGCGGCTGCCGCCGGTTCTGCGAACACACCCGTCTGCTCTGCCAGCGTCCGTTGCGCGCGCAGAATCTCTCTGTCCGACACGGTGATGGAGAATCCCCGGCTCTCCATGACTGCCCGCCGCGCCAGGTGCGCGTTGGAGGGAATCGAGACGGAAATGGAGTCGGCGATGGTGACGGGCCGCCGGGCGTTTTGATACTTCCCGGTGCGGAGGTAATGATGGATGGCCGCTGAGCGCTCCGCCTGCACGCAGACCAGGCGCGGCAGCTTGGAGATCAATCCGGCAGCTTTCAGGTCGTAGAAGGCCTTGTAAACGCCGCTGATGATTACGCCATCGCCGACCGGTACGAGGATCACATCCGGCGCCTTGAACTTGTTCTGCTGGTAAATCTCCAGCCCGACGGTCTTCTTCCCCTCAATGGTCAGGGGATGATAGGCGGTGTTGCGATTGAGGCCGCCTTTGCGCGCGGTGTATTCGAGGGACAGCCGGAACGCATCGTCGTATGTGCCGCGCACAGGAATGACGCGGGCACCATAGAGCACCATCTGCACGAGCTTGGCCTTGGGCGCGCTTTCCGGGACGAAGATGATCGCCTGCCTGCCCGCGGCGGCGCAAACGGCGGCCAGCGCGCTGGCGGCATTGCCGGTCGAGGCGGTGACGATGGAGGGTTCCTTAAGGCGGTTGGCCTCGGCCACCACGAGGAACGAAGCCCGGTCTTTGAGCGAGGCGCTCGGGTTGAGGCCGTCGTTCTTGAGCCAGACATTCTCGAAGCCGGATGCTTTGCCCAAGGCGGCGACCGGGAAGAAGGGCGTGTTGCCGACCGCGTAGGGCGGAAAATACCTCGGTTCGACTGCGGAAAACAGGCTCCAGTCCGGACTTTGCTTCCGGAAGCGCCGCTTGATAGCCGCATAGTCGAACTGGACCGAGAGCACCCCCAGGAGCGGGATGCCGGGCCGATAGTTCTTTGCGCAGACCGGGCAAAGGTAGCGGACTTCGTCGCGCTTATACGGTTTGCCGCAGGTGGTGCAGTGGTAAAGGAAAGGGATCATAGAGGAGCCAGAGGCCGAAACCCGAAACCCGAAACCCGAGGCCCGAAGGAAGGCCGAAGGCCGAAATCCGAAATCGGATCGGCAGTTGGCGAAATCATGCCTCGGGGAGGAAGCGCGATTTCTTCCCCCTCGCCCCAGCCCTCTACCTTGGGGAGAGGGAGGCTCGCACTCTGTCTCTCGAACGTGTCCGACGCGCCGGATTCGCCGAAGCACTGCCAACAATTCCCCCTCTCCCTCAGGGAGAGGGTCGGGGTGAGGGGGAGCAGGCCGGACATGGAGACCAGCTCAGGCTTTTCCGTTGAGCCGCGCGACCAGGGCGGCATAGAACGCAGCAGCAGCGCTCAGGTGCTGGACAGGGCAGGCTTCGTTCGGGGCGTGGGCGTAGACCTCGTTGCCGGGGCCGAGCCCAAGGCACGGAATCCCCCTCATGCCGGCGATGGCAACCGCGTTCGTGCTGAAGGTCCACTTGTCCACCAGGGGTGCTTTCCCGAGCACTCCCTTGTAGGCCGCCACGGCGTCCTTCAGGTAGGGCGATTTCGGCTCCAGCACCCAGGTCGGGTAATACTTCTCGGTCGGATACACCTTGCCGGTGTAAGCCGCCTCGGCGTAATTGAGCACGAACACTTTGGCGTCGGGGTAGCCCGCCCGCTTCGCCGCGTCCCGCACCTCGGCCAGGGCGCTCGCCTTGGTTTCGCCGGCGGTGAGGCGCCGGTCCAAATGAATGCCGGCCCCATCCGCCACCGCGCAGAGCGACGGCGACGCGGAGCGCACCTCGGTGACCGTGACCGTTCCCTTGCCCAGAAACCGGTCTTTGCGCAGGCGCTCGTTCAGCTTCTCAATCTCCAATGCGATGCGCGCAATCTTGTAAATGGCGTTATCCCCGCGCTCGGGCGCCGAGCCGTGGCAGCTTCGGCCCTTGACCTCGACGCGAATCTCCATCCGGCCCCGGTGGCCGCGATAGAGGTTCAGGTTGGTCGGCTCGGTGATGACGACGAACTCCGGCTTGAGCTTCTCTTCCTTGAGCAGGTATTGCCAGCACAAGCCGTCGCAGTCCTCCTCCATGACGGTGCCGGTAAAGTAGATCGTGAACTCTTTGTTCAGGCCCAGCTCCTTGATGATCTTCGCCGCATAAACCATCGAGGCCATGCCGCCCTTTTGGTCCACCGTGCCGCGGCCCCAGATCTTGCCGTCTTTGATCCTTGGCTGGAAGGGGTCGGATTTCCACTGCTCAGGGTCGCCGGGATAGACGGTGTCAATGTGGGCGTCGAAGGCCATCACGCGACGCCCTTTGCCGATCCGCCCGATGATGCTGCCCAGGCCGTCAATACGCACCTCGTCGAACCCGACCTTCTTCATCTCCTTCTTGATGACGGCGATGACCTTTTCCTCCTTGGAGGAAAAGGAAGGGGTGCGGATCATGTCCGCCAGGAAGCGAACGGTTTCCTTCTCAAGCGCCTTGGCGCGTTTCTGAATGGCTAGGTAGGTAGTCTTCATAAGTTAGAGTCTTTTCCAGAGCTTGGCCGCCAGCTCGCGGGCGCGGGCGTTGATCCGCGGCTCATCGAGGTCGAGCGCGAGGCGTTTGTTCGCCATCAATACGCGTCCGCCGACGATGGTCGTATCCACCGCGGCCTGGGACATGCCAAAGACCATGTGACCGAAAGTGTTGCCCGCTTCCAGCGGTGTGGGCGGATCGTAGTCAATGAGCACCACGTCGGCCACGCAGCCCTCGCGCAGCTCGCCCAGCGGGAGGTTGAAACAGCGGCCCGCGATGGCGGGGTTGTTGAACAAGAGCGCCGAGACGACTTCGCCAAAGCCAACCGAGGGGTCTTGCGCGCGGAGATGTTGCGCCCAGACCGCGACGCGCACCTCCTCAAGCATATGGGTGGTCATGGCGTCCGTGCCCAATCCGACCAGGACTCCCCGCCGCATCAGGGAGACGACATCCGCAATGCCCACCGCGTTGTTCAGATTCGATTGGGGATTGTGAACGACCGCGGTTTGCGTTTCGGCCAGCAGGCCCATCTCCCGGCGATTCACGTGCACGCAATGCGCGGCGATGCTCCTGGGGCCGAGGATGCCGAACTGGCTCAGTCTTTCCACTACCCGCAGGTGGTGCCTCTGCTCGCAGTAATCCTGGTCGCTTTTCGCCTCCGCCACGTGGATATGAAATCCGGCGCCCAGTTCGTGGCCCAGCGCCGCGGCCTTTGCCAGCGTAGCGTCCTTGAGCGTAAAGGCGGCATGGAGGCCGAAGAGGGCGGAGAGGTGAGCGGGGCGAGTGGCCTGACAGCGACGGATGAAGCCGACGTTTTCCTCCAAACCTTGCTTGCTGATGCGCGCGCCATCGCGGTCGGAGAGCTCATAGCAGAGACAGGCGCGCAAGCCGGTTTGCTTAACCGCCTTCTCGATGGCCTGCAAGGAGCCGCGGACCGCGCCGGGGCTGGCGTGATGATCAATGAGCGTCGTCGTGCCGTGCCGGATCGCATCCAGCAAGGCGATGAGCGCGCTGTAGTAGCAATCCTCCGTGGTCAGGGCCGAGTCGAGCCGCCACCACAGATTCTCCAGCACCTCGACAAAGCTCCCGGCCGGCTTGGTCTTGGTCAAACCGCGCGCAAACGTGCTGTAGAAGTGCGTGTGGGCGTTGATGAAGCCGGGAGCCACGACCTTGCCCGCAGCGTCAATTCGCCTGCCGCCAAAGCCTTGGAATCGGTTCTTGGGGGCGACCTTCGTGATGTAGCCGTCCTCAATGAGGACGGAGTGGCTGCGCAGGACCGCGGGTGTCTTGCCGGCGGTTAGCACGGTTCCGTTTTCGATGAGCAATGACATGGGCAGGTTACATCGTTACAAGGGTTGCAAGGTTACATAAGCCAGGAGCGCGGACATTCCTGTCCGCCGTGCGGTTGAGGGCGGCTGGGCGGACAGGAATGTCCGCGCTCCGATCTGTTGGCATTTTGCGCGGGGCATGGAATATCCGGCCTAGTGCTTCAGGGCGGCCAGTTCGCGGGCGGTGCGCGGGCGCATGGAGATGGCGCCGGCGAAGCACTTCTGCGCGCAGAGCGAGCAGCCGATGCAAAGCGCGGCGTCGAAGAGCGGCACTTTCCTCCCGTTCAGCGTGATAGCCTGGTACGGGCAGCGCGTGCAGTTGCCGCAGTGCTCGCAAAGCTCCGCGTCCACCTGCGGCAGCTTCTTGGTGGCCGAGAGCGCCATGAAGTCCGTAATCGGGTTCGGCAGCGCCGCCCCAATCAGCTCCTTGACGGACTTGAACCCCCGATCTTCCATCAGGAAGCTGAGCCCGGAATGCAGCTCCTCCACGATGCCCAGCCCGTATTTCATCACGATGGTGCAGAACTGCACCGTCTGGGCGCCCAGAGCCAGGAAGTTGGCGGCGGCCTTGTAGTTCATCGGGCCGCCGTTCCCGGAGACCGCGACGCCCATGCCCGAGACCTTGGCCAGCGTTAAGTTGCTGATCGGCAGCACGCCCTCGCCGGACATGCCGACAACGACTCCCTCTTCCCAACGCCGATTCTGCGCCTTGCGAAGGTCGAGCGAGGGGAAGCTGTTGGCCAGGGTGACGCCGCCCTTCTTGTTCGGATACTTCGCAAACACCTGCTGGATGCGCTTAATGATCGGGTGGATGGAGGTGACGGCGGCAGTAAGCTTGAACAGCTTCGGGTTGTCCTCCGAGCTGGCCTCCATGACCCAATCAATGATCTTGGCCGCCAGTTCCGCGTTCTGGGATACGATGTCGCCTTCCGTCCCGTCGCCGCCTTGCGGACAGGAGAGGCTGTATTCAACGCCCATCGCTCCGGCGGCCTCCAGCTTCCTCGTATTGGACTGCCAGACGGCTTTGTCGGCCTCGTCGTGCCCCGTGACCGGCCCGCCGGTCGAGGCGAGCGTCAGCCGATCCGGGAATTCCTGTACCAACTGCCCCACCTCCTGGCAGACGCGCCCGAGATCGTGGCCGGAGACATTGTCGCAGTTCGCATAGGTCGAAGCGCCGAACACAGTCATGTACTCGGCCGGGATGTGAATCGGCACGTTGTCGAAGGCGGTCTTCATCACTCCGCCGGACCAGCCGGCCTCGTAGGCCTTGCGCATCTGGGCGTAGCCGTCCGTATGGGGCGCGGCTGAAAGCAGGAAGGGCGACCGGATCCTGCGCCCGAAGAACTCCGCGTCGAGCGGCACGGGATACAGGTCCATGCCGGCCAGAACCGCGTGGCTCTTGGCGCGGTTCTTGAAGCGGGGCGGCTTCTCGCCAAGGATATAGGCATCCGCCTCCAGCGCGGCGTTCTTCCCGGTGGCCACCGACTCGACAACCGTCGCCGATCCCAGGATCATATCGCCCGCGTAAAAAACCCCTTTGGCCTTCTTGACCGGCATGCGAGGCCGGCTGCCGATGGCCGAGATGACCACGTCAAACTCGCGGAAGAGGGGGGACTCCTTCTGGTTAACCACAAAGTTCTGCGGCCGGGGCGCCTTGCCCTTCGGGAGCATCATGCGGGCGATCCGCAGCCCGGTCACCTTCTTGCCCTTATGAGTGATCTCGGTCGGCCTGGAGCAACTCGCGATCTCGATGCCGTGCTCCAGCAACATATCCCGCTCGTAAGCCGTCAGCGGCATATCCTGCTGCCGGCGCCGGTAAACCAGCTCCACCGAGAGCGCCCCGCGCTTTTTCGCCGTCGTGGCGCAGTCAACCGCCACCGCGCCGCCGCCCAGGACGGCGACCTTCTTGCCGGCAACCGCGACTTGCTTCTGCCGCTCCAAATACTCCTGCCAGGAAAGCGCGTATGCCTCGCCGGGGATGCCCAGCCGCATCGGCTCCTCCAGGCCCGCACTGACAATGACCGCCTTGTAGTCTTTCAGCAGCGCTTCCGGATCAGTGACTGCCTTGCCCAACTGGAAATCTATCGCGCCGAGGGCTTTGGTAAACTCGATGTCCCGGCCGGTAACCTTCTTGCCGAGCCGGTAATCCGGGATGAGCTGCGTCATGCCGCCCAGCCGCTTGCGTTGCTCGAACACCGTCACCTTGTAGCCGCGCTGAGCGAGCACGCCGGCCGCTCCCAGCCCCGCCGGGCCGGCGCCGATGACGGCCACCGGCTTGCCATTGCACTTCGGCGCCTTGAAACTGCCCAGCCCGGCGTCGTAGGCCCGCTTCATCACGCTGGCCTGGACGGCGGGAATGTTGATAGCCTGGTCAAAGGTGCGCCGGGAGCACGCCTTCATGCAGAAATAGTCCGGGCAAACCACGCCGCAGACCCAGCCGAGGGGATTCGAACCCATGATCAGCGCCCCGGCGCGGCGGTAGTCGGATGACGCCCCCACCCGGGCCGCCATGATAAAGTCCGCCGGCGAACAATCTGCCGGGCAGGCTGCCTTGCAGGGCTTCTCCTCGCAGTATTCGCAGCGGTTGAGTTCTGCCCTCAGTTGGGCGTCGGTAAGAGATCCATCGTTCTTCTTCATGGCCGCATCACTGGTTAAATGGACACTTATAATGACACCCCAGCAACGCTGCTGCAACCACACACCTGTTGGCCTTTCCTGACCATCTGTTGGCCCCGCCTGGGCAAGAACTGCGGGCTGAGGCGTGGCCCCTTCGGTTCGGGCCTCCGAAGCGCCTCAACCTTCGACCGCCTTGGCCGCCTGGATGAAGGCTCTGACCTTGGTGTGGTCCTTCTTCCCAGGGGCGGCCTCGACGCCACTCGACACATCCACGGCATAAGGGCGCGCGCGTTGCACAGCCTCGGCCACGTTCTCAGGGGTTAGTCCCCCTGCCAGGAAGATCGGGCGGCCCCAGGTGCGGGCCTGCAACGCGAGGTCCCAGTTGAACGTCTCACCCGTGCCGCCGAGTTTGCCGGGCGCGTAGGCATCCAGCAGCCAGGCGTCCGTGTGGTAGTTCACCACGGCTTGCAGCGATGCGGCGTCGCGAACGCGAAAGGCTTTCATGCTCATCAGGCCGAACCGCAGGCAATACTCCGGAGACTCGTCGCCATGAAACTGCAGCAGGTTCAGCCCGCATTCGCGGGCCGCGCGCACGACCAGGTCCTCCGGCGCGTTAACAAAAACGCCCACCTTGATAACGGACGGCGGCAGTTCGCGAATGAGGGTGGCGGCAGCTTCGATGGAAACACATCGGGGGCTTGGGTCGCAGAACACGAAGCCCAGCGCATCAGCGCCCGCTTCGGCCGCGGCCAGACCGTCCGGCAGGTTCGTGATGCCGCAGATCTTAACTTTGACTGGCATTGCGTTACGCCAGCATCCCATGTTTCCAGGCGCGGGACAATCGCTCAGTGCGGCCGGGAGCGCGCATCTCGATACCACCACCACCAGTTGTTCGGCCGGACTCCCTCTCCTCCGAGGGCCTGGCCCTGGCGCCAGCGCCCCTCCGTAGCCTCACCGTCACCTCACCGTTACCTCACCGTTGAACCTCTGCAAACTTTGCAGAGGTTCAACG
>CAZDOO010000099.1:0-16389 GCA_964507045.1 uncultured Verrucomicrobiota bacterium | reverse complement strand
TCACGCACGGTTCTTAGGGGGGTGTGGGCGGGCTAACCGCCTGCACCTACCCGGTGTTATCCGCCTTTGGGGCCATCCACTTCCCTGGCCAAGAAAGACGGGCTAGCGTTGGCGGCGAGTTTGGGGTATCAGGAGGCATGTCGAAAGCGCTACTTGGCAACCAGAGCCTGCCGCCGCGCCGAATTGAGGAAGTGGCGAGGGAGCTGAAACTGGACACGGACAAGATTCTCCCGCATGGGCATTTCATTGCCAAGGTGCCCATTGATGAACTGACCGCCCGCCGGGACCAACCCGACGGCCGGCTCGTGCTGGTCAGCGCCATGACCCCGACGCCCGAGGGAATCGGCAAGACGACGACGACGATTGGGCTGGCCGACGCGTTGCGGCAACTGGGCAAGCGCGCCATGTTCTGCGTCCGGGAGCCTTCGCTGGGGCCTTATTTCGGCATCAAGGGCGGCGGGACCGGAGCCGGGCGGGCGCAGGTGGTGCCGGCGGAAGCCATCAACCTGCACTTTGTGGGCGACATGTACGCCGTGACCAAAGCCAATAACCTGCTCGCGGCCATGTTGGACAACCATCTGCAGCATGGCAACGAGCTGGGCATAGATCCGCGGCACGTTGTCTTGCGCCGGGTCATTGACCTGAACGACCGCGCCTTGCGCGACATTATTATCGGGCTGGGGGGCGTCAAGCACGGCGTTCCGCGCCGCGACGGGTTCAATATCACGCCGGCGTCCGAGGTGATGGCCATCCTGTGCCTGGCGCGGGATTCGGCGGACCTGGGCGAAAGGCTGAGCAAGATGGTGATCGCCTTCACGTACAAGAATGAGCCGGTGCGGGCGTCGCAGATCCAGGCGGTGGGCGCGATGCAAGTGCTGCTCCGGGAGGCAATCCACCCGAACCTGGTGCAATCGCTCGAAGGCACCCCGGCCTTTGTTCATGGCGGGCCTTTCGCCAACATTGCCCAGGGCACCAACACCACCATCGCCACCCGCCTGGCGCTGAAGCTGGCTGATTACGTAATCACGGAGGCGGGGTTCGCCACCGAGTTGGGCGCCGAGAAGTTCTTCGACATCAAATGCCGGCTGGCCGGACTGAATCCGGCGGGAGCGGTCATTGTGGCGACGGCCAAGGCGGTGGCCTACCACGGCGGCTTTACCGCCGCCGGGGGCTTGGGCAACCTCGCCAAGCATATCGAGAATATCCGGCTCTTTGGCCTGGAGCCGGTCGTGGCCCTCAATCGCTTCCCCGGCGATAAGCCGGAAGACCTCGCCCGGATCATCCGGTTCTGCGGCCGTCAGGGGGTCGAGGCGGTCGTGGCGGAGCATTATGCGCGCGGCGGCGAAGGGGCGGTGGAGCTGGCTCAGGCCGTGCTGCGGATGGTCGCCAGGAACCGCCGGCGCAAGCTGCGGTTCCCTTACCGGCTGGAGCAGCCGCTGGACCAGAAGATCGCCACGGTGGCCCGCCGGTTGTACGGCGCCGAGGGAGTAGATTATGACCCGAGCGCCCGGCAGGATCTCGAGCTGCTGGTGCGCCACGGATTTGGCGGGCTGCCGGTGTGCATCGCCAAGACCCCCATGTCGCTGTCGGACGATCCGGCGCGGCGTGGTCGGCCCACCGGCTTCCGCATCAAGGTCAACGAGCTGAGAATCTCCGCCGGCGCCGGCTTCGTCGTGGTAATCTGCGGGAGCATCATGACCATGCCGGGCCTGCCTAAAGTGCCGGCGGCCGCGCGCATCAAAATGCTGCCCTCGGGCCGGGTGACCGGGCTGACCTGAGACCCGCGCCTGGATGCTGGCTGCGACCGCCTTGCCAGCGCGGGTATGATAAGGTATAGGTATGGGAAGGTTTACCATGCCAAATCTTAGTCCTGTATTGTTGGCCGAAGATGATCCGAATGACGTCTTGCTCCTGCGCCGGGCATTTCAGGAGAACCAGACGCTTAACCCGCTGCAGGCTGTGGGCAACGGCGAGGAAGCGATTCAATACCTGGCCGGCGAGGGAGCCTTCGCCGACCGCGCCGTTTATCCCTTCCCGGTGCTGTTCCTGCTCGACTTGAAGATGCCCGTCAAGGACGGTTTGGAAGTTCTCCGCTGGCTGCATGAGCATCCGGAGATTCCGAGCAAGCTGCCCGTGGTGGTGCTGAGCTCGGCGGAGCTGCCCAACGAAACCCAGATCGCTTACGCGATGGACATCCAGGCGTGCATCGTCAAGCCGCTGACCTACTCCGAGCTGCGGGAGAAGGTCCGAATCCTGAAGGAGTATTGGCTGGACTACGAGGCGGGAGAGGCCCCGACAGCCTAGAAGACTTCGGCGGCCAACCCGGTCGTCTGCCGCACGGTGTGGACGATGCGCGAAAGGACTTTGAGCGGCAGATGCCCGCTTTCCGAATTGGGCGACGGGCGCGTGGCGGAGTAGATTTGCACCAGGGCAATCTGGGCGCCGGCGTTCTTCAGCTCGAGCAGGCGGTGAGCATATTGCTCGATCTCCTCCAGCGGCGGCTCTTCCCCATGGATGGCCGGGAAGAGGCTTTGGATGACAATCGGGCGCTCGCGGCCGAGCAGCAGGATGTTGGATAGAATCTTCTCCAGCGGCACCGCCGAGCGATTGACTTTGTTGACGTAGGCCTGGGTGCCCCCGTCGAGCTTGGCCCACACCTCGTCGCTGCGCGTGAAGTGCTTGAGCCCCTGCTGCACATAGGGCAGGTCCAGGCCGGTGGCATTGGTCAGCAGGACCAGCTTGAAGAACGGGAACCCGCTCATCGCCCGGACATGCACCGCCGCCTGCAGCGCCTCGGCAAACCGGGGCGAAAGGGTCGGCTCGCCGTCGCCGCTCAAGGCCACATGCCGCAGCTGGAGCAATTCATCCGGCAGCGCGCGGTACCAGGGACGCTCGCGCAAACGGCCGGCGCGCACCAAGGCCAGCGTCTTCTTCAACTCTGCCGCCATGGCCTCGACGTCCAGCAACTCCCCGCCCGGCTTCGCGTTGCGGTGCACCTCGCAGTAAACGCAATTGAAATTGCAGTTCTTGTCGGGGCACAAATTGATGCCGACGGACAAGCCGCGGGCGCGCGCGGATACCACGGCATAGACGAAACGATTGTCCAGAAAATCGCGCGGGCAGCCGAAGGCGGTTTCCTGGAAGCCGTTGGTCCGATCCGGGAGCTTGCGCTTCTTCTCCCCTGCCTCGGAGGGTGCGGCGGGCCTTTGAACGACTTCTTCCACAATATCAGTCGCACTCTAGCCCCGCCGTCCGCCGCACACTACACGATGCTTGTCAAAGATTGGACATTTCTTGGCTGACGTTCGCCGCACTGGTTATGATTAGTCGAGCTGATGCGTCTTGGGCGCCACGCCGACGGTATTCGTCCGGCAGATGATGCGGCGGCAGTGCCCGGTGGTGTGAGGGGGCAGTGTCGCGACTCTGTGAGAATGTCCTCTTTTGCACTCAATCAAAAGAAGACGCCTCCCTCATCCATGATTCTCTACAACGCCAGGAAGCGCAATACCTGGACCTCCTTGCGGAAGACCAGCCGGATGGTGTTCTGGTCGAACTGCACGTCCAGCGGGGCGCGGTCGTCGCAGTGTTCCCACATGACCCTGCCGTTCTTGGGGTTGATCCGCTTGATGGACAGGAAGGAGCTGCGGCCGGCGATGGAATCCGCCGTGTAGGGCCCGCTGTCTTCGTCGGTGTCGGCCTGGTAGGCGCGGGTGCTGAAGATGAACTTGCCGGAGAGGTAGTTCAGCACTCCCCCCAGGTCGGCTTTCCAGACCACCTTGCCGGTCTGCGGCTCCACTTTCATTGCAATCGAGCTGTCCTGGCGGGTGATGTCAATCTGGTTGGAATACTTGAGCGAGTCCGGGCTAGCGGTGGTGGTGTTGATGTAGACCATGCCCTCGTCGTCGAAGAACAGCCCCATAATGCCGACCGAGGGCAGGCGCCAGCGCACATTGCCTGTGGCCAGGTCAAAGGCGGTCAACACCCCCTCGTCGAAGACGTACAGGGCATCTTTGTGCTCTACGCACGGCCCCTGGCCATAGGGAGAGTTCTCCGTGTCCAGCCCGCCGAAGCCGCCGCGCACGTTGTAGCTCAGCGTGCCCTGCCACCGCTGCTGGTTGGCCTTATCCAATACCAGCACCATTTTGTTGGCGGTGATGGCGTTGACGGTGGTGAGCGGATACAGCGCCGGAGGACCAATGACTTCGCCGCTCCAGGGGTCGGGAACGTCCGGCCGCCGGACGGTGACCCGGTAGCGGCTTTCATCCTCCCGCACCGTTTCACCGCCGCGCGCCCGCTGCGCTTCGTTGAGCAGCTCATTGGCCAGCTCGGCGGACTGGGATGCCGTCAGGTTGCCGTCCAGCACCGATTTGTTCGGGGCGGCTTTCATGGCGACGCGCGTGGTGATGTGCCGCTCCAGGAGCTTGACGGAAACCTGCACCAGGCCGTCCCGGGTGGGGATAAGCCAGGTATTGGCCGCGGACTCCGGGTCAGAGTCCGCCGCCGAACGGTTCCCGGCGGGCTCATCATCGTAAGCGGCCAGAGTGCGCTCCTGGTTCATGTTGTGGGCGAGAATTGCCGGCAGGGCGATCTTGGCGGGGTAGGATAATCTCTGCGCCTGCTCGGCAACCTTCTTGGGGTCCATGACCTTGCCGGCATCCTTGCCGGGCGTCCCGACCGGCAGGCCGGCCTTGTTGGACCCGCCCTTGGCCGATGCGCCTGCGTTGCCGCCACCGGTGGCGTTCGCGCTGTCGGTCTTCCCGGCAACGGGCGCCAGCAAAGCGATAGTCTCCGTGCGGGATTCGCAGGTCTCCAGGTTTACACGGGTGACGACCGGCGCTCCGGTTTCCATGGTCAGTTGCAGCAGCTCGTCGCCTTGAGGGATCAGCCCGCCGTAACCCGCCGGCACCGGAATCTCTTTGACCGGGTTGCCGGTGTCGCGGTCGTAGCGAGTGAGTTTGCCCGGCGAAAGCACCCAGATGTTCTGGCCGTGGATGCGCAGGTCCAGGGCCGCCTCCGCCCCCCGAATCATGCTCTTCTTCAGCTTCTCCGGGTCCGGCATCTTCGGCACGTGATCGGGGGACTCACTGTTGGCTTTGTCAATGATAGCCTGCATCTCCTTTCGCCCCTTTGCTATCGCCTCATCAATTTCCTTCTTGTCCACGAGGTAGCGCGACCAGAGCTCTTTCTTGAGCTTAAGGTCGTGCCGCGCCAGCGTGCCCCCATGCAGAAAGATAAGCTGGTCCTGGCCGCACAAGGCGGACTGGCCGGAATAGGAACGTTCGGGGAAACGCACTGAATAGGCGGTCTTGGGAACGGAGCCAAACCAGGCATACCAGAACCAGACCCCCAGCACCGCGGCCAGCACCCCTCCAATCGCGGCCGTGACACGGACCGTCTTGCGCCACGCCCGCGCCTCCACCACCGACTTCTGCCCGGCAAAAACGGGGACCCGGATGCCATTCGCGTCGGCCTTGGCCTTGCAGAGCGGCGAGCACAGGTAACCAAACAGCTCCATGCACTTCGGGCAGAGCGGCTTTGAGCAAATAAAGCACTTCGCCACGGTGAACTGACCGGGATGCTTATGACAGATTTGCGGAGAGTCGCCGGCGGCGGGCGCGGCTGCCGCCGCGCCGGTTGACGGCGTATGGACTTGGACGCGGACAACCGGGGCGGGCGGCAGCGCGGACGGGGCTGCGGCCGCCGCCGGCGCGGGCGCGGCCGCGGGCAGGCCCAACTCCTGCCGGATCAGGCTGTTGACAAACTCGGAAGCGTCCAGGCCGCAGGCCGAGCAGACGAACCGCACCGGGTTCTGTCCCATCTCCGGGGAGACGTCGAAGGCATACTTGGCGCCGCAGGAGCATTGAATCTTCATTTTGGGTCAGGGCTGGGGTTAAGCAGGACCACGCCTTGAGTCAGGGCGAGGGAAAAGCGCACGCGGGGCGGAGAGGATTCGGCGTGGCCGTCGCCGAAGAGGAAGTTGCCGCCCAGCTTGCCGTGGTTGTTGCCCGGCGGCTTGCCCGTGCGGGAGAACGCAAACTCGCGGGCGGCCTTGGGCTGGGTGCTGATCTGCTCGTCGCTCATCAGCACCTGCTGGGAATCCGCGGCCCGGCGGCCCATGTAATAGGCGTAGCCGATGCGCTGCTGGCGGAACGGCTCGGTCGCCGGGAGCGGCGGCGGTTTGCGACCGGGGCAGTAGAAGACCGTCGTGTCCGCCATGTAGCGGGGCACAAGCGCCTCGAGCGCCTCGGCCGAAGTGCGGGCGCCGGCGACCTCGGGATACTTGCCGGCGTGCTCGCGCGCATAAATGTCCAGGGCCATGTAGATCCGCTGCAACTGGGTCTGGCAATCCTGCTTGGCCTGGCGCTGCTGGCTGTCGCTGGTGCTGGAACCCCAGTACAGGGTGAAGAGCAGCAGGACGATGGCGGCCACGACGACCAGCTCGATGAAGGAGAACCCGGCGGCAGCGGGGGGCTTGACTGCGCGCACACGCCGGCAATCGTCGGCGGGGCGGCGCACCAGTTTAAGCCCGCGCTTCATGGCGTTCCTATAGCGCAGCCGCCGGCGGCAGGCAATGGCGAATTGCCGGGGACAACAAAAGGGGGAAAGGGATTCCCCGTGAATTGGTACTAGACCAAGTGCGCGGGACCCCCAGATCGGCCACATGAATAAGCCCAGCTTCTCAACTCCGCCCCTTTTGACCTCTGGCGGGGTGGGGTCGGGCCTCTGTCTCTCTGCTGTCTTACTGCTGTCTCACCGAAGGGGGGTCTGGAACTGGCCCAAAACCACCTTTTTGCGGGCAAGCCGGCGGTTCTCGACCACCTGCCGGGAAGCGAGATAATTAAGAACTGCTAATGGCCAAGGGCCAAAGAGTCCTTCGAGGCGGTCTGAGAATTCGTAGCCGTCGGCGTCAGTCAGCGCAATCCTGGGGGCCAGAACCGCCCGATTTGCGTCGACTGACGGGCGTAAAGGGGTGGCTATTGACACCTTGGCTACCAATTGGTATTCGAGGTGCATGGTATCGCGACTGCGCCAGGAAACAAGTATGAGCTTGAATTGGATAACCAAGCACCTGGAGATGGGTGCGCCGGCGCAGGTGGCCCACTTGCTGTATCGGCAGGGGCAAAGCGTGGAAACTTGTGAAAACCCTCTGGCTAACTCCTTTATGGCGGTGAAGCGCGGGACGTTGCTGGTGGCATTGGCGGTTGCGCTCGCAATCGGACAGGCGGGTGCCACCACCTATTACGAAATCACGACGTTCGACTATCCGCTCGGCTCACCGGGCACCACGGTGGCAACGGGCGTGAACAACCTCGGCGAGGTGGTCGGCAACTACGCCGGGCCGGATGGCGATTACAACGGACTGTATCCGCATGCCTTTCAGTGGCTGAACGGCACCTACACGCAGATCACCAACGCGACTTCGATCACAGGCATCAACGACGCCGGACTCGCGGCGGGGCTAATGCCCGGGATTGGGGATGGGGCGGGCCTGTTGCACGACGTTCACACGCTGGCTCAAGCCAGCTTCTTCATCCCTGGGCGGTACTACACGCGCATCGGAGGCATCAACAATGCCGGACAGGTGGTCGGCAATTGGTACGATGGCCTCGGGTCGGGCGTGTTTATCGGATACTGCACCAACGCCGAGCTGGTCCAGTATTGGGGTCATCCCTATGTGGACCATCCCCGCGAGAGCACGTCCCCGCATGGCATTGACAACCTCGGCCGTGTCACCGGCTATGTCCAGGCACACAAACCGTCCGGCGATCCAGAGAAGCCCTATTATGTCGGCGGATTCATCACTTCGGACGTCACGAACCCCCTCGCCTTTACCAACTTCAACGTCGGCGCCGCCATCACGCAGGTGACGGCCAGCAACACCAACGGCGTCATGGTGGGCCACTACAGCACGAACGGTTGGAACTGCGGTTTCATCCATAAGGCTGGAGTGACGGAATCGTTCATGATTGAGAAGCCCAGGGTGATCAGCACGGAGATATGGGACGTCAACGAACGCGGTTGGCTGGTGGGCAGCTACGTGCAGCTAAACGAATACGACCAGCAGATGAGACACGGCTTCCTGGCTGTGCCGACGCCACCGCAACCGATCCCGCTCGAGATTCGGCGCGTGCAGGATCAGCTCGTGTTCACCTGGTACAGCAAGGCTTTCACGTTGCAATCTGCACCGGATATCAACGGCGTCTTCACGAACCTTCCGGGCGCAACAAGCCCCTGGACCAACACCATCGGCACGGACCGACTCTTCTTCCGCCTGGTTGCGCAGTGAGCCTCTCCTTGGTCGCCCCCCCCGGCGACTCTGCGGCCTGAGTAAAGTAAAGGGGTCATAAAGGGGTCAGTTAATGAGAGTGATTCCGGTGAGATGAAGGGGTTTTTCAGCAGCGTTGTCCGTTCGCAAAGCAAACCAGAACTTACTTTTTAGTGATAACTGCCAGGGGGGATAATAGGAGCGCTCCGGGGGAGGACTCGGGCGCTTGTTGTCAGATGCGCTGGGGCCGGCCATGAGCAGTGCGCTTTGCAGGACCCCGGCGACCCAGGCCCGCCGTTTGGAGCTTAGCTCGCCGTGGCCGGTGCGTCGCTTAGGTTTGCCCTCAAGCTTGCGTTCTGCAGTTCCCAAGCCAGACGACGCAGCCAACGCTTGAGGTTGCACGCCGCACCAATGAAATAAGAAAAGGGTCAGCCGTAGATTCGCAGCGGCCTATTCCTGAGTGTTTTGTGGTAATTGACGTTGGGCGGTAACCTGACAGGCTGGGGCCCATGCCGCGCGTCATGCGGGGAAAGGGGTAAGTTAATGAGAGTAAGCTGCGCATTCAATATCCCGGGGCAATCTATCAGGTGATGAGCCGGGGCGACCGGCGGGAGGCGATCTTTGAGGATGACCAGGATCGGCAGCGGTTCCTGGAGATGCTCGCGGAGGCCTGTCAAAAGACCGGCTGGCTGGTGCACGCGTATAGCTTCAAGGCGCAACTTTCGTTTTGACAATCTCATTTACCGACCTCTTTACGATTGGGATGTAGCCGATACCGCTCCTGACGGAGCTTGGGAGCTGTCTCCCTGGTTGTTTCTACAACGATGGCGCCCCTAACGGGGCTGGCACACCGGTTATGCGGGATTTGGGGGAATGTCCAGCATGGTGCCATCGGGGTCGGTGAGGAATCCGATCTGCGGCATAGCAAAGATCGGCCACGTCATACGGAACCTCCCAACAGCTTGCCCGCCTCGTGCTGCTGTCCCTATGCGCTCGGCGGGTGGGTTACTTGGCTTCGGTGGGGGCGGATGCCCGCTTGCGTTTGGCGAGCTGGCCTTTGAGGAAGGTGTCGGGCGGGGCCTCCTGACAGGCGGAGTAGCAGAAGTCGCCAAACAACTGGCCGGCCTGTAGTAGCTGGCCTTCAAGGAAGGCTTTGCCTTCGAGCCCCTTCTCGCCTTCGCCGGTGAGCTTGCCGTCCTTTTCCAACTGGTAGAGGGGCTCAACCTGCTTGTTCTGTTCGACAAGGAAGAGGATAGCCACCTGGAAGGTTTCCTCGGGTTTGGCTGGGCGCCCGTTGATCGTCACAGCATGGGCCGGGCGCAGCCGGCTCTTGAGCGCTGCCAAATCCGCGCCGCCGGTCTTGTTCAAATAACCGCCGTCAATCCAACTGTGAAACCCGCGGCTGGTGGTGTAGTGGTGCGGGTTGTCACCCACCCAGCCGTGGTGGTGAATTGTGGTATGCAGCGGTTGGGAGGCATCGCCGACCATGTGCCCCATTACGCCCATGACGTAGATGATGTTGGCCTTGGCATTGGCGATTTCTTCCGGGGTGCCCGCCTCTTCAAACGCCTTGAGGCAGGAAAAGCCGGATTTCAGTTTGCCGACTGACTCGGCGATGCCCCACGGCAGGAGCCCCACGAGTCCGCGCGTGTGGTCCTGGTTGGCGCCGGCATCGGCCTCGGGAAACTTGTCCGGATGGGCCTTGCGGTAGAGGGCGAGTTCGGCGATGAAGTCGTAACGGAACACCGGCAGCAGCTCGGGCTTCAGCCCGTAATCGGCCAACTCCTCCACGTCCATGTAGTGATCGGGGAAGCTGTAATGCTTAAGGGGAAGATCGGGCGTGTTGCGCCAGCGGTCCATCTCGCCAGCCAGGAAGCCGATGCGTTCCACGGCGGCGGGTTCGCGGACAAAGGCCGGGAAGTTGGTCGGCAGGGATGCGAGCGCCAGCAGGTTAATGGCGCGATGAGCTTCATAATCCCATGCCTGCGCGGGGGGGAGGCTTAATTGCAGGAACGCAAGGAGTGCCAGGGCGGGGGCTGATAGTCTTTTCATCAGTAGCATGCGGTTGTTGGGCCAATGTAATGTCCGGGCGGTAAAAGGCAAAGGGGATTCGGGTGGAAGCGGCCCCGAGCATTCTCTGCTTGCTCTCGCCGCTTCGCTCCTCATCCTGACCCCATGATGCGACTTGAGCTATCGCGTGGGGCACGAACGTCGGGCTTGGGTTTCGAGTCTCGGCCTTCGGGTTCCCGCGCCGCCCGACCTCTCCGGGTGCTGATAGTCCTCGTCGCCCTTTGTCTCCTGCCTCGCGCAGGTGCGGCGGACGAACTGGTTGGCAATGGCGGCTTTGAGAAGGGCTGGGAGGGCTGGACGCGCTGGGGCCAGAATGCGAGCCTGATCGCCCTCGAAACCGGGCTGGCCCGCTCCGGCACCAACTCCGCCCGCATCCAGCACGGGCATAATGCCCTTTACTTCACCTGCCCGCTGAATCCCGGGCAGGCCTACGAATTGACCTTCGCCTATCGCCTGGCGGGGGCGAACCCCTCGGGGCAGGTCGCGCTGAACTTTTCCAAGGCGGGCGGCGGGCTCCGCAGCGCCGGGGTGCAGATCTTCAAGCTCGCCGCGCCGCCAACCGCGGGGTCTGCCGCGTGGGCTGAGTTTCGGCAGGTCTTCCTGCCGACAAGCATCACCGCTTCCTGCCAGTTCGCCTTTACGGCGGGGAACGGCTCTACGCTCTGGATTGACGACGCGTCATTGCGGGCGGTGCCGCGGCCGCCCGAGCTGGCCGAGCCAACGCTGCCGTGGGAAGGGCTGAAGCGCCGCACGCAAAAACCCCTTTTCAAGGAACTGCTGACCCGGGAGCCCGGCGGTTACACGGTTGTCTCCTGGGCGCATGACTTGAACCCGCGCGGCAGGCAGGGGCTTAAGTCGCCTGAACTCGCGGACGACGCCACGTGGCAGAAGGAAGTTCAAGTCATCTTCAAGGAAACGGGCGAGGCCGGGCTGGGCTTCATGGACCTGCCGGGCCGCCTCGATGGCAAGGAACCCTGGCGCACGGCGGAGTTTCACCGCGAGCAGTTCCGCAAATACGGCGTTCGCTACGACGTCTGGACCGAGGGCAGCGCCTCCATCGCGGCGGGGCTGAAGAAGGGCGCTGAACTGCTCAATCCCACCGGCAAGGATTTGGGGCGCAAGCCCTCCGTCTCGCTCGTTGACCCGGCTTACGTCGAGGCCCAGGACCGGATCCTCCGCGAACTTGGCACCCGGCTGCGGCACGAGCCCTTCGTCGGCTATTACTATGGCAAGGACGAACCGTCCGTCCATATTCCCGAAGGCAACCCGGCCAATTGGGGCGCTTATGGCCGAGCGATGGCGAAGGAGGTCCGCGAGCAATACGGGTCCGGTCGTTTTGCGGTGCCGCTGCCCCAGGAGCAGAGCTTCCAAGACGACCCCGACCGGCCGCTGCGCTGGATCGCTTACAACCGCTGGATGAACGACCAGTTCATCGCCACTCGCTGCCGTCTCAGCCAAGCCCTGCACGAGGCCGACGTGAACGCCCGCTACAGCCCCGCCAACTACTGGTTCATGAGCGGCTTCCACCCCTACGACTTCTCCCGGCTCGCCGCGTGCAGCGACCTGATGGAGTGCGACCCCTACGCCAGCTCCGCCGAACGCGAGCGGGGCCGCGGCGTCTTCAACCACGGCTTCGGCGCCAAGTTCATGTGCGACCTGACCGGCAAACCTGTCCGCATCATCGCCCAAGCCTTTCATTATGCGGGCTACACCATGACTCCCGACGACCTCCGCGAATGGGTCAGCCAATCCTTCCGCTGCGGCGCCTCGGCCATTGATTACTACGAGATGGACAGCCCCCGCTGGACTGACCCGGCCCGCTGGAGAATGATGCTCCACCTGTCCCGCGTCGTCACCCGCATGAACCGCATCGCCCTGCCCCGGACCGCGGATACCGCGGTGCTCTACAGCCTCTACACCCACATGAGCCACGGCCCCTCCACCAGCGGTGACCAGGTTTATGCCGCCCACGCGCTGCTGGGCGAACTCGCCGGGTCCTGGTTCAAATTTGTCTCCGATGCCCAGCTCGAACGCGGCGAGCGCAGCCTCAAAGGCTTCCGCGTGGTCTATCTGCCCCTGGGCAGGTACATGACGCCCGAGGCCGCGAAGATCCTCGAGAACTACGTCCGGGCGGGCGGGGTGCTGGTTTGTGGAGACGCCGAGGCCTTCGCCTCCGATCTCGCCGGCAACGACACCTTGGCTACACGCGAGCGCATCCTGGGCATCAAAACCAGCGGGCCGAAGCCAGGGAGTGTTAACAGCGAAGGCGCGAAGGCGCGAAGTGTGGCGGAGACGCCGGATCGGATCATCCTCAAGTCGGCCCAATGGGGACTGCCGGCTGGAGCCAGCCTCCGGTTGTTTCCACTCAAGCTCGCTGACGATGCCTCCCCCGGCTGCGCCCGGCAGATCGTCCTGGCCGACCCGAAAGCCGCCGTGCTTGGCGCCTATCCGGACGGCTCGCCCGCCGTAGTGTCACGCAAGCTCGGCAAGGGCCGTGTCATTACCTTCGCCGCCAACCCCTTCGCGCCCCAAGTGACGGTGGATGCCACCGCCTGGCCGGCGGCCTTTCAGGGCCTCCAGCGATCCCTCGGCTGTAAAGTGGACCAGCCCATCTGGCGTTTTGCGCTCCCGCCGCCATAGGCCTGGTTGGCGAGCTTCCGCACAGCGGGCAGCCAGTTGCTGAACCTGTGGGCTGATGACTTTAGCCTTTAGCCTCCAGGCCTCAGCCGTTAGGCTTTCCGCCCCATGGCTCAGGTTGTTTTGGTCAAGATCGCCGCGATGTTTCTCGTCATCGTCGTCGGCTGGCTGGCTCGTCGGCGCGGATTTCTTGCGGCCGAGTTCACCGCCACGCTCAGCCGCCTGGTGGTGGACGTCGCCTTCCCGGCGCTCGTCTTCACGCAGATGCTGCGGACGGTGAACGCGGATGCCCTGCGCGCCGAGTGGTTCAGCCCGCTGCTGGCCGCGCTGATTGTCTTTGGCGCTTACTTCGTCGGGCTTGCAGTGTCGCCGCTGTTTTGCGGTCCGGCGCAACGCAAGACATTCGTTTTCCTTGTCACCATTCCCAACTGGGTATTCCTGCCCCTGCCGATCGCCGAGGCGCTGTATGGCGCCGCCGGGGTGCGGACGGTGCTGCTGTGCAACGCTGGCGCGCAACTGGTGCTGTGGTCGTTTGGCGTCTGGATCCTGCACGGCAGCATCCGCCAGGCGCTCCGCAATCTGCTGACCAATACCGGCCTGTGGGCCACGGCGCTGGGCATCGCGCTGGCGCTGCTGTTTCCCGCCGTGCGCGAGCTGGAAACCGTCACCGCCGCCGGCGCATCGCTCGGCGGCATGCTGGGCGGGGCGCTGGTGCAGGCGCTGGCCATGGTCGGGAGCCTGACCATTCCACTGTCGCTGCTGACGATCGGCGCGCAACTGGGCGAGCTGACCATTGCGGTGCACCGGTTCCCGCGGCCGTTGTGGGGCGTTATGCTGACGCGGCTGATCCTGGCGCCGCTGGCAATGCTGGCGCTGGGCTATGCGGCCATCCGGGCGGGCATCCGGATTCCGGACACCACGCGGATGGTCTGTTACCTCATCGCGACGATGCCCGTGGCGATCAGTTGCAGCGTGATGACCGAGCGCTACGGCGGCGACGCGACGCTGGCTGCCGAGGGCATCTTCTACAGCACGCTCTTCAGCCTGCTGACCGTGCCGGGGATATTCTGGTTGATCCAGCGGTGCGGGCTGTAAGCGAGCAGCCCCCAGCCTGTGTCTTGGCCGGTTCCGGGCTCGCCGCCCGCCCGGCAGCGGCGGCCGGGCCGGATTTGTTTGCGGCTTGTGACGTGCCGGCCTTGTGCTATCGTTTTTACGCTTGAGCAACCAGAAGCCATCAGGAGAGCGCATTCTTATCGTTGGCGCCGGGCCGGGCGGGTTGACGGCCGCAATGCTGCTGGCCGCGCGAGGTTTCAAGGTAACGGTCTTCGAGAAGGACGCGCAGGTTGGCGGGCGCAACGCGGCCATCGTGAGCAACGGCTACAAGTTCGACACCGGGCCGACATTTCTGATGATGAAGTTCATCCTGGACGAGGTTTTCCAGGAGGCGGGGCGGCGCATCGAGGACTGCCTGGAGTTTGTCAAGCTCGAGCCGATGTACCGGCTCCAATTCGAGGACGCGCGGCTGGAACCGACCACCCGCCGGGAGGCGATGCTCGAGCAACTGGACGCGCATTTCCCCGGCCACCGCGCCGGGTACGACAAGTTCATGGCGGTGGAAAAGGAGCGCTTCCATCGCATGTATCCCTGCCTGCAAAAGGATTATGCGTCCGTGAAGCGGTATTTTTCCAAAGACCTGCTGCGCGCATTGCCGAAACTATCCATCGGCCGGTCGCTGATCAGCGTGCTGGGCGATTATTTCCGCGAGGAGAAGCTCAAGCTTTCGTTCACCTTCCAATCCAAGTATCTCGGCATGTCGGCGTGGGATTGCCCGGGGGCGTTTGCCATTTTGCCTTACGTCGAGCACGCGTTCGGCATTTATCACGTGATGGGCGGCTTGAGTGAAATCTCGGAGGCGATGGCCCGGGTTTGCCGCGAACTTGGCGTGGAACTGCGCCTAGCCACGCCCGTGAAACAACTGGTGCTGGAAGGCCGCCGGGTCCGCGGGGTGGAACTGGCGGACGGGGAGCGCGTGCTGGGCAGCGAAACCGTGCTCAACGCCGACTTCGGCTATGCGATGAAGCACCTCGTGCCGCCCGGCGTGCTGCGGAAGTACCGCCCGGAGAACGTGGACGCGCGGGCCTATTCCTGCTCCACGTTCATGCTCTACCTCGGCCTCGACAAGATCTACGACCTGCCGCACCACACCATCTTCTTTGCCCGCGATTACCGGCGGAACATCAGCGACATTTTCCAGGCCAAGGTGCTCTCGGAGGACATCTCCTTTTACGTTCGCAACGCGAGCATCACCGATCCCGCGCTCGCGCCGCCGGGCCACTCCGCGGTTTACGTCCTGGTGCCGGTGCCCAATCGCACGGCGCAGATTGACTGGGCCCGGGAAGGGGCGGGCTTCCGCGACCGGGTGGTCGCGGCGATGCAACAGCGCGCCGGCATGACCGATTTGGCGCGGCATATCCGGGAGGAAATCGTCTTCACGCCGCAGACCTGGCAGGACATGAACATCCAGTACGGCGCGACCTTCAATCTCGCGCATTCGCTCGGGCAGATGCTCTACTTCCGTCCGCGCAACCGATTTGAGGAGCTGGACCACTGCTACCTGGTCGGCGGCGGCACGCATCCGGGCAGCGGGCTGCCGACGATTTACGAGTCCGGCCGCATCGCGGCGAACCTCATCTCGCGCCGCTACGGCGTCCAGTTTGTCTCGAAGAACACGCAGGTTTGACCCGCCGGGCCATGAACTGGGTTCAATTTGGGCGGCTGATTCACTCGATCTACGGCCGCAGCGGCAAGCTGCCCGACCTGGACTGGATTCAGAGCCTTGGCCTGCTCGCCGTGAAGCTGGGCCAGGTCCACGCCTTGCGAATAGACTTCCTGGACCGCGAAAAGTGCGAACACCTCGCCAAGCTCTACCGCCAAAACACCGCGCTGCCTTCGGAAGGTTTTCTGGGTTTGCTGCGCACTTCCGCCGGGGCGGGGTTCCTTGACCGTTTTGCCGACATCGAGCGAACCGCGCTCGCCTCCGCTTCGGTCGGCCAGGTGCACCGCGCGCACCTCAAGACCGGCGAATCGGTGGTCATTAAGGCCATCAAGCGCAACGTCCGCCGGCAATTCAGCGCCGACGTGGCCAGCCTCCGGCGCCTGTTTCGGCTCGCCACGTGGCTCTATCCGAAGCTTCGACAGGTAGGCGATCCCGTGGGCATTCTCGGTGACATTGAGGAATACACCCTGAGCGAGCTGGACCTGCGTCACGAAGTTGCCGGCCAGCAAACCCTGCGCTCGATCTACGAGCAGCACCGCCGCACCTTTGACCTTTCGCGCCTTACGTTCGCGCGGGTCCATGAACCGCTGTGCAACGAGAATGTCATGGTGTCGGAGTTCATTGCCGGCCAGAGCTTCGA
>CAZDOO010000098.1:0-16969 GCA_964507045.1 uncultured Verrucomicrobiota bacterium | reverse complement strand
CACTATGTAAATGCATCAACATCGCCGTCGAAACGGTGGCGGTTCCTGGGCAGGGAGTCCGGCCGAACTTGTGGTGGTGTCGAGATACGCCCCGCGGGCGCCACGGCCCGGCGAGAGCGCACCCGGGCCTATCGGCGGCTTCCTTGACCTGGCTCAAAGCTCTTATGCCCCGGAGGCTGCAAATTGTGCCCATGAATTGGCAAGAAATGTGTGGTTGAGACTAGCTGCGTGCTTGAGACTGAAGCTGCCAAATGAATCGGGCTAATACATTCGAGTCAGCGCGCCAGGGCGAAGCCCGTTGCGAGCTCTGTCCGCTGAGTTGTGTCCAAGCCGGCGTCGCGGTCCGCATCAAGCGGTTGTGCGCAGCGCCGGAACTGCAAGACCGCCTGCGCGAGCTGGGCCTGGGAGAGGACCAGATCATCAAGCTGCTGACCAGCCAGACGAATTTCATCTGCCAGGTGTGCAACGCGCGCCTGGCCATCAGCCAGCAGTTGGCGCAACTCATTTTAGTCGAACCGCTCCGCCCCGCAGTCGTTTAACGGGAATCGTAGTCCCCAACTGAACGGGCCGGCTCCGCCTCCGCAGAGCCGGCCCGTTCTCTATTTGAAGCGGCTACGAACCAACCGGGACGGCGGAAAGGCAATCCGGCCTGGCTTTCGGACCGGGCCACGCTGGGTCGAGCCAAGCGGTGGCCAGAACCCAGAAGAGCGCGAAGGGAACGGCGCCCAGCAACGAGATCAAAACGGAAGGAAAGGCAAGACTGCCCAGATCTGCGAGCCCCTTTCCAACCCCCAGATAAAGGAAAGTGCCCACGGCCTTGAGCACAAAGCAGCCGCTGCATGCCTTGAACAGTGTTGACCCCAGGGGATTCCCGGCATCCAACCGCCGGTGATAGCACCAAAGCAGCAAGATGCCATACAGCACGCCCATGACCAGGGGCACCCAAACCGGCAGGATCGGCGGCCCAAACTCGTGGCGCTTAATGCCGGCGTAAAGGAAGGAGATGACCGCCATCAACATCCCACCCAACAGCCCCACCACTGTCCCGGCAGCCAGGACGTAACGGCCGCTGGGTCTGACACCCTCGCGGGCCTGCTTGAGTCCCAGCCAAAGGGTGCCTGCCGACAGGCTCATGCCCAATGCGCCCCCCATCAGCCCGTTGGGAACCAGCCACAAGAAGCCACTCGCAATGCCACCCAGGCCCGTCAGCAGGAACAAACCGATATAGCGCGAATACATAGTTATGCCTTTCTTCCCAGGAGATGTTGAAAGTAGTCGGGCAGCGGCTCCGGCCCGGCCTCGGCGCAAACGGCGAGACTCTGTTCCGGAGCCAGCGGGAAATGGCCATTCCCATGCCGCAGCAATAGGGGATAATGCTTTTGGATGAAGCAATGCCGCCGGGGATTGCCCATCGCCCCGGACATGCGAGACCAGATCTGGTCGAGCGGGGTTTGGGCGGCGTTGCCAAAGCTCATGGCGGTGAAGTCACACGGGCAGACTTCGCCCAGCGTATCAATGAACAGGTGCTGGGTGCCGGCGCCGCAGCCGAACAGCTCCGGGCTTTCAATGCGGTTGAATGCGCAGACCTTGGGTTGCAGCCCGCGGCGATTGGAGGCGATATGGAACTGGCGAAGCCCCTCGATGTGGGCCGGGGTGAGCAGCGTGTCGGTGTGGTCACGGGCCAGCAGGCCGCACGGCATCGGCTCGATGATGCGCCACTCGTGCGCGCCGCAGTCGCCTGCCAGGCGATGCATCGGCGCCAGTAGTTTCTCATCCACCAGCGCCCGGGTGGCAACCGTGGCGGCCATGGTGTAAAAGCCGTGCTCGCGCGCCAGGCGCAAGGCTCGGCAAGCCTGGGCGTGGGCGCCGGCGGCACCGCGCAACCGGTCATGCTCGGTGGCGGTCGGATGGTCGAGGCTGATGCAGACGGACCACAATCCGGCTGCTTTGAGCTCTTGCAGCAACGCGGCGTCAACGCCCGCCCCGGAACTGAACACCACCGTCGCCGCCCCCCCGGAGGCGCCTGCGGCCACCAGGGCGGGCAAATCTGCCCGCGCACAGGGTTCCCCACCCGTAAAGCCGATAATGCTGGCGCCCAGCCGATGCAACTGCCCGAGGATCTGAGTCCATTGGCTGGCCGCCAGCGTGCCGTGCTCGCGATTCTTGATGCTACAGTGCCAGCAGCGGTACGGGCAGGAATCGGAAACCGCCAGGAAAGCCGACACCGGGCTCAGCCGCCGGCCAGAGAGCAGGTTCTCGAACATCCGGTCAAAGGCCGGACCCGGGAACGGAGGCAGGAAGGAGTTGATTACCCATTGGCCGTTGTGGCGGGTAATTTGTTCGCCATCCAGCCAATTGCGGACAAACGCCAGGCCCCGCAAACCCGGCACCAGCCGGCCCAGGGATTTCTGGATGCCCGCCGGCAACCGCGGCCGGCCCTGCTCGCTCAACTGGCGAAGCACACGCCGCGGCACACGCGTAACCCGCGGGTCAACCAGAATCCGCACCAGATTGAAGTGGGAACGAATCATAGCTTCCGGGCGATGGCCATCGCGAAGTGGTGATAGATGTCGTCCCGGCTCTGCGCCAGCTCGGCTTCAAAGCGCGCGGCAACCGGCCCCGAAAGGTCAAGCATGCCGTCAAATCCGGCCAGAATTCCCGTTTGGCGGAGCCAGGGCAGCAACTGGCCGTCGGGCACCGTGATCTTGCGGGAGCCTTCCTTATGCCACTCGACGCCAAAGGCGCTGTCGCGCAGTTGGCGTTCGAGTGAAGCCCAATCCCTGGGAAAGCGAGGCCAGGCGGCGAGCTGCACATGGCCAGGAAAAGCGAGCATGCAGTGCTGGAATGCGTGAAATACGGGAGCCAGCGTGTCGGCGTAATTTACGATAAAGGCGAAGCAGCCTCCGCTCGGCAACAGGCGGCCGCATTCGCGGAACAGGCGCGCCGGATGCGAGTAGCCCAGCGCCCAGGTGGAGACAATCAGCACCGCGCTCGCCGTGGGCTGGCCACACACGTAGTCCAGCATGTCGGAAACCACACAACGCAGGTTCGACGGCGCTTGCTGACGCGCGCGTTCGAGCATGGCGGCTGATACATCAACCGCTACGACGCTCGCCCCCGGGTTTGCCTGGGCCAGCCGTTTTGCCGTATAACCCGTCCCGCTGCCCAGGTCCAGGATCACGCCCGTGAGACCACTGGGAAGCCGCTGGAGCAGGTCATCGGTAGCTGGACGCAGGTGCCGGTGCCAGGCGCTGTCGTAGGTAAGGGCCACCTGGTCGTAGCCCGCGGCCACTACGGCCGGGGTCAGCCACCGCCCCCGCAGAGCGAGTGCCGCCACCCGAGTGTTCAGGCGCGCCAGTTGGACGAGGCGGCTCACAGCGGTCCGCAACCGGTGGCAAACAGTACGAGACTCACGGCCAGGGCCAGCAGGAGGAGAATATGGGGGAGTAATGTCTTCATAGTTCGATGTTGTTGTTAATCATCTGCGTTCAAGACAGCCAAAGGCTGTTTCATCTTGCTTACTGCATTCTTACTCCTCCCACGGGAGGCATACTAATCGAAAAAACTGTGCGCGGCATCGCTCTGAGTGATGCCGGGAAATCAGCAGCGGCGTTTTGGCTTTTGGGGGAATGGGGATGGGAGTATAAGCAGATTGCCAATAGGCGATAGCCCATAACCAACTCAAGCCAATTGAAAGGAGAACCAACACCATGGCCAAGTACACCAAGTTTGAAGATCTGCCGGTCTGGAAGGAGGCGGCGCGGCTCTATAATCGCGTTCTCGATCTACTTGAAGAGCCCGGACTTCCACTGACGCCCGGCTTTCGCAATCAGTTCGACCGCGCCGCGTTGTCCGTCTCCAACAACATCGCCGAGGGCTTCGAGCGCGTAACTACCAATGAACTGCTGTCCTTTCTCGCCATCGCGCGCGGCTCCAGCGGCGAGGTGCGCTCGATGGTAGCCGTGGTTTGGGACCGGCCGCGACTCAAGCCGCACCTCCGGCAGTTGCAAGAGATTCGCGCGCTGGCGGAATCCTGCGCCCGGCAACTAACGGCATGGGCGGGTTCCCTGGAGGGCTCGCCCGTGCAAGGGAAGCGGCACCTGACGGCCCCGGACCGCAAGAAGCGCGAGGCGGAGGACAAGGCCCGCAGCTTTCGAGAGAACTTCCTGCGCAACCTCAAGCCGGACCACCCGCTCTACCGATCGTCCGAAGCCCGTGCCGCGCGAGGGGAACCGGAGTGACAGCAGGCGATAGCCAATAACCAATAGGCAATAGCCAACGGGCCAGCCACCGTGGTTTGCAGGCGGCTAACTTCCTTGGCGATCGTCTATCGTCTATTGGCTATCCAGACGCCGCGGGGGAGGCTTGCCACATGCAAAGCAAGCTTCACTCTCCACTGCCGCGCGCCGCGAATCGCTCCGTCATCTTCTCCAGCGCCTTTAGCCAGAGCGGGTGCTCGTTCAGGCATGGAATCAGCGTGAACTCCGTCCCGCCGGCGTCGAGGAAGGTGTCCCGCCCGCGCAGGCCGATTTCCTCAAGCGTCTCCAGGCAGTCGGAAACGAAGGCCGGGCAGATGACCAGCAGCTTTCTCACGCCAGACGCAGCAAGCCGGACCAGCTCCCGATCCGTGTAAGGCACAAGCCACTGGCCACGGCCCAATCTGGACTGAAAGGCAATCGAGTATTTGCCCTCCGGCACACCGGCGTGCTTGACGAAGGCGGCGACAGTCTTGAAACACTGCGCCCGGTAGCACGTGGCTTGCGCCGGGCTGGCGGTCGCACAGCAGTTCGCTGTGGCCAGACAATGGCGTCCCGTGGGGTCGGACTTGCGGATGTGCCGCTCGGGCAGGCCGTGGAAGCTGAACAGCAGATGGTCGTAACCACGCCGCAGGTGCTCGTGCGCGCTGCCCGTCAGCGCGGCGATGTACTCGGACGCCTCAAAATACGGCGGCTGCACCTGCACCCGCATGCGCGGGGCGAGCGCCGCCGCCACTTCCTTCACCCGCTCGACCGCCGTCTCGAAGCTCGACCTCGCGTAGTGCGGGAACAGGGGAATCAGCAGCACTTCATCCACGCCTTCCCGGGCCAGGCGGCGCACGGCGTCCGGGATGGACGGGTGCTGATACCGCATGGCCAGTTCGACCGGCACGGTGACCCGCTGCTGGAGCTGGGCCTGCACGTTCCGGCTAGTGACCACGAGCGGCGAGCCGGCGGGCGTCCAAATCTTGTGATAGGCCTCGGCGGATTGCTTCGGACGGAAGGGCAGGATGGCGAAGTGCACGATGCAGAAGCGCAGCAGCCAGTTGACGTCGAGCACACGCCCGTCCATGAGGAACTCGCGCAGATAGCGCCGCACGTCCGCCACCGACGGCGAGTCGGGCGAACCGAGGTTAACCAGCAAGACGGCTTTGTTCATTTTACCCCGACAAACTCCCCTGCCCTGTCCGCCACTTTGCAGCCGGAGACGATCGTGTCGCTGAGCGAAATCCCATCGCGGTAATGGCCGGCGAAGAACAGGCCGGGCGCCTTCTGCTCAATGTCGGTCATCAGCTCGCGGAAGCGGCCGTAGCCGACGTTATACTGCGGGATAGCCCGCGGGTAGAATATGCTGTGCTGGAAGGTCGGCTTGCCCCGCACACCCAGCAGCACCCGCAGGTCTTCGCGGGTGATCGCAAACAGCTTCTCCGGCGGCAGCGAGGCCAGGTCCGGGTTCCGCTCCCCGCCGACATAGCTGGTGAGGGTCAGATGCCCGGCGGGTGCCCGGTTCGGGAACAGCGAGGAGGAGAAGATGGTGCCCAGGATCTTGAACCCCTCGACCTTGGGAATCAACATGCCGAACCCTTCGCACGGATGCGCCACGTCCTCACGCCGGAATCCCAACACGACGCTGGCCACCGGCGGGTAACGAATTTCGGCAAATGTGTTGAAGTGCAGCGGCATGGCGGACTGGACTTCCAACTCCGCCAGCTTGAATGCCGTGCCCGCGTAAACCACCGCGCTGTGCTCAGCTCGCGCTGCCTGACCGCCCGCGCGCAAGTCGAGCGTCCAGCCGTCGGCGGTCTGGATGAGCCGGGTGACGGTGGTGTTCAAGCACACGGCTTCGCCCAGGCGCTCGCGCAAAGAGTCCGGCAGCACCTGCAAGCCTGCGTCGAAGGAGAACTTGGGGGCGCGGTCTTTGGCAATATCGCCGCGCCGCTTGCGCTCGCGCGCGCCGAAGATTTGCCCCTTGATCAGCGAACCGTAGCGCGCTTCAAGCTGGCCCAGCTTCGGAAACGCCTGCGGCACTGAGAGCTTGTACGGGTCGCCCGCATAGACGCCGGCGACCAGCGCGTCAATGGCGTGGTCCAGGAACTCCTTGCCCAAACGGCGCAGCACGAACTCGGCGACACTCTCCTCCTTGCCATCGCGGCGGGGCGCCACGAACGGCTCGCGCAGCACGGCCAGCTTGGCCCGCGCCGTGAAGAGCTTTGTCGTGAAGAAGCCTAGCGGCGAGCCCGGCATGGCAATGGGCCGCTGGTAGCGCACGACGTAGCGCGCCGCGGCGCGGGGGTCAGGATCAAGCCGCTGCGACGCCAGGCCCGCGTCAACCACCAGTTGGGTCACCTTGGGCGAGGTCTCCAGGATGGTGTTCGGCCCGAACTCGGCCAGGTAGCCGTCCGCCCGCAGCGACTGGATGGCGCCGCCGACGCGGTCGCCAGCCTCATACAACGTCACCGGCACGCCCTTGCGCTTCAGGTAGAAGGCGGCGGTCAGGCCCGTGATGCCACCACCAACGATTGCAACACTTCTCATGCCGATCTGCCGTCTAATCTAAGGCGGCGGCGGGACTTGTCGAGGCTGCGCCGCCGGAAAACTGCGCTTGAAACCAGTGCAAGACTCTGGGAAGTTGAGCGTATGAGCGAGATTATCTTCGAGGTGCGCGAGGCTGAGGAAGGCGGCCTTTGGGCAAGAGCGCTCGGCCATAGCATCTTTACCCAGGGCGAAAACTGGGAGGAACTGCGCCGAATGGTGAAGGACGCGGTGGCTTGCCACTTCGAGAAAGAGTCCGAACGGCCCAGGATCATCAGGCTGCATTACGTTCGGGATGAAGTGCTTGCGGCATGAAGATTCCCCGCGATTGCACCGGCCTTGAGCTGGTTCGCGGACTTCGGCGCCTGGGGTACGAAACACAACGCCAAAGCGGCTCCCATATCCAACTCACTACGCAGCGGGGAGGAGAACACCATCTGACCGTTCCCAATCATTGCCCGCTGAAGGTCGGCCTGCTCCACGGCTTGCTCAAGGACATCGCGGCTCATCATCATCTGACGGTCGAGCAACTCGTGCGCGAGCTGGGACTGTGAGCGAAGGACGCGCCTGGAACAGTCCAGTGCGCTAAATCGTCCGCGAGAACCGGTTCTCCTGGCGCGTGTTGGCGTAGGCGTCAAAGCGCATTGCAATGTTGCGGATGAGCAGCCGGCCCAGGTCGGTTACGCTCAAGCCCTGCACCGTCTTCACCAGCAGCCCGTCGGCTTCCATGTCGTCCAGCGAGTCCAATTCGCGGGCGAAGTGAGCTCGGAAATCCAGCCCGAGCAGTTTGGACATGGCCGCGTAGTCGAGGCCGAGGTCGCACATGAGGCGCATGATCGTCGTGCGGCGAATCTTGTCCTCCGCGGTCATGACATAGCCGCGGTGCAGGGGCAGCCTGCCGGCCTCCAGCGCGGCGTAGTAGGCCGGCAATTCCTTGTGGTTCTGCCAGTAGAACCCTTCCGCCTGCGAGATGGAGGACATGCCGAACGCGTAGATGTCCGCCCCGCCGCGCGTGCTGTAGCCCTGGAAGTTCCGCTGCAAGGTCTTCTGCCGCTGCGCCCGCGCCAGTTCGTCTCCGGCGCGCGCAAAGTGATCCATGCCAATATACACGTAGCCCTCGGAGGTCAGCCGCTCGATGGTCAGCTTGAGCAGCTCCAGCTTGGTCTCCGGGGACGGCAGGATCTCGGGCTTCAGAATCTTCTGGGCGGGCTTCATCCACGGCACGTGCGCGTAGTTGAAGACGGCAAACCGGTCTGGCGTCAGCGTGAGGATTTCATCGAGCGTCCGGTCAAACGTCTGCGGCGTCTGGTGCGGCAGGCCGTAGATCAGGTCAATGTTCACGGACTGGAAGCCGGCCTCGCGCATCCACTCGACCACCTGCCGGGTCAGCGCGAACGGCTGGAGGCGGTGAACGGCCTTCTGCACGATTGGATCGTTGTCCTGAACGCCCAGGGAACCGCGGTTGAAGCCGACCTCGCGCAGGGCCGCCAAATGGTCGCGGGTGAGCCGGCGCGGGTCCACCTCCACGCCGGCCTCGGCGTCGGGCGCCAGCGTAAACCGCGAGTGAATCATCTCGCCCAGCCGCCGGATCTCGTCGGGCAGCGAGAAGGTGGGCGAGCCCCCGCCGAAATGGAGTTGAACCACCTTGCGCTTCGGGTTGAGCAGCGGCCGCATCAGGTCTAGCTCGCGCTCCAAATACCCCACGTATTCGGCGCTCTTCTTCTGGTCAGCGGTGATGACCGTCGTGCAGCCGCAAAACCAGCAGAGCGAGTAGCAGAACGGCAGATGGAAGTAGAGCGAGAGGTCGCGCTCGGCCTGGTTGTTGGCGCGAATCCCGGACAGGAAGGCTTCGGGCTCAATCGCGTCAGTGAAATGCGTCGCGGGCGGGTACGACGTGTAGCGCGGCCCCGGCACGTTGTACTTTCTCACCAGCTCAAGATCAACCTTCAGCATGCGCCTCTGAACCCTCTCACCGCGCTGACCAGGCTCTCGATGTTCTCCAGCCTGGCATTGGGCGGCACGCCGTGGCCCAGGTTAAAAATGTGCCCGGGCCGCCCTCGCATCGCGCGGAGGATGCGCCCGGTCTCCGCCGCCACAATCGCCGGCGTCGTGGTCAGCAGGAACGGGTCGAGGTTGCCCTGCACGGCGACTCGCGCGGGCAACTGCGCCGCCACGTCCGCCAGGCGCACGTTCCAATCCACTCCCACCACCCGCGCCCCCGTGCCTGCCAGTTCTTCCCAGTTCCCGTGCGTGCCCCGGGAGAACACGATCACCGGCGCCCGGCCCTTCAGCGACCTGATAATCTGCTTCATCCAGCATGCCGAGGCGGCGGGAAACTCGCCGTCGGACAGCACGCCACCGAGGCTATCGAAGATTTGGACGGCGTCGGCGCCCGCCTCAATCTGCAATTGGAGGAAAGCCGTCACCGCCCGCGTCAGCTTCTCCAGCAAGCGCCGGAAGAGCGGCGTGTCGGAATAGAAGAGCGCCTTGGCACGGGTGTAATCCCCCACACCGCCGCCTTCCATCATGTAATTGGCCAGCGTCCAGGGCGAGCCGGCAAAGCCGATGAGCGCCGCGCGCCCGTTCAGAGCGGACTTGATCTGCGGCAGCGCCCGGGCGACGTATTGCAGGCGCTCCGTCACCGCCCCCACCCGCAACCGGTCAACATCCCTCGCCGACTTCAGCAGGAACGCCATCTCGATGCCGCCCTGGTCGTGATACGCGTAGCACTGGCCCAACCCCTCCGCCACAGCCAGGATGTCGCAGAACAGGATGGCGGCGTCGAAGCCAAACCGCCGAATGGGCTGGAGCGTCACCTCGGTGGCCAGGTCCGGCGTTTGGACCAGTTCGAGGAAGGAATGCTGCTGCTTGAGGGCGCGGTATTCGGGCAAAGCGCGCCCCGCCTGGCGCATCAGCCAGACCGGCGGGCGATCCACAAGCCGGCACCGGCAGGCGTCCAGAAACCGCTGCCGCCCCGTCAGCACGCCGATCGGGCGCGGCGGGCGGATGATCGAACTCATCTTGCGCGTAGAAACGTTCTTTCCCATGCGTGGAGCGCCTCCATTCTCGCCCGCCCCCGCCCCCCAGTCAATCCCCGCGCCGACCCCAATGCTCCACCGGCGAGAGTGCTGTAACCTTCTGGCGCCTTTCGGGCCTCACGGACCGGCTTACACATCCATGCCATTGCCTGAGTGGGATGGGCGTCCAGCTCCGCGTCACGTCGCAGCGCCTCCGCCACGCCCTCGTCATCATCGAAAGCAACCGGCGGCAGGGACCGGAGCAAACGCGAGGCGAGGCTGGCGCGCTCTTTCTCTGGCAGGCGCAATGCCTCGCTGGCGACTTGATCAGCACTCATACCAACCAACGCTAATGCCAGCCTCTACCCTGTCAATTGCTGCCAGCAGTGCCCGAAATCGGCTTCCATGTGAAGGAAGACGCCCCCCTTATCACACCCGTCACCTCACCGTCACCTCACCGTATCCTCACCGTTGAACCTCTGCAAAGTTTGCAGAGGTTCAACGGTGAGGTAACGGTGAGGTGAGCCAGGAGAGCGGGGGTGTTACCCCGGCCCGAGCATTCCTGGCCGCCCGGACCGGCTAATTCCGAAGGAATTGACGGGTTCCCCGTCCCTGATGGGGTGGTCGTGCCAAGATACGCCCGCGTGTGGGCTGAGAACCTTGGGCGCGAGCCGGTCTTTGCATTCGTACTGGCCATTGTTCATGGATGACGGGACACTTGCTTTGTGAATCGGGCGGCGTAGTTTAGGAGGATACGATTCCCTTTCCAGCGCTGGCGGCAGAGCCGCCGTCTGGCCGGGCGATCCGGGGGAAAGCGGGCCGTGGGCGGGGAATCGAGAAAGGACAAACTATGAGGACCAATCAACGCATCCTCGCAGGCCTGGCGTTGCTGGCAATGCTGACACAGGCGGGGGCCAGCACGCTGCTCTACTTCGAGGGTTTCGAGACCAACGGCTGGAACGGCTGGACCAACGACACGAAGTACACCCTGGACACCAACGACGCCTGGGCGGTCACCATGCCGACCAACGGCCCGGGCAGCGCGCACGGGGGCACCAATTGCGCGTGCACCTATGGGCCGGGGACGGATTGCTACCTGGTCAGCCCGCCCCTGCTGCTGCCGGCTGTTGACCAGTACTCCAATCATCTCTGGCTCTATTACTGGCAATGGCAAGTCTATAGCAACACCCTCATGTACGCCTGCCTCTCCGACGTGAAGATTCGCCAGTACAACCCGCAATTAGGCGCCTGGGGACCGTGGAACCTCATAGACCCCGGCACTTCCGGCGTGATTGATTCGTCCCAGCCGTACTGGCGCCGGCGGGGGGTTGACATGACGCTCTTCGCCATGGGTGGCGCCGACGTTGTCCAGCTTGGGTTCGGGCACAGCGGCTTGGGCAATCCGGGCTGGTTTGTGGATGATATCGAGATTTGGGATGTGCCGGTAGCCACCAACCTGCCCCCGAGCCAGGGTTTCGAAGCGGGCTGGGGCGACTGGTATAACGACCGGCGTTGCGTTTGGGACATAGGCATTCCCAGCGGCGCGGGCGGCGGCCCGACCAATGCCCCGGGCGGCTTGCGGTGTGTGGGGACAGGCTTGGGCGGAGTGCCGCCGCCCGAGCCGGCGGGCGTGTTTTGGACGCCGGCCTTTTTCATGCCCAGTGTCAACCCCGGCGAGAGAATCTTCCTGCAATTTGATCAGTGGTGGGATTATGGGGTGGGGGGGATTCCCAGCATCGTCTGGTCCTACTGGTTCCCGAGCATCGGGTGGTGGTTCCCGCAGAACCTCACGGAGAGCCTGGCCGTCGGCACGCCCCACGCCTGGCAGACCCTGCTGGTAGATGTCGGCGCCATGGCCGGCTACCCGGTGCCGCTTCGGCTCGGTTTCGACGCCTACGCTACCTACACGCTCGGATGGTTCATTGACAACGTCCAGCTCATCCACGCCCGCTTCCGCATCGCCAGCATCCAGCGCCAGGGAAATGACCTTTGCCTCACGTGGACGGCGCCCTTTGGCACGACCAATGTGGTGCAGTGCAGCGCCGCCGCGACCGGCGCTTTTACCAACCTCAGTTCACCCGTGCTGGCCGGGGGTGCCGCCGAGGCCACGCTCAGCTACACGCATGTGGGCGCCGCGACGAACGCCGCCCAACGGTTTTACCGCATCCGGCAGCTTTAGGCCGATTCTCTGCGCCGACCGCCGGGCGCGTTGCCCAAGTCGCGTTGTGCGCGTAAAGGTGGGGCGAGCACTCCGTGTGCGGCCGCTCCAGGTCGCCTGGCGGCATTCAGGTGCAATCTCCGCGCTTGCGCCCCGAGGACACCTTGGATATGGGATGCTTTATCACAAGGTCATGCAACAGGCCCAGTCAAAGCACATGAAGGATTCGCAGTTTAGAAACCTGGTTGCCATTCTTACTCTCGCGCTCTCTGTGTTGTCTGCTCCAATCGCCCGGGCGCAAGGCACAACGACCTATCTGTCCAACCTGGGCCAGGCCGGGGATGGGAGCCTGGCCGTCGGCACGAATTCATGGGTTGCCATAGCGTTCTACACCGGAACGAACGCCAGCCATTACGAGATCAACTCCATTCAGTTGGCAATGGCCGATGCGACGGGCGCTCCGAGCAACATCAAGGTCATGATTAGCTTGCCCGCCGCTGGCACATACTTTCCCTATCCCAGCTCCAGATTCCTCGGCACGTTGAGCGGTTCCCTGGACCCAACAACCAGCGGCATCTATACCTATACGCCGACCACAACCATCAACCTGTTGGGTGGATATCCTTATTGCATTGTGCTGACTGCCGACACCCTGATCGCTAATGGCGCTTACGAGTGGTCCTATGCGAACACGGACACCTACCAGACAAGCAGGGGCTGGTCTTTTGGAGGAGTGTGGACCGACGCAACTGGTAAAGGGGCCTGGATTGCGATTAATAGCACTTTCCCTCTGTTTGCCGTATCGGCTACCACTGTGCCCGAGCCGTCCGGGGTGGGGTTGCTGGCCCTGGGCGGGTCTTGCTGCCTTTATTTCCGCCGGAAAGCGTAACAGGCGAGCCTGTTGCCCGACCCTTTGGATGGAGGCCGTTCCTGCGAGGGAAGGCGCACCTGCCCGCCATCGTTCGGTCGTCTTACCCGAATGCCCCCGGGAATCTGATGGAAACGGGAGTGACAGCCGGCTGAGCCGGCATTACTCTTTGACCATGAGCACGGTGGAATTGATCGAAGAGAAAGCCAAGAGCCTGCCGGGTGATCTCCAGGTGGAAGCCCTCCATTACGTCGAGTTTCTGCTCGCCCGGATGCAAGCCGGGACCGAATCACGCGAATGGGCCAGATTCTCTGCCGCGCAGTTGGAGAAACAGTATGGCGCGGCAGATACCATTTACGACCGGGACTGAGCAATATGGCCGAGCGTCATTCGCCTGGTGACATCCTGCTGGCAGCGCTGGTCTTCACCAATCAAACGGGTGCAAAGAAGCGACCGGTAATGGTGATTCGCGACGCCGGCGATGACGATATTCTGGTAGTGCCCGTTAGCAGTCAGGCCGTCCGCGTCGCTTACGACGTGACCCTTAACGATTGGCAGGCGGCTGGGCTACGGTTGCCCTCGGTCGTACGGGTGGAGAAGCTGGCGACTATCGAGAAATCCACTGTGCTGCGGAGCCTCGGAAAAGCCAGCGCTGCTGACTGGACACGAATCAAGGACAGTTTGACACAGCTTTGCGGTCAAATCCTGCACGGCTGATCCACGCCTCGCAGCAACAGGCCACCGGGCCGGACGCCTGCGCTGCTACCTTGAAGAGCAAATGTTTCTCAGCGCCTGGCCGGCTTTGGCGCCGGTGTGCTCGCCGTTCAGGATGACAGGGATGCCGTTGACGAGCACATGCGCGAAGCCGGTGGAGTAGTGGTGCGGGTCCTTGTAGGTGGAGTTGTCCTGCACTTTGCCGGGGTCGAACACGACGATGTCGGCCCAGTTGTCCTCGCGCAATTCGCCGCGGCCTTTGAAGTGAAAGGTGTTGGCGGGCAGGCTGGTCATCTTGCGGATGGCGTCCTCCAGCCGCAGCACGTTTTGCTCGCGGACGTAGCGGGCCAGGACGCGGGCGTTGTTGCCGTAGCCGCGGGGGTGGGGCATGTCCTCGCCGAGCTTCCGCAGGCCGCTGTCGCAGGCGATCATGGTGTTGGGGTGACGCAGGAAGACCTTCAGGTCGTTCTCGCTCATGCCGTGGAACACGCCGCTGGCGCCCCCGTTGGCTTGGATCTCCAGGACCATCTCGATCTGGTCGTCCAGCGAGTCAGCGCCGCGCTTCGCCTTGGCGGCTTCCGCGACGTTCAGGCCGTCGAGCGACTGGTCCGGCTTGTAGGAAGCGATGACGGCGTAGGAGAAGTCGTCGCGCCCTTTGCCGCGGAGGCTTTTCTTCATCTCGGCCACCATGGCGGCCTTCCGCGCTGGATCGGCGAGGCGCTTCCGAAACTCGCTCCGGCCACCCTCCAGCGCCCAATCCGGAATCAACTGGCTCAGGCCGGTGCTGGAGGCGGTGTAGGCATACTGATCCTGCGTCACGTCCAGCCCATCGGCGCGGGCCTTTTCGATGTGGGCCAGCACCTTGTCTGCCTGGCCCCAGGCGCTCGGGCCGGAAAGTTTGATATGTGACACCTCGGCGCGCACGCCGGCCTCACGCGCGACGCGGAACACCTCGTCAAGGGCCTCGTAAATCTTGTTGTCTTCATGCCGCATGTGGCTGGTATAGATACCGCCGTAAGGGGCAATGACCTTGGCCAGCTCCACGATCTCGTCGGTTCGCGCAAACACGCCGGGCTGGTAGATCAGGCCCGTGGAAAGGCCGACGGCGCCGTCCTGCATGGCCCGCTTAACCAGCGCCTTCATGCGGTCCATTTCCTGCGGCGTGGGAGGGCGGTCAAAGGAGCCTTTCATCCCTTTCTGGCGCACGCTGTTGTGGCCGACCAGGGTTGCCACGTTGATGGCGGTATTGGTGCGCTCGACGGCGCGGAAGAAGGCGGCGACGTCGAGGGTTGAGTCGCCGCAGTTGCCGGCCACGACGGTCGTGACGCCCATGCGCACAAAGTTCTCCGCCCGGGGCATCCTGGCCACGCTGTCCGCGTGGGTGTGCACGTCAATGAATCCCGGCGCGACAATCAGGCCCGTGGCGTCAATTTCCGTCCGGGCCTTGCCGGGGATCCTGCCGATGGCGGCGATGCGGCCGGCCTTGAGGGCGACATCGGCAAAGAAGGCCGGGTTGCCCGAGCCATCCACCACCCGTCCATTCCGGATGGTGAGATCATAGGTCTCGGCCCCCAGGCCGGGGACGACCAGAAGTGCCAGCAGGGCAAGCAGCAGCATGCAGCGGTGTTTCATTGTCTCCCTTATACCGCAGAGCGGGACACAGCGCCATCATAAGTCGGAGCTTACTGTTCTTGCCAAACGGTTGCAGGGGCTACATGGTGGCATAAGTTACAGCCGCCCCAGGCGGCGGCGGAAGGACGGCATGAGCAGCGCAGCCAACTTGAACCGGGTTGAAGTGGTCGAAGGCGACATCACGAAGCAGTCGGTGGACGCAATCGTCAACGCCGCGAACACGACCTTGCTGGGCGGCGGCGGCGTGGATGGCGCCATACACCGCGCCGCCGGGCCGGAGCTGCTCGCAGAGTGCCGGACGCTGGGCGGCTGCGCCACCGGCCAGGCCAAGATCACCAAAGGCTACTGGCTGCCCGCGAAATGGATCATTCATACCGTGGGACCGGTGTGGCGTGACGGCGCGCACGGTGAGGATGATCTGCTGGCGAGCTGCTATCGGAGCTGCTTCGAGCTGGCCGCGCGGCACGGCCTGCGCACCATTGCTTTTCCCTCCATCAGCACCGGCGCCTACGGCTTTCCAATGGAACGCGCCGCCCGCATTGCGGTGCGGGAGGTAAAGGCGTTTCTGGAAAGCAACCTTTCGGTGGAACAGGTGCGGCTGGTGTGCTTTGGGGCGCGCGCCCGCGAGATTCATGCGCAGGCGCTGGCCGAAGCCTTCCGCAAGTAGCAGCCAAACCATTCAGCGAATTATGGCCTTGATTGATTGTCCAGAGTGCAGGAAGCCGGTTTCCACGGCAGCGAAGACGTGTCCCAATTGCGGCTACCCGATAGCTGAGAAGCTGGCCCAAGACCCGGCGGCGGCCACGGCAAGCCCGGGGTCGGGGCATCCGAAGGTGCTGGCGGAAATTCGCCCCTCGTGGTGGGGCTACTTCTGGCACTTTGTCTTCTTCTGGCTGATCATACCCCCCATCGTCGCATGGTTCCGACGGGCCTCGACGGTGCTGCGCATCTTGCCTGAACGTATCACCCTGGAGCGGGGCTTATTCTCGAAGTGCTACCAGGACTACAACCCGCGCGATATTCGGTCCATTGACGTGGACCAGAGTTTCCTCCAGCGCCTCGTCGGCATCGGCGACCTTACCGTCTCTACCGCTGCCACCGCCGAAGGCGCGGAACAAATAAAGTCAATTCCCGATCCCAAGGGCGTGCGCGACTTGATCCTCGCCCAGCGCGGGAGCCAATAACACCGCAGCCATGACTAATCCATCCTGGTTTTCCATTCTGATGCTGCTGGCCGGAGTGCTGGCGGCTGGGGCGGATTCGCGCCCCAATATCCTCTACTGCCTGGCCGACGATTGGGCCTGGCCGCACGCCGGTGTCTATGGCGACCGGACAGTGCACACACCAACCTTCGACCGCGTTGCCCGCGAAGGCGTGCGGTTCAACTACTGCTTCAGCACCGCGCCTTCGTGCACGCCGTCGCGCGCGGCGATGCTGACCGGCCAATATCCCCATCGGCTCGAGGAGGGAAGCTGCCTCTGGGGGTTCCTGCCGCAAAAGTTCCCCGTTTATCCCGATCGGCTCGAAAAGGCCGGCTACGTAGTCGGCAGCACGCGCAAAGGCTGGGGCCCGGGCGACTTCCGGGCCGGCGGCTACACGCACAATCCGGCCGGGCCGGGCTTCAAGGATTTCGCAGCCTTCCTGAAGACGGTGCCGGCGGGCAAGCCTTTTTGCTTCTGGTTCGGCAGCCATGATCCGCACCGGCCATACGAGGCCGGCTCGGGCGCCGCCATCGGTCTGCAGACAAACGACGTGGTCATTCCCCCCTTCTGGCCGGACAACGGCGCCTCGC
>CAZDOO010000097.1:0-17241 GCA_964507045.1 uncultured Verrucomicrobiota bacterium | reverse complement strand
GCTGAGCCTGACCCCCAGTCCGGGCCGCCCGGACCGGCCAATTCCAAAGGAATTCTCGGATTCCCCGGGTGGGATGGGGTGGTAGTGCCAAGATACGGTGCGGCGAGGATAAGTGGGCACGCATGCCTTGACTTGCGGGGCGGCGCCCGTATCATGCAAGCCTCACTTGAACCTTCAGGTGAGCTTGAAAATCAGGAACTCACGAACAGCAGCGAACTTGTTGTGAGCGAAGCGGATTTGGTTGGCCTTCCTGGTTTCCTGAGTTCCGAATAGAATACGCAGATTTATGAGCAGAATTCAAAACATACAGGCGCGTGAGATTCTCGATTCACGCGGTAACCCCACAGTGGAAGCAGATGTGACCCTGGTCAGCGGCGCGACGGGCCGGGCCGCGGTGCCCTCGGGCGCCAGCACGGGCGAACACGAGGCGCTGGAGTTGCGCGACGGCGACAAGAAGCGCTACCTGGGCAAGGGCGTCACCAAAGCCGTGAAGAATGTGGAGCAGAAGATTCTCCCGGCGCTCAGGGGCATGGACGCGCTCGACCAGTTGGCGGTTGACCGCGCCATGCTCAAGCTCGACGGCACCGAGACCAAAGCCAAGCTGGGCGCAAATGCCATCCTGGCCGTCTCGCTGGCGAATGCCAAGGCGGCGGCGGCGCTGCTGGGCCAGCCGCTCTTCAAGTACCTCGGCGGACCCAACGCCAAGGTCCTGCCCGTGCCCATGGCCAACGTCATCAACGGCGGCGCCCACTCGGACGCACCGATTGACTTTCAGGAGTTCATGATCATGCCCAAGGGCTTCAATAGCTTCTCCGAAGGCCTGCGCGCGATCACGGAGACCTTCCACGCCCTGAAGGCCGTGTTGAAGAAGAAGGGGCTTTCGACCGCGGTCGGCGACGAAGGCGGGTTCGCCCCGAAGCTTGCGAGCACCGAGGCGGCCATCGAGGTCATCCTCCAAGCCATCAAGGACGCCGGCTACAAAGCGGGCAAGCAGGTCTTCCTCGCGTTGGATGTCGCTGCTTCCGAGTTCTACAACGGCAACGGCACCTACACGTTCAAGAAGAGCACCGGCAAGACTGTCTCCGGGGACGAGCTGATCGCCTTCTACGTTAAGCTCTGCGGCAAGTATCCGATTGTGAGCATTGAGGACGGCTGTGGCGAAAGCGACTGGACGAACTGGAAGAAGCTCACCGACAAGCTCGGCGACAAGATTCAACTCGTGGGCGATGACGTATTCGTCACTAACGTGAAGTTCCTGCAGCGCGGCATTGATACCGGCACGGCCAACTCGATCCTGGTGAAGGTCAACCAGATCGGCTCGCTCACGGAGACGCTGGATGCCGTGGAGCTGGCCCAGGATAACGACTACACCGCGGTCATCAGCCATCGCTCGGGCGAAACGGAAGACGCCACCATTGCCGACATTGCGGTCGCCACTAACGCCGGCCAGATCAAGACCGGCTCCCTGAGCCGCACCGACCGCGTGGCGAAGTACAACCAGTTGCTGCGCATCGAGCAGTTGCTGGGCAAGAACGCGGTTTACGGCGGCAAATTCTAGCCGGCCAACCGGGTTAATCGACTGTTGTTAGCAAGTGGCCGCGCTCGCAAGAGCGCGGCCGCTCTCTTTGGGCTGCCAGTCTTCGTCGAGGACAGAGAGCCTGCGGAGGCTGCCCAGACGCCCCCTTAGTTCTTCAACGCCTCGAGGGCCATCCGGACACGGTCACGTTTGGCTTGCCATTCCGCCAGGCGTTGCCGGTGCTCTTCCAGCACGTGCGGCGGCGCTTTCGAGGCGAAGCTCGGATTGTTGAGCTTCTGCTCGGCCTTCGTGATCTCGCTCTGGATCTTCTCCAGTTCCTTGGTGAGGCGTGCTTTCTCGGCGGCCACGTCAATCAGCCCTTCCAACGGCAGGTAGAGGTCGCCCAGTTCCGAGTGGACGCTGGGCGTGCCCTTCTTCGGCTGATGGCTGGGGTCAAGCTCCAGCGCTTCGGCGTTGAGGAGCAGCTTTAAGACCTCAGCGTCATGCGGCGAGAGCTGGCCGGCCGGCTTGAAGACGAACTTAACCTTCTTGCTCGCCGGGATGTTGCCTTCGCGGCGCAGGTTGCGGCCCTGGGTGACCAGGTCATACTTGGCGTTGACCATGTCCAGGTAGCAGGCGTCCAGGCCGTAGTGGCCACGGAAGTCTTCGTCCAGCGGCTTGGGCCACGGGGCGAACATGATGGTCTCTCCGCCCTGGGCCGCCGGCATGTCGGTGTGGTAACCCATCCCGTGCCACAGCTCCTCGCTGATAAACGGCAGGAAGGGATGGAACAGGCGCAGGGTGTGAGAGATGACGAAGTCAATGACGGCCAGGGTGTTGGCGCGGCGGGCCTCCTGGTCCGTGGTGCGTGGTGCGTTTTGCGTCGAGAGGACGGCTTTGCTGGCCTCGACATACCAGTCGCAATACTCGCTCCAGAAGAAGCGGTAGAGGGTCTGCGTGGCCTCGTTGAAGCGGTATTCGGCGAAGGCGGTCGTGATTTCCCGGATGGCCTGGTCGAGCTTGAGCAGAATCCACTTATCGTCGCTCGTCAGCAGCGCGGGGACGATTTCGCCCTGCACTTCGCCGCCTTGCATCTGGCGGAAGCGGCAGGCGTTCCAGAGCTTGTTGCAGAAGTTGCGGCCCAGCTCGACGTCCTTCTCGTCGAAGAGCACATCCTGGCCGAGCGGCGCGCTGCGCATCGTGCCGAAGCGGAGCGCATCGGCGCCGTACTTGGCGATAAGTTCGAGCGGGTCGGGCGAGTTGCCCAGGCTCTTGCTCATCTTGCGGCCCAGCTTGTCGCGGATGATGCCGGTGAAATAGACATTGCGGAAGGGCAGGTCGCCCATGAACTCGTAGCCCGCCATGATCATGCGGGCGACCCAGAAGAAGATGATGTCGGGGCCGGTAACGAGGTCGGTAGTGGGGTAGAACTTCTTCAGTGCATCGGTCTGCTCGGGCCAGCCCATCGTGGCAAAGGGCCAGAGCCAGGAGCTGAACCAGGTGTCCAGGACATCGGGGTCCTGCTCCCAATTCTCCGGGTCGGCTGGAGCGTCCACCCCGCAGTAAATCTTGTTAGCGGCACCTTCGGACTTCCGGTACCAGACAGGTACCCGGTGTCCCCACCAAAGTTGGCGGCTGATGCACCAGTCCCGCAGATTGTGCATCCAATGCGAGTAGGTTTTGCTCCAACGGTCCGGGTGGTAGGCGATCTTGCCATCTTCAACCGCCTTCGTTGAAAGCTCCACGCTCGGGTACTTGAGAAACCACTGCTCGCTGAGGTAGGGTTCGATGGGGACGTGGCTGCGCTGGCTGTAGCCGACGTTGTGGACGTAGTCTTCGACCTTGACCAGCAAGCCCTGCTCGGTCAGTTCCTCGACTACGGCCTGGCGCGCTTCCATGCGGTCCATGTCGTCGAAGTCCTCCCCCGCGGCCTCGGTCATCTTACCATCGGGGCCGATGACAATGGTGAAGGGAAGCTTGTGGCGCAGGCCCATCTCGTAGTCCGCTGGGTCGTGGGCAGGCGTCACCTTCACGCAGCCGGTGCCGAACTTCGGGTCCACCGCCTCATCAGCGATGATGGGGATGTGCTTGTTCTGCAAAGGCAGCAGGCACTTGCGGCCGACGATCTTCTGGTAGCGCGGGTCGGTCGGGTTCACGGCCACGGCTTCGTCGCCGAGCATCGTCTCCGGGCGCGTGGTGGCGACCACGAGAAATTCGTCCGCCTTGGGCTGGCCCTGGTCGTCCAGCAGCGGATACTTGAGGTGCCACAGGTGGCCCTTTTCCTCGGTCATCTCGACCTCTTCGTCGGAGAGCGCCGTGCGGGCCGCCGGGTCCCAGTTGACCATGCGTTTGCCGCGGTAGATGAGGCCCTGCTTGTAGAGATCGACAAAGACCTTCTGCACACAGCGCGAGTAGGCCGGGTCCATGGTGAAGCGTTCGCGGGTCCAGTCGCACGAGCAGCCCAGCTTCTTGAGCTGCTGGATGATGATGCCGCCGTGCTTCTCCTTCCACGCCCAGACGTGCTCCAGGAACTTCTCGCGGCCCAGGTCGTCGCGGTGCTTGATGACGCCCTGCTTGCGGAGGGTCTTCTCTACCACAGCCTGCGTGGCGATGCCGGCGTGGTCGGTGCCGGGCAACCACAGCACTTCCTTGCCGTCCATGCGCGCCTTGCGGGCGAGGATGTCCTGGATGGTGTTGTTGAGCACATGCCCCATGTGGAGCATGCCCGTCACGTTCGGCGGCGGGATAACGATGGAGTAGGCTGGTTTGGAGGACGCCGGATTGGCGACGAAGCAGCTTTGCTTCAGCCAGAACTCGTACCACTTCTCTTCAACGGCCTGTGGTTCATAGGCCTTGGGGATTTCAGACATAAGACACGGATTTCACAGATTGGCATGCAGCGGCTCAGTGTCTTACCAGCGCATATTCCAAGCTGTCCACGAGGGCCTGGAGGCTGGCTTCGATGATGTTGTCATTGACACCAACCGTGCCCCACTCCCGCTTGCCATCGGTGGACTGGATGAGCACGCGGGTGCGTGCGCCGGTGCCGGTCGAGGTCTCGAGAATGCGGACCTTGTAGTCCGTCAACACCACCTTCTTTAGCTCCGGGTAGAATTTCACCAGCGCCGCGCGCAGCGCCTTGTCGAGCGCGTTCACGGGGCCGTCGCCTTCAGCCACGGTATGACCGGCCTCCTTGCCAACGCGCACCTTGACGGTGGCCTCACAGGTCAAGCCGGGCCCATCGCGGCGCATGGACACGTGGTAGGCATCCACGGCGAACGGTCGTTCCGTGTGTTGGAGCGCTCGGCTGATGAGCAAGGCCAGCGAGGCTTCCGCCGCCTCGAATTCAAAGCCCTCGTGCTCCAGTTCCTTGATGTGGGCCAGGATGGCCTTGAGCTCCGGCGTGTCATTGGTCACCTGGAAGCCCAGCTCCTGGGCTTTCATCACGATGTTGCTCTTGCCAGCCAGGTCGCTGACCAGCACGCGCCGCCGGTTGCCGACCAGCGCCGGGTCAATGTGCTCGAAGCTGCGCGCCACTTTCTGCACCGCGTTGACGTGCATGCCGCCCTTGTGGGCAAAGGCAGTCTGCCCCACCCACGGCTGGCGCGGGTTGTGGCGGAAGTTGGCGATCTCGTCCACGAACTGTGAAAGGTCATGCAACTGCGCCAGCGAGGCTTCCGGCACGCAGAGTTTCTTCATCTTAAAGGCGATATTGGGGATAACGCTGGTGAGGTTGCAGTTGCCGGTGCGCTCCCCGTAGCCGTTCATCGTGCCCTGCACCTGGGTGGCGCCCGCTTCCACGGCGGCCAGCGCGTTGGCCACCCCCACGCCAATGTCATCGTGGGTGTGGATGCCGAGGCGGGCTGTGAGTCTGCCTCGCGCCGCGGCGGTAATGGCTGCTATTTCACGGGGCAGGGAGCCCCCATTGGTATCACACAGAACCACGACGTCCGCGCCGGCCTTCTCGGCCGCCTGCCACGTCGCCAGCGCATAGTCGGGTTCATCCTTGTATCCATCGAAGGCGTGCTCGGCATCGTAGATGACGAACCGGCCGCTATCCTTGAGGAAGCGCACTGTGTCGCCGATCATCGCCAGGTTCTCGTCGGGCGTGGTGCGCAGGACTTCTTTCACGTGCAGCAGCCAGGTCTTGCCGAAGATTGTCACCACGGGCGTCTCGGCTTCGAGCAGCAAACGCACCTGGTCGTCGCTTTCGACGGCAACGCCCTTGCGGCGCGTGGAGCCGAAAGCCGCCAGACGGGCGTGCTCGAACTTCTTGCGCCGGGCCTCGGCAAAGAACTCGATGTCCTTGGGATTGGACCCCGGCCAGCCGCCTTCAATGTAGTGAATCCCGAACGCGTCGAGTCTCTCGGCGATGCGCAGCTTGTCCATCACCGAGAAGTTGATGCCTTCGCCCTGGCTGCCGTCGCGCAGGGTCGTATCGTAGATTTCGACTTCGGGTTTCATAGCTATTTCCGCAAAAGCGGGAAGGAATATCTACGCTATGGCAAGGCGGATGCAAAGTCCAAAGAAGCAGGGCGTGGCGCGGCAGGCGCATCTCACTTTCCTGCCAGGGGAGGGGCCAAGCGCCGACATTCTGGTCGGCCTTCGGGTCAACTCCGGGCCGAGCCGACAGGAATACAGGCGTTTGTTACAGGCCGGGATGCGCGCCGCACCCCTTGCGGGCTGGATTCGGCTCGCGGTCCGGCTGGCCCAAAAGCCCAGTAACATCCCGATCCGGGTCAGATTCCGCTCCCCCTTGGCCTACCTCACCGTCACCTCACCGTTACCCCTCCCTAGCACCTCTCATAATTTATGAGAGGTGCTAGGGAGGGGTAACGGTGAGGTGACGGTGAGGAGACGGTGGGGGGCCGGTGCGGGGATGGGGAGGGAACCCGGGCGAACCGGGGGGTGTCGGGTTGCGCCGCGCACAAGCGAAGTGCGTTCGGAATTGTCCAATGGACGATCTTGAACGACACTTCCATCAGGTATTGTCAGGCTGCTGCCATGACCATCGGACCAATGTCGTCCCCGCAGATCGGCAGGCGTTGGCCTCGCTGTCCACAAACGGGCACCTGCGCGAGCCCACCCTCGATCCCGGCCTTTACCTTGATCGAATTGCTGGTGGTAATTGCTATCATTGCCATCCTGGCCGCCTTGCTGTTGCCGGCTTTGTCGAGAGCCAAACAGAGAGCCATGCTGACGCGGTGTTTGAACAATAATCGCCAAATGATGCTCGGTTGGCACATGTACTCAGGCGACTGGTCCGATCTATTGCTCGAAAGCATTAAGCCCTCGTCCGCGCCTTTCCCGCCCATGGACTCCAGTCGGGTTCTTTGGGTGGAGGGTAATTATGATTCCAAGAGTGCCGCGAACGTTCGGGGCAAGTGGGATCCGACTGTCTTCATTGACAAGAGTCCGTTGATGCCATTCCTCAGCAAGAACCGTGAGATTTGGAGGTGCCCAGCCGACCCGGTGCGGGTTAACGATGGCGAGGGCAATCTGGTGCCACGGGTCAGGGATAATTCCATGAGCCAGGTATTTGGCGACGGGCAATGGCTTGTCGGAGAGCCCTCGGGCGGGTCATATCTGTGCTACGCGAGAATGGTGGAAATCCGTCGGCCTGCGGAGACGTGGGTCCTGGGAGAAGAGCATCCCGACAGTATCAACGACGCCGCCATGGCCAATAAGATGACTGGCAATACGGGTGATCCGGCGCCCAAGATTATTGATTACCCTGCGAGCTTTCACGGCGGCGCCGGGGTGTTTGCGATCGCCGACGGGCATTGCGTGACTCGCAAATGGCTGGGGGGAACCATCAAGCCACCCATAACCGGCGCTCCGCTCCCGCTGGGGAATCGCACGCCGCAGCCCGTTGACGCGGGCACCGCCAAGGACTTGGCCTGGTGGGCAACGATTACCACCGTGCACAAGTAGGACCTGCTGGGGGAATTGGCGGCAGTGCGCGGATGTCCCCGCCACACTGAATTCTCCCGGGAAGCCCTTGCCGCTGGGCGCCGCCTGTCTTAGATTCGCGCATGGTTTTGCCCGCAGACTATCACATGCATACACCCCTGTGCCACCACGCCACGGGCCAGCCGACTGAATTGGCCGCCCAGGCGATCCGGGCCGGCCTTGCTGAAATCGGCTTCTCCGAGCACGGTCCAATGCCGCGCGACGACTTCGACGACTGGCGGATGAAGGCGTCCGAGCTGGAGAGCTATGTGGCGCGGGTGGAACAGGCCCGGCGCGACCATCCCAACCTGGTTATCAAGCTCGGCCTGGAGGTAGACTACCTGCCCGGACACGAAGACTGGATTCGGGACCTGTCCGCCCGCTATCCGTGGGACTACCTTATTGGCTCCGTCCACTATGTTTCAGACTCCTGGGCCATTGACAATCCGGCGCAGCTTGGGCAGTGGAAACATCGCGAGCCGCTGGAAGTCTGGACGGCGTATTTCGAGCGCCTGACGCTGGCGGTTGAGTCGGGCTTCTTCGACATCATTGGGCACATGGATCTGTGCAAGAAGTTCGCCATTTACCCGCAGCAGGATTGCACGCCCCTGTTTACACGCTTCCTGCAAGCCGTCAAACGCCGTGGCGTGGCGATCGAACTTAACACCGCCGGCCTTCGCAAGGATTGCAAGGAAATCTACCCCGGCCCGCGCCTGGTCCAGCTTGCGGCCCAGATCGGCGTCCCCATTACCTTCGGCTCCGACGCCCATGCGCCGAGCGAGGTCGGCCTGAACTTCGCCGAAGCGGTCCAACTGGCCCGTGGCGCGGGCTACACGCACTGGTGCCGTTTCACCCGGCGTCAGCGCCAGGACGTGGAACTGACGCTTTGATCAGCGGTTGGCGGAGAGCAACCGGTCAATCTCCTTCCGCATCGGAGCCGAAGTCTGGGCGCCCAGGCGGGTGACGGAGATTGCCGCCGCCGCACTGGCGAAACGCGCGGCCTCCAGCAACGACTTGCCCTCCGCCAGCGCCACGGCGAGGGTTCCGTTGAACATATCGCCGGCGCCGGTGGTATCCACGGGCTTCACCTTGAAACCGCGCACCAGGCCGCGGCCTTGTTTGGCGGCGACATACGCGCCGCGCGCACCGAGCGTGATGATCACGTTCTGGACGCCGCGGGCCAGGAGCGCCTCGGCCGCCTTGGCCGCCGCCGCTTCGTTGTTCACTGCCAGGCCGGTGAGCAACTGGGCTTCCGTCTCGTTCGGGGTCAGAAGAAAGACGCGCCGGAGCAAGGAGTTGGGCAAAGGCCGGGCCGGCGCTGGATTGAGGATCACGCGCGCGCCGGCGGCAGCGGCGAGTTTGGCCGCCGCCTCAACGGTCGGCAGGGGCGTTTCCAGTTGCATGACAACCACACTGGCTTGGGCGAAGGCGCGTTTGGCCTTCATCAGATCGGCGGGCAGCAACCGGCTATTGGCGCCCGAGGCAACGGCGATGCTGTTCTCACCGTTCTGCGCGACGAAGATCAGGGCCACACCTGATGGGGACTTCTGATCGCGCACGACGTAATCCACGTTGATGCCGTCGGCGACGAAACCGGCGATGGCCTTGTCGCCGAACATATCACGGCCGACCCGGGCGATGAAAGTCACGGCACCGCCGGCACGGGCGGCGCCGACCGCCTGGTTGGCGCCCTTGCCGCCGGCCGCCATGGCAAACTCCCCGCCCAGGATGGTTTCGCCGGGCTTGGGGATGCGCTTGACTTTGATGATCATGTCGGTGTTCGAGCTGCCGACGACGAGAATAGAGTTCTTGCTCATAGGAGAAACCGGTTGGCAGGGCAGGGGCCGCGTGCTGCGCTACAGTTTGGACGCGATGAGGATCGCGAGCCCCAGCAGGTAGAACATAAACATGGCGGCCAGGTACTTGTTGGTGCCCGGCGGCGCGCCTTTGAACTCCTTCCAGATGAACACGCCCCAGAACGCGCCGATCATCGTCGCGCCCTGGCCGAGGCCGTAGGAGAGCGCCGCGCCGGCCTTGGTGCTGGCAATGATGCTGAAGCTCATGCCGACGCTCCAGATGGCGCCGCCGAGCATGCCGATGAGATGCAGGCGCAGGTTGCCCTTGCTGAAATAATCACCGAAGGGCACCGGCTCGCCGGAGAGCGGTTTGACCATCATGATGCTGTTCCAGAGGAAATTGGAGAGCAGCAGGCCGGCGGAGAACAGGACGATGGCCGTGTAGGGGCTGAGCTTGCCGGCTTCCAGCCCATTGGTGGCGGGGTCAATCTTGCCCATGGCCTGGGCGACGAAGCTGTAGAACCAGCCCATCAGGAGGCCTGCCGCCACCGAAATGACAATGCCTTTGGTGGGGGTCTTCTGGCCCCCGCTGGCCAGGCGCTTGTAGGCCAGCCCGTCAAGAATGATCGCAACCGCGACGGCGGCGACGCCCAGGGCAAGCATGGGGGCGTTGCCTTGGTGGGTCGCCAGGTAGGTGGTGATCACCCCGAGCACCAGCGCCAGGCCCACGCCCACCGGAAAAGCCACCGCCAGCCCGGCGATGTCTATGGCCGCCACGAGCAGGATGTTGGACAGGTTGAAGATCACGCCTCCCAGGAAGGCTGAGCCGAGCCATTTGCCGTCGGCTTGTTGGAGGTCGGCGAGGAAGCTGCGCCCGCCGGCGCCGGTGCTGCCCATGGTGAAGGCCAGCAGAAGCGCCAGCAGCAGCACCCCGATCGCGTAGTCCCAGTAGAAGAGTTGGAAGCGCCATTCCTTGGTGGCAAGCTTTTGCGTGTTGGCCCACGAGCCCCAACACAGCATGGTGACGACGCACATGACGACAGCCAGGGGATATGATTGAACAATAACCATGAGTTCTTCCTTATAGTTTAGGCATGATTTGGCAGCTTGGCCCGCCGCAGCGTGCCGGGGAACATTCCAACGACCCCAGCCCGCACTGTCTCTGCGCCGGAACCAACATAGTTGTTCGGGCCATGCTGCCGTTGCGCTCAGGCCTCGTCAATATGTTTGCGCGCGGCCACGCGAGCTTACTCAGACACGAGATGAAGCAACTGCCCGTATAGTTGCAAGGCCTTGAACTCCAAGAAGCTGCTTTCGGCGCCAATCCAAATGGGTGAATTTGCGATGCTATTGGTTGCCGTTCATTTCAACCTGGGGAGGAGTCATGAGGTTCCTTTTAGACGTCGCAATTGACGCGCCCAACGGCTCCAGGTGTCGCAACGTTTGGGTTCGACGTGGGACGGAATGGCCGGCGGGGCAGACTCTTGAGTGGTTGAAGAGCTGTGCTCGCTGGCGGCAGGTTTGATTAGCTCAGAGCTGCTGGCGGATAGGAGCGAAGCCGGGGCTGGCGGGGCGGGCGCTTCCGGTGCCCCGGCAGCAACCGGCAGGTCATCGGCAGACGATGGGCGCGAATCACCATAGGCGCGTTCCAAGTCAGCCCGGGCGGTATCGTGACTGACCGGCTCGGGCTGGGGCCGGGCCGGGTCGTAGCCAGTGGCCAGACTGCCGAACTTGAACCCCAGTTCGAGCAGGCGGGCGATGCGGCTGAAACTCAGCAACGCATGCGGGTTCCGGTGCTGATGCTTCTCGAGGGCCAGCCGTCCGGCCGCGAGCCAGAAATTCCAGGAGGCCAGCTCGCATTCCACCGCCTGCTGGATTCGCGGCGGCGGCAGCGGCGGGCGATCCGCGGAAGGATCGTAGGGTTGGGGCTCACCACCATAGACCCGGGCGAGGGCCGGCTCCCACTCGGCCATCCAAAGACGGCGGGCTTCGGATTCGCGGCGCTCGCGCTCGACGACCACGGAATCGAAGAAGCGAGGCGCCAGCCGAGCCAGCCGGCGATGGGCGCGGACGACGCGGCCGAAGGCGGTCAGAGCCTGGGACAGGTCGTCCGGACCACGACGGCAGCCCGGCAGGGAGCGCAGGGTGCGGCGGCCGAGAGCACGCCAGGCGCGGGTCGTTCGGCGACGACAGGTGCGGCGGAGCAGGTTATGGGTGCGGGGCATCGCCGGCGCAACTTGACCAAAACTTTGCCTTTTCTTTACCAAACACCGACTGCTTTACCATTTCTTTACCTTTGGTTGACCGGGAATCTGAATTGGAACAGAAGGTGACGAAGAAGACGGAAAGGACCACGGATAAGACCGGATGGGTACGGATGAGTAATGATGCCGGGGTTTGTGATCCAAGCCCTTCAGGCTTGGTGGTCTATTCTTGATGACACCCGGGGTAGCGCCGGTGGCGCAACCCCGGGCTGAGGGATGGAACGCCGTTGGCGTTCTTCGAGGTGGCATCGGGTAATGGAACCTGATCATTTCTTTACCTTTTGTTGACCGGATCCACGCCATGAGTCAGGCCTGCCAATCCTGGACCTGGTCGTGGTATTCATCGGACGGGATTTCGGACACCGGGGTGGTGAAGCGCGTGGGGCCGGTCGCTTCCTCGATCTGGCGGCGCAGGCTGCGGGCCAGAGTGTGCAGTTGCGGGGTGGTCAAGCTACTGACATCGCGTTTGGTCAGTTCCTGTTCGACTTTCCGAAGCTGGTCGCCGAGGGCGTTGACGCGCTCGGTGGTGGAGGTCAGCCATTTCTCCTGCAAGGCTTCCAGTTCGATGGCCTTGAGGTTCTGAATCTGGAACTGGTGTTTGCGGCTCCAGGCGATGAGGGTGGGCTTGGAGACGTTGAGTTCGGTCATGAGCCGCGCGTAGGTCCAGCCCTGCGCGCGCCGTTCGATGAAGCGCTGGACGGTCTGATCGTCGTGCATATACGGTCCTTTCCGGCCGGACGCGGGGCGAGGAGTGAAACCCGAAGGTCGAGGTCCGAAGCCCGAAAGAAATCCGAGGCCCGAAACCCGAGATCCGATTCACCGCTCGCCGACATCCGGCGCTGTCCAGGGGATTTGTCCCCGGACGCATTTGTCACCAATCGAGTTGTTGTTCGGACGACGCTCGCGCGCGTCCGACCGAACCCCTCCTCACCGAGAAAGGACCAAAGCCAGTTTGGAAGCAGCCACACCGCCTGGTTTGCAGGCACCGCCCGCAAGCCACCGCGAACACCGTCCGCGGCTGACTGTGTTTTTGCCGGTCAACCCACACCGCACCGCGGTGCGATTGACGGAAAGAAGATAACAGACGCCGGGCAGGAGGGCAAGGCAAAGAGGGAAGAACCGCACTAGGTTTTTCCCAGGGGAGGGGGAGCGAGGGGAGAAGGCTGAAGTCTAAAGTTTAAAGCCTAACGCGCGATCTTTGCAGTTCCATTGTTATCGACCCACAAGAGCACTCTGTTTGTGGTGATAACAAATCGCCCGCGATTCTCCGACACCAAATTGGTTCGCGCCAAAATGCCGAAGTAGAACGTGCCGGAAACCTTGATGAACGGCGGGAAGATGCCTGCGACCAGGAACGCGCGGTGCAGGCGGGCGCTCTCGCGCGGCTTGCGAGCAAGTGTCTATCAGTTCTCTCACAATTGACACAGTCGGCAACATCAAAATCGCCACGATACTCGAACCGCAGCTTGCGCGACATGCTCCAGCCTTACTCGCACCCTCGGAAGTGTAGACAATGAGACTTGCTCGGTCGGTGTTCCGATTCGAACGACGAAAACGCAGGTTCGTGTCGGCCGGCAGAGCTCGTCGGAAGAGCTGCGGTAAAGACCGGTTTAAAAAGAATCGGACGGCAACGTCTTTTTCTGGTGGACAAATGCCCTAATGGCTGACCCCTTTTATACTACCAGAGCCGGGTGAGCAGCAAGGATACGAAACGGTTCTATGCGCTGAGGCCGATGCTGGTGAAGCCAGCCAAGGGCGGGAAGAAGCAGGCCAGGGCGGCGAAGCCGAGGCCGAAGGCTGCGCTGCCGGCGGCGGCGAATGTGGTGGCGCTGCCGGTCGAGGCCGCAGCGTGATTCGGTCTCGGGGTGCGGAATGGGGGTGGCCGGTGCCAGACGGAACGGGTCCGCCTTCGCGGGGCTACGGCGGGACAAGCGGGGCGCCTGTCGTCCCCAGGGGCGATCCGCGAACCGGGCGGGGGCAAGTGGCGCGGGCGGACAGGACTGACGGGACCAATGGAACAAGCGGGCAACGGGCGGGCGTCAGACGGCAATTTGTGCCCGGTGTTATCCGGCGGCGAAGCGCAGCTTGAGGCGGAGCGCGGCCAGCACAGCGTTTAGGCTGGCGAGGCTGGGGTTGCCCCGGCGGGAGAGCTGGCGGTAGAGGCTCTCGCGGTTGAGGCCGGCCAGGCGGGCGGCGCGGGTCATGCCACCCTGGGCTTCCACCACGTCGCGCAGGGCTTGCAGAAAGACCTCCGGCCCCTCCTCGTAGCAGACGGTGAGGTATTTCGCGGCCTGCTCGGAATCGGAAAGGCGGTCTTTGAGGACGGTTTCAAATTTCACAGCGGCTTTCATAGCTTACTTGCTTTCTCGTTGTTGATAGTCATTCCAGTATTGCTGGGCGAGCCGGATGTCGCGGTCCTGGGTGCGTTTGTCACCGCCGCAGAGCAGGATCACGAGTGTCTGCCCTTTCTGACCGAAATACACCCGGTAGCCCGGCCCATAATCCACGCGCAACTCGGACACGCCTTCGCCCACCGGTTTGCAGTCGCCGAGGTTCCCCCGGCGGACGCGCCCGAGGCGGGCCAGCACGCGGGCGACGGCGTTGGCGTCGCACAGGTCGCGCAACCACTCGTCCAACGGCAAGCGGCCCTCGCGGGTGCGATAGACCAAGACGGACTTCGGCTTGATGTCCACAGCCAATGTGTAGCTTATAGGCTACGCCCTGTCAAGCGGGAGGAAGGGGCCGCTGGGCAGGAGCAGGGATACGAAGCGGTTCTATGCGCTGAGGCCGTTGTCGGTGAAGTCGGCTAAGGCCAAAGCGAAAGGGGGCAAGGCGGGGAAGCGGACGCCGAAGGGCGGGACGGCGGCGGCGAATGTGGTGCCGCTGCCGGTCGGGGCCGCGGCGTGATGAACGAGGCTTAGATTCTGTGTGGGGGCCAGGCGGTGAGCGATGGGGCGTTGGTAGTTGATGGTTGAGAGTTGAGAGTTGAGGGAGCCAGCGGGAAAGCTGAAGCGCTGAAAGGGGAAATGGGGCCACGGTGACCGAGCAGGGTGAGGCGGGGATAGGTGGTAAGCGGTTAGCTGGACGGGCGAGCGGGACCAGCGGCTGGGGGCGGTGAGGGGTCGTTCGAAAGCAAGGATTCTATGATTGACTGTGGGGCTGTGGATTACTAACCTGATATGTGCAGAAGACGATGTAGTTGGCGCGTTTCGTGCGCGTTGACTCTTCGGCGCCCTTCTGGGAAGTGCGATGTACCGTGTCACTCGATGTTCAACGCGGGATACAGCGGACGACCGACGGGCCAAGCAGGAGCGACCCGCCAGCCGCGTTACCGCTGCGTCTGCACTGGAAGTTCCAGCAAGGATCGAGGGGTCACGGGGCGGCACGACCGTGCCGGTGTCGCGTCAGCCAGCCAGGCGGAGGACCGAAGCCATGAGACTTCATCCGAGAGGCGCCTTTGTCTTTGCCGTGCTGTTGGCTGGAACGTTGGCAGCGCAGGCTGACAATACCAAGACGGACCCGGCGAAGAAGCACGCTTGGAGCGAGAATGTGGGCTGGGTCAATGCCGGGCCGACCAACCATGAAGTGACGGTTCATTTCAACGGCAATACGGGCTGGCTGTCCGGCTATGCCTGGGGTGAGAACATCGGCTGGATCAAATTGGGCGCGGACGCCGGAGGGCCGTACGCGAATACGACTACCAACAACTGGGGCGTGAACATGGCCGCCAACGGCAGCCTCTCCGGCTTTGCCTGGGGCGAGAACGTGGGCTGGATCAAGTGCAATCCCGCTAACGGCGGGGTGACGGTCAATCTCGCGAACGGCCAGTTCTCGGGGCACGCGTGGGGCGAGAATATCGGGTGGCTGAAGTGGAGCGGTTCCTCGCCGGACTACGGCGTGCGCACCCTGGCGTTCGACACGCAACCGCAGGGCACCGCGAATTGGTGGCTGGATCACCACGGGGTGGCCGAAAACTACGACGAGGGCGATTCCGTCCCGGCCTGGATGGAATATGTCATGGACACCGATCCGAACGATGCTGGTTCGTATTTGCGGATCGTGGCGGTGTCCAATAGCCCGGCAGCGACAGATGTGACTTTCTGGCCCGCCTCGACGCGGCGCTATTACAGTCTGACCTGGCGGGGGGACTTGACGACGGGGGGGTGGACCAACGTGGCTGGGCGGGTGGGTCTCACGGGCACGGGCGGCGAGCAGACTATGCGGGACACCAACACAGCGGCCCGGGCATTCTACAAGGTTAAGGTGACGGTGACACCGTGAGGATAGCCGTGGCACCGGAGCGTATGAGAGCAGTCAGTGAGATCAAACGGAGAGGAGACAATGAAATGAAGCCGAGCAAATGGATGATGATCACGGCGCTGGCGACGGGTGTGTTGTGGATGGGCGGCGCACGGGCGGGAAGCTTGGACCCGACCAACCCGCCGGCCCCCACCATGCACACACTAGAGGAAATCTACCAGAAACTGGCGACGCTGGAGCAGCGGCTTAATGCGGATGGGAAATATGTGACCTCCGGTGACATGGTCCTGATCCCGGCGGGCAGCTTCCTGATGGGGGCCACGACCAACGTCGGGCACGAAACCATTGTTGGCGCGGTGCCGCAGCACACGGTCACGGTCAGCGCGTTCTACATGGACAAGACCGAAGTGACCAAGGCAAGGTGGGATGAGGTTTACACGTGGGCCACGAGCCACGGTTATACCTTCGACAACGTCGGTTCGGGCAAGGCGACAAACCACCCGGTACACACGGTCAACTGGTATGATGCGGTCAAATGGTGCAATGCGCGCAGCGAGCGGGACGGGTTCACCCCATGTTATACAAATAACGGCGTCACCTTCAAAACCGGGACCAGCACCAGTGTCGTCTGCACCTGGAGCGCGACCGGCTACCGGCTGCCGACGGAGGCGGAATGGGAAAAGGCGGCGCGTGGCGGCGCGGCCAGCCGACGCTTCCCCTGGAGCGATGGGAACACCATCCAACATGCGCGGGCGAATTACACCGCCGATCCCGGCAGCTACGCCTACGACACAAGCCCAACGAGCGGGGGGCACCCCAGCTACAGTACCGGCGGCACGCCATACACCAGCCCGGTGGGATCATTCGCGCCGAACGGGTACGGGCTGTACGATGTGGCGGGCAACGTGCATGAGTGGTGCTGGGATTGGATTTCGTTCTCCTACTACGCAAGTTCTCCTGCTGAAAATCCCACCGGACCGGCCTCCGGCACGAGTCGGGTGCGGCGGGGTGGCTCGTGGAACATCACTGCCGACGTCCCGCGTTGTGCGCAACGCGACTTCGGCGGCCCAGGTTCGGGATACAACTACCTCGGCTTTCGTTGCGTGAGAGGGGCTGTAGGTCAATGAGGTAGGAAAGGGAGCGATGAGACTCGGGAATCAGGTGCGCAGCCAAACCACTGCAAGGATTGCCGCAGACCGGTTCTGTAGGAAGCAGATCACTTGAGTGTGTGAGGCGCAGCAAATGAATAGAAGAGCAAGAACAGCGCAACGCAGAAAGGAAAACAGACAAGGGGGCAAACAAATTAGTACCAAGTCCGACCGGAGCGGGAGCCGGCCAGCCGGTCAATTACTAGCACCCGCGAAGTTGCGGCAAGAACAAATCCCATCACCTTAACAATGCGTTTTGCCTCAAAAAGATTGTTACCCGGGAGGGGAAAAGATGGTGGAGCAAG
>CAZDOO010000096.1:0-17496 GCA_964507045.1 uncultured Verrucomicrobiota bacterium | reverse complement strand
ACCCCAGTGGCTTACCATGACCCGCTCTTTTTGCAGAACCTTTATGACACTACCCACGAACCAGCAGGTTTCTGGGCAGGCGCCACCCCCCTCTCCACTCCCTCTCATCACCGTCACCTCACCGTATCCTCACCGTAGTACCTCTGATAGCCTATCAGAGGTACTACGGTGAGGAGACGGTGAGGATAGGGAGAGGTGAGCCTGAGGATAGGGTGTGGTAACGACGTGGATACGGCGGGCGACAGGAAGCGCCGAGGGGACCGGCAGGAGTGAGGCTAAAGAACCATCCTTGTCTCAAAATGGGACAGGGCGCCCCATGCAGATCGGGAGACATCCCCTGCGGAGAAGCTAAATCAAGACCGGGTCATTCGCGGGTGTCGGGCATCTGCACCCGCACGGAGGATAGTAACGACCGAGGGGTCTGGGCGTTCCCCGGAATTCCGTGATGAGCCACAAAAAACAGCGCAGCTTGCTAAGCTGCGCTCGTGTCCCATCACTTTGCTCCTTTATCTTCAAACCTTAACTTACGTCCGCACAGGGAATTCGGATAGCCGGGAAAACCACGTGATATAATGTAGGCAAATACCTTACAGGTTTTTCCCGGTAACTCCCGCCAGCGTTTAACCCGAAGCCCCGCAGAGGGCCTTTTTGTAAGAGACAATACACCTGTCGCGCTTCTTTCAAAACCGGCGGGTTCGGTTTAACATGCGGCCTCGATGGCGGAACGACTGCCGATCTACGAAATTGAGCGCGCGCTGCTGGCCGACCTGCGGGAGGCGGGCAGGCTCATCGTGTCCGCGCCTACCGGTTCGGGCAAATCCACCCAGGTCCCGCAGATCCTGCTGGATCAGGGCGTCCTGGGGGCGGGGCAGGTGGCAATACTGCAGCCGCGCCGGCTGGCCACGCGGTTACTGGCGGCGCGGGTCGCCGCGGAACGCCAGGCTCAGCTTGGCCGCGAAGTTGGCTACCAGATTCGGTTTGAGAATGTGACAAGCCCGGAGACGCGGATTCGGTTCGTGACCGAAGGGCTGCTCCTGCGACAGATGGTCCAGGACCCGAAGCTGCGCGGGGTGGCGGCGCTTATCTTCGACGAGTTTCACGAACGGCATCTTTACGGCGACATAACGCTGGCCCGCGCCCTGGCGCTGCAGGAGACCGAACGGCCCGACCTCAAGATACTGGTGATGTCGGCGACCCTGGACGCGGCGCCGCTGGCGCAGTATCTCAAGCCCTGCCGCGTGCTGGAAGCGCGGGGCCGGGCGTACCCGGTGGAGATTGAATACGCGGCCACGCCGGCCTACCTCGACAAGCGTCCGGTGTGGGAACAGGCAGCGGAGGCATTTGCGGACTATGTCCAGTCGGGCGGGGCAGGGGATGTGCTGGTGTTCATGCCGGGCGGCTTTGAGATCACGCAGACGATCGCAGCGATCCGGGGTTGCGACGAAGCACGCGGTTTCCGGCTCCTCCCGCTGCATGGGGAGCTTTCCCCGCGCGACCAGGACGCCGCGGTGGCTCGCTACGACCAGCGCAAAGTGGTGGTGGCCACCAACGTGGCGGAGACCTCGCTGACCATTGAGGGGATCCGGTGCGTGATTGACAGCGGCCTGGCGCGCATTCCGCGCTACGATCCGTACCGGGGTATCAACACGCTGCTGGTGGAGAAGATCAGCCGGGCGGCGGCCGACCAGCGCGCGGGCCGGGCCGGGCGCACGGCGGCGGGTATCTGCCGCCGGCTGTGGTCGCGCGAGGAACAGGCGCATCGCCAGCCGCAGGAACTGCCTGAGGTCAGGCGTTTGGATTTGGCGGAGGTTGTCCTGACGCTGAAAGCCGCCGGGGTGGAAGAACTGCGCGGCTTTCGCTGGTTTGAGCCACCGGAGGAACAAGCTCTGGCGCACGCCGAGGAATTGCTGACCGACCTGGGCGCGCTCAGGACCACGGTCACGCCCATCGGCCGGAAGATGCTGGCCTTTCCACTGCATCCGCGCTATGCCCGGATGCTGCTGGCTGCGCAGGACTACCGCTGTGTTCGGCAGGCGTGCCTGCTGGCCGCTCTTACGCAGGGCCGCGACCTGCTGTTGCGCCATGCGGACGCCGATACCGCGGGCCGGCGCGAAGACCTGCTGGGCGAGCAGTCCGGCAGCGATTTCTGGCTGCTCATGCGCGCCTGGGAGCACGTTTCGGCCCAGGACTTCCGCCCCGAGGCCTGCCGCCGGGCGGGCGTGCACGCGGCCACCGCCCGGCAGGTGGGCCCGCTCTTCGAGCAATTCCTCGACATCGCGCGCCGCGAGGGCTTGGACACGAAGCCGCACAAGGTTCCCAACACGGCCTTGCAGAAATGCGTCCTGATCGGCTTCAGCGACCGGGTTGCCCGGCGGCTGGACCCGGGCACGGCCCGTTGCGAGCTGGTCCATGGCCGGCGCGGCGCGCTGGCGCGGGAGAGCGTGGTGCAGAAGAGTCCGCTGTTCGTGGCCGCTGAGGTTCGGGAAGTGGAGGGCAAGGACAACAACGTGCAGACAGTGCTGAGTTTGGCCACCGCGATTGAGGAGGAATGGCTGCGCGAACTTTTTCCCGAGGACCTCAGCGCCGCGACGCGGGTGTATTACGACAGCGCCACCAAGCGCGTTTATGCCGAGGAGCAGCGCCGGTTCCGGGACCTGGCCATCGGCGCGCGCCGGGTCGAACCGCCGCCCGCCGATGCCGCGGCGCGCCTGCTCGCCGGCGAGGTGCTGGCCGGCCGGCTGATGCTCAACGACTGGGATGAGAGCGTCGAGCAATGGGTGCTGCGCCTGAACCTGCTGGGCCAATGGTGCCCGGAGCTTGCCCTGCCGCCAATCAGCGACGAAGCGCGCCGTCACCTGATGGAGCAAATTTGCCACGGCAGTTTCAGCGGCAAGGATTTGAAGGACAAGCCGGTCAAACCGGTCGTGCAGAGCTGGTTAAGTCCGGCCCAACAGGCGCTCCTGGCAAAGCATGCCCCGGAGCGCCTTGCCCTGGCCAACGGCCGCACCGCAAAAATCGTCTACGACGCGACAAACCCGCCCTATTTCGCCCTGCGGATCCAGCAGTTGTTCGGGGTGAATACCACGCCGCGCATTGCCATGGGCCGCGTGCCCGTGGTGGTGCATATCCTGGCTCCCAGCCAGCGTCCGGTGCAAATCACCCGGGACCTCGCGGGCTTCTGGCGCGAGCACTATCCGCGCATCAAGCAGGAACTGCAGCGCAAGTATCCCCGGCACGAGTGGCGCTGACGGTGCCGCGGCGCCTCCCGCCGGGCCCACGGCCCGAACGGGCGGCAGGCAGGCAGGGTGGCGGGCGTGAAAAGGGCGGCGCCCGCCGGACGGGTCCCGAAAATATTTCGCAAACTCTCCTTGACGATAATCGAGAAATCACTATCGTTATATCCGTAACGATATATACGGAACGATAGGCCCAAGGCGGGCCGGCGATTCCGAAGCTTGAACAACATGAAAACAGCAACGACCATTGAAGAGTTGGAAGCCCTGATCGAAGCGGCGGCGCGGGCCCAGCAGGCCTACGCGGCATTCGACCAGCGGCAGGTGGATGAAATCTTTCGGCGGGCGGCTTTTGCCGCCAACGAGGCCCGTATCCGGCTGGCCCAACTGGCCGCCTCCGAGACGGGCATGGGCCTGGTGGAGGACAAGGTCATCAAGAACCACTTTGCCGCCGAGTATATTTACAACAAGTATAAGGACACTCCGACGTGCGGCGTGATCGAGCGAGACCTGTCCTTTGGGCTCGAGCGGATCGCCGAGCCGGTAGGGCTTTTGGCGGGCATTGTGCCGACGACCAATCCGACGGCCACTGCGATTTTCAAGACGCTGCTGGCGCTCAAGACGCGCAACGGCATCATTTTCTCGCCGCATCCGCGCGCCAGCAAGTCAACCGCCGAAGCGGCGCGCGTCATCCACGACGCGGCTGTGGCCGCCGGCGCGCCCGCCGGCCTCATCGGCTGCATCGGCAAACCGACTGTTGAGCTTTCGCAGCGGCTGATGCAGCACCGGCGGATCAACCTGATCCTGGCCACCGGCGGTCCCAACATGGTCCGGGCCGCCTATTCCTCGGGCAAACCGGCGATTGGCGTGGGCGCCGGCAACACGCCGGCCATTATTGACGAGAGCGCCGACGTGCGCATGGCGGTGAGCTCCATTCTCATGAGCAAGACCTTCGACAACGGGGTGATCTGCGCCTCGGAGCAGTCGGTGATTGCCGTGCGTGCGGTTTACGAGGCGGTCAAGCAGGAGTTCACCTTGCGCGGCGCGGTTTTGCTGACCGAGGAACAGCGGCAGAAAGTCGCCGCGATACTGCTCAAGAAAGGCGGCATCAACCCGGACATTGTTGGGCAGCCAGCGGAGAAGATCGCGAAGATGGCGGGTTTCAAGGTGCCGCCCCTGGCCAAGGTGCTCATCGCCGAGGTCCAGCAGATCGGCCGCGACGAGCCATTCTCGTACGAGAAGCTTTCGCCGGTGCTGGCGCTCTATGCCGCGGACGATTTTGACCAGGCGATGAACAAAGCCCTGGCCCTGGTGGAGTTTGGCGGCATCGGCCACACCTCGGTCCTCTACACGGACCCTGCGCGGCGCGACCGCATTGACGCCTTTGCCGCCCGGATTCGGACCGGACGTGTCCTCGTCAACATGCCCAGCTCGCAGGGGGCCATTGGCGACATTTACAACTTCCGTCTCGAACCATCGCTGACGCTGGGCTGCGGGAGCTGGGGCGGCAATTCCGTCAGCGAAAACGTTGGCGTCAAGCACCTGCTGAACATCAAGACGGTCGCCGAGCGGAGAGAGAATATGCTGTGGTTCAATGTACCCTCGAAGATATACATCAAACCCGGTTCGCTGCCGCTGGCCCTGCGTGACCTGAAAGGCCGGCGGCGAGCATTCCTGGTGACTGACAAGCCGCTGTTCGACTTGCACTACGCCAACCGCGTTACCGCCGTGCTCGAAGAGCTCAACATAGACACCGAGGTGTTTTTCGATGTCGAGCCCGACCCGAGCCTGGCGACGGTGCGGCGGGGGCTGGCCCTGATGAACACCTTCAAGCCGGACGTCATCATCGCCCTGGGGGGCGGCTCTCCGATGGACGCGGCCAAGATCATGTGGCTGATGTACGAGTATCCGGACGTGCAATTCGAGGGGCTGGCCCTGCGCTTCATGGACATCCGGAAACGCATCTACGAGTTTCCCAAGCTCGGCCGCAAGGCCATGATGGTGGCTATTCCGACCACCTCGGGCACCGGTTCGGAGGTCACGCCCTTTGCGGTCGTTACGGACGACCAGACGGGCGCAAAGTATCCGATTGCCGATTACGAGCTGACGCCGGACATGGCGATTGTTGATTCCGAATTGGTGCTTGCGATGCCGCCCAAGCTCACGGCCTATGGCGGCATAGACGCGCTGACCCACAGCGTGGAGGCGATTGTGTCGGTGCTCTCGACCGAGTTCACCAACGCGATGGCGCTGGAATCAATCCGGCTCCTCTTCAAGTACTTGCCGGCGGCGTACCATTGCGGCGCCGCCGACCTGCGCGCGCGTGAAAAGGTGCATCACGCGGCGACCATGGCCGGCATGGCCTTTGCCAACGCCTTCCTGGGCATCTGCCATTCGATGGCCCACAAGATGGGGGCCGCGTTTCATCTCCCGCATGGCCTGGCCAACGCCCTGCTTATCAACACCGTTATCCGCTACAATTCGACGGACGTGCCCTTCAAGCAAACCAGCTTCCCGCAATACACGTATCCGACCGCCAAGGCCCGCTACGCCCGCATTGCGGACCACCTCGGGCTGGGCGGCAACACCCCGGATGAGAAGGTCGAGCGGCTGATCAATCAGATCACAAAGCTGAAGCGGGAAGTGGGCATCCCGGCCTCCATCCGCGAGGCCGGTGTTGCCGAGAAGGACTTCATGACCCGGCTGGATACCCTTTCGGCCAACGCCTTCGACGACCAGTGCACTGGCGCCAATCCGCGCTACCCGATGATTCCGGAGATCAGGGAACTATTCCTTCGCGCTTACGAGGGGAAGGACTGAACTTGCAGCCGGGCTTCGGCCCAGCCGCCGTCCGGGGGCGGGGCAGACCTGCCCCCGGACCGCCAACGTGGTTTTGTTTGGTTGCGCTCAGGCCGTTTTCAGATACCTGTGTACCAATGAAATCCAACGGTGCAAAACGTGGCGTTCGCGTCCGGCAAGCTTCCTCGGCGGCGGACACAAAACCATTGCCTGCTTCCGGCAAGGTCGCTCCGGTTTCCGGGCCGATGGCGGCGCCAGCCCCAGCCAATAATCCTATGCAGAAGGCAGGGGTTTCTTGTATCAAGCGCTTGCCAGCCTATCTCCAACTGCTGCGCGTGCTGCAGGCCGAGGGGCACGAGTATGTCTCCGGCACCGTCCTGGCCACCGTCCATAACCTTGAGTCGGTTATCGTTCGCAAAGACCTCGCCATTACCGGCGTCGTCGGCAAGCCCCGCATCGGGTTCCACGTCGGCGAACTTATTGGTGCCATCGAGCGGTTTCTCGGCTGGGATAGCGCCACCAAGGCAGTGCTGGTCGGCGTCGGCAACCTCGGCTCCGCCCTCCTGGGCTATCGTGGGTTCGAGAACTTCGGTTTGCGCCTAGTAGCGGCTTTCGACTCCGATCCGCGCAAGATTGGGCAGTGGATCAACGGGCATCGGGTCCAGCCCGTGGACAAGTTGATTGCCTACGCGCGGCGTGGCGACGTGCTGCTGGGCGTCCTGGCCGTCCCGGCTTCTGCCGCTCAGGATGCGGCCGACCTCATGGTCCGCGCCGGCATTCGCGGCATCTGGAATTTCGCGCCCATCAAACTTGCCGTGCCCGATTACGTCGTCGCACAAAAGGAAGACTTGGCGGAAGGTTTGGCTGTCCTTTCCCACCGCCTCCGGCATGTAGCCCTGAACAAATCCTTGCGCTGAACGCCGAACACGGCTTAATAGAACCGCTCAAGACTGGATGCACAATGCAGTTGACGTAATGACTACTTGGCATATAGTGATTATTGATGCGAGTTTCAAAGAAGACTGATTACGCGCTCCGTGCGCTCTTCACATTAGTCGAGCACTTTGGTAGTGGACCTATCCCCATCCGCGAACTATCCCGGCGCAACGACGTCCCTAAGAAGTTCCTCGAACAGATCATGCTGGCGATGAAGAAGCGCGGCTGGGTGGACAGCGTGCCTGGTCTGCATGGCGGTTATATCCTCGCCAAGACGCCGGACAGGATCACCATGGGGGAGATTGTGCGTCACTTTGATGGCATTTTAGCCCCGATCGCGTGCGTCTCCGCCAGCGGTTACGAGCGCTGCTCCCAAGAGTCGCTCTGCCGCTTTCGTCGGGTCTTCCTGAACCTGCGCAATTACGCCACAGAGTTGATGGACCAGTCCACGCTGGCTGATGTTGCTAGAGGACTCCCGGTAGCCAAACCCGAAGTGTTCGCGCCAGGGTTCACCGCGGGCGACGGCATTTAGGGCCCTCCAAGAAAAGAGAAAGAATATTTGAAAAGGGTGTTGACAGGGGAGTGAACGCTGATAATATACGACCAGATTGATAGATATTATATGCAAGTGCTAGTGACTAATTCGGTGGTGACAGAGCAGGGTGAGAACGCTCTTAGTAAGAGTGTTTTGCGTGGGCACTATGCTGCACTTAATGACTACTTATCTGGTCGTGTATCTGCGTTGACTGATAGAGAGTCACTCGCAATTCCTGCACGGGTTCGCGCGGGTTTGGCCATTGTGCCGGGCCGGCGGCGCGACCAGGATCAGACCAACTTTGCCGACCGGTTCGCCGGAGGTGCAACCAAAAGCTCCCTAACGGGTTACGCTGACCGGGCTTCCGGAAGCAGCCTGAAACATCACAACAACAACATCATCATGTATCCAAATAAAGACAACTCACTTGTTTCCGAGAATCCCGCCTTCCGCTTTGGAGGGCTCGTTGCTGCGGTAGTTCTAGCCGCTGTGCCCGGCGTCCTAGCCGCAGACAACGGAACAAACGCCACGGCAGCCAAGGCCGAGAAACCAGCGCCCTTGCCGCTGCACCAAATCGAAGGCAACGGCGGCATCTTCGCCACGCTGTCGGCGTATATCGTCAACCCGCCGCGCAACGGCGAACTGATCGGCCGTCCGAGTCTTGGTTTCGCATATGTGGACTTGGGCCACGGCCAGAACCTTGAAGCACTCACGATTACCGAGTCGCCCTGGAAGCGGCTCGAACTCGGCTACGGCTACCAGAACTTTGAGTTGGGCGATCTGCCGACGCAGATTGCGCTGGGGGGCGGACCATCCATCAACGAATCCGTGACGCTCCACAACGTGAATGCCCGGCTGCAACTGCTCAAGGAAGGCGAGTTCGACCAAGAGTGGATTCCAGCACTGACGTTTGGCGCCCACTACAAGAACAATGATGGCATCAGTCAAATCAACAACCAGCTCGGCGGCGCCTTGCACGACATCGGCATCTTCGACCGACGGGATGGTGTGGACTTCACGCTCTACGCCTCGAAGTTGCTGACGTTCCTGCCCCGGCCCGTGCTGCTGCAGGCCGGCGGGCGCGCCACCAAGGGCGCGTGGAACGGTTTGGCAGGGTTTACCGACGACTACAGTTTCCTGTTCGAGGGCAACTTGGTGATCTTCCTTACGGATCGCCTCGCCCTGGCCGGGGAATACAAGCAACTCGCCAACGACTATCAGCCAATCCCCGGTTTAATCAACAAGTCGGGAGACTGGTGGACGGTTGACCTGGCTTACGTCATTAACAATCACTTCACCGTGGCTGCCGGCTACGGTCACTTTGGCGGCGTGCTGAACCACCAGGCCAACGGGGTCTGGGGCCTCACGACCAAGTTCGAGTTCTGAGTTCAGTCCGCCGTTCACAACGAAACAACCATACATCCAAACAAATACTCGCAATATGAGCCTACCAAGCAAACATCTCAGCACCCTTGCGCTTCACGCCGGGCAAACTCCTGATCCGACGACCGGAGCCCGGGCGGTGCCCATCTACCAGACCACCTCCTACGTGTTCAAGAGCACCGAACACGCGGCCAATCTGTTCGCGTTGAAGGAGTTCGGCAACATCTACACCCGCATCATGAACCCGACCACGGACGTCTTCGAGCAGCGGGTGGCGGCCATCGAGGGCGGGACCGGCGCCCTGGGAGTGGCGTCGGGTGCGGCGGCCATCACGTTTGCCTTGCTGACCATTACGCAGGTCGGAGACGAGATTGTTTCGGGGAACAATCTTTATGGTGGCACCTACGCGTTGTTTCACCACACCCTGCCCAAGCTGGGCCGCACGGCGAAGTTCGTCAATTCCCGCGACCCGGAAGCATTCCGGAAGGCCATCACGCCGAAGACCCGCGCGCTGTACGTGGAGACGATTGGCAATCCCAAGCTGGATGTGCCGGACTTCGAGGCGATTGCGAAGATCGCGCATGAGGTGGGCCTCCCGCTGGTGGTGGATAACACGGTGGGCGTCGGTCTGGTGCGGCCGTTCGACTATGGCGCGGACATCATTGTCGCCTCGGCGACGAAGTATATTGGCGGACATGGCACGTCCATCGGTGGCGTGATCGTGGATTCGGGCAAGTTCAAGTGGAACAACGGCAAGTTCCCCGAATTCACCGCGCCGGACCCCAGCTATCACGGTTTAGTCTATTGGGACGCATTGAGCAATGTGCCCGGGATGGGCAACGTGGCATTCATCCTCAAGACCCGTGTCACTTTGCTGCGCGATATTGGCGCGGCGCTCAGCCCATTCAATGCCTTCCTGTTTCTCCAAGGGCTGGAAACGCTGGCGCTGCGCCAGCAGAGACATTCGGCCAACGCCCTTGAAGTCGCCGGGTGGCTCAAGACCCATCCGCTCGTGAGCTGGGTCACCTACCCGGGCCTGCCTGGCGACCCCAGCCACAAAGTCGCTTCCAAGTACTTCAAGCAAAGCTTTGGTGGCCTGGTCGGCTTTGGCGTCAAAGGCGGTCTGGAGGCCGGCAAGAAGTTCGTCAACTCGGTCAAACTCCTCTCGCACCTGGCCAACATCGGCGACGCGAAGAGCCTGGTGATTCACCCGGCCTCGACAACGCATTCGCAGTTGGCGCCCGCGGAGTTGGAGGCGACTGGCGCGACGCCTGATTACATCCGCCTCTCCATCGGCTTGGAAGACGTGGAAGACATCAAGGCCGACATTGACCAGGCCTTGAAGCTTTCGCAGCAGTGATCCATCTGGCGCCAGGTCCTGCGCGATTGCTTTCGGCGGCACGCAGGCGGCATCACCAACCATTCACGCGAGCAGAAGATAGACGAACTAACGGGTTATGAGCACTGAAAGAACAAACCACAGCGAAATTGCCAATCGCGCTTACCGTCTCTGGGAGAGTGCGGGACGACCGCACGGGCGAGACCTGGAATTCTGGGTTCAGGCCGAAGGGGAAGCCCACGGCACCGCGTCCAGCGGTACGGCGGGCGTTGGCGGCACCTCGGCCGAGAGTGCCCCGCACGCGGCCGAATCGAGCCGCTCGGTGGAAAGACGCACCCGCGAATTCCAGCGCCGGCCCGGCTTGGCAGCTCAGAGTGCGGCACGGACGGGGGCATCCCGCGCCCGCTAACCGGCCTTGCCGCACAACCTCTAACCGGAGAATCCCCCATACCGTATGAACAGAACAACCCCACTCTCAGTCCCCAGGGACACAGCTGGCGAACCCGCCTGGCTTGAGCTTGTCCGCCAGCGCGTCGATTCGCTGCGCTACGGCGTCGTGCAAATTGTCCTGCACGACGGGCACGTAACCCAGATCGAGTACACCGAGCGCGTGCGCCTTGATAACTGTGGCGGACCATTGACTCGCGCCGACCAACCGACCGTGAGCGCCACAACCTTGAATGCCTGATCCTCAACCAGAGCACGTTATGCCTACGGCTTACCAGACCACAGCCATGTATCCCGACACGGCGCCCCCCCCCTATCGCACGCTCGAATCCCTCACGGCGCCTCTCGCCGAAATTGCCCGCCACTCGACGAGCCTCATCGTCTGCCGGCCGGGCCAGTTCGAGCTTGCCGGGCAGAGCCATGAGCTGCCGCGTTACCTGTACGTGGGGCCCGCAGGCGGGGCGGAGCCGTTGCGGATTGGGATCTTTGCCGGCATCCACGGCGACGAGCCGGCCGCCGCTTTCGCCCTGCTGCGCTTTGTGCGCCTGCTGGAGGACAATCCCCAGCTCGCCCGCGGCTATTGCCTGTTCCTGTACCCGGTCTGCAATCCGACCGGATTCGAGAACAACAAACGCCACAACCACAACGGCAAGGATCTGAACCGCGCGTTCTGGCGCAACTCCCGCGAGCCGGAAGTCCGGCTGCTCGAATCGGAACTGTTAGCTCACGCCTTCAACGGCATCATCTCCCTCCACACCGATGACACCAGCGACGGCGTGTATGGCTACGCGCATGGGGCTGTGCTCACGCGGTATCTGCTGGAGCCGGCGCTGGCGGCGGCCGGCGAGTTCCTCCCGCTGAATCGGAACGGTGTTATTGACGGCTTTCACGCCCGCGATGGCATCATTCGTGATGGTCCGGAGGGCGTGCTCCGCGTTCCGCCCGGCGTGAAGCCTCATCCCTTCGAGATCATCCTGGAGACTCCGCACCACGCGCCGCAGTTTTCGCAGGAAGCCGCGCTGGTGGCCGCCCTGCGCACAATCCTGGACGAATACCGTCAGTTTATTGCCTATGCCCAGAACCTGTAAGTCAAACCAAGAAAAGAGAAGTAAGTAGTATGCCAATACATCAAGACATCATAAGCACAGTGGGGCGAACCCCACTCATCAAACTGAACCGCATCACCCGGGGCGCGCCGGCCGCCATCGCGCTGAAGGGCGAGTTCTTCAACCCGCTCGGCAGCGTCAAAGACCGGATCGGCCAGGCCATGATCGCCGCCGCCGAGCGCGAGGGCCTGCTGACCCCGGGGACCACCATCATTGAGCCCACCTCGGGCAACACGGGCATCGCGCTGGCGTTTGTGGCGGCTGCCAAAGGCTACAAACTCATCCTCACGATGCCCGAGACGATGAGCGTCGAACGACGCACACTGCTGGCGCTGCTGGGCGCCAGGCTGGTGCTGACGCCCGGGGCCGAAGGGATGAAAGGGGCTATCCGAAGAGCTGGCGAGCTGCACAATGAAACGCCCAATTCCTGGATTCCGCAGCAGTTCGAGAATCCCGCCAATCCCGACATCCACCGCAAGACAACGGCGGAAGAGATTTGGCAGGACACCGACGGGAAGGTGGACATCCTGGTCTCGGCTGTCGGCACCGGCGGCACCATTACGGGGATCAGCGAGGTCATCAAGTCGCGCAAGAAGTCCTTCCAGACTGTCGCGGTGGAGCCCAAGGATTCACCGGTGATCACCCAGACCCGCAACGGCGAGCCGCTCAAGCCCGGCCCGCATAAGATTCAGGGCACCGGCGCCGGCTTTGTGCCCAGGAACCTCAACCTGGAGATCGTGGATGATGTGATCACGGTCAGCAACGAGGACGCGATTGTCACGGCGCGGCGTTTGGCGCTCGAAGAGGGAATTCTGGCGGGCATTTCCACGGGCGCGAATGTTTGGGCGGCTTTGCAGGCCGCGCAGCGCCCCGAGAACAAAGGGAAGCTGATTGTCACGATTGGCTGCAGCACCGGCGAGCGTTACCTCAGCACCGCATTTGCGGACGAGGCGCGACAGAAAGCCCAGGCCTGAAGCGTGTTGCCTGTCCGGCACCACCCGCCGACTGCCAGGCATTACGCGTAGCAGCGAATCTCGTACACGCGCGCCGTGTCTGCGCCGTTCGTGGCCGTGACTCGCAGGCGCAGGGACTTGGCCTCGACGGGCGTGAACTCGTGGCGGTTGAGCCGCTGGTGATTCCCGGTTACTTTCACGAGTGAGCGGGTGTGGCCGGCCGCGTCTGTGTAAAGCAGCTCGTAGTCGCGCACGGTCTCCGGCTGCGGGCCGCGGATGATCTTCTTGCTGTAACTGGCCTGCGCGGTCAGACGGAGCAGCCGCTGAAATCCGGTATCGAATGTGATCTGGACCTGGCGGAGCCGCTGCGGCTTCGGCCAAGCCAGTTCGATCCAGGCGCCGCCTTCGGGCAGCTTCGCGGCCCAGACGTGTTCGGTCTGGTCTGGCAGGTCGCGCACGTAGCCGTCCAGGACGTGTTTCGCTTCCGCGCCCTTCAGCTCGCCCGAGGCGGAGACTTCCGCCTGGCGGGCCAGATCGTTGGCGTCAGTATTGCGCGCGCCGACAATGGTCTGGTCATCCCGCAGGAGAATCTGCTGCAGCTCGGCAATGCGCGCCTTGTCTTGCGCGAGCTGGCGGGGCGTGAGGCCCGCGCCGGCGCAGAGCGCGGCCGCCGTGCCTGCCGCCTGGCCCATCACGGCGCAGGTGGACATCACGCGCGTGGAGGAGAAGGCCACGTGGCTGGCGCTGATGTTGCGTCCGGCCATCATCAGGTTGCGGATGTTGCGGCTGTAGAGCGCGCGGAGCGGGATGTTGTAAGGCTGATCCGGGTAGATTTGGATGCCCGGCTGTTCGTCCGAGCGGTCAAAGCCGCTGGGGGGATGATCGTCCAGGGGCCAGCCGCCCATGCAAACGGCATCGTCGAAGCGCACGGTTGCGTCCGTCAGGTCGCGCTGGGTGAGGAGGTGGTCGCCCAGGATGCGCCGGGACTCGCGTTTGCCTGGGATCATGCCCACAAAATCCAGGCCCCAGTTCGCGCTGGTGGGCTTGTCGCCGGAGTTCTTGATGTAGTCCCACACGCCCATGACGATGCGCAGCAGCTCGAAACGGATGCGTTCGTTATCGCGGATAGTGTTGAGCTGGCCGCCCCATTCGATCCACCAGTAGCCATATTCCCAGGATTTGACGGGGCGAAGCTTGAGCTGCGCTTTGGTGACTTTGCGCGCCCACTTGGGCGGGGTGAAGGGAACCGGCTTCCCGTAATCGCGCGCGGTGAAGAGGATGCTCGATCCCTGCGTCTGCTGGTCCGCGGTGTCGTAGGCGAGCGATTCGTTGAACTCGCTCTTGGCTTCGCGCCCCCAGCGCATTTCCGCGCCGGCTTCCAACGCAAGCCGGCTGTCGCCGGTGCAATCGAGGTAAAGCTTGGCCTGGATGCGGTAAAGATGCTCCGTCTTGTCACACCGCACCATGACCCGCTGGATTTGCCCCTCTTTCGCCTCGGCGGCGAACAGCGGCGCGTCGAGCAGCAGCGTGATGTTGGGCTCGCTGCGGACCTTGTCGTAGAGCAGCAAATCCCACAGCTCGAAGCAGCGTTCCGGATTGTTTGCCGCGTCGTCGAGCCGCAGCTCTTCGATCACCCCGCCCTCGCGCCAGCCCAGGCGCTTGCCGCTGCAATCCGCCCCGACGATGTGCATCCGCACCTCGCTCGATGCGTTCCCGCCGAGCCGCGAACGGTCTTGCGCCAGGATCACCTTGGCGCCGTGGCGCGCCGCGGAGATGGCCGCGCACACGCCGGACATGCCGCCGCCGGCCACGAACACGTCGCAAGCCAGGTCCACCAGCGTCATGTGCGGTTCGCCGGCAAAGCGGGTTGATGCAGGCGCGGTCGGGGCGATGGCGTCGAAGCCTTTGGAAAGATCCTCAGGCGAAGGCGAGGCGGGGGTGGCGGCGCCCAGTTGATCGGCGCGAACCAGAACAGTGTAACCGGCGGTGGCACCGGCCAGAGTGAGGAAGTTTCTGCGGTTCATAGTGCGCCATGACGATAGCGAAATATGCCTGCCGCGCAATAGCGGAAGCCGGTTCCTGGTGGAAATAGCCGGAAGCTGCGAGGCGGGGCCAGGGCAAACTCCGGCTTTCAGACGCCGGCTCAGGGCAAGAGACAGGAACGGTAGTAGCGGGCGGGAATACCGGGGGTTAGAGTGTCGGAGAAGGTGAAGGAGCCGTTGATGGGAGAGTTGGTGCTGATGGTGGTCCAGTCGGCGAGGTTCGAGGAGGTTTGCACCGCGTAAGCAAGACCGTCCAGGCCGGAGAACTGGATTTGCGCGCATCCAGCGGCCTGGCGGACGGAGGCCACGGAGTCGGGGCGCAGCCGTGCGAGCAGTTGCGCGGGGATGGCCTCGTAGGCCGCATCGGTGATGGCGGAGATGTCTGTATCCGCATCGTCCAGGTTCAGCCAGGGGGAGTTGGTGCTAAGTTCGGGCGTGGCGATGATGTCGCCAACGTTGAGGAAGCGGTGGCCGGGCTGGTTGGATTGCGTAGCGCTGAGAGCCGTGGCGATGATCAGGGCTTGCGGCGAGTTGGATTGCATGATCAGCGGGTTGAGCTGTCCGTCCGGGGTGTTGGTGAGCACGGTTATGCCGTCGAGAACGGCGCACCAGGCGGCCACGCCGGGTTGGTTGACAGAGTGGAGATCACGAGGGGCGTTGGTGCTGAAGAGGGAGACCAGCAGGCTCGCTATTCGCCAATCGTTGGTGGGGTGGGAGAAGAAGGCATCCAGAGCGGGACCGGGAAGGCCGTTCCAGTTGGTTACAAGCTGATGGTCACCCGTCCAATACCGCCAAGTGAGAAGGCTGGCGGCGGGGGCCTTCAGGTAGAGCGTTTGCCAGGGAGTGCCGCGATGAACCTGGCCCAGCCAGCCAGCGTCGGGCGTTTGGTTGGTTGGGAAATCCCAGTCATCTGAGCGGCCATACGGCCATTCGATGGTGGCGACGCAGTCTTTCACGGTGCTATTGTATGCTGTGACAGGCGGAAGAGGGCGATTGATGTAACCCCACGGCTCGTAGCGGCGATTTACACGGCCAAGATTCTCGATGGGCGAGCCCGCGCTGAACTGGTCGAGCACAAGATTGGTTTGCACGATGTCGGTCAGGTCGCTGGTGGTGTAATGCACCAGCGGATCATTGGCCTGCCAGGAGGTGAGCAGGTAAACGTTCCGGAGCGGCTGGAAGGGGGCATTGAAGGTGTTGGAGGACTTTGGATAGCCCGGTATGAATTGGCCCCTGAAGAACTCGATGGCGGCCGTCCGGTTCATGCCGGGCGGATACTCCTCAACCGCACTGTTCCAGTCGGGCAATACATGGCCCAGGCTGGCCTCGATTTGATTCACAATGCCAAAGGTCGCGGCAGTAACGTCACCAGCCGGTTTGGCGTACATGCGGTTCTTGCACCACATGCTGCCATTACTGCCGTCCGGCGTGTAGAGGCTGCCGCAATTCCCCTCTTGCATCAGGTCCTGAGTCAGGTCCTGCAAATCTTCCCCGGCCAGGTTCACGTAATCCACGATCCGCTGAGTGGTATCATCAATGATGGCAAACCGCAGCCGGGATTTCAGTTTCAGGGACCACTGCGGAATGTAGAAATTCGTGGTGCCAACCGTGCGCTCGAACTGGCCGGTCAACGAAATCAGACTGTCCGTCGCCTTGTGGTAAACCGCGTTCGTCAGGAAAACAGTATTAGTGAACACCGGTATCTGGAATGAGAGCGATTCTTGCGAGAAGTCATAGCCGCTCCAGGCGTTGGCGGCGATATTTGTAGTGATGGGAGTTGTCAGCCGGTGACGCGATACAAGCGGTGGGGCATTCAGCCAGGTGCCCGTCTCCGTATTGGTCAGCAGGACGCTGATGTCAGGCCAAACCACCAGGGTGAGGCTGCGAGGGCAGGCAGCGTTGTAGGAGTTCCAGGCCTCGACGCCGAGGACATTGGAGATGCCGACGACGAACATCTGGTCAATCTCATTGACCGGCTGGGTTGTGGAGGTGCCGGGCCGGTGGAACTGGAGCTTGCGGGTGACCCTCACCTGTGTTTGCAGTTCAAACTCGTTGAAGTTCGGGAGACCCTTCTTCGCGCCCACCACGAGCGGGATGTTGTAGATCATGTCGGTTGCCGGATCAAATCGCGCCAGATCGTCAGGGTCGGACGGGTCGCGCACCGCGGCCATGTGGTAAATCAGGTTGGCTGTGTCCGCGGCGGTGAGTTCCCGGTAGCTAATGATGGAAATCCCGGACGTGTCCTGGGTGAACACGGGCCGGAAGACGGTTGGCAAGTAAGGGTAGGGGCTGAGGTCGGCGCGGTTCGTGGTGGCGTCGTAGAGGTTGGCGGTGAGTTGCAGGAGGCGATGGACGGCGGGGGTGTATTGGTTGGTCGGATAAACCGGGATATGGTTGAGGCTAAGGCCGAGCTGGGACTGCAGCAGACGATTGGCGACGTTGGTGAAGAAGCCAATGGGGCTGTCCGTGCTGATGAGCGGGCCGGCGTCGGCAGACAGGCCGGCGAGAAGGAGCCAGCACGCGAGCGCCCAGGGCGCGGAGCGGGCGATGGCCACCGGTCCCAACCGGTCAGGGCGTTTGCCTGAATGCCCCCGAGTCTCGATCACACCCGCAACGCTAGGGAAAGGGCAGGGGATTGTCACGTGGATTAAGGCCTTGTGTCCGCCGCCCGAGTTGACTCAGGATAAATGTTACCGGGGCGGGGAGGTGGACGAGGCGTCCGA
>CAZDOO010000095.1:0-18040 GCA_964507045.1 uncultured Verrucomicrobiota bacterium | reverse complement strand
TGGATGTTGGGCGTTCGATGTTGGATGTTGGTTGTTCCCCCGGTTCATGGGGAGGGAGCCCGGCCGAACTTGGGGTGGGGGTGTCGAGATACGCCCCTGGCCGCCCGACAGGGCGTATGCCTGCAGGGCGCGGACATTCCTGTCGTCCTGCCTACCCTCCGGCAGGCGGGCAGGAATGTCCGGGCTCCGCCAATCGCTCTCGCATTCGTTGCCAATCCATGTCATATTCTCCCCCGCGGCCGCCCTGAAGCCGCGCGCCGCAAACAACCTGATATGACCAAAGAACTTCGACTCCTCGCACCGATCCGGGTCGGCGGTCTGGACCTGCCGAATCGCGTCTTCATGTCCCCGCTCACGCGCTGCCGTGCCAGCGCGGGCCGGCTGCCCAACCCCCTCATGCGCGACTACTATGTGCAGCGGGCCTCGGCCGGCTTGATCCTGAGCGAGGCCACCGCCGTGACCCCGATGGGGGTCGGCTATCCCGACACGCCGGGCATCTGGTCGCCGGAGCAGGTGCAAGGCTGGGAACGGGTTACCGCGGCCGTCCACGCCGCCGGCGGCAGAATCTTCCTTCAGCTTTGGCACGTCGGCCGCATCTCCGACCCCAGCTATCTCGGGGGCGCGCTGCCGGTGGCGCCCAGCGCTATTGCAGCCGGGGGACACGTCAGCCTGCTTCGGCCCAAGCGCCCGTTCGTCGTCCCCCGCGCCCTGGAAACGAGGGAAATTCCCGGCATCGTGGAAGCGTATCGCCAAGGCGCGCAGAACGCGCAACGCGCCGGCTTTGACGGCGTGGAAATCCACGGCGCCAACGGCTACCTGCTCGATCAGTTTCTCCAGGACAGCGCCAACCACCGGACTGACGAATACGGCGGCCCGATCGAAAACCGCGCCCGGCTGATGCTCGAAGTCACCGACGCCGCGATTGCGGTCTGGGGGGCGGATCGGGTCGGCATGCACCTGGCGCCGCGGGGCGATTCGCACGACATGGGCGATTCGAATCCCGCCGCCACGTTCGGCTACGTGGCGCGGGAACTGGGCAAGCGCCGCCTCGCCTTCATTTGCGCCCGGGAGTCCGTCGGACCCAACCGACTCGGCCCCGTGCTCAAGCAGCAGTTCGGCGGCATCTACGTTGCCAACGAATCCCACACCCGCGACACGGCGGAGCAACTGCTGCGGACCGGCGAAGCCGATGCGGTCGCCTTCGGGAAGCTGTTCATTGCCAACCCCGACCTGCCGCGGCGCTTTGCGCTGAACGCCCCGCTCAACACGCCCGTGCCCGAGACCTTTTACGCCTCCGGGCCGGAAGGCTATACGGACTACCCCGCGCTGCCGCAAGACGCCGCCTGATGCGAGAAGTTCCCTTCACCCATAGGAGCCAGGCTCAGCAACCACCCCCGGCACCACCCCGACCGGAGCAATGAAACGAGCGATCGCTGAATTGGCAGGGCGTGCATTCCGTGCGCCGCGGCTCGCAGCGAACTGCGAGCCCTACCTGACCAGAATATGAATCGCAGAGCTTTCCTAACACGCGCGGCATTGGCCGCTGGCGGCACCGCTTGTCTGCTCAAGACGAATTGGCGGGCATTGGCCGCCGGAGGCGGCGAGGCCGACCCGACAGGCGAACTCTCATCACTGGCGAATTCGCACGACCTGCGGTTGCCGTCCTGGGGCAGCTATACCAAGACCTACAATGGCATCTCCCACATCGCCGACCTGGAACGCGGTCTGCGGTTCGACTTGAGCGTGTTCCCAGGCCACTACCGGCGCGAAGTCATGGTGCCCAACGTGAACTGGGAGAGCGGCTTCCATCCGTGGGAGGCGGCGCCGGACCTGTCGTTTCTCTCGTATCGCTACGAGCTGGAGTGGAAGGACCGCGTGTATTGTGACGTGTCGTTCTCGACGCTCTCAGAGCGCGCCCGACTGGTGCGGGCCGAGCTAGTCAACCAGACGCCAGTGAACCAGAATCTGGTGCTGCATTTCATGGCGTCGTTCAACTACCCCTACGTGCGGCCGTACACAACGGAGCCGGCGCAAAAGACGGTGGTGAAGCTGACGGAGGGCGCGGTGTGGGTGAACGCCCTGGACTATGCCGAGCTGAAGTTCGCCCAGCCGCGCGCCAACGACAGTCTGGTCCCCGACGGACAGCGCCGCGCCGAGGTACGCGACCACGGCTTCGTCTGCGGCGGGGGCATCGGCGCCGGGTTCGGCAAAGGCGCCGGGGATCGCGTGCGTTTCCGCGTGCGGCTGCCCAAGGCCCTCACCGACGGGCGTCTGGTCCTGCGCTACCGCAATACCTCCAACCAGCCTGCTATCCTCGAAGCCAGCGGCTTGGGGCACGGCGAGTTGGTGCTGCCGCCAGCCAGGGACTTTGGCGTCGCGAGTCTGGCACTGGGAACAGCGAAGGCAGGCAACCACGATTTGGCCTTCGGAGTGCGCAAAGGCGCCGGGGTGCAGTTGGACGGATTTGCGGTTGTGGAGGCGGCTTCCGCCAACGCGGTCAAGTTTGAGCCGGCACCTTTCAAGTGGGCGCCGCGGATTCTGCCCGGGCCGGTGGCTCAGAGCCGCCTGCTCAAGTATGCCGATGCGCGGCAGCACTACGGCATCGCCTGGTCGGCCAACGTGTTCCAGGTGCGCGAGATCCTGAACAGCGAGCTGGATCGCTTCTTCCGGCGCAATGTCCAGGACCACGTCAGCACCGTCTTGCGCGGCGACGGCCAGGGGCATTTCACCAACGTGTTCCTGCGCCCCATCGCCCTGGCGCCCGGCGGCAGCAAGGTCATTTTTGGCATCGTGACCGCGGGAGCCGCCGAGGAAGTCGCGGCCGACCTCAAGCAGATTTCCCTGCCGCCGGCCGAGCTGGAGCAGCGCTACCAGCGGCGGCGCGAAGCGGCGGTGGCGCTGGCGAGCGTGCCCGCCGGCGAGCCGTACCGCTTCAGCCAGCAACGCATGGCCGCCGTGGCGCTGACCAATATCGTCTTCCCGGTCTATACCAAGCGGCGTTACGTGCGGCACTACTCGCCCGGCAAATGGTGGGACAGCCTCTACACGTGGGACTCGGGCTTCACCGGCATCGGCCTGGCGCAGCTCGACGTGCAACGCGCCATTGATTGCCTGAACGCCTACACCACCAAGCCGGGCGACCCGGAAGCCGCGTTCATTCAGCACGGCACCCCGCTGCCGACGCAGCACTACCTCTGCCTCGAACTTTGGAACCTGACCCAATCGCGCGCGCTGCTTGAATACTTCTATCCGCGGCTGCGGCAGTATCATCTCTTCCTCGCCGGCCGGCTGGGCAGCTCCAATACCCGCGCCTTCAAGTCCGGACTGCTCAACACCTGGAGCTACTTCTACAACACCGGCTGGGACGATTACCCGCCGCAGGTCTTCATGCACCATGAGAAGCTGACGCCGCGCACCGCGACCGCGATCGTGAACTCGCACCTCATCCGCACGGCGCGGATGCTGTCGCAAATGGCGCGCGTGCTGGGGGTGGACAAGGACATGGCGGGCTATGAAGAAGACATCGCGCTCTGGAGCGGCGCCTTGCAACAGCACTCGTGGGACCCGGACGCCGGCTACTTCAGCTACGTGCTGCACAACGAGCAGGGGCAGGCCAAGGGCATTCTCCGGCACGAGAGCGGCGCCAACTTCAACCTCGGCCAGGACGGCGTGATGCCGTTGTTGGCGGGCATTTGCACGCCCGAGCAGGAGCGAATCCTGCTGGGTCACTTGCAGTCGCCGCAGCGGCTCTGGTCGCGCATCGGCCTGTCCACCGTGGACCAAAGCGCGCCTTACTATCAGCACGACGGCTACTGGAACGGCGCGGTCTGGATGCCGCACCAATGGTTCCTCTGGAAGACCATGCTCGACCTCGGCCAGGCCGACTTCGCCTTCAAGATCGCGCAGACGGCCCTGGACCTATGGAAGGCCGAGGTGGACGAATCCTACCACTGCTTCGAGCACTTCCTCATCGAATCAGGCCGTGGCGCCGGCTGGCACCAGTTTAGCGCCCTGTCGTCGCCCGTGCTGGCCTGGTTTGCGGCTTACTATCGCCCGGGCCGCCTTACGGCGGGGTTCGACACGTGGGTGCACCGCTGCGACGTTGACGCCAGCCATTCCACTTTGAACGCCGAGCTTGAGTTGTGTGGCCATTCGGAAGGCGAAGCCACGGTGCTTGTTACCCTCCAGCCTGGCCGCGCGTATCGCGCTCTCTGGAACGGCAAGGTGGTATCCGCCCGCCCTGGCGAATCCGGCACTCTGCAGATTGCCCTGCCTCGCGACAGCGGCCGCGGCCATGTGCAGGTAGAACCAGTGCCCGCCTGAAGTGTCGGCTGCCGGCGGAACTGTCGCGGCGATCAAGCCGCAGCCGCCTGGCGGCAAGTCCCGCTGGCGAACGGAACGCCAACTGTGTCCGCGGATCGCGGTTCAGCCTTTGCGTTTGGCCTTGCGCTCGGCCTTGCTCTTGTGAGCCAGGTCGGCGCGATGCGCGCGCTCGTAAGTCTGAATGTCTTTGAAGCGGCCTTTGGCATCTCTGACGGCGTAGAGCTTCTTGCCTTTGCTGCTCCGATGGGTAGTGCGTCGTGCTTTGCCTGCCATAGTTTGTCCTTACTTATTGTGGCTGGCCCAAACGAATCATATGACTCGCTCCGGCCAACCACGCTGGAGTCTAGCACCGCGGGAGAAGCTGTGCAAAGGAATTGCCGTGCGAGCGGTCGGCCCCGCAAGACCGACGAATTCGGCTCGACATTCCTGACCGCGCGCCTATCACTGAGGTTGCCGGCATGACCCTTTACCCAACGAACCGAGAAGCGAACGCCATCAACGTGAACCGCCCGCACGGAGCGATGCGTCCTGCCCGGCTCCACCTGCCGAGGAGGCACTTGGGAAGCGGGAACTTCAAGACGACACACTTGCTGCTGGCTGTTTCCATTCTGGGGTTCTCCGCCGCGGTGGCGGCAGATTTGCAGCCGGCCGTGGCAGCGCCGCAAACGGCGCGGGAACTGGGAAAGTATGATGTGGTGGTCTTGGGTGCCGGGCCATCGGGGATCACGGCGGCAGTAGCGGCGGTCCGCATGGGCGCGCGCACCGCGCTGGTCGAACGCTATGGCGCGGTGGGCGGGAATCTCACGCTGGGAAATATCAGCCCGGTCCTGGGGTCGGTGGCGCCGGGAACCATGTCTGATGAACTGCGGGCGCTGCTGACAAAAGGTCATGAGGAAGCCAGCCCCGCCCCGAAACACCTCGGGCGCGCGTGGCACACCGACCCGGAGCAGGCGAAGGGACGGTTGACGCAATGGCTGTCCGCCGCCGGGGTGGATTTGTATCTGCAAGCGACGCTCTGCCAGACCGTGCTGGAGGGCAACCGCATGCGCGGGGCGGTGGTGGCAACGCCCGGCGGGCAGGGCATCCTGTATGCCGCCTGTTTTGTGGATGCCACCGGGGACGGCACCGCGGCGTATCTGGCCGGCGCGGAGTGCCGCGTGGGGCGCGACAGCGACGGGCTGGCCCAGCCGGCCACGCTGGCGTTCACGTTGTGCGATGTGGATGAAAGCCGCGCCCTCGCCTACTACGGCGGGAACGACAGAGTGACCCTGCCGGACGGCAAGTTGAAGCCGTACCGCGAACTGTGCCGCGAGGCGAATGCGCGCGGCGATTTGCCGAAGAACGTATCCATTGTCAAACTGCACCGGACACTTTACCCGGGCGAGCGCAACGTCAACGCCACGCAGGCCAACGGCTACAACACGCTGGAGGCGGCGCAGATCGGCAAGGCGGAAATGGACTTGCGCGGGCAGATCGAGCAGGTGACGGCGTTTCTGCGGCGCGAGGTGCCGGGCTATGCGCGTTGCCGGATCGCATTGACACCGGCGACGCTGGGGGTGCGGGAAAGCCGCCGGGTGATGGGCGATTATGTGCTGGCGGATGCCGATGTGGAGAACGGGGCGCGCTTTGACGATGTGGTGGTGCACCAGGCGTGGTTCGTAATTGACATCCATAACCCAGCCGGCAGCGGACAGGCGGAAGGGAAGGCGAAAATGGCCAAGCCTTATGATATTCCGTATCGCTGCCTGTTGCCCAAAGGTGTGGAAGGGCTGCTGACCGCGGGAAGATGCATCTCGGGCACGCACCGGGCCCACTCGTCGTATCGGGTGATGGGCATCTGCATGGCGACCGGGCAGGCCGCCGGCACTGCAGCGGCAATTGCGGCCAAAGAAAAGACTTTGCCGCGCGCGGTTTCAGCAAAGCAGGTCCAGGACGCTTTGAAGAAGCAAGGTGTGCAGTTGCCGTAGGCGCCGGGCGCGCTCGCGCTCCAGGAGGTGACGCGTCAGCAGCGGAACTGCGGATGCTGCTGCAGCTTGTCCCAGGTGGCCGGGGAAAGCGGGGCCTGGCGATAGACCGGCTCCCACAGGGGCTCGGCGCTGGACGAGCGGTGCGCCCGCTGCAGCCACCGGCGGTCGAGCGGTTCGGCGATGAGGTCAGGGGTGTTCGCCGCGACGGTCGTCTCCTCTTTCTCACCGGTGGCGTGACCAACCCCGACGTAAAACCCTGCCAGTAACAGCGTGACGCGCAGCAGGGTGCTGCGCGAGTAGGTCGGCAGCGCACAGGGACGGGCCGGGTCGAGCAGGCGGAAGAGGTTCGAGAAGAGCGGCTGCGTCCACATCGCCGGGTTGGTCGCAGGCGAAAAGGCGTCGAACATGATCACGTGCGGCTTGGCGAGCTTCCGCGTGGCGGATTGGGTCAGCAGGGTCGGGAAATCCGCCAAAAGCATGTCCCACTTCACGGTCTGCGGGCCGTCCTTGAAGTCGCAATGGTGGTCGCGCAACAGGTGCTCCAAGTGTCCTTCGTATCCCCTCAAGTAGCTAAGCGCCTCCACATGCTGCAGCGCGAAGGCCAGTGGCTCCAGGGTGTGATCGAAGCTCAGCAGGTGGACGGTGCAGGGCAAGCCACGGGTTGCCCGGAGCGCCGTGAGCGCATTGGCCGCGGCGCCCAGGCCGACATCCCACAGGACGAATTCCTCTTCGTGACGCTGCACGCGCTCGGCCAGGTGCAGTTGGCGGACATACAGCGCCTCGGCCTCGGCAACGGGGCCGACCACGGGATGGAACGTCTCGTGGTGGGCCAGGGAATGGACGCTATGCGCGCCATTGGCGAGCTTAACGATTCGGTAAGCGGCAGCGGATTCCACAAAGGCAATTTCGGGCACGCCGCCGCCAAGGCCAAGCTCAAACCGCGGGCGCAACAATGCCGACGCAACACGAATTCCCAACCTGCCAGCTTGCGGCACGCCCGGGAGACACAGCCAGACGAGGCGCCGGCTGCAAGCAATTCGCTCTCCGGCACCGCGAGTGGCCGGCTACCGCTCAGGGAGCAGCGACGCGCAAATCGCGCAGGACCTCGTCCACCGCTTCCTGAATGCGCGCCGCGCGGACGGCATCGGACGGGTCGCGGAGCAGCTCGCGGTAGGTGAAATTGCGCTTAAGCAGTTTGTTGGTGCGCGAATCAATGATGTCAATGAGGAGGGTTCCGGCCATGAAATAGTTCGGATTCTTGCTCTTGCTGTAGGCGGTGCTGGCCTTGTCCAGGAGGGCGGCGCCGTCGCCGCCGTAGCCGAAGTAATCGTCTATCAACGACGTGGTGGCATTGTTGCCGACCACGAGGAGATAGGCCACGGTGATGTCGGCGCTGCCAGCGGACCGGGCGATACCCCGCGCTTCGAGGTTCTTGGTGATCGCCTCCTGGATCATCTGGTGCACCGGCTGCAGCCGTTCACGAGCGCGAGAGGCGGCTTGGGGTCCGGGACTGACAAAGGCGAAGGTTCGCGCCCGTACGGGCCCTTTGTCAACATGGGTTGGAGTAGAGGAACAACCCGCCAGCGTCAGGGCGCCGGCGGCTAGTAGTAGTAATGCAGTCTGTTTCATAGTTGTTAATGCACCAACATCTTTGCCGATCGCCCTCGCGGGCGGTTCTCTGGCTCGCCATCTTGCTCCTCTTTGGGCCAACCCAAAGTGGTTGATGGGCGATTAGGGTAAACTAACGGAAAACCGCCCTTCTTGACGCTCCGCCCGACTTCCTGGGAGCTGCCCACGCAGGGGCGAATAGTTTTTCCGTCTCGCTCATTCAGGCCGCAAGGTGCCTGACGGGCACAAGGGTGTCAAACGGCGAGTTTTGCAGCTTTTCCTGCCCTCATCGGCCCAAGCCGGGGGGCGGCGCTATTGCTTATCGTGTTTAAGCTGAGCCGAGACCTTCTCGGCGTCGCGCAGGACACGGAGGAGGTTGAGGCCGGCCACTTTCTTGATGTCCTCCCCCGTGTAGCCGCGCCGCCTCAACTCCGCCAGCAGCGCCGGGTAGCAGGACACATCCTCCAAGCCGTCCGGCGCGCCGTCAAAGCCCTCGAAGTCCGAGCCAATGCCGACATGGTCTACGCCCGCAATCTTGCGCACATGGTCAATGTGGTCCGCCACGTCGCTCAGGCTTGCTTCATGCATCCACGGATGCTGCCGGTGCCACTCTTTCCGGCCCTGCTTGTATTCCTCTGAACTCTCCGGGTAGAGCTGGAGCAGCCGCGCCTTCTCCGCGTCTGACGCCTCCATGGCCATGCGGCCCCGCTCGGTGAGGTACCCGGGCAGGAAGCACACCATCACCAGGCCGCCATTCCGCGCGGTCAACTTCAGGACGTCATCGGGAACGTTGCGCGGGGAGTGGCACAGCGCCCACGTGGAGGAATGGGAGAAGATCACCGGAGCCCGGCTGACCTTCAGCGCGGCACGCATGGTCTCGTCCGTGACGTGCGAAAGGTCCACCAGCATGCCCAGGCGATTCATCTCGCGCACCACCTCCCCGCCAAAGGGGGTCAGGCCATGATGCTTCGGCGTGTCGCCGGCGGCATCGGCCCAATCGGTGTTCTTGACATGCGTCAGCGTCAGGTAGCGCGCGCCCAGGGCATAGGCCATGCGCAACACGGCCAGGGAGTTGTTGATCGAATGCCCGCCTTCCATGCCGATGAGGGAGGCAATCTTCCCCTGGCGATGGATCCGCTCGAGGTCGGCGGCGGTCAGCGCCAGCGCGAACGTCTCGGGATAGTGCGCCACCATCTGGTGGACGACGTCTATCTGCTCGAACACTGCCTGCACCGCGGGCGGTCCCGAGGGCACCGGCGGGACATACACCGCCCAGAATTGGGCGCCAACTCCGCCGGCGCGCAGGCGCGGGATGTCCGTAAGCAAGGGCGGGCTAAGCTGGCGGGTGTCGCGCGCGAGGTCAATCGCGCTAAAGTCATTGCGATACTTGCGGTATTGCCACGGCAGGTCGTTGTGCCCGTCAATGAGCGGCGCCTCGCGCAACAGTTGGCGCACCTCGGCCAAGGCGGCTGGGTCCGGCTTCGCGGGCACTGCCTGGTCGGCGGCAAAAACGCTGGCTGCAATCATAGGCAACGTGAAGGCCCCTATTTTGGAGCGCATGCTCATATTGGCGCCAGACTGGAGCTGGGGACGCGCGGGGTCAAGACATAGCGCGGAAGACCAGGCAGCGCGTCAGCATCGCTGCGCGAACGCGGCTCTGCACGCCGCGCCTCACCCACCAGGCGTCGGCTGCGGGCTTTACTCGGTCGCTTGCGCCTGCTTGGCCCGCTTGCTTTCCTCAACGACCTTCTGCTCCGCCTCGCGCGGCATTTCTTCGTAGTGACTAAACGACTCCGCATGCACGCCCCTGCCGCCGGTTAGCGAGCGCAGGGTGCTGGAGTAGCGGTACAGCTCCTTGGCCGGCACGTGGGCCTTGATGACCTGGAAGCCACCTTCCATGTCCATGCCTTGGATCTTGCCGCGCCGGCTCGACAGGTCACCCATGACCTTGCCCATGCAATCCTCCGGGATGCGGATTTCGACCAAGTGAATTGGCTCCAGCAAACACGGCCGCGCCATGGTGAACGCTTCCTTGAAGCCGAAGTACCCGGCGATCTGGAACGCGATGTCCTTCGAATCCACCGGGTGCATCTTGCCGTCGTAGAAGTCTACCTTCACATCCACCACCCGATAGCCAGCCAGAATGCCCTCCTCGCAGGCCTTCATGACGCCCTTTTCGACCGAAGGCACAAACACGCGGTCCACGTTTTGGCCGACCAGCGAATTGGTAAACTCGAGGCCGGTGTCCCGGGGCTTTGGCTCGATACGCATCCAGACTTCGGCGAACTGGCCGGCGCCGCCGGTCTGTTTCTTGTGACGATACTTGGAATCGCCGCGGGCCTTGATGGTCTCGCGATACCGCACGCGCGGCTCGACCAGCTCGACGTGCACGTTGTAGCGGCGGCGAAGCGCGTCGGCAATGACTTCCAGGTGCAGCTCGCCCTGGGCGGAAACGATGGTCTGGCGCAGCTCCGAATCCACCATGTAAAGGAAAGTGGGGTCTTCGTGGTGCAGCGCCGCCAGACCCGAGGCGACTTTGTCTTCCTCGCCCTTGACGTTGCTCTTGAGGGAAGCGTGGATGTTCGGCTTGGGGTATTCGACTTTTGGAAGCGTCACGGGCTTCTTGCCGCCGCACAAGGTGTTGCCGGTATGCGTGTCCTTGAGCTTGACCACCGCGCCGATGTCCCCGGCGTTGAGCGTGGGGACGCTGGTGCGGGTCTTGCCATTAAGCAGGTAGATTTGGCCGATCTTCTCAGTGCTGCGCCGGGCAGTATTGTGCACTTCGCTGCCGAACTTCACCGAGCCGGAATAGATGCGGAAGAAGGAGAGCTCGCCGAACTGCGCCTCGCTCATCGTCTTGAACACATAAAGCACCGCATCGGGATTAGTCAGCGCAACTTCTAATTTGTTGCCGTCGGCGTCCACCGCCTCCACCTTGGGCCGATCCACCGGCGAGGCCCCATACTTGGCAATGAAATCCATAAGCCGGGCGACGCCAATATTGCTTTCCGCCGCGGTGCAGAAGAGCGGCACGAAGACTTGCTTCTGGATCGCCGCGTGCATGCCGGCGCGCATTTCCTCCTCCGAGAGCCCGCCCTGGGCGAAGAACTTCTCCATCAACGCGTCGTCGGACTCGGCCACGAACTCGATGAGCTGGCCGTGCAATTGCTTGGCCTGCTCCGCCAGGGCGCCGGTAGCGGGCGCTTCCGTGAATTTGCCACTTCTGTCGTCCGCGTAGGTGATAACCTCGCTGCGCAGCACATCCAGCACCTGGTTGAAGCCGGGGCCGGTCTTGACCGGCACCGTCAAGGGAAGAACGCGGTCGCCGTAATGTTCGCGAACTTGGGCCAGCGCCTTGTCGAAGTCAGTCTCTTCCTTGTCGAAGGCGTTGACCACGATGACTTTGGGAATCCCATTCTCCGTGGCGCACTTCCAGACGGCGTCCGTGCCGACCCCCACGCCATGATTGGCATGCACCACCACCACGGCGACGTCGCTGACCCGCAGTGCGCTCAGCGCCTCGTTGACGAAATCCGCGTAGCCCGGGCAATCCAGCATGTTGAACTTCTTGCCCTGCCAGTCAAAGTGCATCAGCGTGGTGGATACGGATATTTGCCGCTGCTGCTCGCTGTCGTGATAGTCGGACACCGTGGAGCCGGCCGAGATGCTGCCCATGCGGTTGATCACACCGGCGGACGCCAGCATGGCTTCGCTCAGCATGGTTTTTCCGCAAGAGGCATGTCCTACGATGGCGAAGTTACGAATGTCACCAGGTTGATAGTCTTTCATATAATGTAACCGAGCATTCCATCAATCCCTATTCGAGCTGACGCTCAAAGGGACAGACAATTTAGAGAAGGACCCGCCGTGTGCAAGCCGAGAAATCGGCCCCAGCCAAAAAAAGTCGTCGCTGGGACGTGCGGCGAGTTGACACGAGCGGCCCGCTGTGGCTTAATGCGTCTCCGCGCGAAGCGGGTCGCTCGTGGTAGGATACTCAAGTGGCCAACGAGGGCAGACTGTAAATCTGCTGGCTTACGCCTACGAAGGTTCGAATCCTTCTCCTACCACCACCCTCCAATCCCTCGACAGAACCAAGGTTATAGCCCTATCCGGACTTTGGCACTCACTCGCAATGCTCATCGAATGCTTCCGTCAGCAGCAAGAGGATAGTGGGGCATCAAGGATCCCCAGGGTCTTCCTGCTGCTACAGACAGCGAAGGCGAACTCGCGAGCAGGCGGCTCCACAAGACCAAGCATCCGCGTCACCAAGCCCCACCAAGGCTCCTTTAGAGTGGCACCTTAGTCCCAACCCGACAACTTAGGGACGAGGAATCAATCCACCTTCTTGGGACGCAGCTCGTTCTTCACCACTTCCCCGCTCTCAGCCGAGATACTGATCTCCCCGATGTCCACGCTTTGATCCGGCTTGCTCAATTTGGCCGCCCACAGCCGCACCTTCCACACGGGCACACCTTCCTTCTTCTCCAGCCAGAGCTGCGTCGCCTTGAGAGTCAGCTTCGCCAGCAAGGGCTCGGCGGTCGCGATCTTGATCGCCTTGTCTGAGTCCACCGTGAGCTTCTTGAGATCGAGAATCCTTTCCGCCATCCCACTGCCGCTGATCCCGAACTTGCGTTTCACGTCCATTTGCCGGCCCGCCCCGAATTTCACCTCCACCGGTTTGGACTTTGAGTCCGGATCAAAATACGTCAGATACCAGATGTCCGGCGTCAGACTCGCGAGGGATTTCTCGGACCGAATCTCCACAATCTTGTCCTTGCTTTGCTCGCCTACGTAGCGGTTGCCTTCCTTGATCAACTCCAGCGCCGTTGGCTCCGCGCCACAAGCCATCCACGCGTTGAATGCCAGAAAAGACAGGGCCCCGCACAAGTATTTTGTATGACCAACTTTGAGAGTCTTCATGCGGGAAATATAGCAGGCCGATCCATGCCTGCAACTTGAAAGAGAACTGCAATGATCTCCGGTCGGCATGAGTTGGCAAGTGGCGGCCTCTTGTGTCCTGGCCATAATGGCTTCGGGTGTGATCCGGGCAGACGGCATACCGGCCGCTGGCGCGGCGATCAGCCTTTTTGCGGACGGCGAGCATGTTCGCACGGTGGGCTTGATCTTGCCGGCGAGAGCAGCCTTACTACCAGCATTATGCGATGCCCCGGCACTGTTAACACCCGCCGCAGATATCTTAACTCGGCGGCCGTTCCCTCTGGCACGGCCATCGGGATGGTGCAATGGCTGCCGCAATCACGGCAGAGTGGGAGGGAACACGGCTCGCACGGCGGAGGCACCCTATGAAACGAACACTCGGAGCATTGATCCTGACGGCTTGTGGTGTGGGAACCGCGGTGGCCCAAACAAACGCACCCGTTATCAGCGACGCCTACAAAGCGCTGTGGAATGATCCGGCGGTAGCGGCGCGCATCGAGAAGGGGATCCGCGAGAACCGGATGGCCGAGGCTGTGCTGCCGCTGCCGTCGGTCAAACCCGGCACTACAGTGACAGTCGAGCAGACGCGCCACGCGTTCCTGTTCGGCGGCAACAGCTTCCTGTTCGGCGATCTGAAAACGCCCGAGAAGAACCGGCGTTACGCGGAGACCTTCGGCACGCTCTTCAACGCCGCCACGGTGGCCTTCTACTGGAAGACGCTGGAGCAGGAACGGGGCAAGCCGCGCTTCGCGGAGGGCAGCTCGTACGAGTACCGCCGTCCGCCCCCCGATCCGGTCGTGGCCGATATGGAATCGCGGGGCGTTAGCATGAACGGCCACGCGATCATCTATGGCATGCGGCGCTGGGGACATCCCGAATGGATGCCCGAGGACCGCAAGGCCATGGAGCCGATCTTCGAGCAGCACGTGAAGACGCTGGCGGAGCGTTACGGCGCACGCGTGCAGCGCTGGGACGTGGTAAACGAATCCATTGATCAATCCAATCGCGGGCTGATGCCGGACGATTACACGTTCAAGACCTTTAGCTGGGCCGCCAAATACTTCCCCTCGTCCGTGCGCCTGGGCATCAACGACTGTGACATCCACTGGGGACCCTCGCACCGCTACGTGGAGATTATCCGCGACCTGATAGACCGCGGGGTTCGCCTCGACACAGTCGGCGTGCAGATGCACATCTTCAGCCCCGGAGAGTCGCAACGCATTGCCGACGGCGCGGACATTCTGACGCCCGCGAAGAACTATGCCGTGCTGGACTGCCTCCGCGACACGCAACGCCCGATCCACGTCAGCGAGGTGACCGTCAGCGCGCCGGCGGACACCGAGGCGGGCAAGGCGGTGCAGGCCGTGCTGGCCCGCAACCTCTACCGGCTGTGGTTCAGCTATCCCACAGTCATGGGCATCACCTGGTGGAACGTGGTGGACGGCGGCGCTGCCCCAGGCGAGCCATCGTTTTCCGGCCTCTACGACACCAACTTGAACCCGAAGCCGGTTTACGACGCGCTCGACGCCCTCATCAACCGCGAGTGGAAGACGCGCCTAACATTGAAAGCCGAGGCGGGCAAGCCGGTGGCCTTCCGCGGCTTCAAAGGCCGCTACCGCGTGGCGTGGACCGACGCCTCCGGCGCCGCCAGGAATCTGGAGTTTGAATTGGCGAAGGACGGCGACGGCCCCGGCGTGCCTCGCAGCCGCCCGCAATGATTGTCCCGACCAGCATCCCTCTCTGTCGCTCGCCGCGCACCTCCCCGCTTTGACTAAGACTAGTGAAAACCTTGATAGGGTGCTACTTGCAGTCACCCTGAAACCAACCGTTATGAAAACCATCGCTCCTCTCCTCCTGTCGCTCCTGCCCCTGCTCGCCGCCGCCGAACCGACACCGCTGGTCCCGGGGAAGTTCGGCCGTGCGCTCGATGCCCGCGAGGCGCGGCCTGCCGCCGCCGCGCAGGAGGCTTACATCCAGCCGCCGCTGACCGTGGAGTGCTGGGCGTTGCTCCAGAGCAAGGATGCCTTCAACCTGATCGTCGCCAATGAGCCCAAAGCCTCCGGCTCGCACTGGGAGATCTATTCGTACGCCGCCAGCGGCGTCTTCAGCGTGTATCTGCCCGGTTATGCGCCGGCGGAAATCAAGTCCGCCCGCGCGATCACGGATGGCCAGTGGCACTACCTGGCGCTGGTGCTTGAAACCAACCGCGTCCGGCTCTACGTAGATGCCCAGGAGGTCGCCAGCCAGACCGTAACCCGCGGGGACCAGCCCCCGCGTCAGCCCGGCCCGCTCACCTTTGGCACCGCCGCCGCCAGCCACGATCTGAAGTGCGACGGGCTGATTGATGAGATCCGCCTCTCCCGGGGCGTGCGGGCGATTGAAAATGTGCCCGCCGGACCCTTCGCCGCCGACGCGCAGACCGTTGGTCTTTGGCGCATGGACCGGCTCAGCGCCCGGGGCGAGATTGCCGACCTGTCGCCGCTGCACAATCCCGCGGTCATCAAGCAGATTCAGCGCATCTCGATGGACGAGCTGGACCGGCGCAGCTACCAGCCCGGCCCCTCGCCCCTGGATTCCAGGGCGGAGTCCATCACCCTCAGGACGGGAGCGCTCGCCCACCCGGCCGGGCCACCCGTCATCTCGCTGGACGGGGATTGGGAAATGGCGGAGGGCGGCGCCGCGGAGGAGCGGCTGAGCAAGCCGTGGGCAGATGCCATCGGCGCGCGAGTTCCGGGCAGTGTCCACACGGCGCTCGTCGCGGCCGGAAGGATTCCGGACCCGAAGTTCGGGCGCAATGATGCCATCGCGCACAAGCAGAGCTTCAAGACCTGGTGGTTCAAACGCAAGTTCCACCGGCTGCCGGGAAGCCGCCAGGAGAGGCTGGTCTTCGACGGCGTGGCGATTCGCTGCGGCGTCTGGCTGAATGGGCAGTTTCTGGGCAACCACGACGGCATGTTCGGCGGCCCGGAGTTCGACGTAGCCCCCCTGCTGCGCGACGACAACACCCTCATCGTGAAACTTGATCCCGCCCCGGGCGATCCGCAGGCGTGGGACAATCCCGATTGGAGAAAGACGGTCGTGTTCAACAACGTCTGGGGATGGCACTACTCGAGCATCCCGGCCCTGGGGATCTGGCGCCCAGTCCGGATCGAAGGCGCGCCGGCGGTGCGCATCCTTCACCCGTTCGTGGCCACCCGCGACGCCGCGAAGGGCGCAGTGGACCTGGTGGCCGACCTGCAAGGGCCCGCCGAGGGATGGTCCGGCAGATTGTCCGGCACGCTCCAGCCGGACAATTTCACGGGCAAGACCTGCTGCTTCGTGGAAGACGTGAAGTCCGGCGAGGGAAGCCGGAGGGTTCATCTCCGCTTCAAGATTCCTTCACCGCACCTCTGGTGGCCGAACGACCTGGGCGAGCCAAACCTGTATCGCCTGCAGCTGTCCTTTGAGCCGCACGGCGGCGGCGGGCCGGATTTCAAGCAGATCACGTTCGGCCTGCGCACGATCGAGATGGCGCCGCTGCCCGGGGGCCCGTGCGACAACCTGTTCAACTGGACCTTTGTCATCAACAAACACCCCGTCTTCGTGAAGGGCAACGGCTGGTGCACGATGGACTCCTCCATGGACTTCTCCCGGGAACGCTACGAGCGGTTTCTCACGCTTGCCCGGCTCCAGCATGTGCAGATGGTGCGAGGCTGGGGCTCGGGCGCGCCGGAAACGGACGAGTTCTACGACCTGTGCGACCGCTACGGCATCATGGTCCTCCAGGAATGGCCCACGGCGTGGGACAGCCATCTGGTGCAGCCCTACGATGCGCTGGAAGAAACGGTGCGGCGGAACACGCTGCGCCTGCGCCACCACCCCGCCCTCGCCATGTATGGCGGCGGCAACGAGTCCGGCAACCCCTTCGGCAAGGCTATTGACATGATGGGCCGCTACGCCGTGGAGCTGGACGGCACCCGGCCTTTTCATCGGGGCGAGCCGTGGGGCGGCAGCCAGCACAACTACAACTGCTACTGGGGGCGGCAGCCGCTTGACCACAACCTGAACATGACGGCGCCGTTCTGGGGCGAGTTCGGCCTGGCCTGCATGCCGGTCTATGAATCGGTCCTGCGCTACCTGCCGGACAACGAGAAGAGCGTTTGGCCGGCGCCGGAAGGTGGGAGCCTGATCCACCACACCCCCATTTTCGGCAGCGCCCAGGACTGGTCGCGGCTGAGCCAGTATTCGGAATACTTCGTCGCGCCGACCGACCTCAAGACGTTCGTTACCGGCTCCCAGTTGTCGCAGGTTGTCGGCGTGAGACACACGCTCGAGCGCGCCCGCACCCGCTGGCCGCAATGCACCGGCGCGCTCTATTACAAGATGAACGATAACTACCCCGCAGCCAGTTGGTCGTGCGCCGACTGGTACGGCGCGCCGAAAATCGGCCACTACTTCTTCCAGGACGCCTTCGCCCCCTTGCACGCCTGCGTGATTTTCAACAGCGTCAACGCCACCGGCCAGGCCGTCTCCTGGCCGGTGTTTCTCCTGGACGACGCGAATGCCCTCCGGAAAACCCGGTGGGACGTGGCGGTGCGGGCCTACGACGCGGAACTGCGGCTTGTGAAAAGCGAATCGTACCGCGGCAGCGGCACCATCCACCCGCCGCGCAAGCTCGGCGAATTCACGCTCACGGCGGCGCAGACGGGTACGGCGCCGCTGCTGGTGGTCGCCGAGGTAAGGAAGAATGGCGCCCTGGCCGACCGGACGTTCTATTTCGTGAATTACGAGGCGGCGAAAGGCAGCCTGTTCAAACTGCCCCGGACCACCGTCAGCCTGCGGACTACCCCTGGCCGAGCGACGGTGACCAACGCTGGCAAATGGCCTGCCGTGGGTGTGGCCGTGTTGCGGTTGGGGCACCTGGACACCTTTACCGCCGACGACAACTATATTTGGCTGGAGCCGGGTGAGACGCACCAGATCCGGGTGGATACAACCGAAGGGCTCAGCGTTCAGGCCTGGAACATGGACTAGCGCATCCTCCATTGGCTGCAAGCAGTGCACTGGGCTTGGATACCCAAGGCGATAACCGACAAGCTGCAGGAGGCGCATCTCACTTTCAGGGCCAGGCGCCGACATTCTGGTCGGCCTTCGGGTCAACTCCGGGCCTAGCCGACAGGAATACAGGCGTTTGTTACAGGCCGGGATGCGCGCCGCACCCCTTG
>CAZDOO010000094.1:0-18469 GCA_964507045.1 uncultured Verrucomicrobiota bacterium | reverse complement strand
CTCCCTAGCACCTCTCATAGTTTATGAGAGGTGCTAGGGAGGGGTGACGGTGAGGATACGGTGAGGCTATGGTGGGACTACGGAGTCAGGATTGCGCCCTGATGAGGCATGCCGAGCCTCCAGAAGCAGGCGAAGTAACTGGAAAACGGGGTTTGAGCGGCCAAGTCTCGTATTTGCCTTGCTCGGCCGAATTCGTGGTGGTGGGCTCGAACTACGCTCCGCAGCTCACCGCCAGCCGAATTCCACCACCACTGGCAAGTGATCGGACGCCCGGGTTTCCGGCACCCACGCCTTGACCGGCTGCACAGCGCTGCCCTTCGACAGCCAGATGAAGTCAATGCGCTTGGCGGGCTTCTCCGCCGGAATGGTGAATCCGTCGCCCGCTCCGGCAACCGTCCAGGTATCGGTAAACGCCTGGGCAAGCTTCTGGTGCATGCGGCTGCCGGGGGTGTCGTTGAAATCCCCGCAAAGGATGACCGGCCGGCCGCGGCAAGCTTGAGTGACCTCCAGAATCTCCGCCACATTCCCCAGCCGCCCGGTATCGTCGCTGCGGTAGTCAACGTGGGTATCCAGGAAGACCAGCTCGCACCCATGAACATCCAGCACCACCTGCAAGAGGCCGCGCTGTTCGTCGGGGCGAGGCATCTGGTAGTGCCGGTTGGTCCAGCGCTTGACGGGAAAGCGTGTCAGCACGGCGTTGCCGTATTCGCCGCCCTGGAAATGGAAGTTGTTACTGAACACGCAGGTCATACCGGTCAGCGCCGCCAGCTCGGCGGGGCAATCGCGTCCCTCGGTCCGCCGCGCGCCCTTGTCCACCTCCTGCAGCGCGACAATGTCCGCCTGCTCGCGCTTGATCAGGTCGGCGATGCGCTGGAAGTCCACCTTGCCGTCCAGCCCGGCGCCGTGATGGATGTTGTAGCTCATCACGCGGAAGGTCTTGGGGGTTGCTGCCTTGGGTGCGCTGTAACAGCCGGCCACACCGACAATCAACAGGCCGGCCAGAACCAACCGGGCGACGCCGGCGTGTGCGAATATGCGAATTGTGTTCATAGTTGCAGCATTCCTTTACCCATTCAGCGTCCAACCCGCCCGGTACTTGCGGGCCAGCAGTTCGTTGGCCTCCGGGCAGTCGGTGACGCGGCCCGCCGCGCCGTCGTAGTTGATCTTGCGGCCGACGCGGTAGGCCGCCAGGCCCAGCATCATCATCTCGATCATCCGGCCCGCGTAGTCGAAGTCGCAGGCGGTCTTGAGGCTGCCCTTGCAGGCATTGATCCATTGCCGCTGGAAATTGCCCACCGGCGGCAATAGGGCGGACTTGGGCCGCGACTTGTAATAGGTCAAGTCAGCCTGGTTGCCATGCGGAAACAATGCGCGCGATTTGAAATCCGCCACCAGGCAGCCCTTGCTGCCTTCAAAAAGCGCCCCGTGATCAATCTGATTCAAGTCCAGGTAGCGCACCGGCGACTCGGGCATGGCGCCCCCCTGGTACCACGAAACGCGGATGGCCTGGCGCCAGGCGTTGGCCGGCAGCTCGAAATGCATCTCCAGCTTGACCGGCGTGACTTCGGGATTGACGGGATCGCCCTTGCCCTCGGCCGAGGTCGGCAGACTGGCGTCAATGGCGTTCCAGGCGATGTCCATGGTGTGGCTGCCCATGTCGCCCACCTGGCCGCTGCCAAAGTCCCAGAACATGTTCCAGGACAGGCAATTCATCCCGGGGCCTCCGGCGAAGTAACCCGGATTGTAGGGATGCGCGGGCGAGGGCCCCAGCCACAAATCGTAATGCAAATGCGGCGGCGGTTCGCCCGCTGCCGGCAGGTAGCCGGGCTTGGGCAACTGCCGGTTTCCCCACGCGCTCACTTCCTGCAGCTCGCCGATCACGCCGTCCTGGATCAGCTCGCGAACCCGGTTGAAATTCTCGTGCTCGTGGCGCTGGGTGCCGACCTGCGTGGCCAGCTTGTCCTTGTTTTTGAGGTAGGTGGCGCGCACCACGCGGGCCTCCTCAACGCAGTTGGCCAGCGGCTTCTCGCAGTAGATGTGCTGGCCGCGGTTCATCGCCCAGTTGGCGATGAAAGCGTGGGTGTGATCGGCCGTGCAGCAGACCACCGCCTCGATGTCCTTCTGGCCAAGGCACTTCCGCCAGTCCACGTGCTGCTTGGCCTGTGGGAACTTCTGCGCCCCGAATGCCAGGTGCTTCTCGTCCACGTCGCACAAGGCAACGACATTCTCGCCGGCCAGGCCGCCGAAATGGGCTTCGCCGCGGCCCCAGGTGCCAATCAGGGCGAGGTTCAACTTGTTGCTGGGTGCGGCCGCTCCGAAGAGCCGGGTGCGGGGCAGGATGAGCCCGGCGGCTCCCGTGAAGGCGACAGATTTGAGGAAGGCGCGTCGTTTCATAGGCCGAGTCTGGCAATACAGCGGTACCCCGTCAAGCTGCCGCGGTTGTGCTTCCCCGCTTCTCTGTTATGTTAGCTGGCATGATTCCCATCACGCGGGTTTTAAGCGCCGAGCACCAGATGTTCCGGGCCCTGTTTGACCAGATCGAAGAGCTGCTGCCCCGCCTCGAACGGCTGGAGGAAGTGAAGCGACTGGCACGCCTGGTCGAGGGGCTGCTGCTCAGCCACGCGAAGGTGGAGGCGGATTTGTTCATGCTCGCCCAGGACCCTGCCGGAAGGAGCGAGCATTATTACGACCGTTGCTGCCACGAACATCAGGAAATTGACAGCCAGGTCATCCGGCTTCAGTCGGCTCGCAACATCGCCGGCGCCCGGAGACTGTTCCGGGGAGCCATGGCCGCGTCGCGCCGGCATTTCCAGCTAGAGGAACGCAAGGCCTTTCCCCGTCTGGAAAAGGAAGTCAAGCCCGAGGCGCTCGCCAAGCTGGGCACCGTCTGGTTCCTGCAGCGCCACGCCCCGCGCCATTGGACCCTTTGAGCCCGGCCCAACAAGCCCGTTGCCTTTTTGCCGGGCTCTGGTAAGTAATCGGCGTGACCGAGCCCAGCCTGCTGCTCCTGATCCCGGCTTACAATGAAGCGCTGCGCATCGAACCGGTGCTGCGGGACTACGCCCGCTATTTCCAGGAGCAATACCACGGCAAATTCCAACTGGTCGTCGTCCTGAACGGCTGCACCGACGACACCCTCGGCGTGGTGCGCCGCGTCGGCACGGACTATCCCGCCGTCACGGCCCTGGACTTCCCGGAACCCATCGGCAAAGGCGGCGCCCTGATCGAAGGACTCAAGCTGGCCCCGCTGGCCGATCTCATCGGCTACGTGGACGCCGACGGCGCGACGCCGCCACACGCGTTTCACGACCTGGTCAAGCATATCGGCGGCGCGGACTGCGTCATCGGCTCGCGCTGGCTGCCCGGCGCCGTGCTGCACGTCGAGCAAACCGGCCGGCGGCAGTTTGCCAGCCGGGCGTTCCATCTCATTGTGCAGGTCCTGTTCCGGATGAACCTCCACGACACGCAATGCGGCGCCAAAGTCATGCGCCGTGAAGCGGTCGAGAAGGTGCACTCCTCCCTGCGCATCGCCGATATGGCGTTCGACATCAACCTGCTCTATTCCCTCAAGCGTGCCGGCTACCACATCCGCGAGGTGCCGACGGAATGGACGGACAAGATCGGCTCCAAAGTCACGCTGGTCGGCACCTCGCTGGTGATGTTCCTCTCGGTGGTGCGGATCTGGCTCATCTACTCGCCGCGGCTCTACCGGTTGCTGCGCCCGCTCCGTCCGCTCGAAGGCTGGGTTTACCGCAAACTCCGCGCCCCCCAGCCCCGCCCCGGCCCCCCGCCCCACCGCGCCGGGTAAGCGAAGCTGCTTTCCGCGTTCCAGCCGCCCGCACCCGGTCCCCGCGAAGCTCGCTGAAATTGTGCTGGCTAGGCTCCATAAGTTGCACCTATTGTCACGCTATGAAGACAATCCCGCATCTCATCGTGCTGGGAGTTTCCCAGCTTATCCTCACCTCAAACACCTACGCGGCTTCGCTGTTCGACAACTTTGACAGCTACGCCGACCAAACGGCCTTGAACGCGGTCTGGTCAACGCCGGGCACCGCCATGACGCTCGATACCTCACGAGCTTGGTCCAGTCCCAACTCCATCTACCAGGCGCCGATGGTTGCCCAGCAAAGCCGCCGGGCGATCGGCTTCGATGCGCCGGTTTCCCTGTTGGACTTCAGCTTCCGGTTTTATGACTCCATCGGCACGGGCAGCTACGCGCGGAGTTATGGGATGCTTTATGCCTATGCGGGCGGCAACCCGAGCGGCACCCTCCAACAGATCCTGGCGGTAGGCCACTATGGCAGTGTGACCACCACGAAATACGACGGACGCGTAGCGTTCGGCGGACCGAATTGGTTTCCCCTGGATGACCCCGCCGCCCCGGACCGTTCCGTGGGCTGGCATGAGGCGCGGGTCCTCGGCAGCCTCGTGGGTTCGACTGCGCAATACCAGTTCTACATTGATGACATCCTGAGCAAGACGGTGAGCAGCACCGTGACCGACCCGTTCAACTGGGTGGTCATGGGTTCAGGTCTCACTTCGCCCTACGGCATGTGGTATGACGACGTTCTCGTCGTGATCCCCGAGCCTTCCACGCTTGCGCTCGGCCTCCTCGGCGGGCTGGGGCTCGCTGGCTCCCTGATCCGGCGGCGTTCGCGGCAATAAGCGAGAGGCGGCGATTGATGGGCCGCAAGAGCGCGGCGCCGGAGAAAGCTTCCTGACTCCGCGAAACCAGCGGGCGGCTACCTGTTATCGAGAGAGGCGGTTCCCGCCAGTGGCAACGCGATTTGCCGCTCCGAGTCATAGGACCAGGCACGGAGCACCAGCGATCCTTTCGGCAGGTCGCTCAGCGTGCAAATTCTTTCCCAACCGGAGTAGCAATAAGGATCCACGCCATAGAGTGATCCCAGGTCGTCTCGCAGGACTCTGGCTCTCATCAGGCCGAACAGTCTAGGTCCGCCATCTTCCCGCTCATAGGTCAGCAGGACGGCGTCAGCTTCTCGGGGTTGGGTGGGCGAGAGCGCCCATCCGGCCAACACCAGATCATTGGTGCCTACCCGCTCGCAGCGCTCAAAGAAACCGAGGTATTTGTCCGCTCCCGGCGGGGCCTGGCGGAAGAGATTGGTGGGGGAGTGAGCGAACGGCGGCGGATGGAGAAGGCCTTGCCTTGCCAGCGACGCAACCATCGGTTTCAAACGTTGGTAGTTGGGATAAAGCACGTCCATTACCGCCGGCTGCTCGGGGAGCACGTTGATGAAGGCCAGGCAGCTCTTGGCGAGCAGCCTGTCCCCCCGCTCACATCTCAACCCATAGACATGTGCCGGGAACGCCCACAGCTGCGCCACGCATACTCCAGCGGCCAAACCTACCATCCCGCCATTGGCCAACCGCCCGAAGGTGCGCGAGGGACGGCTTCGCTGCTGCGCGTCGAAAACCAGGAGCGGGAGCAGGTGGATTACAGCCACCAGCAAAGTGATTCCAAAGATGCCGTAGCGTGGACTCAAAGCCTGGGTCGGGCCAAATTGCGATGCGCGCGAGCCGGTAGCCAGAATTGCGCTCAGCACAGCATAGCCGCCGATCAGCACCCACGGCGCGGCCTTATCCTTCAACTCGCGGTTGTTCCTGGAGGCAAACACACCAAAACCGGCGGCGGCGAACAGCAGAACCGAGATACCCCCAAGGAATGTCGCCGGACCCAGGGGATTGCTGGCAGCAGCGGCCAGGGGAGCGCCGAGGAAGGTGAAAAAGTATTGGGCCGAACGCGACGGGTGCTCGGCAACACCCAGCCAGAGCTCTGATAGAGGCCGGTAGCCGGACGGATGCTGATAGCCGTAAAAGTAAACGGCCTCACAGACCGCGAAGCCCGCCAGCCATAAAACCAGCGCCCGCTTTGCGCCAGGCATGCCTTTAGAATCGTCAAAGCAGAACAGCGCCGGCGCAAGCACGATCCAACACAGGAATCCATTGCTGAAGGAGAAGGTGCTTACGATCGAAAGCGCGGCACACCCCAGCAACTTGATTGACGTGCTGGCTGGCTGGCGGGCAATGAGCAGCCCGCCGGTAATGCAGGCCAGGGGCACGCCGCAAACTATTTGGAGCCCCCAAAGCCAAGCCTCATGGTTGACCGGAGAAAAGAGCAGTAGGCTTGTTAGGAAGCTGACCGCGAACCTGGCGAACGGCTTGTCTTGATACCCGGGAACCGCAAGCCGGCAGATCATCAAGACGGTCAGGCAGACCATCACAAAGTTCGCCGCCATCACGTAGCGAACGTCCCCATGCGTAAGATTTCCCAGCACGAGGAAGAGAATTCGAGGGAAGAAGAATCGTCCCTCGTTGTGTTGCGCAAAGAGATCCCCGAAGTTGAGATGCCCGGTGGCAAACTTCTCGAAAATGCCGGCGAGATCCGCCTCCCATTCGTCCCAATAAGGCACGTTGACACTATACTTGCAGATCAACGCGGCCAGGACCGTCGGCGGCACAAGCACAAGCGCCGTACCAAACACATATCTTATGGGCCGGCTCTGGAACACACGCCATGCTTAGCATGGCCGTTGGCGGTGCGCCAGCAAGGAAGCAAACTCGACAGGACCGGCATATCCTGGCGGTCTGCAGCACGCTACAGCGCACGCGACACCCTCGCGGCGGCCTACGGTGAGGCTGGCCAGCTTGACAAGGCACTCGCCACGGCGCTTCAAGCGCGGGCGATTGCTGTTGCCTCGGGCCAAGCTCATCGGCAGCAGCCAGGCGTGAAGTGAGATTGCCGCACGGGCTTGCTGCGGCGCGGCTTAACGGGGTTTCGCTGCCGGGGATTCGCGGCAAGGTTTCCCGGCCTGGTACAGTTCCAGTCGCGCTGTCGCCGTGGCGGCCATGTCCTTGTCGCCTGCGGCCACTGCCAGTTCGCAGGTTTTTTGGGTGGTTTCAACCGCCTCACTAAAGCGTCCCGCCTCGGCGTAGGCAGCGGCCAAAGTGCCCAGCACGAGTGGTTCCTTATGGTCTGTTAGCACACAAGCCCGCGCCGCCAGGCTGATCGCCTCCGCGCCGTTGCGGAGTTCCGCCTTTTCGTGCGTGGCCAGAATCCAGGCCAGGTTATTCAAGGCCAGCACATGGTTCGGTTTCAACCGAACGGCTTCGCGAAAGTGGGCCACTGCTTGATCGCTCTGGCCAAGTCTAGCCAGGGCCAGACCAAGGTCATAGTGTGCCCCGGGATCAGCAGGAGTGAGTTTTACGACTGCCGAGAACTGCACGACCGCATCCTGCAGCTTGCCCTGGCGCGACAGCCAGAGCGCTGCCTGGCGGTGCAGCTCCGGACTGTCCGGCACCAGGCGCAGCGCTTCAAAGATCTCCCGAAGCGCCCCAGCCAGGTCCCCTTGTTCCGCCAGGAGCTTCGCCAGGTTTACGTGGGCATCCGGATAGTCGGACTGAGTTCGGATAACCTCGGTGAAACAGCGCAAGGCTTCCTCGTGTTCTCCCAGTTGGGCGAGGGCGCTGCCCAGGTTGCAGCGCGCCACGAAATGACCGGGGTTCAGCTTAACGATCTGCCGATAATGGGGAATCGCTCTTTCAAGCTCCCCCCGGCTTACGAGCAGATTGGCCAATCGAAACCGGCCCAGGCTGTCCCCCGGCTCAATGTCAACCGCTCTCGTGTAGGCGCTAATGGCGTCGTTGGTCTTTCCCATCTGCGCCAGCGCGTTGCCCAGGTTAAGATGAGCTAGGGCAGAGAGGGAATCAATGCGGAGGGCTTCGCGGTAGTGAGTGATGGCAACCTCGGGTTGTCCCAAGGTAAGCTCCAGGTTCCCCCAGTTAATGTGCGCGTTGAGGTAGTGCGGGTACAGACTCAGCGCGGTTTGGTAGTGCTCGCGCGCCCGCTGCGCGTCGGTCCGGCGATTCGGCACGCTTGCGCTCGCCGCATACGTGTCCACAAACCCCGGGTTCAAAGCGTTGGCCAGGTTGAAATGTGCCTCCGCATCCTTCGGATTGAGTTGAAGCGCCGCCTGGTAATGGGCGATGGCCTCGTCAAACCGCGCCAAGCGCGCTAATGTCACGCCGAGATCGTTATGCGCCAGCGAGTAATCCGGGCTGATGCGCAAAGCCGTCTCATACTGCTCGACCGCCTCCGCAAGTCTGTCTTTGTCCATCAGCGCTAACCCGAGGGTCGCATGCGCCACCGCATTGTTTTCGGTTACCGCCAGCGCATGCTCGAATAGGGCAACCCCATCCCGCCAGTACCGCACCTGAAGGCGGGTCGCCCATCCGCATGCAATTAGCGCGAGCGTGGCGCCGAGGGCCAAAGTCGGCCGCCACCGCGGCCAGCAGGCTGCCAGTCGCCAGATGGTCCAGCTAATGAGAATGAAGAACCCGATGGACGGAATGTAAGTGTAACGATCCGCCATCGCCTGCTCCCCCACCTGGACCAACCCGATAACCGGCACCAGCGTTCCAAGGAACCAGAACCAGCCCACCGGCAAATAGGGCGCTGTCCGCCGCCATTTGAGCGCGAGAAAGGTCATCCCCAGCAAGAAAACAATAGCGAGGCCGATAACCCAGAACGGCCATTGAAAGACATAGGGGTAAATCACCGCCAGGTCGCTCGGCCAGAGGAGCTTGCCCCCGTAGCGCAAGTATGAAACCAGCGCGTTCCAGCAGCGCGCATCAAAGGGAATGACCTGGAGCGGCACCACCGCCCCGCCGCGCCTTTGCGCTAAAACCGTGATCACGCACGACGCGGCGGACAATGCAAAGAACGGGGCTTTCTCCGCCACCAACCAGGCCCAACGCCGTGCGGGAGCGGAACCAACCCCGGTCTTCCCCAATTTCGCATTCCGCATTCCGCACTCCGCACTCCTGTTCAGCGGCCAATAGTCCAGCAAGAGCAATATAAAGGGCAGCGTGACGAGCATGGGTTTGCTCATCAAGCCCAGGGCGAAGAAAACTAATGCCAAGAGGTAGAAGCGTGAAACGTGAAACGTGAAACGTGATGCGTGGTCCGTGGTCTGTGGTCCACCTTGGACTTTGGACTCCGCACTCCGCACTCCGCACTCCGCACTCCGAACGTACGCCCAGAGCGTGAGCAGGAAGAAGAATGTGCTCAGCAAGTCCTTGCGCTCGGCCACCCAGGCAACGGATTGGACGTGAAGCGGGTGCAGGGCGAAAAGTGCCGCCACCAAGGCGCTGCCCCAGAGCGCCTCCGAATGCTTTTCCCCGCATTCTGCATTCTGCATTCTGCATTCTTCCTTCTCCCTTCCTCCTGCCGCGCTAATCATTCGCCACAACACCCCAAAGAGCAGGAGCGTGTTGGCCAGGTGAAGGAGCAGATTCGTCAGATGATGCCCGCGAGGGTCAAGGCCAAAGAGTTGGCAATCGGCCATGTGCGACAGCCACGTCACCGGATGCCAGTTGCAGGCATAGCCGATACCGAAAGCCCAGCGGCAATTCTCTAGAGTCAGGCCGGCATGGACGTGCGGATTCCCCACCACGTAGGGGTGGTCATCGTAATTGATGAACTCGCAATTAAGAACCGGCCAATACACGGCCAGGGTAATCAGCAAGAGCGCGAGGCCGATGAGCCACGGCCGGCGGTTCTTCCAGTCAAAGTTCATTAGCGCTGCGCCCATTCTAGCTGCCATCCCCCCGTTCGATCAATCGCAATACCAGCCCGAGGAATTAGTAAACCACGGATCCCTGCCTCCGTTTGCCTCACATGAATATGCGAGGCTGGAGAGTCAAAAAAAGCAAAGAAAACTGTTGACTGCTTCCGTAAAATCCGCAATTCTCAGCGTGTCAGAGTTTGAACATGTTGTTTTAAGCATACTATGAAAAACAAAACCCTCCTGGCAATCACCGCAATCGGGGCAGCGCTAACCCTCACCGCTCGGGCGGATCTGATTGACTACTTCGATTCATACGCGAATCAAGCTGCTTTGCTGGCCGCGTGGAATGGCACCACCCCCACTGGAACGGGATTACAGCTTTCTCAATCCACCCCAACCCCGTGGAGTTCACCGAACGACGTGGAAGTAACAAGTTCAGCTTCTTACCGTATCGTGAGGGCTTTTGGCGCCGGGAATACCATCGCCGTGCCCAGTGTGCACTGGTCGTTCAGACTCTACGATGGCGGTGGGTCGCGCGACGCCTGTGGCCTCTATGCTTATACTGGTGCGTGGGGAGCTGGGCTCCAAACTGCCTTACAGATGGGCGTCTATAACACCGGCGTCGGCAACAAGTACATGGCCCGCTATTCAGCAATATCCGGGGCGGTTTACGGCGACGGTGCCGTGGCCACGACGGCTGATGGTGGAACTGGCGGCTGGTTCTCTTTGACAAGTGCGGCCAACCGTGGCACCGGCGCGTGGCACAGGATGGACGTCTGGGGAAGCGTGGACCCGAATGATTCCACCAAGGTCAAGCTGTCCTTCTACGTGGATGATGTCTTGGGGGGTAGCATTTGGAACGTGGCCGGAGCGGGCGCTAACCCTTACATGTTCACCTATGCCACAGTAGGCATTGCAGTTTCAACGACAGGCACCGGGGGGTCAGCCTTCGACAATTTTAGCGTGGTTCCCGAGCCCTCGACCTTTGCTCTGGGTCTGCTTGGCGGGTTGGGGATGTTTTGCATCTCCCGGCGCCGCAAGGTGTAATCGCCGTAAGTTTTTCTGACTTACCAAGGGCCGCCAGCAATGGCGGCCCTTGTGCTTTTGGGCCCAATAGGGGGCAGACAAAGGCTTCCTTGTCTTCGAGCATGGTCTTGATATTGCGCAGGATCGGCTTGGGGCGCAGATAGTAAGCACGGTAAACGGTCCACGGCCTCGAAGAAGGCGTCCTTGCCCAAGCCTGGGTATTCCAGGGCGCTTTGCAAGCCGCTCATTTCCCCTTTACTGGGGCGCCTCCTTGCCTAAAGATAGCCTCTGCAATGGAGAAGGCGGCTACCCTGGCACTGCTGCAGCAAATGCTCGGCCCGACGGCCCGGTTTCGCGATGGGCAGTGGGAGGCTATTGACCTGGCGGCCAACCAGCGGCAGCGGCTGCTGGTGGTGCAGCGCACGGGCTGGGGCAAGAGCATTGTTTATTTCCTCGCGGCCAAGATCCTGCGCGACGCCGGGGCCGGGCCGACGCTGCTCATCAGCCCGCTGCTTTCCCTCATGCGGAACCAGATTCAGGCCGCGGAGAAAGCGGGCGTCCGCGCCGCCACGATTCACAGCCAGAACCTGGAGGACTGGGAGCAGGTCGAGGCCGCCCTGCAGGCAAACCAGGTGGACGTGCTGATGGTTTCGCCTGAGCGGCTGGGCAATAGCGCCTTCCTGAACAAGCTGCTGCCGCTCATTCAGGGCAGCATCGGCATGTTTGTGGTGGATGAGGCCCATTGTATTTCGGACTGGGGCCACGACTTTCGCCCGGACTACCGTCGCATTGTGCGGGTGCTGCGCTCGCTGCCACCTAACGTCCCGGTCATCTGCACCACCGCCACCGCCAACGACCGTGTGGTGCGGGACATCGAGTCCCAGGTCCCCCACCTGCATGTCCTGCGCGGGCCGCTGGTCCGGCATTCGCTCAAGCTCTTCAATATCAAGCTCGACAGCCAGGCCGAACGGCTGGCGTGGCTGGCGCACTTCCTCCCGCAATTGCCCGGCAGCGGAATCATCTACACCCTTACGGTGCAGGACGCGCGCCGCGTCGCCCAATGGCTGCAGCAACAGGGCCTCGCCGCGCGCCCCTACCACGCCGACCTCGAAGCCGGTGACCGCATCGAAGCCGAGCAACTGCTCCTCGGCAATGAGATCAAGGCGCTGGTGGCCACTGTAGCTTTGGGCATGGGATTCGACAAGCCCGACCTCGGCTTCGTCATCCACTTCCAGCGGCCGGGCTCGGTAGTTGCCTACTACCAGCAAGTCGGCCGCGCCGGCCGCGCCGTCGAGTCGGCCTTCGGCATCCTCCTGAGCGGATGCGAGGATGACGAGATTTCCGAATACTTCATCAATAGCGCCTTCCCGCCGCTGGCGGTGATGACGAGCGTGCTCGAAGTGCTGGGCAAGGCGGGGACGTTAACGCTCGGTCAAATAGGCGCCGAGTTGAACCACAGCCGCACGGCCATGGAAAAGGCGCTCAAACTGCTGGAGGTCGAGGGAGCCGTCGAACACGACCGCGCCGGCTACAGCCGCACCGCCAACCGCTGGCAGCCCGACATCGCCCGCTTCGAACAGGTCACCCGGCAGCGGTATGCCGAGCTGGCGGAGATCAAGCGCTATGTCGAGCACTCCGGCTGCCTGATGGAATTCCTGGCCCGCGCGCTGGACGACCCGGCGGCGGCGCCGTGCGGCAACTGCATGAACTGCTCCGGCCAAACCCATCGGCGGGCGGCGGCGCCAGAGCTGGTCCAGGCAGCAGTGGATTTCCTCCGGCATGACGCATTGGTCCTCGAACCGCGCAATCGCTGGCCGGCACCGACGCTGACGGAGGTGCATCAGGTGCTCCCCGAGGCGATCGAACATTACGATAACGGCCGTCCCAAGGTGCTGATTCCCAAGCAGTTGCGCGCCCAGTCCGGGCGCGTGCTCTGCATGTACGGCGATGCCGGCTGGGGGCGCGAGGTGGCCCGCGGCAAGTATGAGACCGGCCGCTTCAGTGATGCGCTGGTGCAGGCCGCGGCGGAACTGATTCAAGGCAGATGGAAGCCGGACCCGCCACCCCAGTGGGTCACCGCGGTGCCATCCGAACACCATGCGGAACTGGTGCGCGACTTTGCCGAACGCCTGGCCGCTGGCTTGGGCTTGCCTTTCGTCCCGGCCTTGCGCAAGCACCACACCAAGCGGCCCCAAAAGGAGATGCAGAACAGCTCACAGCAGTTGCGCAATGTGCTGAGGGCATTTCAAGTTGCCGCAGCGCCAACCCTGGCCCCTGCCGGTGCCGCCGCCGCCGACCGCGGGATTGGCGGGACGCCGCAGCCCTTGACCCAGCGCGTGGTCTCGACCCCCAGCGTCGCGCCGACTTTGCCACCGGTCCCGGTCCTGCTGGTGGACGACATGGTGGATTCAGGATGGACGTTAACCCTGGCGGCAGTATTGTTGCAGCACCAAGGCAGCGGCCCGGTGTATCCGTTCGCCTTGGCAAAGACAGCGCCCCGGGGCGGTTAAGCAAGTGAATGAACTTGAGCGATTACCTTAGCGACGACGGCATGGTCTTGCTGGCCTTGTGTTCGGCCTTTGGCTTGCCGAACGGCACGGCCGCGAATGGACCGGCTCCATTCACCCTCTCCGAGTGGAACAAGCTGGCGCGGCAAATCCACGGCTCAACGCTGAAGCTGCCAGCCGCGCTGCATGGCCGCACGGCCGCTGAGCTAGCCAGGGAACTGGCTATTCTCCCCGGTGACGCCGAACGCATCGTGCAATTGCTGGGTCGCTCCGGCCGCCTGGCGCTGGAATTGGAAGGACTGTTCTCCCGCGGCCTGTGGGCTGTCACTCGCCCCGACGATCTCTATCCGAAGAAGTTGCGTGATACGTTGAAGCACCAGGCACCGACCGTCCTGTTCGGCGCGGGCGACATCCAACTGCTGCGCCGGGGCGGCGTGGCGGTCATCGGCTCCCGCAACATTGATGAAGCGGGCACCGCTTTCGCCCAGGAGGTGGGGCGCAAGGCGGCCACCCGTTTGCCGGTGATTTCAGGCGGTGCCCGCGGCACCGATCGACTGGCGATGGGCGCGGCGCTCGAAGCCGGCAGCCAAGCCATCGGCATTTTGGCTGACAGCCTGGAGAGGACGGTTCGGCAGCCCGACCTGCGTCAGTTGCTGCTCGACGGCCAATTGGTGCTGTTGACCCCCTACGCCCCCAGCGCCGGCTTTTCGGTCGGCGCGGCGATGGGCCGCAACAAACTGATCTACGGGCTGGCCGACTTCGCGGTGGTAGTGAGCAGCGATTTCGAAACCGGCGGCACTTGGGCCGGCGCCGTCGAGGCCCTCAAAGCCGGCTGGTGCCCCGTGTTTGCTCGAGACGGCGCGAAGGTGCCCAAGGGCAACCGCGAACTCCTAAAGCTGGGCGTCACCCCGCTGCCCGAGGACGATCTGCATCGGGTCTCGGACTTGCCCGCCTGGCTGGCCCGGCACGCCCGGACCAAGCCCGTTGAACAGGACCTGTTCGGCGAGCGTGGCAACTTGCCGGTTCCCTCCTGACGGGGTTTGCGAAACCGCCGCCCCGCCCATGCCCCACACGACCGGGCAATTGGGCGCTATGGTGAAGTTTGGGCTCGCGGGAAAAGCCGATCTCCCGCTTAATGAGGGCTCTTGATGTGATGAACAGCTACTTCAATGCGGGCGATTGGATCATCATCCTCCTTTACGTGCTTGGCATCATTGCGCTCGGGCTGTGGTTCGGCAAAGACCAGCACAACACGCGCGATTACTTCCTCGGCAGCAAAAACGTCCCGTGGTGGGGCATCGGCCTGTCCATCGTCGCCGCCGAAACCAGCGCGCTGACGATCATCGGCGTGCCGGCGATGGCCTACGGCGGCAACATCGCCTTCATCCAGATGATCATAGGCTACGTCATCGCCCGCATCATCCTGGCCATCGTTCTGGTGCCCCATTACTTTAAGGGCGAGATTTATTCCCCCTACCAACTGTTCGCCAACACCTTTGGCGCCTCGGCCCGCCAGACCGCCGGCGGCTTCTTCCTCATCAGCGAAACCCTGGCCGCGGGCGTGCGCGTCTATGTCGCCAGCATCCCGGTAAAACTGATTCTGGGCGACAAGGTGCTCGGGTTCGGCACGGGCGACCCTATCCTCGGCGCCATCCTGCTGTTCGTGATCCTCTCGCTGCTCTACACCTACGTCGGCGGCGTCAAGGCGGTCATCTGGACCGACGCCGTCCAGTTCGGCCTTTTCCTGCTCGGCGGCGTTTTTGCCCTGTGCTACATCCCAACGCTGGTGGATGGCGGCGTGAGCGCGGTATTCTCGAAAGCCGCCGCGGGCGGCAAGCTGCACTGGCTTAACGCGGCCCCGCCGCCCGGCGTCTCGCTCACGAAATTCCTGCTCGACGCGCCCTTCAACATCTGGATGGGCGTTATCGGCGGTACCGTGGTGGTGCTATCCTCGCACGGCGCTGAGCAGTTAATCGTCCAACGCGTGCTGGCCTGCAAGAACGTCGCCGACGGCCGCAAAGCCCTCATCCTGAGCGCCGTGGTCATCTTTCCCCTCTTCCTGATCTTCCTGCTCGTCGGCGCGATGCTCTGGGTCTTCTACCAGGGCCACCCGTTCCAGATCCCGCTGCCCGAAACCCGCCCCGGCTCCGGCATCACCGCCAACGACTTCATCTTCCCCATCTTCATGATGACCGAGGTGCCGCACCTGCTGAAGGGCTTTCTGATCGTCGCCATCCTTTCCGCCGCCATGTCTTCGGTCAGCTCGGCACTCACCTCCCTGGCGTCCGTTTCCACCATGGACTTCGTCAAGCATGTCATTCCCGGGCGCAGCGAAGGCTTTTTCCTGCGCTTCAGCAAGATCTCCACCGTCGTGTGGGCCGCCGCGCTCATCATCGTGGCTTCGCTGAGCCGCCAGGTTCCCTTCGTCTTGAACGCGGCCTTCGCCCTGCGCGGGCTCACCAGCGGCGCGCTGGTCGGCGGCCTCGCGCTGGCCATCTTCTGGAAGAAGGGCCGCGGCATCCCCGTCGTCACCGGCATGGTTGTGTCCCTGGCCACAATGGCCGCCATTCAGCTCCTGCCCAAGTTCGAGTGCACCAAAGCCCTCTGGCTGAAGACCATCGGCACCGAAATCTTCTGGCCCTGGTACACCCTGATCGGCGCGATCATCACCCTGCTCACCGCTTGGCTGGTGCGGAGGCTGCTGCCGGAGCCCAAGCCGGTGGCGACGCTGACTTCCTAACGGGAGACGTTCAACTCGCCCTGGCTATTCTTTGCCGTCCCAGCAGTAGGTGCAGAGCTTCTCCCTGGGCAGGCCGATGGATTTGATCAGGTCGTCGAGCTGCTGGTACTGGAGCGTGGTCAATCCCAGCCGATGACGTATGCGCTCGACCATCGCGTGGTATTGCGCCGAGTCGGGATGGACATACTCGGGCGGCGGGGGGCCATCGTGTCCTTCCATTTCTTTGATGGCGCGCCGGCCGGCCAGGTCCAACTCCGATCGGGAGCGGGAGAAATTCAGAAACTTGCAGCCGAAGATCAGCGGGGGGCAAGCCGGCCGCATATGGACTTCCTTCGCCCCGCAATCAAAGATGCGCCGGACCGTATCAGTGAGCTGGGTGCCGCGCACGATCGAATCCTCGCAGAACAGCAGCCGCTGCCCGCGGATCAGCTCCTTGATCGGGATGATCTTCATACGGGCCACCAGGTCGCGCATGGACTGGTCCTGGGGCATGAAGCTGCGTGACCAGGTGGGGGTGTATTTCACGAACGGCCGGCGAAACGGCACGCCTCGGGCTTGGGCGTAACCCATCGCGTGGCCTGTGCCGGAGTCGGGAATGCCCGCCACCACGTCCACGGGCGTAGAATCCCGCCGGGCCAGCGCCGCGCCGCACCGGTAGCGGCAGTCTTCCGTGTTAATGCCCTCATAAGTGGACGCCGGGTAACCGTAGTAAACCCACAGGAACGCGCAGATCTGGCAGCGCGAGCCGGGCAGCGCGATCGTTTCGACGCCCTCCGGCGTCAAGCGGACGACTTCACCCGGCCCAAGGTCGCGCAGGGATTCGTAGCCCAGATTGGGAAACGCGCACGCTTCCAGCGTGGCGGCGTAGGCCCCGGCTTTCTGGCCGAGGATGATCGGCGTCCGGCCCAGTTTGTCGCGGGCCGCGTACACGCCTCCGTCGGTCAGCAGCAGCATGGAACAGGAGCCGGCGATGGCGTCCTGGGCGATCTGGATGCCCTCGGCGAAGGTCGCCCCCTGGTTGATGTACAGGGCCACCAGCTCGGTCGGGTTGATTTCGGCGCCGCTCATCTCCGAAAAATGCGCCGAGCGCAGGCCAAACGCCTTCTTCACCAGTTCGGCCATGTTCGCAATTCGCCCCACCGTGACGATGGCGTAGTTGCCCAGGTGCGAGCCGATGATCAGCGGCTGGTCCTCCGTGTCGCTGATCACCCCGATGCCCATCCGCCCCTTCAGCTTGAGGACGTCGTGTTCAAACTTGGATCGGAACTGGGCGTTGCTGATGTCGTGGATGTAGCGCGTGCAGCCGGCGCCATGATGCACCGCCAGTCCGCCGCGGCGGGTGCCCAGATGTGAATGGTAATCGGTCCCGTAGAACAGGTCGCTGACGCAATCGTCTCTTGAAACCACACCAAAAAGGCCACCCATATTGAAACTTTGTTACTTGGCTGTCAGATTCACGTTCAGGCCGCAGCCCCGAAGGAACTGCTTCAGCTCGGGAATACGAATCAGGCCAAAGTGAAACACCGAGGCCGCCAGCAGCACCGTCGCTCCCGCCTCGGCGGCCTCGCGGAAATGTTCCATGGTTCCGGCCCCGCCCGAAGCCACAACGTCCGCCTTCGTGGCCGACGCAATCATGCGGATCAATGGCAGATCGAACCCAGTGCGGACACCATCGGTCGCCTTGCTGGTCGGCAGAATGCAGCGCACGCCCTGTCCAGCAACCTGACGAGCCCATTCCAGCGCGTCCGTGCCCGTGGCGGTGCGACCGCCGTCCACAAACACTTCGTAGCCCGAGGGCAGCGACGGATTGCGGTCCACGTCAATCGCCACGGTGACCTTCTCGGCCCCCAGCTCTCGGATCATCTCCGCGATAACCTTGGGATTGCGAAACGCGGCACTGCTGGTGGATACCTTGTTTGCCCCTGCCCCGATGACGGCGCACGCCGAAGCCACATCTTTGATGCCCCCGCCCACCGTGAAGGGGACGGTTGTGGCGGCGGCCACGCGTTTGACGACCTCCAGCATGGTGTCGCGGTTCTCGACCGTGGCGGTAATATCCAGCATGGCCAGTTCATCGGCGCCCGCCGCGCAATAAGCTTTGGCGCAGGCTGCCGGATCCCCGGCGTCCTTGATGTCCACGAAACGCACGCCTTTGACTACCCGGCCGTTCTGCATGTCCAGGCACGGCATGATGCGAATGTTCGGTTTCATAGGGTCAGCTCCTGTGCTTTGGCTCTGTCTTCACTCAGATGTACTCCACCGTGGCGGGCGGCTTGGGGGTCAGATCGTACACGCAACGGTTGACTCCCGGGATGGCGGTAATGCGGCGGCTGAGGCGGTGGAGCGTCGGCCATGACAACTCCCGCACCGTCGCTTGGCGCGCATCCACACTGTCAATGCAGCGCACCACGATAATCTGCCCGAATTCGCGTTTCCCGTGGCGGATGCCGGTGGCGCAGTCGTTGAGTAGCACCGCCAGGTACTGGAATGCGCCAGTATTCTGGAGTTCCTCCTCCACGATGGCTGTGGCTTTGCGCACGGTGGCCACCTTCTCCCGGGTGTGATTAAAAGTGGTGAGTCAGTTCCAGAGGGTGAGCCACTGACCGTTG
>CAZDOO010000093.1:0-18839 GCA_964507045.1 uncultured Verrucomicrobiota bacterium | reverse complement strand
TTTCCTCGAAATCTAACAAAGCTGCTTCTCCAAGGTGCATTTTTGAGGTTGAAAGTTGAGGATTATACGCCGTGCCTGAGCGTCTCCAACCCGCCCACGCAAGCCGAGGTCCGGGCCCCCGCCTCCAAACTCGATGAGCTGATCAATACCTTGAACGTGCAGGCGTCCCTCTGGCGAGCGTCCCCGCGAGCCCCAATATCCTGTGGGAAGGGGCCGAAGTCAGGGCTCGCGCGGACGCTGACACTCCCGGACCTGTCTTCCAGCATTTCCTGGTGTCCTTTGCGGCAGCATGCGGCTACATTCCGCGCACAAAGTATCTATGCACCCGCATACCGTGCTCTGGGTTTACATCTTGCTGTTGCTTGCCGGCGGACTCATGGGGTTCCTGAAGGCTGGGAGCAAAGTATCCCTGATGACCTCTGCTGTAGCCGCGGCGGCGCTGATCCTGACGGCCATCCCGGGGCTCTTTGGGAAGGGCCTCGCCCGCGGGCTGGCGGATGTGATCATGGCGGCGTTGCTGGTTGTGTTCGCTCTCCGGCTGGCCAAGACCCGAAGATTCATGCCCAGCGGGCTGATGCTGGCCCTCACGGCCCTGGCCCTGGCGCTCCGACATCTGTGAGCCCCGCCTCCCTGCCCATTTGGGACATTCATTCGCAGATTGTCCAAACGCTGCGAACCGGGAATCGGCTCGTGCTGGTGGCGCCGACGGGCTCCGGCAAGACCACGCAGGTCCCGCAGATGCTGCTGGACGCCGGCCTGGCCGGGGACAAGAAAATTGTCGTGCTCCAACCGCGCCGCGTGGCGGCGCGGACGGTGGCCGCACGGGTCGCGTGGGAGCGCAAGTGCCAGTTGGGCACGGAGGTCGGCTACCAGATTCGCTTCGAAGACCAGACCAGCCTCGGCACGCGCATCAGCTACGTGACGGAGGGCATTCTCCTGCGCTGGCTGCAGGACGACCGCACACTGTCCGCTGTGGGGGTGGTGATCTTCGACGAGTTTCACGAGCGCAACCTGCTGAGCGACGTGGCGCTGGCGCTCGTGAAAAGCCTGCAGCAAAACGACCGCCCTAACCTCAAGATGGCCGTTATGTCGGCGACGCTCGAAGCGGAGCCGGTAGCCGATTACCTGGCTGGAGCGGCGGGGGCAGGCGAGACGCCGGTCCTGCACTCGGAGGGGCAGAGCTTTCCAGTGGAAGTGCGCTACTTGAGCCAGCACGACGAGCGGCCAATCACCGAGCAGGCCGCCGATACGGTGGAGCAGATCATCAACGCCGGCGACGCCGGCGACATACTCGTCTTCATGCCCGGAATGGGCGAGATCAACGCCACCATAGCCGCCGCTCGGGCCATCCGCGCCGACGAGCGCCTCGCCCTGATCCCCTTGCACGGCGACTTGCCGCCCGAGCAGCAGGACCTCGCCTTCGCGCCCAACCCGCTGCGCAAGGTGGTTGTGGCCACCAACGTCGCGGAGACCTCGGTCACCATTGATGGCATTCGCCACGTCGTGGACGGCGGCCTGGCCCGGGTTGCGCGCTATGATGCCGAGCGCGGCATCGGCACGCTCTTCCTCGAGCCCATCAGCCGGGCCTCGGCCGAGCAGCGCAAGGGCCGCGCCGGACGGACCGCGCCGGGCACCTGCCACCGGCTCTGGACCGAAAGCGGCCAGCTTAATCGTCCCGAGCGCAACACGCCGGAAATCCAGCGCAGCGACCTGGCCGAGGTGGTCCTGCTCCTGCACTCGCTGGGCATCAAACGCGCCGCGGAGTTCGACTGGCTGGACAAGCCCGACCCGCAAGCCGTAGAGCGGGCCGAGCAATTGCTCATCACGCTGGGAGCACTGCGGGATTCACGTCTGGAAGGACAAACTGCCGTGTCCAGTACCGTGGACCTGACGCCGATTGGGCGGCAGATGCTCAAGCTGCCGATGCACCCGCGCTACTCGCGCATGCTGGTCGAGGCCGCCAAGTTCGGCTGCGTGCCCGCGGCGGCATTGTGCGCCGCGCTGGTCAGCGGGCGCGACATGCTCATGCGCCTTGGCCGGGACGACAAGCACATCGCGGAAGCACGCGAGCTGTTCGAGGCAAGCCCGGAGTCGGATTTCTACACGCTCCTGCGCGCCTACCAGTTCGCGAAGAAGAGCGGCTTCGGTGTCGAGACCTGCCGCCGCTACGGCATACACGCCCAGACGGCGCGGCAGGTGGAACAGACATTCGAGCAGATCATGCAGATCGCCCGGCAGCAGGGCCTGATCCGGGGCGCGGAGGGGGAATTGAAGCCGGCCGATGGCACATATACGCAACACGCACCATGTACCACTGCTCCTGCCGATCCCCTGCCCCGCTGCCTCATGGCGGGTTTCATTGACCAACTCTGCCTCCGACACGACCAGGGAACGCTAGAATGCGATCTGACCGAGGGGCGGCATGGGACCTTGATGAGGGAGAGCGTGGTGCAAGCCGCGCCGCTGTTTGTGGCGGCGACCATTCGCGAGGTGACCGGGCGCGGCTCGGAGACCCTGACGCTGCTCGGGCTGGCCACAGCCGTGAAGCGCGAGTGGGTTGAGGAGACGTTCCCGGAGCAAGTCACGTCGAACGTCGAGCACCTTTATGATCGCACCCACAAGCGCGTCGCGGCGGTGAGACTGGTCCGCTTTCGCGACTTGGTCATTCATCATGAGCACCAGCGCGAAGCGGACCCGCGGGCTTCCGGCCGCTGCCTGGCCGAGGCGCAGCGGAAGGGCTGGTTCGAGCTGCCGCTGTTCAACCACGAGGTCAAGCAGTTCATCGGGCGGGTAAACCTGGTGGTGGCCGCCATGCCCGAGTTGGAGTTCCCGCCCTTTGACGACGCGGCGGTTGCCAACTGCCTGGCGCGCGCGTTCGAGGGGCTCACGCTGGCCAAGGAGGCGCAGACGACACCGCTGCGCGAGACCTTTCTCCGCGCCCTGGCCCGTGAGCAGCTTGGCTGGCTGGACGAACTTGCGCCCACAAGCATTGCCTGGCCGGACGGCCGGAAGCTCAAGCTGCTGTATCCGGAGCGCGCGCGGGACGAGGATGGCCAGCCGAACTCGCCCGAGCTGCAGGTGAAACTGCACGAGTGTTTCGCGCTCAAGGCGCACCCGCACATCTGCGAGGGCCGGTTGCCGGTCAAGCTCTGGCTCTGCGCCCCCGATGGCAAACGCCTGGAAGCCACCTGCAACTGGACTGCGTTCAGGACGAACACCTACCCGAAGCTTAAGCCCGCGCTCCAGAAAAAGCATCCCGGCGTACCGTGGGCGTGACAGCCCCCTTGCGATTCGGTTTAACCTAGTCGGCCCGAAGGTCAGCTTGTGGTCAAGGCAAGCCGCGCTGGTGGCAGGAAGACGAACACCAGCGGACATTCTTGATAGGCGGGCAAATCAGAGGAATCTGCTTGGCGTCAGGACAGCGATTTCATTGCTCTGAAGGTCCTGTGGGCCACTGGCCATTCAGAATGGGCCTCAACGCCAGCAAGGCGGGATTGATGATGACGTGCTTAACGCTCTTGCGGTGCCAGGTGTAGGTGATGTGCACAAGGCCGTCGCTGGTCTGGATAATGGCGGGGTAGCTGTATTCGCCGGGGTCGCTTTCGAGCACGAGCGCGGCCTGCCAGCCCTTCGCGTCCGACGAGACGGCGAGATTCAGCGGCGTGCGTTTGCCGCCCCATTTGCCGGGCGTGCCGCCGACGTGGTTGTAAACAATGAGGTGACGCCCGTCCTTGAGCGTCACGGCGTCCGTGCCGGAGTTGTTGTTAGGCAGCGTGCCGAGCGTCATCGGTCCCCAGGTCTTGCCGCCATCATCAGAACGCACCTCGAACACGCGGTCCTGTCGCGAGCGGCCCAGCGCCAGCAGTTTGTCCCCGCCGAGAAACAGGATGCTCGGCTGGATGGCCTGAATCTTCACGCCGTCGTTCACCGGGCCGATCTTCTGCCACGTCTTGCCGAGGTCGCTGCTGCGCTCGAAATGCACGCTCCATCTGCTTGGATTCTCGTGCGTCTCAGTGCTCGTGGGGCAGAGGATGTCGCCGTTCGCCAGCTGCACGGGTTTGTTCTTAATGGGGCCAAGGAACCCTTCCGGAAGTTTGCGCGCGACGCCCCAGGTCTTGCCGCCGTCGGTGGAGGTCTTGAGTTCACCCCACCATTGCTCGGGACTCGGACCAACTTTGTAGAAGAGCATCAGCGGACCGCTGCGCGGCTGGAACAGCACCGGGTTCCATGTCGGATATCGCGTGCCATCGGGTTGCACGCCGTTGGCGGTTTCGACGCTTGCGCTCCATTTGCCGTCCACGAGGCGCGAGCTCCAGATACAGACGTCGGGATGCTTCTCGCGCGTGCCGCCGAACCACGCGGACACCAGGCCCGTCGGCGTCTCGACAATCGTCGTGGCGTGAATCTGCGGATATGGCCCCCGCTCGTATATGAACTCCGACTTCAGCCAACCGGCCTGCGCGGGGGCATCGTCCAGCCAGTTCCACGAGGTTAACTCGTGGGAGCCGTCAAGCTTGCGCCAAACGACGGCGGCGGCGCGGCGAGCCTTGCCGGCGTCGGAAACGTGCAGCGTGAGCCGGTAATTCAAGCCCGCGACAACCTGGCGCTCGGCGGTTTCGATGGCTTGAAACTGCAGCTTCACATCGTGCGCGGTGACCGCGAACTTCGCGGCGGCGAGCGCCTCCGCATTGGTCGTGGCTACCGCACTGAAGCCGCCGGGCAACGCCGCGAATGCTTGTTGCATTGGAGTGGCCGCAAACAGCAGCGCGGCGAGGAAAAGCGTGTGGAGGATTTTCATGGTCATACGTTGGCGTACGCGGGTTGAAGCGGGTCGAGGATCTTTCAGCCATGCTCGCTTCCGCTCTAGCCGGTCACCGGTTGCAAGTTGGCGGCGAATCAATGTGCGCCCAGAATAGCCCGGTATTCTCGCGCAGTGCAAACCTCATTTTCCCCTAATGCTGCGCGGTCGTCTCGGCCGCTCGCGGAATCAAAGCCGTCCAGAATGTGCCGCAAGGCGAGCGCCGAAAGCGAATACCGTTGCAGGATTGGAAACATCCGCCTCTTTGAAGCCCAATCCAGTCAGACTAGTGGGTGAGAATCATGGCTCTTGACGTCACAGTGTCTGGAGTCCGATTGCGTGCCGCTGCATATTCACCACCTTCCCGGAAGAGTTTCATTCCCCGTGGTGCGTCCCTCAAACCGGGATACGGGTTGAGCGTTCAAACCCGACCGGCTGCCCGCCGCTGCGCCCGCGACTCGGCCCTGGACGCCACGACCGCGTGCCTGCCCTCTTTATGCTTCCCACCTGTTTTTTCCCGTGCCAATCTTTCCGCACAGCGCGAACAACCCGCAGCCTCAAAACTTTAGACGCAGAACCTTATGCAAACCAACTCCTCCACCCGCCGCCACTTCCTCAAGCAAACCGCCGGCCTGGCACTCAGCACTGCTGCGTTTCCCTCGCTCGTCCCGGCCTCCGCGCTCGGCAAGGCGGGCAACGTCGCCCCCGGCAGCCGCATTACCGTCGGGTGCATCGGCCTCGGTCCGCAAGGCCAGGGAGACATGCGCAACTTCCTGAACCAGAAAGACGCCCAAGTCATCGCCGTCTGCGACGTCATGAAGGGACACCTCGACCAGGCCTGCGACCGGGTCAACCAGCGCTACCAGAACAAGGACTGCGCCACCTACGGCGACTTCCGTGAGCTGGTCGCCCGCAAGGACATTGACGCTGTCCTCATCGCCACGCCCGATCATTGGCACGTCTTGACCGCGCTGGCGGCGGTGCGCGCCGGCAAAGATGTCTATCTCGAAAAACCGATGGGCCTCAACCTCACCGAAGACTGGGCTCTACGCAAAGAAGTCCATCGCCACAAACGCGTCTTCCAATTCGGCACTCAGCAACGCTCCTCGCGCATCTTCCGCCTCGCGTGCGAACTCGTCCGCAACGGCTGCATCGGCAAGCTCCAGCACATCAATGTCTGGGCCCCCGCCAGCGCCCCGGGCGGCTCCACCCAAGTCGTGCCGGTTCCGCCCGGCCTGGACTATAACCTCTGGCTCGGGCCGGCGCCCGCCCGCCCGCACACGCAGGACCTGGTCGCCGGCCCCGGCGCCAAGAAGACCTGGTGGTATATTCGCGACCTGGCCGTCGGCTTCATCGCCGGCTGGGGCATCCACCCGCTGGACATCGCCGCCTGGGGCGGCGGCGAGCTGCTCAATGGCCCGGTCGAAGTGGATGGCCGCGGCGCCTTCCACGCCGACGGCATCTGCGACACTGCCACCGCGTGGAACGTCAATATGAAGTTCGGCAGCGGCGTCACCCTCCGCTTCGAAGGCACTCCCAATCATCCCAACCCGGAAGCCCCGTCATGCGACATTTGGGAACACGAGCAGGAATGGAAAGCACGCTACCGCCGCATAACCGACCACGGCACCGCCTTCGAAGGCGCCGACGGCTGGGTCCACGTTGACCGCGGCGGCATCAACCTCCAGCCCGACAGCCTCATTGACCGGACCGAAGACACCTTCAAGGTCCAGCTTGCCAGGAGCCCCGACCACACCCGCAACTTCCTGGACTGCGTCAAGAGCCGCGCCCAGACCGTGTGCCCAATAGACGAGTCCGTCCAATCCGACACGCTCTGCCACCTCAGCGAAATCGCCCTGCATTTCAACCGCCAGCTAGTCTGGGACCCGCAGCAGGAACGCTTCCCCAGGGACGAAGAAGCCAACCGCCGCCTGCTGAGCCGCAAAATGCGCGGGACGTGGAAGTTGTAACTGATAGCTGGCATGAATGCAGGCGGACGCGCAACGAAGTTGCTACGTCCACCAGCCTCTTCTGCCAGGCCGCCGGCTTGAGCCCCGCCGACGCAGCCAGCTGGAACAATCTCGGCAAGTGCCTCCATGAACTGAACCGGCTGGACGAAGCCATCGCCGCTTACGATCGGACGCTGGCTGGCGTGAAGGATGCGGGAGCGACTGGAGCGCGTACTGCCCACCAGCCGGGGTGAGAGGGCCGGTGAGAGCAGTGCGCGTGACAGGCGCGAACTGATAAGAAATTCCTTTTTGCGCGCCCGCCTGTAATGCTCAGGCTGGGGTAATACCCATCAGCGCTAATTTAAGGCAGCGGAGTGCGCCTATGCGAGTCAACCGGCTAGCTAGCGAATAGACACTGTGAGCGGCTTTTGCGGGTTTGCTCGTCACCCTTCTCGGGTTGGTCGGGCTTATGGATTTTCCTATTCACCTCCTGAGCTGCGAGGCGCCAGATTCTCCGTAACGTCCGGCGGGTTTTGCTTAAGAAAGCAGTGAGGCCCGATGGCCGGGCTGCGGGATGAGAGGGTGGGCAGATGCGGGATTTTGCAGAAGTGTGACAACCCGGAAGCGGCGGTGGCACAAAATTGGTGAATGCTGAAAGTTATGAAGACAAAATATCTGGAAATAGATTGGCTGGTTCCCCTGGTGGGGATAGCCGTGGTTGCCGGCAGCATCGTGGCGGCACGAACTTACTTCGACCTGGAGCGCAAGACTCAGGCGGATGAAGCGCTCGCGCAGACAGTGGGGCGCTTGTATCAGGACCAGAAGGTCAACGCGGCGCTGAAGTCAATTCATGAGGGGGACACGAAAGGGGCAGCTCAGCGATTGGACGCGCTGTTGTGCGAGGACATCCTTCGGCTCAACCGGGAGCTGGCTTCCGCCGACGCGCGGACGCGGGCCTTTGTGGAGGACGCATTGCGGCGGATGGCCCTGGCGCGGCCGGGGATCGCCGCGGGCGCGGCCAGCGAATCGGGCCAGGAGCGCAGCGAGGACCAGTTGGCGGCGGAGCTGATTCTCCGCAAGGCGCTGGGGAACACCCAGACGGCGCAGGTGAGATAGGGGTCCGGGGGACCGGGCCGGCGGGGCGGGGCGCAAGGCATTGCTCTGTTGGGGGAGAGTTGGCCCCCAGCGGGTGGCAGAGCAATGCTCTGCGCCCCGCACGACATCACGGGCGGAGCACAGGCCGGGAGCCAGGGTTCCTTCAAGCCCAGATGGAGCCGGTGGTCGCGTGCATGATAACCGTGCGCGGCGGGCCGTGGGAATGCTTGTGGTTGTGCGCGCTGTTTACAGCGGTGTAGAAGAGATGCCACTGGCCGCCGCGTTGGACGAGGAAGCTCGGGCCGTAGATGCCGTAGGAATCGGGTTGGTGCTCGTCACCGCGCGGCAGCCAGGCCGAGCGGAGGGGGCGGTGCCACGTCAAGCCGTCCGGGGAGAAGCACCATTCCAGGTCCATCGTCTGCGCCTGGCAGCGGTAGTGGCCCAGCATGCCGACCCGGCCGCGGGGGGTGTGCGTGGCAGCGAGGTAGTAGAACTGCTGGTCCGCCGGATCGCGGGCGTCGCGCTGGATAACGCGCTTGCGGGTCTCAAAGTGCAGCCCATCGGCGGAGGTGTAACGGTCAATCACACGCAACAGGCCCGGGGCGTTGTCATGGGCCATGTAAGCGGGGTCGCTCTTGGGCACCGAAAGCAAGGCCACGCTGTACATCTCGAAGGAGCCATCAGGGAGCTGGTAGATATTAGTGGCGTCGTTGGAGATGAGGCGCGGCAGGGCGAGCGGCTCATCCGCCGGGCGGTCGGGGCTTGGGTTCTTGTGGATAAGCAAACCATCGGGCGAGGCCACGCCGTGGGCGGCCCGGTCGGAGGGGTGGTAGAGCACAGGCCGCAGCGGGTCAATGACGGTATAGCGTTGGCCGTCATCGCTGTCCGCGGCGAGGTAGCGGACGACGCCGGGGCCGTGGGCCCAGAAGTAGATGCGGTGTTTGCCATTCTTGAGGTGAAGGTGCACGACCTGGACCGGGTTCCATTTGTCCGGCAGATGGCCGATGGTGAACGGCCCGTCGCCGGGATCCCCGGGCGTGCACTGGGCGGGGAACTTCTTGAATGGGCCGCCAAGGGCGCCTTCCGCGCGGGCTACCAGGTACTGCTTGCCGCAGGCGGAATACCAGACTCGCCAGCGGTCGCCGTCAAGCGGTTCCTGTGGACAGGTAAAGCTCTGGATGTGTCCGCCTTCCCACTCCTCCGTCGGTTCGAGGATGACGCCGTGCTTCTGCCAGGCGGTGGGGGCGCAAGGCTGGGGGATGGCCGCGGTGTCGCGGGCGCCGCCCGCGTGGAGCACCCGCGGGGTTGCCACAACGACGGTGGCAGCGGCAAGGCTTTGCTGGAAGAACGTGCGCCGGGTAACGCGATTCATGCAGCATCCATTACCTGCAAATCAAAATGGAGGCAAGCGTCCGCGCGAACCCTGGGGGCGCCAACTACTTGAACGTGCGCGGACAGCAGCCATCCCCAACAGGATGGACTCGTGGACGGGGATGGTACAGGATAGCGGCATGAACTGCCGAATCTCGCATCGTCCCCTGCTGCTGGCGCTTGGACTTGCCGCCGAACTGGCTGGGTCCGTGTCACAGGCCCAACCGACGCTCCCCGCGCGCATTGATGCGCGCATGATGCGGCAGCCGACGGTGTCGGCCACGCAAATTGCCTTCGTCTATGCCGGCGACATCTGGGTGGCCGATAAGAACGGCGGCGTCGCCGTGCGGCTCAGTTCGCCGAAGGGCGAGGAGTCGTTTCCGCGCTTTTCGCCGGATGGCACGCTGCTCGCCTTTACGGGCGACTACGATGGCAACGAGGACATTTACGTGATGCCGGTGGCGGGCGGTTTGCCACGGCGGATCACTCATCACGGGGCGCCGGATCGGATGCTGGAGTGGTATCCCGACGGCCAGAGCCTCCTCTACGCGACTTCGATGACCAGTCCCAAGAACCGGTTCAACCAGCTTTACCGCGTGTCGGCGCAAGGCGGGCTGCCGGAGAAACTGCCCGTGCCCTACGGCGAGTTCGGCGCGATCTCGCCCGACGGCAAGACGTTGGCTTATGTGCCGATCAGTGTGGATTTTCGCACCTGGAAGCGCTACCGCGGCGGCATGAATCCCGACCTCTGGCTCTTCGATCTGGAAAAGCTCACCGCCCGCAACCTCACCCAATCGCCCGCCGCCGACTCCGTGCCGATGTGGCACGGCGAGACGCTTTACTTCCTGTCCGACCGCGATGAGAACAAACGCGCGAATCTCTGGGCCTGCAATCTGAAGCAGAACAAGTTCCGCCAGGTGACCTTCTTCAAGGAGTTCGACGTGCATTTCCCGAGCATTGGGCCCCTGGACATTGTCTTCGAGAACGCCGGACGGCTTTACCTGCTCGATCTGCAAACCGAGAAGACGCGCGAGGTCGAGATCCGCGTGGTGACGGACCGGGCGACACTCAGGCCACGGCATGAGAGTGTATCCGGCTACATCCAGCATGCCACCGTCTCGCCGACCGGCAAGCGGGCGCTGTTCGCAGCGCGCGGCCAGATCTTCTCCGCTCCGGCCGAGCATGGGGTGGTGCGCAATCTGACTCGCGCTCCCGGCGCCGCCGAGCGCTATCCCGCGTGGTCGCCGGACGGCAAGTGGATTGCGTATTTCAGCGACCGCACGGGTGAGTACGAGCTGACCGTGCGCAGCGCCGAAACCAGCCCGGGCACGAACCAGATTGGGGAGCAGACCCTCACGAAGCTCGGCCCGGGCTACCGCTATCGCCCGCAATGGTCGCCCGACAGCAAACAGATCGGCTTCATTGACCAGGCGATGCGCATCAACCTGTTCGACTTTGTGGCGAAGACCAATCGGGTCATTGGCCGCCAGCTCTGGATGTATCACGGCGAACTCAGCGGCTTCAACCTGGGCTGGTCGCCCGACAGCCGCTGGATCGCCTGGGCGCAGGACCTCGACACCCGCAACTCGGCTATTGTCCTTTACGACTGCCAGTCCAACAAGCTGCACCAGGTCACCTCTGGCTTCTATAACGATGATCTGCCCGTGTTCGATCCGGACGGGAAGTACCTGTTCTTCCGCACGGGCCGCACCTTCTCGCCGAGTTACAGCGAGCTGGATAACACGTGGATCTACGCCAACTCAGCCGTTCTGGCCGCGGTGCCGCTGCGCAAAGATGTCCTGTCTCCGCTCGCCCCGCGCAACGACGAGGAGGGCGACAAGGCCAAAGACAAGAAGGATGACGCCAAGAGCGGCGACGAGAAGAAGTCCGCCGACAAGGACACGAAGAAGGACAACGCCAAAGAGGCAGACAAGAAGGACGAGAAGAAGAAGGAGGATAAGCCCAAGCCGGTGGGGATTGACCTGGCCGGCTTCGAGGAGCGCGTGGTGACCCTGCCTCCGAAGGCCGGACGTTTCGGCAACCTGGCTGCCGTGTCCGGCAAGCTGCTGTTCCACCGTCTTCCGCGCATCGGCGCCGCTGAGGAGCGGAAACCAGTGGTGTTCTACGACCTGGAGAAGCGCGAGGAGAAGACGGTGATTGACGACGCCGACTTCTTCGAGCTTTCCGCCAGCCGGGAAAAGCTGCTGCTGCGCAAGGGCAGCGACTATGCCATCGTCGAACCCAAGGAAGGGCAGAAGATGGACAAGAAGATCAGCACCGGCAGCCTCGACGCGCAGATTGACCCTGTCACCGAGTGGCGGCAGATCTTCAATGACGTCTGGCGCCTGGAGCGCGACTACTTCTACGACCCGGGCATGCACGGGGTCAACTGGAACGAGATGCGCCAGCGTTATGGCCAGTTGCTGGAAGACGCCGTCACCCGTTGGGACGTGAACTACGTGATCGGCGAACTCATCGCCGAGCTGAACTCGTCCCACACCTACCGCAACGGCGGCGATGTTGAAAAAGGGCCGTCCATCGGCGTGGGCTGCCTGGGGTGCGATTTCTCCCTCGAAAACGGAGCTTACCGAATCAAGCACATTGTCAGAGCCGCCGACTGGGATAGCGAGGTACGCTCGCCGTTGCTCCAGCCGGGTCTGACGAACGTCCACGAAGGCGATTACCTGCTGGCCGTGAACGGCGACCCTCTGGACGTGCAAGAGGACCCGTGGGCCGCATTCCAGGGCCTGGCGGACAAGTCGGTGTTCCTGACCGTTAACAGCAATCCCAGCCTGGACGGCGCCCGCGAGGTGCTGGTCCAGACGCTCGCCAGCGAGGAGCGGCTGCGCAACCTGGCCTGGATTGAGGAGAACCGGAAGCGCGTCGAGAAGTTAAGCGACGGCAAGCTGGGCTATGTCTATGTGCCGGACACGGGCGCCAACGGCCAGAACGAGCTGGTGCGAATGTGGCGCGCGCAGGTGGCGAAGCCGGGGCTGGTGATTGACGAGCGTTTCAACAGCGGCGGCCAAATACCCGACCGCTTCATCGAACTGCTGGACCGCCCCCTGCGCAATTACTGGGCCGTGCGCGACGGCAAGGACTGGACTTCGCCCTTCGTCAGCCACTTCGGCCCCAAGGCCATGCTGATCAACGGCTGGAGCGGCTCGGGCGGCGACTGCTTCCCCTACTACTTCCGGCAATCCGGGCTCGGGCCGCTCATCGGCATGCGCACCTGGGGCGGCCTGATCGGCATCACCGGCTCGCCCCCGCTGGTGGACGGCGGCAGCATCACCGTGCCGACCTTCGCCATTTACAACACCAACAGCCAATGGATCATCGAGGGCTACGGCGTGGACCCGGACATCGAGGTAGTGGACGACCCTGGTGCCATGGCCCGCGGCGGCGACCCGCAGCTTGAGCGCGCCGTCGCTGAGCTTATGAAACAATTGAAGAAGTACCCGCCGGCCGACGTGAAGCGACCGCCCTACCCGAAGCGACCTGGAGTATAACGTTTGATTGCCAGGACAGCGCCGGAAAGTCGGGCTCAACGGCTACGATCGGGCGAGTTCTCTCGCCCGCACGAGGCCTTCACGGCTCCACATACACCGGCATCCCGATCCAGACCAGCTTCACCAGGTATTCCGCGTTCCAGTTGGCAAGGCGGAAACAGCCGTGCGATTCTGTCCGGCCCACTTGCTCAGGGCCGGGGGTGCCGTGGATGCCGTAGCCGGGCTTGTCCAGGCTGATCCAGGCCACGCCCACCGGGTTGTTCGGCCCGGGCGGCAGAATCAGCTTCCTCTTCAACTCGCGCGCCTCCGCGGACTCGGGAAACACCGCCGGGTCGAAGGTGTAGTTCGGGTTCGGCGCGATGGCGGCCACATGCAGCTCGCCCACAGGCCGTTTCTCCACCCGCTGCGCGATGCTGCACGGGAAATGCACGAGCAGGTTGGTGTTGGAGTCAAACGCCTCAAGGACTTTGCCGGCTAGGCTGATGACGGCGAAAGCCGCCTTAGCGCCCGCGTCGGCATACACCACGTCCGGCAGTTGCAGGCTTGTGCCCGGGGATACATGTTCCCAATCCACAGACGGATTGAGCTGGCGCACAAGCTTGGGGTTGGAATGGCTCTTCTCGGCGGCCAACTCCAGGATGGTCTCATAGTCCAGCGCCGACTGCTGGGATTTGCCAAGCCATGTGCCGCGCAGGGGTTGCAGCCGTGCGAGGTCGTCGGGGGTGACTGTGTAATTGGCATAGGGCGGAGCGCTCAGCAACAGCCGCTCCCGGGTGGCCGCATCCAGCGCGCCGGTAGGGGGCAGATGTTCCTTCTGCTGGAACGCGCGCAGGGCCGCGCGCGTCTGCGACCCGATCACGCCGTCGAGCGAGCCCGAGGATATCGCCTGCCGCGCCAGCGCCAACTGGGCTTCAAACACGTCCCGGACCGGGCGCGGAAAGACGCCGGGCGGCGGGGCTTCGATGTGGGGTTGAACAACGGCTGGCGGTGGTGGAGCGGGTGCCACGGGCGGCGGAGGGGGTTGGACCGCAGGAGGCGCGGGCGGGGGCTGGACGACTATCCTGGCGGGTTTGGGCTGCGCCACAGCCTGCGTCCACATGGGAGTGCTGGCGGGCTTCGGCCTTGGCGCGGGCGGGCGGACGTCGCCGCTGTGCCACCAAATCCAACCAACCACCGCGAGCCCCGCCAATGCCAGCAGCCAAAGAAAACCGCGCCATGGCCTTCTCCTCGACCCCGGCAGACGATACTTCGAGCTGCGTCGCACGCCCCGATTTAGCCACAAGCGCGGCGTCTTGCCCAAGCACTAAATGCCGCTCCCGCCATCACCGGCAGGACGCCCCTTCAAGCTGCGACTGGAACTCGTATTCGCCCGCGCCAATCATCAGCACCGCGCTCCCCTTTTCCTTCTGCAGGCTCATCACCCCGGGCGCGCGCTCCACGGGCCTGTTGCCCGCCAGGATTGCCGTTCCATCTTTGGCGGGCACGAACACTGTCGCCACCACCCCCACCGGCACCCGCACGCGCAGCTTGAACCTGTCCCCTTTCCGGCTCCACTCGCTGACAATCCTGCCCCGCACAGAATTGTAGCTGGCCCTAACCCATTTCAGGTCGCCGACCGGCTGCGGCCGGATGATGATCCGGTCAAAGCCCACAGCGTCCGGCGCGGCCTCGATGCCGCCCAGGCCCCGATAGAACCATTCGCTGACCGACCCAAACATCGGGTGGTTATGCGAGTAGGTGTTGTCGCTGAACTCCCAATGCTCCCAGAGCGTCGTCGCCCCGTTCTCCAGCATGTGGCCCCAGCCGGGGCAGGTGCGCTGGTTCACCATCTCAAACGCCACGTCCGCCCGGCCCAAATCCATCAGCGCCTGCAGCATGAACTTGGTGCCGAAGATGCCGGTGCTCAGATGGCCCTGGTGCGTCTCCTGGATGTCGCGCACCAGCACCGCCAGCGCCCGCTCCTGTTCCCCGGGCGGCACCAGGCCCAGGCCCAGCGCAAACGCCTGGCATGCCTGCGTGGCCGTGTCGTAGCGCCCCGTGCCCGGCTGAAGGAACTTCCGGTTGAAGGCGGCCTTGATTGTCTCCGCCAGGCTCTCGGCTTCCGCGGCGTCCGAATCTCTGCCCAGCGCCCGCGCGATGCAGGCGAACAGCCTGGCGTTCAGATAGTAAAAGCCCGTGCCCGTCAGCGCCCGCGGCTTCGGCACGAGGCTCTCGTGATCGCTGATGCCGTTGTCCAGAATGCCGCCCTGGGCGCGCGATTGCAGCAGCGCCAGCCATCGCTTTACCGCCTCGTAATTCCCCTCCAGCAGCCGCTTGTCGCCGTAATGCTGGTAAAGCCGCCACAGGAGAAACGGATGCGCCGTGCCCCAGCCCACCGGCCCGGAACCCGCCCCCAGCCCCTCGTCGCTGATCCCCACAAACGGCGCCGTCTCCGTGAACCCGCCATTGGTACGCACTGCATCCACCAGGTCCTGAACCGCCTTGGCATAGAAACGCTCCATGTCGAAGTTGTACAGCGCCATCTCGCCCGCCGCCACGATGTCGCCTCCGTAGCCGAACTTCTCGCGATGCGGGCAGTCGGACTCCACGCTGAACAAGTTGCTCAGTTCCGTCCACAGCACCATCTCCTGAATCCGGTTAAGCCGCTCGTTCGAGCACGCAAATGAGCCGGCGGACGCCACATCCGAATTGAGCCGCAAGCCTTCCAGCGCCCCCAGCTTCGGCTTGCCCGGGTAGCCCGTCACCTCGACATAGCGAAACCCGTGGAAGGTGAATCGCGGCGTATAGACTTCCTCTCCCTCGCCCTTGAGGATGTATTCATCCATCTGCCAGGCTGTCTTGGGCATGCCCTTGCCGTCGTAACGGTAGTCGGGGCCGCCTCCCTTGATCTGGCCGCAGACGGCGGTCATCCCGTTGAGCGTGCCGTCGGGGTAGAGCAGTTCCCCGTAGCGGAGCCGCACGCGCGCCCCGGCCGGCCCGCGCACCCGCAGCCGCGCCCAACCGGCAAAGTTCTGTCCCAGGTCAAAGATATAAACGCCCGGCTTCGGCTCCGTAAGCCCGACCGGCTCAAGCACGCGCGTCACGCGAATCGGCGGCGCGTCCTGCGCCTGCAACGGCCCCAGCGCCTCGCCCGCCACTGCCGCCGGCTGCCACCCCGAATCGTCAAAGCCTGGCTTGTCCCAGCCGCGCTGCTCCTTCCGCGCGTCATACACCTCGCCCAGGTAGACGCTGTTGCGCAGGACCGGACTATTGCCCACCTTCCAGCTTTCGTCCGTCACAATCGTTTGCGTCGTCCCGTCCTCGAACTCGGCCACAAGCTGGGCAATCATGCGCGGCTCGCCGATGGTCAGGTGCTCGCGCGGATTGATCTTCCCCCACAGCCGCAAGGGCAGCGGATTGAACCAGCCGTTGCCGAGCATCGCTCCGAGCGCGTTGCGGCCCTGCTTCAACTGCCCGGTCACATCGTAGGTTGAGTAGAGCACGCGCTTGGAATAGGTAGTCCAACCCGGATCAAGCACCTGGTCCCCGATGCGCTGCCCGTTCAGGCGCAGCTCGTAGTAGCCCAGGCCGCTCACATAGACCCGCGCGCGCCGCAGCTTCTTCTCTATCGAAAACTCTTTTCGCAGCAGCGGCGCGGGGTCATCCTCGAACATCTCCTGCTCTGTGCGCGCCTTCGCCCGCGGGCGGGTGATCCAGGCCGCGCGCCAATCCGACGGCGCCAGCAACCCCAGCTCCCACCACGCCGCCGCGCTATAGGCCGAGGGCCGGTCATTGCGGTCCCACGCGCGCACCTTCCAATACACCAGCTGCCCGGCACGAAGCGGCTGGCCGCCATAGACCACGTGAACCGATTCACTTGAAACCACTTTCCCGCTGTCCCACAAATCGCCCTTGTCCCTGGCCAGCAGGGCCGGACTAGCTGCGGCAAGGACCTGGTAAGCCGTCTGCCGCTGGCCACGCTCGGACGCCTCCAGCCGCCAGCTCAGGCGCGGTTGAGGAGTGCCGAGCCCCAGCGGGTTGACGCGGTACTCACACTTCAAACCCTCTGCTTTCAAACCGGCGCCCAGGCAGGCGCCGGCCGAAACCGCGAGCGCCATCGCAACCGCGAGCAGGGATGGACAACTTCGGCGTGACATAAATTCGCTCAGAAAACGATGATCACTCGGATTGGCCTGGCGGCACCGGTCTGGAGTCTGGAGCCGTCCCCTTTGTTCTTACCTGCAGCGCCGGATAAGGCCGGCCGGGAATCAGGTTGGTGCCGTCAGCGAATCCCTCGGGCCGACCGGCAAGCTGCCCGGCCAGTCGCGCGCGCCATTGCTCCAATAAGACGCGCTGCGACGCCACTCTGGCCAGGTCGTGCTCCTCCCGAGGGTCCTGAGCCAGGTCAAACAGGTGCTCCGTGCCGTCCAAAGGCCGCCAGATGTATTTGAAATGTCCATCGGTGAGGGCCTGAAAGGCCTGCTGCGGACTATAGCAGGGCGCATGCTCAAAGTGCAGGCACTGGCGGACTTCTCCCCGCTCCCGGCGCAGCACGGGCACCAGGCTGACACCATCCATCGGTTTGGGAACGCTTGCTCCCGCCAAGGCCAACAGGGTAGGCATCACATCCTCCAGACAAACCGGCTGCTCGGAACGCAGCCCCCGCACAAACCCCAACTCCGGCGCCCCGGCCACCAGGAATGGAATGTTGGCCGACCCCTCGAAGGGCTCGCACTTCCGGAAGAAACCGTGGTCGCCGAGCATCTCGCCGTGGTCCGACGTGAACAGGACGACCCAGGGCCGCTTAGCCTTCCGGCTTCGCTCCTTGAAGTCGGCGATCAGCGGCGCGACCTCGTTGTCCAGGTGCTCAATAAGCCCGAAATACCCGGCTTCAGCAGCTCGGAGCGCGTCCCCCTCCAGCCGCACGCGATGCCCCTGCTTGTCGCCTGCGGGCGAGAGCGCCCGCCAATCCACCCAGTCGCCATGCGCCGGGGCGGGCAGCTTCTGCGCCTTGTAAGCTTCAAAGTACCGCTTAGGCGGAAAGAGCGGCGGGTGCGGTGAGTAAAAGGATGCCGTCAGGAACAGCGGTTGCTCGGCGGGCACTTCCTTCAGCGTCTTGCGCGCCTGGCGGGCGATCCAAGCCGTGGGATGCAAGTCGTCCGCTAGCGGCCACGCCGCCGCTTGCCAGCCGTTGTTGGACAGCCCTAGCCTGGCGACGAGGTCGCGAATGCCGCCCGTTTCCGGTGCCGCCTGCTTGAGAAACTTGTCATAGTCATCGTCAGCAACATAGGTCGAGCCGCGGATTTCCTTCTGGTAGCCGTAGGACTCTTCCGCCGGCTTCTGGTGCATGTATCGTCCGACCAGCAAGGTCGTGTAGCCGGCGTCAGCGAGCACTTTGGGAAGGGTAGGATAAGGAATGACTCTGGCCGCGTAGCCCACTACTCCGCTAGTGGCCGGATACAGGCCCGTGAGCAGCGCCGCGCGCGCGGGAATGCACGACGGGCAAGTCGAATACGCCCGGCGGAAAAGCGCCCCTTCCCCCGCCAGTTTGTCCAAGTGCGGGGTCCGAACCACCGGATGCCCGAGCAGCGACAGGCAATCACCCCGCATTTGGTCGGGCATGAGCAAAAGGATGTCAGGTTTGGGCGCCTCTGCGCGCGCCGGCTGCCCGCCTAATATGGCCAGACATACACCCAGAGCAAAGACCGGCTCCATTTGAAGACGAAATCGGAAGTATCGCCGCATGAGGCCGCAGGGTAACAAACCACCCTTGTTGCCGTCAGGCCAAAACTTATGCGGTATTCAGTCGGGGGGCGTTTCTCGACACCCCCACCCCAGGTTCGGCCGGACCCCTCTCCTCGGAGGGGCCGACCCCATAGGCGCCAACTCAGCCGCGCAAGCGGAAGCGGAGTGCGCCCAACCCCGGGCGCAGCCATGTGGAAACCTGCGAAATTCCAGCAGTTTCCGGAGCCCCGCCAACTTCCTGCGCCGCTGCGCCCGGGGGCGGGCGCACTCCGCCGCCTTAAGTTAGCGCTTATGGGGCCCCACCCTGGCACCAGCGCCCCTCCGTAGCCTCACCGTCACCTCACCGTTACCTCACCGTTGAACCTCTGCAAAGTTTGCAGAGGTTCAACGGTG